>JAGCPY010000067.1 GCA_017965425.1 Bacteroidaceae bacterium | reverse complement strand
GGAGATAGACTTCGTATGCAATCTGGGCAGCAAGCGGTATTATATCCAATCGGCTTTCCGGATGGAGAACGAAGAGAAACGTCAGCAAGAGCAAGCGTCACTATTGAGGGTGAATGATTCGTTCAAGAAAATCATCATCACCGGAGAAGAATGCCTGGTACACCGTAATGAGCATGGCTTCACTACCATAAGTATCTACGACTTCCTGCTTAATTCAAATTCCCTTGAATTATAGTGGTGACCGATGATGATGAAGACAGATCTAATTCGGCCTTTTAGCGTATTTCGGTGCCAAATAACCTTCACAATAGTCACGCCACAGGGTGTAAACTTATGGTTCCCAATGCGGTATTTAAATCTCAACGAAGATGAATATTAGGCTTTTAGAAGTCAAGTGGGTTTATTACCAATGGGATAAGAGATATTTAATCTTTGACTTATACACCTGGTTTTATGCATTGTTCATTTGCGAGGACATCGATGTTGTAAAAGATGATCACGAAGATAGGTGAAACGGACAATGAATCTACTTTCCTCGCCAAAAGCTACGGGTAAAGAGGGATACCACGCTCAGTATCTCCAGTCGCCCCATGAGCATCAACAAAGAGAGTAACCACTTGATGTCGTCGGGAAGAATATTCCACGACATCGTTGGGCCTATCTCCAATCCGAGTGTAGGACCCACATTGCTGGCACAACTGATTGCTATGGTGATAGAGTTTGTACTGTCAATACCCTGAAGAATCATGATAAAGTAAGTGAAGAAACACATCACCATATAGGCCGCAAAAAAGGCCAGTAAGGTCAGTTGAGAGGACATTGAAACCGTGGAACCATTGGCACGAACTGGTAAAACAGCATTGGGATGCATCAGACGCCTGAACTCGTTGCGCAGTACTTGAAAGAGCATCACGCCACGGACGCATTTGAATCCGCCAGCCGTACTGCCCGAACAGCCGCCAAAAAACATACACACGCTAAGGACCACCCAAGTAATATGCGGCCACTTCCCCGCATCGTCATTGAATACGCCCGTCGTGGTAATAAAGGAAACGACTTGGAATAAACTCGAACGGATTGCATCTTCAAAATAATAATGGTTCGTCCTCATGAGAAAAAACATGATAAACGCCGTGGACAAGCCTATGAGGGAGACATAAAGACGAAACTCCGAATTGCGGAAGAAGTCGCGTATCTTGCGTTTGAAGATGGCTAAATAGAGTAAGGTGAAACTAGTGCCACAGATGAACATGAAGAAGATGGCAGTATAGTCAATGGCTACACTATGGAAGTAGCCTGTAGAGGAATTGTGAGTGGCAAAGCCTCCTGTTGCTGCCACGGTCATGGCATAATTCACACAATCGAAGCCGCTCATACCTTCAAGGTAGAAACACAATGCGCAGATGATTGTCAGCATCGTGTAGATGCCCCAAATCCAATGTCCTGTAGTGCTAAGACGAGGATGCATCTTGGGACGCATAGGACCCGTGGCCTCAGCTGAAAAGACCTTGACAGTTCCACCGACGAGCGAGGGAACAACGGCAATGGTGAAGAAGATGATGCCCAGACCACCTATCCACTGAGTCATGCTTCGCCAAAAAAGAAGTGCATGTGGCAGGCGTTCCACATCGTCGATGAGGCTGGCACCGGTCGTGGAGAAGCCGCTCATGGTCTCGAAATAGGCATCTGCAGGATTGGATAAATAGCCACTTAACAGGAAAGGTGCGGCACCAAAGAAGCTGAAAATCACCCATACCAACGAGACCACCAGGATGGAATCACGCCGTGACATGGTATTGGTCGAGTGACGACCGACGTAGTTCATAACAGAGGCTCCGAACAGAGTCAGTGCCACGGAAATGCCAAACGCCACTGCATCATCTTCGTGGTAACACAACGACATAGCCAGACAGGCTACCATCATCGCTGCTTCAAGATAGAGCAGTTGCCCAATAATCTTCCAGATAATCTTCCAGTTAATCATGCAGCTCTATCAGTAATGGAAGCTGGAGCCTCCGAGAAACTCGCGTAACAAGGATGTGAGAGGAATCTGTTTGTCGGGGATTGGCTCGAAGAAGCCTATGAACCGACGCAGGCGGAAAGCCTCTGCGTAGGCCTCTGAACTCTCTGGCACTTCTTCAAGGACTGGAAGGACATAGGTGCGAAGGACAGACAGCTCATAGAGAAGGGCAGTATTGATCATCGTGTCGCAGTTGTCCTGAAAAGGAAAGATCCATTTCTCTTCACCCGCACGGACACTTGGCCAGCGATGAATGGTTTCCTCTGCTGAGTAGTTGCGGAATTTCTTATCACGGATGATGCGGCGTAATAAGCGGTTGTCTGAAGTCGAAATCCGGCGGTTTTCGTCGAGCTGAATGGTCGTAAGTGCAGATACGTAGAGCTGAAACTTCTGTTCACGTGGAATCCGGGATGTGAGCTGTGGGTTCAAAGCGTGTATTCCCTCGATGATGAGCACATTGTTGTCACCTAAGGTGAGTGTTTTCTCACTGGGGACACGCTCTCCCTTGACAAAGTCGTAACGCGGCAATTCAACGGTCTCACCCGCCAAAAGAGCTGTGAGTTGTGCATTGAAGAAGGGGAGATCAAGGGCGTTCAAGCATTCGTAGTCATATTCGCCTTTGTCGTCAAGTGGGGTGTCAACCCTATTTACGAAATAATCGTCCATAGAGATGGTGAGTGGATGCAATCCACAGGCTCCCAGCTGTATGGCCAGCCGTTTACTGCTTGTTGTCTTTCCGCTGCTACTGGGCCCGGCCAACAGCACCAATTTGCATCCACGTCGTGCAACCTCGTCTGCCACAGATGCGATTTTGCGTTCCTGCAATGCCTCGCTGACATTGATGATTTCGGTGGCATATCCGGCACGGATGGCGGCATTCAAGTCGGCCACGGTTCGCAAGCCTATAATGTCTTGCCAATGACGGTGCTCTGCCATCAAGGCTTCCAGTTTCTGACTTTTCATGATTCTTTTTTCCTTACGCTTCAACTTTTAATTCTCAATGCCCAAATCCTCCAATAATTCCTCCATACCCGCAGATGCTCCTTTCTTAATATGTGTATAGCGGTGGCTGGACGTCCATGGAACATCCTTTGGATCAATCAGGAAGACTGGCACTTCAGGCGCGACGAACTGTACGAGTCCGGCTGCAGGATAAACGTTCAAGCTGGTGCCAATGACAACAAAGATGTCTGCCTTCATGGCTTCTTCAGCCGCTTTCTCTATCATCGGAACGGCCTCTCCAAACCAGACTATGAAAGGACGTAACTGGCTGCCATCGGGTGCGGTTTCGCCCATGTGGATTTCCAAATGCTCGGGTGTGAGCGTCTGAATCTGCAACGGGTCGTTGGGAGAGATACTGGAGGTGACCTTCATCAGTTCGCCATGCAGATGAATCACGTTGGTGGAACCTGCTCGCTCGTGTAAATCATCAACGTTCTGGGTGACAACTGTCACATCATAGTTCTTTTCGAGAGCCGCCACCAACTCATGCCCCCGGCAAGGTTTCACCGTAGGCAACTGTTTCCGGCGTTCATTGTAGAAATCAATGACAAGCTGTGGATTGCGTATATAACCCTCGATAGTAGCCACATCCTCCACCCGATGCTGTTCCCACAGGCCTCCAGAATCACGGAAGGTGCTGATGCCGCTTTCGGCAGACATCCCAGCTCCTGTCAAGATAACCATTTTCTTCATAAAAGTCTCTTTACTGTGAATTCCGAAGGCAAAAGTAGAGAAAAAAAGCGGAAGAATTGCCATGAATAAGATAAAAAAGATAAAAAAGCTCAAATAATAGACGAAAGTAGAGAGAAAAAGCGTACCTTTGCGCGCAATTTTAAATAAGGAAAGGCAAAAATGAACAAAATCAGCTACGCATTGGGTCTTGGCATCGGTCAACAACTCAAGAGCATGGGAATAGAAGATTTCAATGTCCAAGACTTCACACAGAGCATCTGCGACGTGCTGACAGATGGCAAACTGGCCATGTCACACCGTGAGGCACAGGCTCTGCTCAACGAATATTTCGACAAGCAAGCCCGTCAACAGGCCCAGGTCGCCATTGCCGAAGGAAAGGTTTTCCTCGAAGAAAATGCCAAACGTGAAGGAGTCATCACGACCAAGAGCGGCTTACAATATATAGTTCTGACAGAAGGAACAGGCCGTAACCCGAAAGCAACTGACAAAGTTCGCTGTCATTACGAAGGCACGCTCATCAATGGTACTGTCTTTGATAGTAGCTACAAACGCGGAGAACCAGCCGATTTCCCTCTCAATGGTGTCATTCCCGGATGGACAGAAGGTGTGCAGCTGATGAAGGAAGGTGCCAAGTACCGTTTCTTTATCCCCTATCTGTTGGGGTACGGCGAACGTGGTGCCGGCAGTAGCATCCCTCCATACTCCACTCTCATCTTTGACGTAGAACTCATCAAGATACTATAAAATAGATTAGACAATAACCCAAATTATTTTCATTAACAATAACAAAAGAAAAAGCAAAATGAAAAAGATTTCCATTCTTTTTGCAGTGGCTGTGATGGCTATCATGACCTCTTGCAATCAGTCGGCTCCCAATGCAAGCCTTAAGACTGACATCGACACCCTCAGCTATGCCATCGGCATGAGCCAGACCCAAGGCTTGAAAGACTACCTCGTCATGCGCATGGGTGTTGACACCGCTTACATTGACGAATTCCTCAAGGGATTCTACGAAAGTGCAAAGTCTGGCGAAGACCCCAAGAAGACAGCCTACTATGCAGGTCTTCAGATTGGACAGCAGGTCAGTCAAGGTATGGTGAAGAACATCAACCAAATGATTTTTGGTGAAGACAGCACCCAGACCATCAATGAGAAAAACCTTTATGCAGGCTTCATGGCTGCCGTGGCAGGCAAGTTCGACATCATGACGCTCGACTCTGCCAACACTTATGCCCAAACCAAGATGGACGTTGTCCGCAACGCTGCCCGCGAAAAGCAATATGGCGAAAACAAGAAAAAGGGCGAAGAGTTCCTTGCTGAGATTGCCAAGAAGGATGGTATAAAAGAACTGGGCAACGGTGTCCTGTATGAAGTCCTGACCGAAGGCACTGGCGAAGTAGCCGCTGACACTTGCCGCGTGAAAGTCCACTATGAAGGCACACTCATCGATGGCACCGTCTTCGATAGCAACATGGACAAAGACCCGACTGTCTTTGGTGCCAGTCAAGTGATTCCTGGTTTCAAGGCTGCCCTGACCACCATGCCCGTTGGCTCCAAGTGGAAGGTGTATATCCCACAGGATCAGGCTTACGGCAGCCAGGACATGGGCAATATTAAGCCCTTCTCTGCCCTCATCTTCACCATCGACCTCATCAGCATTGAGAAATAAAGAACGATGAAAGTTCTGAAGATAACGACACTTCTGCTCATTCTTCTTGTCTGCGGCAACATGTCTGCAGCCAAGAAGAAGAGCAAGAAAGCCAAACAGCCCGAAGCAGTGAAAGTGGATACTGTTTCGATGGCCGATTTCAGCTATGCTTACGGAATAGCACAAACGAACGGCCTTATTAACTACCTTTCACAGCGCATGGGTGTCGAATCGGCTTATATGCAAGATTTCCTACAGGGCTTTGACCAAACGACGATGACCGAGGCTGACAAGAAGCTGAAGGCGCGCCTCACTGGTATTGAAATCCGTCAACAGGTAGAAAATCAGATTGTCCAACAGGTGAACCGTCAAATCAATGACTCTGTTGATCTGCTTAACAAGGAACTGTTTGTCCAAGGCTTCCGTGATGCCATCAATGGCAATGCCCGCTTGACACAAGACAGCGCCCAAGCCGTTGCTAACAAGCAGATGGAATACTATCAAAAAGTGAAGATGGAAGCCAAGTACGGTCAGAATCGCATCGAAGGAGAGAACTTTTTGAAGGAAAATGCCAAGAACAAAGATGTCAAAGTCACTCCAAGCGGACTCCAGTACAAAGTGATAACAGCTGGAACTGGTGCTGTGCCCACAGCAACACAGAAAGTGAAGGTGAACTATGAAGGACGCCTCATCAATGGCACCGTCTTCGATAGTTCCTATGAGCGAAAGCAACCAGCAACTTTTGGTTGCAACCAAGTCATCAAGGGATGGACAGAAGCACTGACCATGATGCCAGTCGGTTCAAAGTGGGAACTTTATATCCCGCAAGAGTTGGCATACGGCGCACGTGAAGCTGGAAAGATTCCACCATTCTCTACGCTCATCTTCACCGTTGAACTTTTGGAAATAGTACAATAAAAACCAAAGCCGTCTAATCAACAAAAAGACACCAAAAATGCTTTTGGTGTCTTTTTTTCTGTTAAAAAGCTTGCCATCTGAAACTTTTTGACTACTTTTGCAATCATTATGCCCAAGTAAAGCTTACACTTATGGAAAAGATTGACAGCTTAGACAAAAAGATTCTTGAGATTATCACGCGCAACGCGCGCATACCTTTTAAAGATGTGGCCGCTGAATGTGGTGTCTCTCGTGCAGCCATTCATCAGCGCGTTCAGCGTTTGGTGGATATTGGCGTTATCATTGGATCAGGCTATTATGTGAGTCCTGCTTCTCTTGGCTATAATACCTGCACTTACGTCGGCATCACGCTCGAACGCGGTTCGATGTACAAACATGTGGTTAGTGAGTTCGAAAAGATACCTGAAATTGTGGAATGCCACTTTACCACAGGGCCTTACACCATGCTCATCAAACTCTATGCCCGCGACAATGCCCACTTGATGGAGCTGCTCAACAACCGTTTACAAGAGATAGAAGGTGTTATCGCCACCGAAACGCTCATTTCTCTCAAGCAGAGTATCAAGAAAGAAGTTCCTATTGGTCTGTCTGAAAAAGATGTGGCGGCCATCAAGGCACTCACTGCACGCAAAGCGGGCCTCATTTCCGACACAGCAGAAGATTAACGTATGTTTGACTGGAAATCTCATTACGATTCCCTTCATGCCAACTTCCCAGGAGCTCGGCCTTTTCCTTTGATAGGCATCACAGGCAATTTCGGAGAGAAAGGATGTGAGCTGGCTGAAGGTTATTTCGAAAGTGTCCTCCGTGCGGGTGGCACACCTGTCATTCTGCCTCCTACAGATAATGCAGATGCATTGGTTTCGGTACTTGACCGCATTGACGGTTTGTTGCTCTCTGGCGGTGCTGACCTTAATCCACTTTTTGTAAACGAAGAACCTTTGCCAAAGTTGGGAAACATCAACCCCCGTCGTGACTTGGCAGAACTTCTGCTCATTCGTTTGGCCTTTGACCGGCAGATACCCATCTTAGGCATCTGCCGGGGTATTCAGATGTTGGCAGCGGCTTTGGACGGGAGTATCTGGCAGGACATCCCATCACCTTCCATCAAACACAGCCAAGACCTTGACCGCTCTTACGCTTCACACACCGTTAATATAGAAGAGGATTCGTTGCTTCACTCTATTTTTGGGACTGATACGCTTGCCGTCAACAGCTTTCACCATCAAGCAGTCCGGGAAGCAGGGCCACATCTCCGCATCTCTGCATTTGCCAAGGATGGTGTCATTGAAGCGGTGGAGTCTTCAGAACACAAGAGCATCATCGGTGTGCAGTGGCATCCCGAATGTTTCTGCTTACGAAACGACGAGTCTATGATGCCACTTTTCCGTTGGCTGACAGACGAAGCTGCCAATTACGCATCGGCTCGTCGTTTACACCATCGTATCCTCACGTTGGACAGCCATTGCGATACACCCATGTTCTTCAATCAAGACATCCACTTCAACCAGCGTGACCCGCGCATCCTCGTGGACCTCCACAAGATGACAGAAGGTGGACTGGATGCCAGCATCATGGTGGCTTACATTCCACAAGGAGAACGCACACCTGAAGGCTTTTCCGCCGCCACGGACTATGCCAATCATCAACTCTGTCGCGTAGAACAATTGGTAAAGCAAAATGCCAACGCCGTCGGTCTTGCCCGAACACCAGCAGACCTTTACCAACTGAAAAAAGAAGGTAAACACGCCATCATGCTCGGCATAGAAAACGGTTATGCTATCGGACACGATCTTTCATTGCTGGAACACTTTGCACAGAAAGGAGTCGTTTACATGACGCTGTGCCATAATGGGAACAACGACATTTGCGGTTCAGCACGTCCTCACGAAGGTGAGGCATTGGAAGGTATGTCGGATTTCGGAGCACAGGTTGTCCGCGAGATGAACCGTCTTGGGGTGATGGTTGACCTCTCCCATGCCAGCGAACGCAGTTTCTATGATGCTCTGGATATCAGCCGACACCCTATCGTCTGCTCCCACTCTTCCAGTCGCGCTCTCTGTAATCATCCGCGCAATCTGACTGACGATCAGTTGCGTGCTCTCGCGACCAAAGGCGGCGTAGCTCAAGTCACCTTCTACAACGGCTTCCTCCGCAAAGACGGGCAGGCCACTATCCTTGATGCCGTGGCTCATCTCAACCACATGGTCGAGGTAATGGGTATAGAACATGTGGGTATCGGTACAGACTTCGATGGCGACGGTGGGGTGTCTGGACTGGCATCCGCTTCAGAGCTCATCAACTTCACCCGCCGTCTTCTTCGTGAACGGTATTCCGAAGCCGACCTCCGTCTCATTTGGGGAAGGAACTTCTTGCGAGTGATGGAACAAGTACAACAAGACCGTGCATTATGAAAAACCTTCTTTTCCTCTTTTCCTGCCTGATGTCCGCCATCCTTTTGTCTTGTGGCGGTGGCAGTAAGCAAAGTTCCACTACAGCAGACACCATTGCATTGGCACCTGCGCCCATTTTCGTTGCTGATTCGGCAATGGCCTTTATTCAGGCGCAATGCAACTTTGGACCACGTGTTCCTGGCAGTGCGGCTCACGAAGCCTGTGGCGATTGGATTGTCCGACAGTTCTCGCTTCTGGGAGCTGAAGTAACCGAACAACGCACCCAGCTACAAGGATATGACGGCAAGCTACTTCCTTGTCGCAACGTGATAGCAAGTGTCAATCCAGAGCAATCAGACCGTGTACTTTTGACCGCCCACTGGGACAGCCGTGCCTGGGCCGACAATGACCCCGACAAAGCAAACCACCGTAGCCCTGTGCTCGCAGCCAACGACGGTGCTTCAGGTGTGGCCGTGATGCTGGAGATTGCACGCCTGTTAGCCATGCAGCCTCTCTCATTTGGTGTTGACTTCATTTGCTTCGACCTCGAGGACCAAGGAACACCGCAATGGGCAGAGACCGATGAAGAAGAAGAGGCTGACTTCTGGTGCCTTGGTTCTGGCTATTGGGCCGAACAAGCCTTTGCCTCTGGTTATACAGCACGCTATGCCATCAACCTCGACATGGTGGGCGGACGTGGTGCACGTTTCGAGATGGAGGGCTTCTCACGTCAGTCAGCCTTGCCACTTGTGAATATGGTATGGCATTTGGCAGGACAGCTGGGCTATGGCAACATCTTTGTCCTTCGTAAAGGAGGTTACGTGAAAGACGACCATGTGCCCGTTTCTCAACTGGCACGCATTCCAGCCATAGACATTGTACCCCACGTGGATGATGGAGATTCCAGTTTCGGTCCCACATGGCACACCATCAACGACACTCCGGAACACATCGACCCCGCCGTACTCAAGGCTGTTGGACAGACACTCCTCCAACTACTCTACAACGATCATTAAAAAGACGACCTCTCTTCCATCAAGAAAGAGAGATTGTTAGAAGGATAAAAACTATGACTATCAACGATATTCAAGACGACATCATCGCTGAGTTTTCCGACTTCGACGACTGGATGGACAAATACCAATTGCTTATTGACTTAGGCAACGAGCAACAACCTCTGCCCGCCAGTGCCAAGACAGAGCAAAACCTCATCGACGGTTGCCAAAGCCGTGTCTGGCTCACGGCAGACCTCACTCCGGAAGGCTTCGTGCATTTCGAGGCTGAGAGCGACGCCCTCATCGTGAAGGGCATCGTCACCCTCCTCATTCGTGTTCTCAGCGACCATACGCCACAAGAGATTCTCGATGCCGACCTCTATTTCATCGAGCGTATTGGCCTGCGCGAACACCTTTCACCCACCCGCAGCAACGGCCTTCTGGCCATGCTGAAGCAGATGAAGATGTACGCTCTGGCCTTCAAGGCCAAACAAGGATGACTATAGTTGACTCTCGCTGATGCTGAAGGTGTCGCCACGGCTCATGTTTCCAGTCTGCAGTCCAAGCTTCAGCCATTTCATGCGCTGAGCACTTGTGCCATGCGTGAAGCTCTCGGGCTGAGAATAGCCACGTGCTTTCTCCTGAAGGTAGTTATCACCGATTACCTGCGCACAGCGAATAGCTTCTTGAAGATCTCCGTCGTCAAGTGAGCCGAAAGTCTTGCCTTCGTGGTAGCCCCAGACCCCAGCATAGAAGTCTGCTTGCAACTCAATACGCACACTGACCTTGTTGGACTGCGTCTCATTCATTTTGGCCATCTGGCTATGAGCATTGCTGAGTGTACCAAGAAGATGCTGCACGTGGTGACCAACTTCATGGGCAATGACGTAAGCGTAGGCAAAATCACCATCAGCGCCGAGCGTCTTCTTCATGTCCGTGAAGAACGAAAGGTCGATGTACAAAGCTTGATCAGCCGAGCAATAGAACGGTCCCACGCTGGCATTCCCTGCACCGCAGCCCGTCTGTATGCTGCCAGTGTAGAGAACCATTCGGGGCGGAATGTAAGTCTTGCCAAGCTGAGTCTTGAAGACCTCGCTCCACACATCCTCGGTGCTGGCGAGCACTTGGCTGGAGAACAAGGCCAATGCCTGTTCCTCTTCCGTGAACTCGCGTTGTTGTTGATCACTTGTGCTGACGTTCTGGCTCGTGATAGCTTCCAGTCCTCCGGCTTGCTGGAAAGCCTGAAACACATCGCCACCAGACAGCCAGGCCATCAGGCAGGCAATGATGACACCTGCCAATCCGCCGATACCGGCTTTCGTTGAACCACTCATGCGACGACGGTCATCGACGTTCGAGCTCTCTCTTCTTCCTGTCAAATCCATAGTATAAATGTAAATGTTGTGTATAATAATTACTTTTCGTCGGCAAAAATAGCTTACTTTATGCAAACGACAAAGGAAAATACCATGATTTTTCATCCATATTCGCGAGAATCTTCTTAACTTTGCAACCGATTTCAGCAAACGCTACATTTTTCGTCTGATGCACATCCTTCTCATCGGTGCCAGGGCGTTGTCCGCCATCTTTCGTCCACAGTATTTTCCGCTGGTGGGTTTTGGCGTATTGTTTACGTTCACCTATCTGAGTCTGTTGCCGTGGACATTCAAGGCACTGATTCTATTGCTGGTTGTGTTGGGCACCATCGTGTTGCCGCGGACGACGATTCGCATCTGGCGCCACATGAATGGTCTTCATCTACATCACCTGCGTTTACGTGAGAAACGTTTCTTTCCCTATCTCGTTCACTTCCTCTACTACGCTTTCACCCTTCATCTGATCTACCGCTTCCACCTTCCTTCATATATAGGTGGTCTTCTCGTCAGTGCAATGATGATTCAAGGCGTTTGTGCCTTGGTGAACGTTTGGTGGAAGATTTCGATGCACTGCGCAGGTGCTGGCGGCATCATCGGTGCACTCATGGCCTACAGCTTTCTATTCTCTTTCAATCCCGTCTGGTGGCTATGCCTTAGCATCTTGGTTTCAGGCATGGTCGGCACCAGCCGTATGTTGCTTCGTCAGCATACGCTTTGGCAGGTCATAGCGGGAACGATGGTTGGCTGTCTTTGTGGCTTCATCGGCATCCTCATACCATGGTGAATCTGTTCAATGAGCTTCCAGCCAATTGCGGCCCCATCCTGCATCTGCGATGAGTGGCACGCGCATGTCGATGGCTCCTTCCATCTCGCTAATGACAATTTTCTCCACGAGGTCACGTTCTTTAGGAACGACACTGAAGTTCAGTTCGTCGTGCACCTGCAGAATCATGTGTGAACGCAAACCCTCTTCGGCAAAACGACGGTGGATGCGTACCATAGCCAGCTTGATGATGTCCGCAGCAGAGCCTTGGATAGGTGAATTGATGGCATTGCGCTCAGCGAAACCGCGCACCGTGGCGTTCGCTGAGTTAATGTCGCGCAGATAGCAACGTCGTCCAAGTATTGTTTCGGTGTATCCATGCTGTCGGGCAAAGTCTATGCTTTCCTGCATGAATGCGTGGACACGCGGATAGGTCTTGAAATAATTGTCTATGAGTTCCTTGGATTCTGTTCGGCTGATGCCGAGACGTTCTGTCAAGCCGAAGGCAGTGATGCCGTAGATGATGCCGAAGTTGGCCGTTTTCGCACGACTGCGTTCCTCTCTTGTGACCTCTTCCATTGGCTTATGGAAAATCTTGGCAGCTGTGGCTGCGTGGATGTCATGGCCAAGCCGGAAGTCCTCGATCAGTCCTTCGTCACCACTGAGATGAGCCATGATGCGCAACTCCACCTGAGAATAGTCGGCAGAGAAGAAAAGCTGCCCAGGTTCCGGAACAAATGCCTTGCGTATTTCCTTGCCATCCTCTGTGCGCACGGGGATGTTCTGCAGGTTCGGGTCGCTCGAAGACAAACGCCCTGTGGCAGCCACCGTCTGGTTGAAACTGGTATGGATATGCCCTGTGCGGGGATTGATCAGCCGAGGCAGGGCCTCCAGATAAGTATTGATGAGCTTCTGCTTTCCTCGATAATCAAGAATCTTTTCTACGATAGGATGCTTTGAGCGAATGCGTTGCAATACCTCCTCATTCGTGGAATAGGCGCCCGTCTTTGTTTTCCGTGCGTTGGGCAAAAGCTTGAGGCGTTCAAAGAGCACTTCACCCACCTGCTTCGGCGATGAGATGTTGAACTCGGCACCTGCCAGCTCATAGATATCCTTTTCCGTCTGTTCCAGCTCTGACCTCAGTGTCTCGCTGGCCTGACGCAGTGCTTCCGAGTCAAGGCAGACACCCGTGCGTTCCATGTCGGCCAGGACCGGCATGAGCGGCATCTCCACCTCCTCGAACAGGCTCGTGCCTCGAGCCGCTTCAAGCATTGGCACAAAGACGTGTTTCAGCCGGAGCGTGATGTCGGCATCCTCTGCCGCATAAGGGCAGACCTCCTCAACAGGCACATCGCGCATCGACTTCTGCGGCTTTCCACGTTCCTTCTTGCCGATGAGTTCGTCGATATGGATTGTCTTGTAATGCAGATACACTTCCGCCAGGTAATCCATGCCATGACGCATTTCGGGCTCCAGCACATAGTGTGCAATCATCGTGTCGAACATAGGAGCTGCCAAGCGGATGCCGTAGTTCTGCAGCACCGTGAGGTCATACTTCAGGTTCTGACCCACTTTCAGGATCCGCGTGTTCTCATACACCCCTCGGAACTCCTCGACAATCGCCTGAGCCTCATCGCGGTTGGCTGGCACCGGCACATAAAAGGCCTCGCCCTCCTTCACCGCAAAGCTCAGCCCCACCAGCTCTGCATCCATCGCCTCCGTCGAAGTCGTTTCCGTGTCAAGGCTCACCTCTTTGGAGGACAACAACAGACGAACAAGTTCAGCACGTGCGTCGGGAGAAGAAACCAAGTGATACAGCGCCTTGGCATCGGTTCCATCCTTGTGCGAGGGAAGTGGGTGCTCGTAGCTGGCAAGCGGTTTGGATTCAGCATCTTCAGAAGAAATAGGCATTTGACTGGGAGAATCCGTTTCCGCCGAAGCGAACAAATCCAGTTGCTCCCCTTTCCGCGGGCTCTCGACGTTCTCACGGACAGCGTCGGGGTCAAGTCTTATCCCCCTCTCCCCGATCCTTTTCGCCAAGCTCCTCATCTCCAATGCCTCGAACTTTGCCACCAACGTCTCGACCTCGCCACCGTCATAGGCCATCGCGTCCACATCCAGCGTAATCGGCACATCTGTGATAATCTGTGCCAGCCAGCGCGACAGCTCAATCTGTTCGCGGTTCTCGGTGACACGCTCTTTCAGTTTACCTTTCAGCTGGTCGGTGTTCGCCAGCAAGTTTTCTATGCTGCCGAACTGCTGGATGAGCTGAGAGGCTGTCTTCTCGCCCACGCCCGGACATCCGGGAATGTTGTCCGAAGCATCGCCCATCAGCCCCAGGATATCTACGACCTGTCCAGGCCGTTCGATGCCCCATTTTGCACATACCTCTTCAGTGCCCAGAACCTCGTAGCCCGGCCCCATGTTCTTCGGTTTCAACATGCGCACATGCTCTGAAACCAGCTGCCCGTAATCCTTGTCTGGAGTCACCATGTAAGTCTCAATCCCCATCTTTTCTGCCTGCGCCGCCAACGTTCCAATGACATCGTCGGCTTCAAATCCCGTCACTTCAAGCACTGGGATTCGATATGCTTCGAGAATCTCCTTGATGATGGGCACGCCGAAGCGGATGGCCTCTGGCGTCTGCTCGCGCTGTGCCTTGTATAGCGGGTATCGTTCGTGGCGGAATGTGCCGCCATGCGGGTCAAAGGCTACACCTACGTGTGTCGGCTTTTCCTTGGCCAGCACGTCCTCCAAGGTGTTGACGAAGCCGAAAATTGCTGACACATCCTCGCCCCGACTGTTGACACGAGGGTTTTTGATGAGACCATAGTAGGCACGGTAGATGAGGGCGTAGGCATCAAGCAGGAAGAGTTTCATAAGCTGAGTTTTTGACGATTGACAGAGCAAAGGTACATCTTTTTCGTGAGATAGACACCAAAAAGGCTTTTTTTCTTGGACTTTTATCATGCTTGCGAACACTTTGCCTTCTTAAAACGGCCTGATGGTGCTCAACTGACCGGCAACAAAGAAAGAAAACAACTAAAATGGAGATAGAACCGCGACAAAAGGACGTCTTATGATGCCTTCGTGGCGGATGGGTTTTACACCATCGGCTGGAACGTGAACACCTTCTGGCTGGAACGTCTTTACCTTCCTGGCAGAACGTGAAGCCTCAGGCGACGCACACACGATACATGTTGTTTTTGGCGAAAAATCCCTCACTCCCTCACCATTTACCGTAACAAACTGTTGCACAGTAGTTTATAGGTGAGACTTTGGTGAGGAATTGGTGAGGGATGGTGAGGGAATCTGAAAAACCTCACCTTCCCTCACCTATCCCTCACCTATCCCTCACCCGTAAGTCATTATGCTTTAGATAATTATCAAAGAAGGTGAGGGATTGAGGGATTTTATTGGAAAATCATTGTGCGTGATGCAGGATGCTGCGTGCAGTTTCGATGAGGGTGTCGATGCCTTTGGACAAGTCTTCTTGTGCGAGGCTGACGAGTGTATCTGGCTGAATGCCAAATTCTATTTGATGCATATCTTGGTCAAACATGGGACATGCAGAGAATCTCACGCTCCATCCGTTTGGCAGTTCAGATGAAAATGGCAATCCGCTTCCTCCTCCGGTTTGGTCTCCGAGGATAGTGATGCGTGGTGCACCCTTGAGGTCGCGGATGAAGGTGTTGGTGGCGCTGTAGCACCGTCGGTTAGTGAGTATGACGGTGTTTTTCTGCCATCGAACCCCTTGTGCCGGGTCGATGTATTCAGGTTCTGGCTGTGAAAAGTCATCGTGTGCCGGTCCTGTCTTGTGGCTGATGTAACCGACGAGGCGTCGCTCGTTGGTGAAGTGCTGTGCCAGTCGTTGTGCATTGGTAAGTTCTCCGCCGCTGTTATCGCGCAGGTCGAGGATAAGTCCTGAGCAGGTGCGGAGGTAGTGGAGGGCTTCGCTGATATTTCCATCTCCGAGTCCCGTTTGAAAGCTATTGCAGACGAGGTATGCGATATTGTCCGGCAGGATTCGGTACTTGAGTGCGGCGGCGATTTTGTAGTCGGTTCCGAGGTAGGCGTCTTGGAGTTGTTGCGAGAAGTTGGAGGGGTGGTCCTCGTACCAGCTCCAGTTGCGTCCTATGTCGTGGGCGGCATAGAGGTTGACGTGGCCGTCTTGGAGTTCGGCAATCATTTCAGCAAGGACTTCGAAGAGCTGGTTGCTGTTCATCTTGTCGGACAGCCGCTGGCTGTAGCGTGCGTGAATCGCGTTCCAATCGAGGCCGAGTGTTTGTTGTTTGTAGGTGAGGAAACAGTAGTGCCGGTCGATGGTTGTCCATAGTGCGTCGAGGTTTCCTTGTGGTGTGTCGGGGTGTGTTTCTTCTTTGATACAAGAGGGGAAGAGAAGAAGAAGGAGGAAGAAGAACCACCCCGAGAAGCCCCCACCACGGCACCGTCCTGTGAGGGAGGGGGGAAGCTGGTGCTGGAGAGGAGAGGATGTAGAGGGTTTCGGTGTCATGCTGTGAAAAGAGAATAACGAAGAAGAGAAACGAGGCTTAAAGAACGAAGCCTTCGGGAGTGCTGCGACGTGGATGGACAATGTTGAGGTGTCGGACGTATCCGATAAGGAAGGCGTGGGTGTAGGTGTGTTGTCGAATGTGGTTGAGACGAGACTGTTGGACATGGAAGAGGTAGGCAGCCCGGAGTGTGGAGCGTCGGAAGGGGATGTCGAGTGTGAGCAGGCTACGGAGTGATGGCGCGTTGAAAGGTGTTGTGGGTCGTATGTTGTGGTCGTAGTGATGGAGCGAGAAGAGTTCGTAATAGGATTGCCCGTAGGCGGGTGAGAAACTGATTCCCACAAGTGGCATGTCAAGTTGTTCGCGCAGGGTAAATGGTTGTTTCCAGAGGCGGAAGTTGTAGAGGGCGGCGACCGAGGCCGAGATTCTTATGCTGGCTCTTGCCTGCGCGGGGTTGTTGCCGTTGCGGGTGTTGTAGAGTCCTCCGAGCGTAGCTCCGATTTGAGGCCCTGCCATGACGCGGAAGGAATGCAGCTGCCAGTTGTAGTGCCAAGCGTGGTCATAGTGGATGGCGGCGCCGAGGTAATCGGCATTTTCGGCAGGGCTGTGGGTGTAGGAGAAGTCGGCCTGCAGGATGGCTTGGCTGGAGACGTGCTTTTTGAGAAGTCGGGTGGGGCGGAGCGTTTCGTAGAGGAATTGGATTTGTGTTCCCTTGTATTGGAGGGGTGAGAGGTAGGTATCTTGTTGTCGTGTGGCTCCGAGACCAAAGAGGATGGCGTGTGAGACAGGACGGGTTTGAGCTGCAACAGTGTCGCAGTTTACGAGAAGAAAAAGGAAAACCCACCCAAAGAAGACCCACCCACGGCCCCTTCCTGGGAGGGAGGGGGGAAGCTGGAGCTTGAGAGAGCAGAGGAAGGGGTGAGGAGAGAGGATGGATAGATGGGTCATTGGTCAAAGAGATTGAACTGTCCGGTGAGAGGATCAATGGAACCTGAAGGGGCTGGAACAAGATTCTCTTCCTCTCCTTCAAAGGGAGGAGTTGTGGGGGTGTCTTCTTCCTCTCCCTCAGAGGAAGGGGCTGGGGGTGTTTCTTCCTCCTCTTCCTCCGAGGCGGAGTCAGGATTGGCTATTTCTTCAATCTTCTGGATGTTGAGGGTCGTGATGCGTTTCCCCTTGGCCTTGAAGCTTTTCTGTCCGATGAATTGTTCGGCATCGATTTCGAGGGGTTCGCGGAAGTCGTCGGGGGCGGCAAAGGTGACGAGGAGCTGCGGACGTGGGGTGTCGGTCAGCAGGATTAGTTGGCTGTCGGGGTTTTCTCCAAGGAGGTTTTGGTGGCGTGTGGCAGCTTCGAGTGTGAAGCGCTTGAGGTATGGATAGCCTTGGTCGGCATCGAAGAGGGCTGCAGTCCAGATTTTCTGGGTGTTGTACTTCTCGATGCGCAGGATGTTGGGTTCGTAGTGGTTGTTGAGGTCGAAGTTGGTGGTGTAGAACTCGCCGTTGGAGAGGATGACAAGGATGAGTTCATCGGAGTGAAATTCTCCGAGGTATTGTCCGTGCTCGTCGTAGTTGAGTCGTTGAACGTCGTGGTCGAACCAGACTTTTCGTCCACCGAGAGTGGAGCTGCCGTGGCTCTTGAGTTGTATGCGTTCCACATCAAGCTTGGTGAGCAGGTTGCCCATGGAAGCGCGACCCTTGATCATGATTTCGCTTAAATCCTTGTCGAAGAAAGCTCGCTTGAGTTTGGGGTTGGGTTTGAGGCTGACTTTGATGATTTCTGCTTCTCCGTTTGGATTGGCGGTGAAGTAGGCGACGCGGCTTCCAGGTTTGCCTTGCGTGATGTCATATTCTCGGTCGCGTGTGACGCTGGTGACGTTGAAGCGTTTGATGTAGAATGCCCCGTCGCGTCCGTCGCGATAGACGGCGTTGTAGATGGTTCGTGTGTCGCTCTTCTTGAAGATGGCAAGGTGGATGATTTGGCATTTGCGTTTCTCCGCCTTCGAGCGTTCTGTCTCGCCGACAAAGACTTTCTCTCCGATGCGTATGACTTTGTAAGTGCCGTCTTTGTAGAAGATGATGACATCGTCAATGTCTGAACAGTTGCACACGAATTCGTCTTTTTTAAGGCTTGTGCCGATGAAGCCTTCCTCGCGGTTGATGTAGAGCTTCTGGTTGGCTTCTACGACTTTGGAGGCTTGGATGCTGTCGAAGTTTCGGATTTCCGTGAGCCGTGGATGGTCTTTGCCGTATTTCTCCTGGATGAATCGGAACCAGTAGGCTGTTACCTCAATCATGTTGGCGAGGTCACGATCGATCTGTGCAACCTCTTCCTTCATGCGTGCGATGGCTTCGTCCGCCTTGTCCTTGTTGAACTTGGCGATGCGCTGCATCTTGATTTCGAGCAGGCGCAAGATGTCATCCTTCGTGACCTCACGCACAAACTGCGGGTAGAAGGGGGTCAGGCGTTCGTCGATGTATTCGCAAAGTTCATCCGTACTGTTCGCATTCTCAAAAGGCTTGCCTTTGTAGATGCGTTCTTCGATGAATATGCGTTCAAGGGAGGCGAAATGCAAAGCTTCCATCAGTTCGCCACGCCGTATCAATAACTCTTTACGAAGCAGTTCCTTGGTGTTATCGACAGAGCGGCGAAGCACCTCGGAGATGGTGAGGAAGCAAGGCTTGTTGTCGTCGATGACGCAGCAGTTGGGCGAGATGCTGACCTCGCAGTCGGTGCAAGCATAAAGCGCATCGATGGTTTTGTCTGAACTGGCGCCTGGTTGCAGATGGATGAGGATTTCCACGCCAGCAGCCGTCATGTCTTCCACCTTCCGGACTTTGATTTTACCTTTTTCGGCAGCTTTCAGGATGCTGTCGATGAACTGGCTTGGTTTCTGAGGTGAACCGGTGGTCTTGCCAAAAGGCAACTCCGTGATGGCAAGAGTCTTTTGGTCACGTTTCTCAATCTTGGCCCTCACTCGGACAACGCCTCCACGCTGCCCGTCGTTGTACTTCGAAACATCGATGCTGCCGCCAGTGGGGAAGTCGGGGAAAAGCTGGAAGGGTTCTCCGTGAAGGTAAGCAATGGCGGCTTCGCAGAGTTCGTTGAGATTGTGTGGCAGAATCTTGGAAGAGAGGCCTACGGCAATGCCCTCAGCTCCCTGAGCCAGCAACAGCGGGAACTTCACTGGCAGGGTAATGGGCTCTTTGTTGCGACCGTCGTAGCTAAGCTTCCACTCGGTGGTCTTGGGGTTGAAAACCACATCAAGAGCGAACTTCGAGAGGCGTGCCTCAATATAACGACCGGCTGCGGCATCATCACCAGTGAGGATGTTTCCCCAGTTTCCCTGACAGTCGATGAGAAGCTCCTTCTGCCCCAACTGCACGAGGGCATCCTTGATACTCGCATCGCCATGAGGGTGGAACTGCATGGTGTGACCGACGATGTTCGCCACTTTGTTGAAGCGACCGTCGTCCATACGCTTCATGGAGTGAAGAATGCGCCGTTGAACGGGCTTGAAACCATCGGCCAGATGAGGCACGGCACGTTCCAGGATGACGTATGAGGCATAATCCAGGAACCAATCCTGGTACATCCTGTTCAAGTGGTGGGTGATGCCGTCCTGCATCACGACTTTCTCGTCCATACGTGGTTGATTAGTTAGGAATACTTATAGGATGGTTTATTCGGCCAATACCGTGAACTCTGCTCCAGAAGCAAAGTCAAGGCCATTCTGAGAGGAGAGAGCGACGAAGCGGAGGTAGCGAGCACGGGTGGGTTTCTGGAAAGTGACACGCTTGACGGAAGAGGTCGGCTCGAAACGGCCTTCAGCCACAGGGGCTGACCAAGTCTTTCCGTCTGAAGAGAGAAGTATTTGATAGTCCTTGATGTCGCCGTTGTGACCGCCGTCCTGACGTGGCATGTAGGTAAATCCCTGGATGGTCTTGAGTTCTCCGCAGTCGAAATCAACAGTGTGAGGATATTTCGTGACCGTCACTCCGTAGGCGGTGTGCCAGATACTACCCGGGTCGCCGTCAACAAGGTGGTCGGCATTCTCGCCAGGTTCCTCGCTGCTGGCTGCCAAGACTGAGACTTTCACACTGCCGTCTGGCTTGCGTTCAACGGCCGAAGGCTGGAAACCGGCACGTTTGGCCTTCACCTTCTGTGCATCGCCAGCCTCACGCAGAGGAACAATGAGGAAGCCCATATCGTAGTCGTGTGTCAGGACGCGCTGGGAACGATATGGAGGCGCCTGTCCACAACTCGTGCCGCCAAGACCCGTATCCTTCACGTCCAAGTGAAGCCACGTGGCAGATGGACGGGGCAGTTCGGCAGGATGAGGAGCAAAGGTGAGTTCCAGGTCGCTCCACGGCAATGCACTCGTGGAAAGCGGCGAGTGGGTGGAGGCAAACAGAAGACCCATGCCGGAGGCGTCCGTAAGACTAAGCCACCGCACATCCTCGCGGTTGGCCATCTCCTGTGGTTTCGGGAAGGCTACGAACTGATCCATCACACTACCCGTATATTGACCCAGGAAGGCTCCCGAGCAACGGTCGTTGTAGTTGTTCTGTGGGCCGCGGCCAAAATAGGTGAGGTGGTTGAGGGTGCGGGGCAATTGGAACAGATAACCAAGCCGAGGAAGAGTTATCAAACGGCTGCTTGGGGCAATGTAGGCTTCCAACTGGACAACCCCATCGGGATGCACGGTATAGACAAGGTTGGTCTGGAAGTGGAAGTCTTCTTCCGTCATCGGGTCGCCATCCTTGATGGCATAGCGACCGCTGCTCCCTCCCTGGATCTGGCCACGACGTTCACCTTGAGAGGTAACACTGTAACCAATGACGGTGCGACCGTCTGTCAGTTTCTCGTAGGCCGTCAGCGTGGCCACATGCCGAAGGTTGTGCAAGCCGTTTTGGTACCAGGTCTGATAGAACCAGTTGTCATTATCCACTGGCGCACGCAAAGCATCGAGACGAGGCCCTTCACCCGTGCCTATCAGCTGTCGGCTACCCGCCGTGAATTGTTGGATGCCGCCCGTTTGATTGTCGAACACAACCTTGAACCCATTGCCTTCGACTGTCACTGTGGGGCCAGAAGCTATCTGTTTCAAGGCTTGTGCGGCTTTTGCCTGTTGGGCTTTTGTCGATTTCACTGGCTGTAACTGCGTGATAGGCAACAGTGTGGTTCCAGACGTCTGCGCGGCTTCACGAATAATGACTTCCTCAGACATCTGCACATAGCCTTTCTCTGCCCAAGGCACATCTTCGTTCTGAGTGAACTCCACAATGGCTGTCCACGTTGAGCCAGGGTCGAGCTGACTGTATTCGTAGGGAAGACGGTAAGTCTTACGTTCACGTGGACCGTGACTGTTGCGGAAGCCCAGAAGCCTCCCCTTGCCCACTTCGACACCATCACGCAAAAGACGGTATCGTGGCCACGTATTCTTCAAGCTGATGAAATAATGCTTGTTGAAAACCTCTATCTCACCCTTTACCGTATCCGTCAACGCAACACCGATATTCTGATAGACATGCTTCACCTCCCAATAAAGCGGTTTCGGAGAGAGGTCAGGCAGCATGACGCCGTTCATGCAGAACATGCCGTCATTGGGTTGGTCGCCAAAGTCGCCGCCATAAAGGAACGAGCCTTTTCCTCCTTCGCGAGAGGGCTTGGGACTCCAGATGGCCTGATCCACCCAGTCCCAGATGGCACCGCCACAGAAGAAATTGCTCGACTCAATCGCTTTCCAGAAGTCTGCCAGACCACCACCGGCATTGCCCATCGAGTGTGCATACTCAGAGATGTGGAATGGATACTTCACGCTGGCCTTTCCTTTCGCTACGTTCTCCACCCAAGGCACGCTCGGATATTGGTTGCTGCCCATATCCACAATATCGTTGTTGCGTTCATACTGAACTGGACGAGAGGTGTCGAATTGTTTGATGGCTTCGTAGGCGGCCACGAAGTTCTTGCCTGGACCCGCTTCATTGCCCAGACTCCAGATAACGATGGAGGGAGCGTTCACGTGAGCACGTACTAATTCCATGTTGCGGGCGACATGCGCAGCCTTCCATTCGGCAGGATGCGACAGGGATGCATCGCCATAATAATACTCGTGGCTCTCTATATTTGCCTCATCTTCGAGATAGATGCCGTATTTGTCACAGAGGTAGTACCAATATGGGTCGTTGGAATAGTGCGAGTTCCGGACGTGGTTGATGTTTCCACGCTTCATCAGGAACACCTCCTGCTCCATCTGCTCACGCGTGATAGCGTGACCACGCCAAGGGTTCGTCTCGTGTCGGTTGACTCCTTTTAGTTTCACGGGCTGATGGTTCACATAGAAATAGCGACCGTCTAAACTGAACTCGTCCTCACCACCCAGCGTGAACTTAATCTCAACCAGACGCACACCGAAGTACGTGCTCCGCACATCCAACACCTTTCCATGCTTGTCTTTCAACGTCGCCGTCAAGACATAACGGTTGGGTTCTTCCGCTGACCACGTGCGAGCTTCAGGAATAGCGGCTTTGCACTTCGTCACGGTCAAACCGTCTTCTGCCTTCTGTGCGTCCAGCTGGACGCTCTCAAACAACGCCACATCGCCATTGATATAATCGGTATATAAACGAAGCGGCCAGGCTTTGTACTCGACGCTCAGCCCTCGAGGCAATTTCTTGTCAAAGGAACGGATCTCGGCCTCCAACTCTAGCTCTGCGTCACCGTTTCCACGCCCGTCGCCTGTTAAACGCGTCGTGCGGACAATCAAGTCAGAAAGACCCACCTGAGGCACGCTGGTCAAATAGGTGGAACGGATGATGCCGGGCAGCCGGAACATGTCCTGTGCCTCAAGGAAGCTGCCGTCGGAATTGCGATAGACCTCAAGTGCGACAACCTGCTCCTCCCGCTTCCAGTCAACAAACCGAGTAATATCGAAACTGGCAGTGTTGCGTGAGTTCTTGGAAAAGCCGACATAGTGTCCATTGATCCAGAGATAGAAAAAAGAATCGACTCCGTCGAAGTTGATGATGACGCGGCGTGTTTTCCATGCGCTTGGCAATGTAAACGTTCGGCGATAGCTGCCCACTTCATTCCGGTATTCACGCGTCGTCCAATCTGCGTTCCGAGGTTCTCGCATCACACCACCACGCCAGTCGTCAACAGCCACACGATGCTCGAATATCACCTTCTGATTCACATAAATCGGAACGCCCCACTTCAAAGAGCCGTCTGGTTGTATCCCCTGCACATTCCAGCAACCTGGCACCGCAATCTCATCCCACGACGACGCATCAAAAGACGGCTCAAAAAAACGCATCGGACGATCTTCGGGCTTACGACACCAATGAAAACGCCACAAACCATCCAGCGATTCCCAGTAAGCACCACGCTCAGGCAACACGCCCTGAGCACTACGCTCAGACCCAAAGCTGAAACACCATGCGCGAGGCTGCAGCTTGTTCAGGGACAAGGCCTCCGGCTGTTGCCATTCAAGGCCAGAAGGGGCAGAGGGATGATTGTCATAGCTATAGCCTTCGAGCAACTCACCATGAGCACCGGCCAGACACGTTACCAGCCAAATAAAAACACAAAGAAAACGCTGTTTCATAAATCTGTTTTACGTTAAAAATACTTCATTTTGGCCACAAATCTACACAAAAAATCTAACTCCACACACACTTTTGCAAAAAAATATTTTGATTATCCGCAATAACACCCCTTGAAATTCCATGATTTTTATATTCTGCGACATATTTGCATCAAAAAGTCCTCCAAATATTTGGGTATAGTAGCGATTTTTGCTATCTTTGCGCCGCATTAAATAAGAAACAACATGAAACTTTTTGAATTTGAGCAGCACTTTCCAGACGAGGCAAGTTGCAGGGATAAGTTTAGACAAATCCGAGTCAAAGAGGGCGTGGTATGTCCACACTGCGGAAATACTCACCATTATTGGAAAAACTCTAAACAGTGTTTCCAATGTGCAAACTGCGGCTATCGTCAAAGCCTTCGCGCCAACACGGTCATGCACGGATCCAAACTGCCGTTCCGCTACTGGTTCATTGCCATGCACCTGCTGACGGCAACAAAGCACACGTTCTCGGCAACAGAGTTACAGAGGCAGCTTGGCCATAAACGCTATCAGCCCATTTGGGAGATGCTGCACAAGCTCCGCTCTATCATGGGCAAGCGTGATGACAGATACACCTTAAAAGGTAACATAGAACTGGATGAGGGCTTCTTCTCTACTGAAACACCAGATTCCCGGAAAGGAGAGAAACTGAAGGCAGGAGTGGGCAGTCAGAAGAAGGGCAAGGTGTTGGTGATTGCAGAGAGTGCTGATGTTGAGAATGCCAAACCAGGAATGAAACCTAAGAAGGTCGGCCATATCAAGATGATAGTCATACCAGACTTGAAGGCCACCACTATTGATGGCAAGGCAGTGAGTGCCGTTAATCCTGACAGTTCCATCATAACAGACGCTTGCAGTTCACACACCAACTTCAAGAACCTGTTCGGAGAACACAAGTCTCAGGTGATAGACCCCAAGGACATTGGCAAGGTGTTGCCGTGGGTACACATAGCCATTGCGAATGCCAAGACTCTATTCGCAGATACTTATCATGGTGTCAAGCCTGAGTTTCTGCAAGAGTATCTTAATGAGTACTGCTACAAGTTTAACCGCAGGTACTTTGGTGAAGACTTATTCCATCGCCTTCTAATGATTGGGACAAGCTATCAGCCAGACTTTGAGCACAGGATATACAACAGCAAAGCAGCATAATCATGGAACAGAAAACATTGAAAGAACTTGTGCGAGAATTGGGCCGATACGGCATATCCTCCAGTTCCCTTGCCCGCATTTGTGGCATCAACCCCGGGCAGATGCGACATTATGTGTATGATGTAAAGAGACCAAGCCCATATACGATTAAACGAATAGACTCTGGCATTAAATCGTTTGCCGATACTTTGCAGTCGTTTTCCTTAGTGGAATCCGAGCCTTCGCAAAATCCACCTTCCACAGTCGTCCCGGAACCAGACTGGACACCAGGTACGACACATATCCCTGTTAAGACGAGATGATTTCAAAGACGAAATATGCCGAATAGACTATGAGGGCAATAAGGAATGACCACATAACCCCCTTGAAATAAGCCTGACGTTTATCGACCTCCCTATTAAGGATGTTGCGGGCTGCTTCCTTTCGAGGTATCTGTAGAGCAAGAAAAGCCATATTCCTGTCCTTCTCCCGACAATGTAACAAATCCTTTCTGACAGCTTCGGAGAGCATCGAACTGGCAACACTCCCTGCTGACATATTCCTCTTTTGAACAACATTGGTAATGGTTAAAGCCACTACAGGATAACCCAGAATTAAAATGTATGGCCACAACAGTTCACGTTGTGTGGAGTCACTTATAATGGATGCGACAACAGCCACCAATACAGCCGACAACAAGGCGATTAGCTGTAATGCCTTATCTCGCACCTCGTTATTCCTTGTTTGCGCCTCTGCAATGGCAAGGTTCATTTCCTCTATGACAAACCGAAGCATATCCTCGCTAATCCGAGAATAATTCTCAGACTGCACATCTGTCAGCCATTTCCTTGCCTCTGCAAAGATTTCTTCGTCTGACTTTGATAAATAAGATGGACGTTTTATAATCATAATACATCGCTTTTTGAAATGAAAGCAGGTGCAAAACGACCTGCTTTCTTGCATTAAATAAGATGTTACGACGCTCACGCGCCCATACTGAACTATTTGAGTTCGCCGCAAAGGTACACATTATTTCTGGAACAATGACAAAAGAAGGTCTATCTTTATGAAATTTTAGGGGTGTTATTGCGGATAATCATAAAAAATATTACCTCCTACATCCACAATTCCAGCTTTTTGCGTACCTTTGCAGCGATTTTCGGAACAAACTTGCCCGCGAGGGCCTGTTCGCTGACCAAAAAGAATGAGCAAGAAACTCTTTACCATACTGCTTTTCCTGAGCACTGTCACCTTCGCTAACACACCCACTCACCGCCACCGTGTGCGAATGACGGAGCCTGATCCAATAGCTTGTCAGGCAACCATCCAAAGAAGCTTGCAATCCATTCTTTCCCCTTCTAATCCATCCAGCATGAATGCGATTGCAGCGGCTACTGCCAACTTCGCCGCCACCATCGCGCACGACCTCATTCATACAGCTAAACGGCTGATAGGTTCTCGCTATTGTCCAGGCAGCTCCGGACCCTCGGCATTTGACTGTTCCGGTTTTACAAGCTATGTCTTCGACAAGATGGGCATCAAGCTCAAACGTTCATCTCGCGAACAAAGCACACAAGGCGAAGTCATTAGTTGTGTTCGTGAACTACTGCCAGGTGACTTGGTCTTCTTCGGGCGAGGTGGTCGCAAGAGACAAACCGTCAATCATGTGGGCATTGTCACGTCCGTCGATACTGAAGCAGGCACCTTTGAATTCATCCACTCCAGCACATCACAAGGCGTACGCATCGACAAATACCCCGATACGGACTACTGGGAACAACAATACATCAGCGGACGCCGCATCATCGGCACAGAAACCACACCTTTTTTTGAGTAATTAAAGTCTTGCTTATCTTTTTGGTGGCTAATTAGCAAGACACAACGTGAGTTCGGCGTAAAGATTATACAATAAGCCTTATGCCGAACTCAAGTGCTATTTAACTTATTGGTTTGCAGGCACAAAAGGGCAAAATAGCTTGATCCCTAACAATTTTTAAGCATAATTCTTATACCGAACTCACGTGTTATTAAACCCCATCATTCACGATTTCTGTCCTTTCATGCCATCCATCTCAGAATCTTTTTGTAATTTTACACCGCAAAAGAAAACTACAAATCACAACAACCTCAGCAATGAAAAAAGTAATAACTTTGTTTGCCATCCTCGCATCGATGGTGGCCAGCGCACAGACTTACACCAACGTGTACCCCAAGGAACTGACCCGACTCGCCCAGAAATGGGTGAAGAAAGGGGCTTGGCGCAACGGCTTTACGAAAGCTTCGCCCGCACCCACGGTGAACCTCACGGAGTTCTATATCCAGTACCACCGCAATCCTGGACAGTGGCAGGCGTTGTTCCAGTGGTTACAGCAAACGGACTTGCTGGCGATTCCTGCAGGGCGCACTCCCATCCCCGGCACTACGCTTACTGTCAGCGTGGAGGACGGCGACAACTGGTGTTCGCAGGATGACCTGCGCAAGGGCAAGGGAAGCGAGAGCCACTACCAGAAGATTGACTTCATGTATGTAGTCAGCGGCACCGAGGGATTCTGCCGCCTTGACCACGAGACCTCCACCCCTCTTGCCGACTACAAGCCTGACCGCCTGGAGTATGCTTTCGAGTACGACCGTCTGGAACAATTCACCTCCATCCCCGGTACCTTTAATATTATGTTCCCATGCGACTGGCACGTGGCAAAGGTGAAGACGACAGCCGCAAGCCAAAGGCTGCGCGTGCTGGTCATCAAAGTCGATTATAAGCTGTAGGAGGGCATGGATAATCAGCAAGAGAGATTCCCCATTGTCGATGAAGTCGGGCGGAAAATCGGATCGGCCACACGTGGAGAGTGCCACGGCGGGTCAAAACTGCTGCACCCCGTGGTTCACCTGCATTTGTTCAACGCCAAAGGTGACATATATCTACAGCGCCGACCGACATGGAAAGACATACAGCCGGGGAAGTGGGACACTGCCGTCGGCGGACATATCGATGACGGCGAAACTCCCGAAGAGGCTTTGCGGCGGGAAGTGCGTGAAGAGCTGGGCATCACGGACTTCATGGCCGAGTGCATCGACAAGTATGTGTTTGAAAGTGAACGTGAGAGGGAATTTGTGTATGTGCATTGGACGACCTACGATGGCGAGATACATCCCTCGGCGGAGGAGCTGGACGGTGGACGTTTCTGGACAATGCAGGAGGTTCGCGATGCGATGGGCAAGGGCATCTTGACCCCTAACTTCGAGAGCGAGTTCAGACGATGCTTTTTTGATAAGTAAGAAGCCCGTGCATCTGCATTAGTTTGACCTCAAGTCACATGTCTGATGGCTGTTCATCCTCAACCTCACAATGAAGGAATCCCATTTCCTTGGCCTTTTCTTGGTTCATTAGGAAGTAAATGGCCTCACCCTCGTTACAGACTTCACCTTTGCTGTTGGTTATTTCCGCACTAATATAAGCAAGATTCCTCACTTGTCTCTCGACTCTTGCCTTGATGGTCAGTTCGGGCTCTGTCGTCGAAATGGCCTTGCGGAACTTCACATCCAGCTGAACAGTGTAGCCGCTCGTTTGTAGTTTTCGAGTGACAACCCATCCGCATACTTCATCAATCAGCGTACTAAGAATGCCTCCATGCATGGTGTTTACCCATCCTTGATAGTTCTTTTCGGGATGCCACTTGCTTACGATATAATCACCGTCCTCATAAAACTTCAAGTGTAACCCAATGGGATTCTCGGGGCAACAGCCAAAACAGTTGTATTCTGGATGGTTCAGCCAGGGGTTGATAATCTTCTTCATCCGTTTGCTAATCATAAAAAAGAGAGAACGTTCAAGTTGTCTGCAATCTTCTAAATCTGGCGCAAAGGTAACATAAAAGTGTTAGATGGCAAAAACATATCTTTATTTATTTCATTCAAGTTCAAATATTTCTGTATTTTCAGTCGTTCCGATGAATAGTGGCGTGAGCCGCTGACCCCATGTATGGTGGTATGAGAGGTTGTAAACAAAAAATAGGAAGAAAACTATTTTGTTTTCCTCCTATTTGATGTCGGGATGACTAGATTCGAACTAGCGACCCCACGCCCCCCAGACGCGTACTCTAACCGGACTGAGCTACATCCCGAACTTGGTCGCAAACGTGAAAGAATAAGTTCTTTTTCGTTTTGCGGGTGCAAAGGTAGGCGTTTTTTTTGATACGTGCAAACTTTTGACTACTTTTGTGCCGATTTTCCACTTAAAATCTGTTTGTCGTATGAAATATCGCGTCATTAAGCCTCGCAATTTGTCAGCTAACGTGACTTTGCCTGCCAGCAAGAGTATCAGCAATCGTGCAATAGTACTCAATGCCCTTAGCGGTTCACCGATAGGTCTGCTGGCTAATATCTCGGATTGTGACGACACTTCTGTTATGCTTGCAACGTTCTTCCTGCTGGACTGTGAACGCCGTGAAGGTAAAATGGGGCAGTTGCTTCCGACCGTCAATATCAAGGCTGCGGGTACGGCTATGCGATTTCTAACAGCCTATTTGAGTGCTAATCCAGATCTGGGAACACGCGTTCTAACAGGCAGCGAGCGAATGCAGCATCGTCCTATTGGCATACTTGTGGAAGCTCTTCGCACGTTAGGTGCTCAGATTAAATATGTTGGTGAAGAAGGTTATCCTCCACTGCGCATTACTGGCGTTCAGTTGCACGGTGGCGATTTGACTTTGTCTGGCAGTGTCAGTTCGCAATATATTTCAGCGCTTCTGATGGTGGCTCCTTTGTTGGAAGAAGGACTTGTCTTGCATTTGAAAGGTGACATTGTAAGTCGCCCCTACATCAACATGACAATAGCCATGATGCGTGAACATGGAGCCGAAGTAAAATGGAAGGGGCCACGCACGATTGCAGTGAGTCCTGGTCATCCGTACCGGCCAACGCCTTATGTCATTGAATCAGATTGGAGTGCGGCTTCCTATTGGTATGAGATAGAAATCCTGAGTCAAAACAAGATGGAAACCCTTTCGCTTCAAGGTCTATTTAAAAAAAGTATCCAAGGCGACAAAATGGTGGCCGAATTGTTCAAACAACTTTCTGTCCAAACTTTTTTCTATTCAGGACAAGATTCAACGCACGTCTTGTTATTTCGTCGCGGACGCATGGCGAAACGACTTGTATGTGACTTTACAAACATCCCTGATTTGGCACAAACACTTGTCGTCACATGTTCCTTGTTGGGGATACCTTTCCATTTTTCTGGATTGCAGAGCTTGCGCATCAAAGAGACTGATCGTATTGCTGCCTTGCAAAAGGAGTTGCGCAAGTTGGGTGTGCAGATAGAAGTAGAGGGCGACAGCGTTATATCTTGGGCAGGACCTGGGGAGCAGGAACTAGGGGAAGTCCCTTATCTGCATCCGGTTGAAGCCGTAGTGATTGACACTTATGATGACCACCGCATGGCAATGGCCTTTGCGCCCGCTGCTCTTGTCATAGGGCAAATTGACATAAACAATCCCGAAGTCGTGTCTAAGTCATATCCTCATTACTGGGATGATTTGCAACGAGCTGGGTTCGACATCACTAGCCAAATTTCAGAAGCCTAACCATGAACTTGAACAAATCAGATTCATTCATTTGTTGCGGCCAACATGCCGTATGCGAAAAGGAATTGCTAATGGCGAAAAAAGGCGATTTCATCGAGTATTTTGATGATGAGGAGCTCGACCGTTTTAGAGGCCGAATGGCAGATGATTATACGCCTGAAGAGGAAGAGGAATTCCGCGAAGTGTTGTTCACCATGTTCCCCTATGAGGTTTCCGATTGGATGCGTAGCTTGCAACAGCGAGAAGTGGAGCTGCCTATAAACGTAAGGGAGGAAGCCTTGCTCATTGTCAGTGAACAGCGCTATGGTACTTCCTGAATAAGAAAAAGACATTCTTTTTTGCCTGTTCGTCGGCAATAAATCGTTTGTGAATACGTTATATAGGATAGAATGTTTCGCGCGCGTACCATATATCTTATGTTTTTCCTGCTAATAGTGGGATTGTTGTTTTCGTGTTCAACTTCCAAGAACACTGCGGGTACGCGCTTCTATCATGCAACCACAGCGCATTTCAATACCCTTTATAACGGACGTCAGGCATTTGACCAAGGTGTAGAGGCGCAAGACAAGGGGCACGTTGACAATTATACCGAACTGCTTCCTATGTATGTGGTGGCCAGTAAAAAAACTGCCGCAATGGGTAAGAGCAATTTTGCAACAGCCATTGAGAAATGTGAGAAAGCTATCAAACGTCACAGCATCAAGCGCAAACCCAAGAAACCAAGCGGGCGCATGACACCGAAGCAGAAAGCCTACTTTGCACGTCATGAGTTCAATCCTTATTTGAAAAAGGCATGGATGATGTTTGCCGATGCACAGTTTCGTCAAGGTGAATTCATAGAAGCGGCTTCGAGTTATAATTATATATTGCGACTTTATGCCAATCAGCCGGAAGTGGCCAGCGTGGCACGTGCAAAGTTGGCACGGTGCTATGTGCTGCTTGATTGGCCATACGATGCTGAGGATGTCCTTTCGAAGATGCGGCGTGACAGCATTCCTCCACAAGGCTTGCGAGAAATGGAAGCGACCCAAGCCGCCTACCTAATGGCAACCCAACAATATTCAGAAGCCATTGCCCCTCTGAAAAACATCGTCCCAAAAACAAAGGGAAAACTACAGCGGGCACGTCTCTATTATTTGTTGGGGCAGCTTTACCAGCAAACAGGTGATAACCGTTCTGCCTATAAGGCTTTGAAGAAATGCATTCGTCTGAATCCTCCTTACGAGCTGGCCTTCAACGCACGCATCATGCAAACCGAAGTCATGGCTGAAGGGCAGGGTAAGGCGATGGTGCGCAAGTTGCATCGAATGGCCAAAAATCCCAACAACGCCAGCTATCTTGACAGAATCTACTATGCTATCGGCAACATACATCTTGCTAGTCGAGATACCCTGCATACGATTTATGCCTGGAAAAAAGGCATCGAGGAAAGCACTCAAAACGGTTTCGCTAAAGCAGTTGTCTTGGAACACTTGGGTCAGCTTTACTGGGCAATGGAGAACTATATCGATGCTACAGACTGCTATAATCAGCTCGTCAGCATCATGGACAAGGAAAATGAACGTTTTGACGAAACACAACGTAGAAGCAAAGCTTTGACAGAACTTGAGCCTCATCTTTCCGCAGTGAAACTGCAAGATAGTCTGCAGGCATTGGCCAAACTGCCAGAAAAAGATTATCTTGCTGCCATCGACCGCGTCATAGAAGAGCTTAAGAAGAAAGAAAAGGAACAGGCCAAACGTGAAGATGCGCAAGAATTGGCCAACAACAGAGCAACCGCTCAACAACAGACGGCTAACCGAAATGCTCAACAAGGAGCAGGAGCCAACCGTGGACAGAAGCAAACCATGTTCTATTTCTACAACCCTATGACTGTCAATCAAGGTAAGCAGGATTTCCAAAAGAAATGGGGTCAGCGAGCCAACGAAGACAATTGGCGACGCAGCAATAAGGCTCGACCTGACACGGAGGGAGGAGATGGTGACTATGCCGCTGAAGATAGTTTGGCCAATATAGGTGATGGAATGGGCGAAAATGAAGAACTCAGTGAAGAAGAGCAGCGGCTCAAGGACTCTCTCGAAAATGACCCACATCATCGGGAGTTCTACCTAAAGCAAATTCCTTTCACGGAAGAGCAGGTCGAAGCGTCCAATCTGCTCATTCGTGACGGCCTCTACAATGGTGGAATTCTTGAGATGGAAAAGATTGAGAACTTTCGTCTTGCGCGTAAGACCCTTGACCGCCTACGCTCTCAATTCCCTGATTTTGATAAGATGGATGATGTCTATTACCATCTTTTCCTTTTGGCTATGCGTGATGATAATGCCGATGAAATGGGCGAATTCATGCAAGTTCTTCGTGATAGTTTTCCTGAAAGTGATTACACGAAAACCGTTACCAATCCGCGCTTTGTGGAATTGGCAACCTTTGGAAAGCATTTGGAAGATACTCTTTACGCTCAGGCGTACAACGCATATAAAGACACGGCTTATTGGCAGGTGGATGAGTTCTTCCGTCAGAGTACCGAAGATTTTTCAGATGGCGCTCATCGTGGTAAGTTTCTTTTCATTCATGCAATGTCGCAACTTTATCGAGGCGAACGTGACTCTTTCCTCGTCGAAATGAAGCTAGTGGCAGAGAAATTCAGCAAAGACGAAATTGCAGAAATGGCCCAATCCATCGTAAAAGGTGTGCAGGAAGGCCGCCTTTTAGATTCCGACCAATGGGATGCCAGCAACATTTGGAGTCGTCATGCTTTTGCTGCTGAGGGCGATAGTACTCAGGTGTCAGATACATTGGTTGCCGACCCACTTGTGCCATACGTCTTTGTGCTGGCATACCCGACAGGAGAACTGGACGAAGATCAGTTGCTCTTTGAAATGGCACGCTACAATTTCACTTCCTTCATGGCACGCAACTTTGATATAGAAATCGTGCCAGCCGGCCTTATTACACAATTGCGTGTCACAGGATTCCAATCATACGATGAAGTTCACGCATACGCGCAACAGCTTTATGCAGACGCTCACATGCGTGAACGCCTGAAAGGTATTCGCTCCATTCTTATTAGTGAGGCTAATCTCAAACTGCTGGGTGTCCGATATAGCTACGATGAATACGCTGAATTCTTCGATGCAGAACTATCTCCGCTTGACGTGCCAGAGGAACTTATTCTCGATGAGCCGACTGATAACTTCCCCACCGATATCGACGACGTTCCAGAAGGTGGTGAAAAAGCCGATGATACAGATGATAATAGCGTGGAGGAGGCTGTGGAAGAAGAGAGTGATGACGATTGGATGCCATAAACTTTTTATGTTATGTTGAACGACAAGACGCAGGGAAATCTTCCTATTTACACCCTTCTGTGGGTTGATGATGAAATTGAACACCTCAAGGCGCACATTCTTTTCCTGGAGAAGAAAGGCTATGCGGTTGACACAGTTACGAATGGCTATGACGCTCTTGATCGTTGTGCCGAAAGAACCTACGATCTCATCCTTCTCGACGAGAACATGCCAGGGTTGAGCGGCCTTGAAACCCTCCAACGCATCAAGGATATTACTCCCACAACGCCTGTTGTCATGGTGACTAAGAGTGAAGAAGAGAATATTATGGATCAAGCTATTGGCAGTCAGATATCTGATTATTTGATTAAGCCTGTCAATCCGACTCAGATCCTGCTCTCTTTGAAGAAGAATATTCATCGTAAGGAAATTATCACTGAGCAGACACAAACGGCCTATCAACAGAACTTTGGCAAGATGTCGATGCTGATAGGTGATGCCACTCGTATTGATGATTGGATGGAGGTCTATCGTCGTTTGGTTGCATGGGAACTACAACTTTCGGAAACCGACAGTGCCATGAAGGAGATGCTGGCCATGCAGAAGGAAGAAGCAAATCGTGATTTCTCCCGTTTCATCGGAAAAAATTACCTCCGATGGGTAGAGGATAAAGATACTGCAGGACGTCCCGAAATGAGTCCTGATATTTTCAAACGACGCGTCTTCCCTTTGCTCGACCAAGGAGAGAAGGTTTTTCTGCTTGTTATCGATAATTTCCGTTACGACCAGTGGCGCGTCCTTATGGGTGAGATTGCCGATTTGTTTCAAATTGAAGAGAATCTCTATTGTAGCATCCTTCCCACGGCTACTCAATATGCCCGGAATGCCATCTTCAGTGGTCTCATGCCTAATGTCATTGCCGAAATGTTTCCAGATTTGTGGGTGGATGAAGACAGTGAGGAGGGCAAAAATCTCAACGAAGCACCTTTAATTCAGACCCAGTTCCAACGCTTTCGCCGCCAGAACACTTTTACCTATCACAAGGTTAATGACTCTTCTGCCGCAGAACATTTAGTGCAGCAACTGCCTCATTTGGCGAAATATGATCTTAATGTCTGTGTTCTCAATTTCATAGATATGCTCAGCCATGCCCGTACTGAAAGTCGTATGGTTCGTGAGTTGGCCTCGAATGAGGCTGCTTATCGGAGCATCACCCTCAGTTGGTTCCGTCATTCAGCTGTTGGCGACCTTTTCCGTGCGCTTGCGGCATCTGACTACCATATTGTCCTTACGACCGATCATGGTAGCATACGTTGCCAAAATCCTATTCGCGTCAAGGGAGATAAGAATACCAACACCAACCTTCGTTATAAACTGGGCAAGAACCTTGACTATAATCCTAAAGAGGTCTTTGATATCACCGACCCCCATCGTGCACAGCTTCCGGCCCCGAACATCAGTACACGCTACATTTTTGCTACAAATGATTCTTTCTTTGCTTATCCCAACAATTATAACTATTATGTAAGCTATTACCGAGACACCTTCCAGCATGGTGGCATTTCCATGGAGGAAATGCTCATTCCGCTTATTGAACTGGTACCTAAGAGACGTTAGGAAAACAAGTTGATGGGTTAGCATTTTGAGTGTAATGATTAAGAAAATAAGGGATGGAAATAATAATTAAAAGTCTCGATGAAATCGGGGAAAAAGCTCTTGAGCTTGTAGGCATCATGAAGGATGCCCGCATCTTTGCGTTCTATGGAAAGATGGGGGCAGGAAAGACTACTTTCATTCGTGCTTTGTGCGAAGCGTTGGGTGTGGAGGAACCTGTAACCTCTCCCACCTTCGCCATCGTCAACGAATATGAGATTATTCATCCTCAATCGTCTGCCAAAAGAGTCTTCCATTTTGACTTCTATCGCATTCGCCGTCTGGAAGAGGCTTTTGATATAGGTTTTGAAGACTATCTGGATAGTGGTGACTTCTGCTTCATAGAATGGCCGGAGTTGATAGAAAGTCTTTTGCCTGAAGAGACGGTTCGAGTGAGCATTGAGGAGGATCCTTTAGATGAGTCTCGACATATTCGTTTCTGAGTTCATGAACATAAAAGGTCCATGTTAATGTGCTTGAAGAAACCGTCTCGTGCATTTTTCTGATTTGAAATCGTCGTTTTCTCGCAAATAATATGTACCTTTGCGGCCTGAAAATGAAATAAACACATGACAATGAAGCAGAATATTAGGAATATCGCCATCATCGCCCACGTTGATCATGGAAAGACGACGTTGGTGGATAAGATGTTGCTTGCCGGAAATCTTTTCCGTGAGAACCAGCAAACGGGCGAACTCATGTTGGACAACAACGAGTTGGAGCGTGAGCGCGGCATCACAATTCTCTCTAAGAATGTAAGCATCAATTACAGGGACACAAAAATCAACATCATAGACACTCCGGGCCACTCCGACTTTGGCGGAGAGGTGGAGCGTGTGCTGAACATGGCCGACGGGTGTCTGTTGCTGGTTGATGCCTTCGAGGGACCGATGCCACAGACACGTTTTGTGTTGCAAAAAGCATTGCAAATAGGACTGAAGCCTATTGTGGTCATCAACAAGGTCGATAAGCCTAACTGCCGTCCAGAAGAAGTTTATGAGATGGTGTTTGACCTGATGTGTGAGCTCGATGCTACAGAGGAGCAGTTGGATTTCCCCGTCATCTACGGTTCTGCTAAGCAGGGTTGGATGGGCGAAGATTGGAAGACCCCCACCTCGGACATCTTCTACTTACTCGACCAGATCATCGAACACATACCTGCTCCCGAACAGTTGGAGGGGACGCCGCAGATGCTTATCACCTCTCTCGATTACTCGACTTATACGGGTCGCATAGCTGTCGGACGTGTACATAGAGGAACGCTCCGTGAAGGCATGGCCATCACCATCGCTCACCGTAACGGTACTAAGGAAAAGACAAAAATCAAGGAGCTGCACACCTTCACGGGTATGGGTCAACAAAAGATAGATGCCGTTAGTAGCGGTGACATCTGTGCCATCGTTGGGTTGCCCAGTTTTGAAATCGGAGATACTATCTGCGATGCGGAAAACCCCGAGGCAATGCCTGCTATCAGCATCGACGAACCCACCATGTCAATGCTCTTCACCATTAACGACTCTCCCTTCTTTGGCAAAGAAGGTCGCTGGTGCACCAGTCGTCACATCCACGAACGTTTACAGAGAGAGTTGGAAAAGAATCTTGCTTTGCGTGTGGAACAAGCACCTGATTCCACCGACCGTTGGATTGTCAGTGGCCGCGGTGTGTTGCATCTGAGTGTGCTGATTGAGACCATGCGTCGCGAGGGATATGAGTTGCAGGTCGGACAGCCACAAGTCATCTACAAGGAAATCAATGGCGAACGCTGCGAACCTATTGAGGAACTGACGATTAACGTACCAGAAGAGTTCGCGTCAAAGATGATTGACATGGTCACGCGCCGCAAAGGCGAGATGACCAGCATGGAGAGCCAGGGAGACCGCGTGAACATAGAATTCCTCATCCCATCACGTGGCATCATAGGCTTGAGAACCAATGTGCTCACAGCCAGTCAGGGTGAAGCCATCATGGCTCATCGCTACAAGGAGTATCAGCCCTACAAGGGTGAAATCGTCCGTCGCACATCTGGCTCCATGATAGCTCTGGAGGGTGGTACGGCTTTTGCATACGCCATTAACAACCTACAGGACAGGGGAAAGTTCTTCATCGAGCCGCAAACCGAAGTTTATGCCGGACAAGTTGTCGGTGAACACATTCACGAGAATGACCTTGTTATCAACGTCACCAAGAACAAGCAACTCACGAACATGCGTGCCAGCGGTTCTGACGAGAAGGTTCGCATCATTCCCGCCACCCTCCTAAGTCTGGAAGAGGCGTTGGAATATATCAAGGAAGACGAATACGTAGAAGTGACACCGAAGTCAATGCGTATGCGCAAGATTATCCTTGACCACTTGGAGCGCAAGCGCGCCAACCGCGATTGAGTCGCGTGGCCATCCATAGGATAACAGGAACCGACGCAAGTCCTGCGATGGCATCTATGAGGTAGTGTGCTTGGATATAAACCGTGGCACAGCAAAGCAATATCCAGAAAGGCAGGAGGAAGGGTGTCAGCCGTGGCGCATGACGGCGGGAAAGCAGCAACACGATGGTCGAAATGCCGATGTGACTGCTGGGAAACGCCGCAGTCGGGCGCTCACCCGCTGCCTGAGAGGCATGGACGAAGTGATAGAAGAGGCCATCGGCATAGCCAGGCGCAGGCAGCATCTCGGTATGTTGGCTGAAATAAGTACCAAGCGGCGGGAAATGTCCTGCCGCTATTTCTTGGATGCCCACTGCCTGGAAATAGAACTGCGGCCCCGTTACGGGCAGGAAGATATAGATGGCATAGTAGAGGAAAAAGGACGTCATGATGGTGGCTGCCAGCCAATGGAAATCCTGTAGTATTTTTTTCTGTCTTTCCATCCAAAAAACCGCAATAACAAGGACGCCAATCATTGGGAAATAGCTCCAATACCCGAGGTTGAAGGCTTCGCTCCACACGGCACCGGGCAGGGCCTGACTGAATTCAATGGCGGGTTGACAGCTGAAGAGCGATTGTTCAGCGGCGGCAAACACATGATCAAGATTGTTGAACGAGCGGTTGAATTCATACGTGTCTGGATACCATTGGCTAAGCCATCCCATCTGTGCCAATACACGAAGGAAGTCCGTCAGCTTCTTTTTTGTCGCGAAGAACCGAAGTCTGGACAGAGCTAGGAGGGACACAGTCAGCGCCAGCCACTCGGCACGCAAGATCAACATCCCCGCTGGATCCACTAAACGCGGCCACATGATGACCATTAGCACACAGGTCAGCACGCCATATACGACCGCCACCCATTCAACTGGCAGTAAGCGAACACCCTCTTTCATGAACCTCATATCTTTTACAGCCATTTCTCTTCCTTGTACCACTTGACACTCTCTCGAACACCATCCTCGAGGTTCCATTGCGGGTCATAACCGAGTTCTCGGCGTGCAGGTTCGATGTCGCAATTCCAGTTGCGTTGTGCCAGGATATGATATTTGTCCATGTTCAGCGTCGTTAGCTTGCCCATCCATCGGCAGACGGTGCCATTCACGGCACAGACGGCACGCAGGAACCACAGCGGAGCCTTGATGTGAAGAACGAAGCGCGTTCCCATCTCCCGTTGCAGAAGGTCGCTGAAGGCACGGCTGTCATAGCTGTAACCGTCGGAAAGGAAGAAGCTGTGGTGCAACACATCTGCCTCTGGACGCTCACAGGCGAGGAACGCGGCCTGCACCACGTCCATCATATAGACAAACGTGATTTCTTGACGTTGATAGCCGACGGCGAAATCCACATGTTGAGCGATGCTCTTAGCCATCAAGAAATAGTCGCGTTCGCGCGGGCCATAGACCCCGGTCGGTCGCAGGATGACCCACGGCACGTCGGCCTGTTGTTGCAACCAGCGCTCGGCAGCCAACTTGCTTTCGCCGTAAGCGGTGTTGGGCATCGGCGTGTCCTTGTCTGTGATGGGCAGATATGAACCGTCGGGCGTGGGTTTCTCCTTGATGGCACCGAAGATGCTCAGCGAACTAATGAAGACAAAGCGCCGCGGCATCATGTCGCAGTCGCGCAAGGCACAGACGAGGTTTCTGGTGCCTTCGGTGTTGGTGCGGAAGAATCCTTCCCGTCTCAGGCTCTTTGTGGCACCTGCAGCGTGGATGACATAATCCCACGCCCCGCCTATCTCGGTCTTGAGGGCGGTCAGTTGCCGGTGAAGATGGTCAGGGTTGCCGAGGTCGAGTTCTGCGAAGCGGATGCGCTCGTCCGTCAAGTACTGTTTACTGCTGGAATGGCGCATACCTGCCCACATCTCATGGCCACGATTCAACCCTTCGCTGACCATGAAGCTGCCGATGAAGCCCGAAGCTCCTGTAATAAGGATTTTCATATACTGTACTGTGTTCTCTATCTTGATGACGCCACAAAAGTACAAATAATCCTGCACAGCCAACTATTTATTGAGCATTTTTAAGAAAAATGTCTGTGCGTGAACAGGTGTTCGATTTGTTTGGAACTTGTTGAACGGTGGCTGTTGTCTTTTCTGGAGGCTGCTTGAATAATGGTTTCCGACGATGCTTACCACCTTTCGATATGGCAAATCAATTCTCGCCCCATCCTGTTTTCCATAAAAAGCCTCAATCTCTCACCTTTTGCGGCAAGACTCTATGAGACAGTAGTTTACGGGTGAGGGATTGGTGAGGGATTGGTGAGGGATGGTGAGGGATTTGGAAGGGTTGGACCTATGGCTATACTTGTATCCCTCACCATCCCTCACCAATCCCTCACCAATCCCTCACCCGCAAGTGTCTGATAGATAGTGTGATGTCTCAAAAGGTGAGGGATTGAGACTTTTTACGTGGAAAAGACATTGAGTAGGGAGGAAAGCATAGCTTTTCTCTGGAGTAAGGTGTAGGTCTGAAGCCTGGAACGTGTACACCTTCTGCCTTGAACGTCCATACCTTCCCGCCTTCTTCTCTGCTGGATTGAAAGCGGTTCATTTCATCTTCCGATCCATTGTTCTGGATTCAGTTTGGCTGTCTCGCGTCGGAGTTGGAAATGAAGAACATGGTTGCCCTGGTCATCGGGTGCGACAGTGCCGAGAATGTCTCTCGCTTTCACTTTCTGTCCTCGCGTGACGATGGTGGAAGAGAGGTTGCAATAGACAGAAATGTAGGAGCCGTGACGGAGGAGGACGTTCTTGAGGTTGCCCAGTTGGAAGACGGCAGACACTTCGCCGTCAAAAATGGCTCTTGCCCGTGCTCCCGGTTGCCCCATGTAGTTGACTCCTTTGTTGTCGAGGACGACTCCGGCCGTGACCTGATGAAGCCCGAAGCGGCGTGCGACGAAGTAATTGCCAGTTATTGGTACGGGCAGGCGTCCTTTGTTCTGCTCGAGGTTGCCATTGAGTTTTCGGTCCTCGCTGGTAATCCACTTGGAAGGCGAAGCTGCCTTTCCTGTTTTGGTGGTCTTTGTTGTGGTTTTGGTGCTTTTTCCTTTTTGTGCTTCTCGTGCCCGCTGAGCCGCCAGTTCAGCCTCTCGTTTGCGGCGTGCCTCAGCTTCGGCCCGTTTTCGTGCCTGTTCGATTTCGTAAGCAACGAGTTCATCGATTTTCTTGTTGAGTGCCGTCAGTTGCTTTTGTTGTTCGGCCACTTGCTGTTCAATCTGTTTCTGCTGTTTTTGCAGCTGTGCCACGTTAGACTTGACGACGGAATGCTCGCGTGTGAGTGTCCGTCGTTGTCGGATGACATCCTGCACAACGCCACTCATCTGCTGTTTGGTGGAGAGCAGTTCATTCTGTTTGTTTCGTACGCGTATTTGCTGTTCCATCAGCTGGATGCCGAGGTTTTTCTGCAAGGAGGCAAATTCCCGAGCATAACGCATCCGGCGGTAGATCTGTGGGAAGGATTTGGCCGAGAAAATGAACAGGACGGGGTTGCGTACGGCCTGTGACTGTCGTGCGTTTCGGAGGCTTTGGATATATTTCTGTTTCTTGTCAGTGAGCTGTGTGTCAAGCACGGCCAGCTCTTTCTGAAGTCGTCCGACCCGACTGTCAAGGGTGTCGATCTCCTTCTCCAGCATGTGAATGTATTGGAGACGGTTCTGCAGTTGTTGTTCAATGAAGTCGGCCGTCTGCACCTTTTTCGTGGTTTCGTGGCGCGTTTGGTTAAGCTTGTTTTTGGACTGTTGGATGCCACGCTCAATCTGTGCCTTCTGGTTCTTCAGTTCCTTTATCTTCTTGGTTTGCGCGTTGGCCGGAAGCGAAAAAAGGAATGAGGGAACCAGCAATAATAAATAGAAGATACCGTTCCTGAATGCCATACTTACTCCTTCATGTAAAAAATGTGTTTCTACTCTTTCTGTTGCCTATTGTTTTCCCGTCAGCACCTTCATGATGTCGTCGAGGGTCACTTGTTTGTAGTTGGCTGATACGTTGGTGGTGATGTTTCCCATCTGCTCGTCGGCCTGCAAGCGGCTGAGGTTCATGTCGGCCACATATTGTTTCGTGCCGCCTTGGATGGTCAGTTTCAAAGATGTCGGGAAGTTCTTGTGTTCCAGTTCCGCCCAGTTGTCGTAGCGGCAGATGAGGGCGACATCGCGTGCTTTTGGCGAGCTGACGTCTGTTTGCCCGATGAGATAGTTGGCTGTTTGCACGAGGAACTGCACGTTCATGTCGCGCTGTTCTCCGTCGGCGGGTGTCAGGCGGAAACTGTCATCGAGGCGCAAGGTGCTGAAGTCCTTGTCGGAAGGCGAGTAGGTCTTTCCCGGCACAAAGAGTTCGTTCCAGAAGATAGCCTGAAAGGTCTGGAAACTGATGCCGGCCTGCTTCAGCGTGGGCACGTCGTCCCAGTATGCCCGCATGTATTGCTTGTTCACCCGGTCTTGAATGAGCAGATACTGGGGTGTCATTTCCATCCGTCCGATTTCCAGCAGCCCGAAGGCGGTGAGCGAGAGTTGGATAATCTCGTCGCGCTTCATCTTGATGCTTCCTCCGACGCTGGCCGAGCGGCCAGCTGCCGTCAGTGACAGGCTGAGCTTGGCACGTATGCCCTTGGCCGTCTGTCGATTGTCGTTGACACGGCTGACAATGGCCGTCTGGGATGTAATGACCTCTTTCTCCGTCTCTTTTGTGGCGTGCTTGCTGGAACGGCAGGCAGCAAAACAAACGCAGAGGAGAAACAGCAGACTGCGTAAGGCATATTTTTCTAACTTCTTCATGTTTCCTTTTTTATTTGTTGACGTATTTCTTCAGCTTGATTTTCTTTGGCAGCAAAGCGGTAATGCCCGTTCCGCCAGCCTGTTCTGCCAGCTTCCAGAAGCGGAGAGCCTGTTCGGCGTTACCGTTTTTGGCCGCGATGTCGCCCGCATGTTCCATCACGACGCCAGAGAGACTGGGGTCGGAGAGCAAGGCAGAATCCGTGGCCGTGGGCGGGCAGACTCGGTCGATGTAGATTTGGGCTTCGCCATACCGTTCTTTCATGAAGAGAATCCAAGCGTATGTGTCGAGGTAGGTCTTGTTGTCTGGTTCGAGGCGGATGGTGCGATAGCTCATCTCCTCGGCCTTGTCGAGTTGCTGGTTGCGCAGTGAAAGGAAGTAGGCATAGTTGTTGAGGCATCCCACATTGTCGTCTTGATATACAAGGCAGGAATCGTAGGCGGCAAAAGCCTCCTCCTCACGCCCCATCTCATGCAGCACTTCGCCCATGAGACTGTAGAGCTCTGCGACCATTGTCGGTCGGCTTTCCTCGGTTTTCTGAACGATACCGTCTTGGAAGGCTTTCAAGGCTTCGGCCTTCTTCTCTTGTTGGTAGCAGGCGATGCCCAGGTAGAAATGACAGACGAGCTCCTCGGGATGAGTCAGTACGCCGCGTCGGCAGATGTCTTCGAGACGCTGGAACTGCTTGTGTTCGCCATAGTACTGGATGAGATAGAAAAGCGCCTGCGTGTTGGCTGGTTCGAGTTCGTTGACGCGATCCATCACGGCAACGAAGGCGCTATCGTTTGCACGCTCGTAGGTGGCCAGATAAGCAGCTTGCAGTTGCAACAGGTCGAGGTCGCGCGGCATCTGCTGGCGCAGGTGCTGGAAGGCCGATTGAACACGTTGGCGGCCTGTGATGTCGTTCGCCATTTCATCGGAGATGTAATTGCGCAGCAACACCATCCGCATCTGCGGAGCGGTATGTTCGCTGAAAAGCAGAGAGTCACGCATTTGTTCATAGCGTGCGTCGTCGCTCGTCTGGCGGTAGAGTTCCAGCATGGAAAGCTTTAAGGCATCGTTATCCGGGTCGATTTGCCGCACTTGGTCATAGACCTTTTGTGCCTCGTCGAAGCGGTTGGCTTGGAGCAATTGGTTGCCGATTGCCAGACGGTAGCTCATCTCGTGGGGGTATTCGTTGCATAATGCCTCCAGTTCGGCAAAGGCCTTCTTCTCGTCGCCCAGTTCTTTGTAAAGGCCGAACTTGCGGTAGCTGACCGAGGCCATCTTGCCTTCGAGCAGTTCGATACGGTCAAGGACGCGGATGGCATCGGTTGGACGACTGAGACTGCTGTAGCTATTGACTAATTGTGAGAGGACATCGGAGCGTCTGGGTTGCAGTTTTGCCAACTGTTCCAAGTGGGGCAGTGCGTCTTCAACACGTCTGTGGTCAAGATAGTAGCTGGCCAACGCTTCCAAATAATAAGTATTCAGGGGGTCGAGTTCTGCGGCACGATGCAGCAGGCGAACGGCAGTTGTGTCTTGTCGCATCAACTGGCGGTAAATGGCCAAAGAGTACAAGACTTCGGGGATGTCGGGGTCGATTTCCAGACAGTGTTCAAAGAGATCGAACGCGGCAGCGTGGTTGTCTTCCATTTTCAGACGGTTGGCTTCCAAATATAGGTATTCCAGCCGTCGTTGGTCGCTCAGGGGAAGCTGAGAAAAGCTTGAAGGCGGTCGGTTGGTCACCAAAGAAGGAGAGAGGGCTTGTGATTCCTCTCGGATGGTTCCCTTCTTGGTCTTGCAACCGGAAAGGAATGGCAGCAGCAGCAACAGGAAAACGGCTGATCGTGTCCACGACCAGAAGTCCATTCCAGATTTTGCAGCCCTGCGCATCATGATATCTTTGAGATTCAGTTCTTTCCGCTATGTCCGAAACCGCCTGCACCACGCTCCGTCTCATCCAGCTGTTCCACAGGTTGCCAACTTGTCTGCTCATGGCGTGCAATGACCATTTGGGCGATGCGTTCGCCATCATTGATGGTAAATGGTTCGGATGACAAGTTGACAAGAATCACGCAGACCTCACCTCGATAGTCGGCATCGATGGTGCCTGGAGCATTCAACACGGTGACGCCATGTTTGATGGCCAATCCACTGCGAGGACGTACTTGTGCTTCGGTGCCTTCGGGCAGGGCAATGAATAATCCCGTTGGGACTAACACCCGCTGCATGGGGGCAAGTACGATAGGCTCTGTAAGGTTTGCACGTAAGTCCATTCCCGCCGAACAAGTTGTGGCATAGGCGGGCAGGGGATGGTGGGAACGGTTGACAATCGGAATGTGTATCATACGCAGATTGAATTTGCCGACAAAGGTACGGATAATTCACCATTCATCCACTTTAATTTACATTTATTCGCTTTTGTGGGTGCTGATTTCCTTATTTTTTGCTTAAGGAAGGGATGCTTGGAGGAAATAATGTTGATTTGTAGGTGATGTATTGTGAATAAATCCGTACCTTTGCGGCCAGATATGATGAACTGGGCACAACTATTAAGTAGCAAGCGACTGGGGCTGGGGAGTCAACAACAGGCTCGTGACGACCGCACGGAATTTCAGCGCGATTATGACCGTCTGATCTTCTCGGCTCCTTTCCGGCGGCTACAGAACAAGACGCAGGTGTTTCCTCTGCCAGGAAGCATCTTTGTCCACAATCGTCTTACCCACAGTTTGGAAGTTTCCAGCGTCGGACGATCGCTTGGCAACGATGTCGCCCGCCTGTTACTGGAGCGACACCCGAATCTGCGTGATACACATCTTTCTGAAATGGGCAGCATCGTGTGCGCAGCTTGTCTGGCTCATGACCTCGGCAACCCGCCTTTTGGACATTCGGGCGAGAAGGCCATTGCCACCTATTTTAGCGAAGGAAAAGGCAGATGGTTGCGTACCTATGTGGATGAGACAACAGGAGACAGACTCACCCCGCGACAGTGGGAAGACCTGACACACTTCGACGGAAATGCCAACGCTTTTCGGCTCTTGACGCATCATTTTGAGGGAAGGCGTCCCGGAGGATTCGTGATGACGTATAGCACACTCGCCAGCATCGTGAAGTATCCGTTTTCAAGCAATCTCGCTGGCGACCATCAGAAATTCGGATTCTTCGAGGCTGAGGAAGCTGACTTTCGAGAAATAGCCGATGAATTGGGCGTTTTTCAACTTCCCAGTCCACCAGATACCGTACGCTACACACGCTTCCCGTTAGTTTATCTGGTGGAAGCTGCCGATGACATTTGCTACGAGATTATGGACCTTGAAGATGCTCACAAGTTGAAAATCATATCCACCGAAGATACCCGTGAAATGCTGATGGCATACTTCACGCCAGAACGACGTGATGAAATCGCCAGCAACCTGTCGCATTTGGATGTCCGCGACGTGAACGAGCAGATTGTTTACCTTAGGTCTTCAGTGATTAACGCGTTGGAAAGTGAATGTGTCCGTGTGTTTGTTGAGAACGAAGAGGAAATCCTGAGCGGAAAGTTCACAGGTACCCTTATCCAACATATTTCAGAAATTCCCCGAAAGGCTTATGACCAGTGTGTCAAAACGAGCTTTAGTCATATCTACCATTCCAAAGATGTCGTAGATATAGAACTCGCAGGTTTCCGCGTCATGTCTTTTCTGATAGACTTGATGGTAGAAGCCGTCACTCATCCAGAACGAGCTTATTCACAACTTTTGCTCAATCGTGTCTCACCACAGTATCAGATTCATGCCCCTCGTCTTTATGACCGACTCATGGCTGTCCTTGACTATATCTCTGGAATGACAGATGTCTATGCGCTCGACCTCTATCGAAAAATTAACGGCATGAGTTTCCCCATCATCTGACATGAACAGATTCTAAAGAACGAGAATACTTTCAGGCCCCATATTGAATAAGAGATCTATCATACTCATGTTAGGCTGAAAACCGAGACGCTGGGCGAAGACTTGATAATAAGGTTTCAAGACTGGGGCTGGAGCATCGCACAAAGGTGTATGAGGGTCTGAAAGAGCGCGGCAGTCGTGAAGACCATCACCAACAACGTCAAAGGGATTGGAGCTCTCGGATTTGTAGTAAGTTGTTGAGTGCTTTGTAGAAACATCAAGCTCTATGAGTGAACAGATGGTTTGGTGTAAAGCCTCGTTGAAATCAAGAAGAAATTCATATCGGCGTTCGTGATAGAACGGAGCTAAGTCGTCTGCATAGAATTCAAAGAAAGGCGTTTTGCCGTATGCTGTACGTAGGGCGTTCCAGTGATGATGCCTCCAGTTACCGTGGTCGCTAATACGCAAATCGCGGACAGCGGAATGACTGGATGGGTTTTGGATAGGGATAACAAGGTCAACAGGTCCATTTGGCATCACGATGCGGCAACGATTGCGGTATGTTTGCTTGATATAGTGTTCGTGAATGTCGATAACGGCATGTCTGTGGTGTGCAAGGACTGCATACCATAGGACGGGGGCAAGATAGGCGGTAGAAAGAAGAACTGACACGAGCGACAAAAGAAGAAGGTTAAATATGAGGAGGGGCAAGGCGAAGTAGCAAACGCTGATTGTTGGCAAGGGTAGTGGCGAGCAGATGGACATTCCCGCCTTCACGGATGTGCAGTTGTTGGCGAAGAGCTGTCACGCTGGAGGGGAAACCACGCAAGGTGAGATCGGCGGCTGGAACGTCACGAAGGAATTCACGTAATTCTCTTTTGGCAAATGTGGTGGAGGCGGCTATGCACCATATACGGCCTGGGAAATCGGTGACAAGGTGGTCACTGGTATAGAGATGAGTCTGCGGGGCCAGCTTTTCCAATGAATAACGCAGTCCTATGGTTCGGAAGGCACCAGCCTTGAGAATGCTTGCATTCGGTTCGTAGAGGTATGTGCCCAGACGAGATGCGAAAACGGATTGAGCCGCAGCTTCCTCGGCACGTGTGAAAAGAAGCGAGTCACCTACGTGGATGGGGATTTGGTCAATAGGAATTGCTTCATGTTCTTTAGCCAAAATAATTAATAGCTCTTTGCATTCGCCATCGGCACCGACGACATGAGCTTCTATTGCTCCTCGCAGGCTGCGTAGGGCAGACGTGAGATCCAGCATGGGCGAGAGCTTGACAACCACATAGCGGGCTAAGGAACGTAATTGGTCTTGCAGCGCGCAGACATCGGGTGTACAGTCTTCGATGAGAGCAACCTTACGTCCAACGGCATCACGGCGTGCGGGGTCTATCATAAGGACTGTGAACGGCGGTTCATCAGCAGTCGGTTGTTGACTGTAGCTGTTCAGAACATCCTCAGCATAGCTGCAACGGATATCCACCTTGTTCAGCCCAAAAAGAGGAAAGTTGTGGTGAGCAAGTTCACACAGTTCTGCCTGCCGATCTACAAAAACAGCATGTGAGAATAGCGGTGCTAAAGCAACAAAATCGACACCAAAGCCTGCTGTCAGATCGATAAACGAGGTTGAAGACAAACAACTACAGCCTATAAGTCGGCTGACAATAGCGCGCTTATAGGCTGCAGTGGCTTCGCTGGAACATTGTTCTAACGAGAGACGTGGAGGAAACAAGATGCCTTCGGTCTGCGACCAAGTGGGCAGTTTGTGAGCAGTAAGCTTTCTCCCTTCTATCTGTATGAGTGCCAGACGCAAGTCCACACCCTTCGGTGCTTGAGTCAATGCCAACTTGCGGACATCATCTTCCGCGTGGCAGCGTATGAAGTCGAGGGTTGCGTCATTGGGCATGAGTGTCGTCCGACAAAAGGTCAGGATTGCCGGTTGAATGCGGCAAGGATAGAATCAGCGACAGCTTGCATTTCCTCAGCGGGCAATTGCAATTTGGGATTGCTGAAAAGCATGTCACGCTCGTTCTGCATGGGAATGAGGTGGATGTGAGCATGGGGAACTTCCAGCCCAAGAACGGCCTCACCCACTTTCACACAGGGAATGACCTCCTTGATGGCACGTGCTACGCGTGCTGCAAAAACGTGTAAACGTGCAATCTCCTCATCTGTAAGGTCAAAAATGTAATCGACTTCCCGACGGGGTATTACGAGCGTATGTCCTTTCACAAGTGGGTTGATATCAAGGAAAGCATAGAAATCGCTGGTCTCAGCACACTTATAGCTGGGAATATCGCCAGCTGCAATCTTAGAGAAAATAGAAGCCATAACTATTCTTCAAACTTGATGCTGAGAACTTCCAGATGAATGATACCCTGTGGAACTTTGATTTCGGCAATTTCGCCGACCTTCTTGCCAAGCAGTCCTTGTGCAATGGGAGTCTTGACGCTGATCTTTCCTTCACGAAGATTAGCCTCGGTCTCACTGACAATTGTATAAGCCATCTTGGCATTGTTCTTAACATTGCGCAGCTCAACGTGGCATAGGATTTGAACGGTATCGGCATTCAACTTGCTGGTATCAATGATCTTGGCATCAGCTATAGTGGCCTTGAGCTGAGTGATTTTCATTTCGAGTAGGCCTTGTGCCTCTTTGGCGGCATCGTATTCGGCGTTTTCACTCAGGTCGCCTTTGTCACGTGCTTCGGCAATGGCGGCAGCTGCTTTTGGACGCTCAACAGCTTCGAGTTGCTGGAGCTCGGCTACAAGTTTATCGTAGCCCTTCTGGGTCATGTAAGCCATGTATTCTTTTGGTTTTTAGTATTGTTATTCTAAGGGCAGACAAAAGCAAAAGGACTCCGCTTTTACACGGAACCCTTTTTGCAACTTTTGCTGTTTGCGGGAGCAAAGGTAAGAATAAACTTTGAACCAAGAGCAAGCTTTTAGGTTTTTTTTACTATTTACCCCTCTTTTTTCCTTAAAAAGATGCCGAACGGGTCAAATCTTCATTCAATGAAAACTTATAATTCTTCTTCGATGGCTTTTCTCAGGTCTTTGATGCTTTCGCCCCGTGCTTTCATCTCGGATCCCCGTGCAATGATGAAAAAACTGGGCAATGACTGGATGCCGTAAAGCCGTATCATGTCATTGTTGATGCCTTCAGTACAATAGACGCAAACCCACGGCAATGACTCGCACATGGTCTTCCAATAATGCTCATCAGGGTCAAGAGATACTTGATAAATCTCTAATCCACGGTGGTGATATTTTTCATAGAGTTCTCGTAATTCGAGAATGCGTTGCTGGCTTTGTGGCAAGCTATAGGCTGTGAAGTCGAGCAACACCACGTTCTCATGAAAGTCTGAGAGACGACGTTCGCAACCGCGAATATCTGGAAATCCAAAGTCAATAATGCCAGTTTCTTGAATCTTATCTCCGCTGAGCTGAATCTCCAAGGGCTGTGGTTTTCTAGTGTTTTTCAGTCCCCTGAGGGCGATGTTCTTCAAGTTCTCAGTACGCAGTGTGCCAGGGTAGAGGAAATCCCATTGTGTGGCTACTGCGGCAAAATACTGAACATCGCTTCTGTCTGTTTCAGGATTGAAGAGCAATATGCCTCCAACTGTTTGAAAGAGGGCGAAGTAGGCAGCTGGTGACGATGGGTCTCGAAGGATGAAGTCTTGTTTCAGCAACTGTTTATAGTCGTTAATCAGCTGTTGGAGTCGGTCAGTCTTTTCCAAATAGGAAAGAGTTCCTTCCTGCTGTAAGTGTGTAATTTGTTGCTGAAGTTGAATGCACGTGAGTGAGATGGTCTTCATGGTGCGTGACGCCTCATTACCTTGTATTTCATAGTCCGTCGTCATTTTGTTGAAAGGAGCGGTAACGCAGATGGTTTCCAATGAATCCACCACGAAGTTAATGATTTTCTGCCCGATGCGTAGTCGGTAGAATTCAGGTGCAGTACTGGTGTCGGCGGGTGCTGTAAAGGCAAAAGATCCGTCTGGACCTAAACAAATGGAATCCAAAGGGTGGATGCCATCCATGGCCATGACCTCCAGTACGAGGGTCGAATCTTCGGCATCCGAAATGTTTCCTTCAACTCGAAAGCATGGGCCAGTTGGTGAACAGCTGACCATAGTAAGAAACAGGTAGCAGACCAGCAGGACGATGAGTGCCATCGCTACAATTCCTTTGAGAATGTTCTGGTTGGTTTGTTGGGCTTTTCTTTTCCTCATATCTTGACGTTATTTGTTTTTTAGACATTCGATGGCTCGCTTCACGCCCTTATCGTTGTGCATCTGCTGTTGCAGTGCACCTCGTTGGAAGTGGTAACGGCTGACGATTTCCGCTTCGAGATAAGGTTGAATATGTTCTCTGAATCGTCTCAAGTCGGTGGCGAGGTCGTTCTTCTTCAGTTTGGCTTCGAGTGCGTCAAATTCCTGCTGTGTGGCTTCCATTCTTCCCTCAAAGCGAGCCAGCTGGCGCAGTTGTGTTAGTGCTGCAGCTGTTCGACCATTATAAGTGAAGTCGCTTTTAGCAATTCGGTCACAGAACTCCTCATAATCTTCATCCGAAAGTCGGTATAATCCTGGTGCAGGGATGCTTTCATGCTGTGCCGCATAATCCGTCACATAGTCAAAGAAAGGATCGGAGTTGTAGAGGTCGTAGAGCATAGTGGGGACAGAGTCTGCGTCAAGGATGCTATCTGGCAAAATACCTCCTCCGTCGCGGACAATTCGTCCCAACCGAGTACGGAATTCGCGTGTCAGGCTATCTGGCAATGACTTAGCTGCCCCGTCTGCGGTACGGTGGCGGTAGTCGTAAGCTTGGATGCAACGACCGGAGGGGATGTGGTAGCGGGCAGTTGTAATTTTAAGCTGACCACGATATGGCACTTCACGGATTGCTTGTACAAGTCCCTTCCCGAATGTGCGTTGTCCAAGGATGACAGCTCTGTCCATATCCTGTAAAGCACCGCTGACGATTTCAGCTGCGGAAGCTGTATGTCCATTGACCAGCACGGCAATAGGCATAAGGGTGTCGATGGGTTCTGCTGGAGTTTGGTAGTCATGGCAGGTTGTGGGTAACTTGCCCTTAGTAGAAACGACCAAACTGCCACGTGGGACAAAAAAACCAACGATTTCCACAGCTTCGCTCACCGATCCGCCGCCATTATCACGCAAGTCCATGATCAGTCGCTGCATCCCATGTTGCTTCATGTCGAGGATGGCGTGGCGTACTTCACGGGCACTTTGGTCGGTGAACTCCGTGAGATAGAGATAGCCCACATGATTTTCCTCATCCACGATGCTGTACCACGGTAGGCAAGGTTGTTGAATCTGACGACGTGTAATCTTGAAGGCAAGAGGCTTCTTGATGCCAGGCCGCTGCACACGCAGTTCAAATGTCGTGCCCGCTTCTCCTCGCAGGTTCTCGCTTACTTTTCCGAGTGGCCATCCTTTGGTATCCTTTCCGTCGATTGTCAGGATGACGTCACCCGCTCGAACGCCAGCCTCCTGTGCCGGACAATGCTCATAAGGTTCCTCGATAGCAGTCCTGTCCTCCTTCTTGTAGGGACGAATGAGGGCACCGATGCCTGCATAGCGACCCGTGGCCAAGCGCTTGAGGTCATCCTGATCGTCGTTGGGATAGAAAACGGTGTAGGGGTCTATTTCGGATAGCATCCCGTCAATCGCCCAGCGGACGGCAGTGTCTGCGGATAGTGTATCGACATAAAACATATCGAGCTGGCGGTAGATGTCTGTGAATATCTCCAGATTACGCGAAATGTCAAATCCCGTCTGTTCCTTCTTCTGTGACGTGGCAGATGCACAGAACAGGATGGTCATCAGTAAGGTCGGAAAAAAGCGAGTTTTCATATATACCTTATTTATAATATAGATAAAAGTGAGGCCCGAATCTGTTCGTCAGAGAGCTGTGTACCTATGACTTGTATGACCTCGGAAGCCAGATGATTGCCGCAGTTGAGGCAGACGGCAGCTTCTGCTCCGTGAATCAATGCGTGCAGGAAGCCTGCTGCAAAGAAGTCACCGGCAGCAGTTGTATCCACAGGTTTCTTGTTCAATCCCGGTGCAAAACAGGTCTGCCCGTCTGTTTTGACGTAAGCACCTTTCTTGCCCACCTTGACCACGGCTGTCTGTGTCAATCCGGCCAGCTTCTCCAAAGCTTTGACGGGTTCTTGCTGGCAGCTGAAGGCGGCTGCCTCTTCTTCGTTGGCGAAGACGATGTCAACGTAGTCTTTCACCAAATGCTCCACAAAGGCATGGTCGTTTTTCACAATGTTCCACGATGCCAGGTCGTAGCTTACGGTCATGCCAGCCGCCTTTGACTCGCGCAGAATCTGTTCAATGAGTTCGTGGTTCTGAACCAGGTATCCTTCGACATGGAGGATGGACGAAGTGGGTTGACCGAAGAACGTTCTTAAGTCTTCCATTTGGATGTCGGTTGAGGCACCCAGATGTGTGGCGAATGTTCGTTCGCCGTCAGGGGTGATGAGTGTGGTGGCGATGCCGCTGACGGCATGGTTGCAGAGATGGAGGTGCGAGTCGATGCCGCGTTCCTGCTGGTGCTTGGCAAAGAAGCGTCCGGTCTCGTCGTCACCGATGCTGCCCACGAAGCCCACTTCATCACCGAAGGCAGCCAGGGCGTGGACCGTGTTGGCCGCGCTGCCGCCCGTGGCCCGTTCGGGAGAAAAGGGTGCGATGGCTGCGTGCAAGGTGCGCATCTGCGGTTCGTCGATATGGAACATTCCGCCTTTTGCTAAATGTAGTTCTTGAAGGAGCCTTTCGTCCTTCAAATGCACCAGGATATCGGTTAGTGCATTGCCAATTCCTATGATTTTTGTCATCTTTCTCAAAATTTTCTGCAAAAGTATTGCTTATTTTCGAGAAAAGCACTACTTTTGCCGCGCAATTCCGAGAAAAAAGCGTTAAAACGCAAATTTAGTCCTCGTTTCTGCGCTTTTCTCCCCTCGTGGGAGCCGAGAACACTGCTTCAGTAGCTCAGTTGGTTAGAGCACCTGACTGTTAATCAGGGGGTCGTTGGTTCAAGCCCATCCTGGAGCGCACGAGACTCGGAAAAGCACTGCTTCAGTAGCTCAGTTGGTTAGAGCACCTGACTGTTAATCAGGGGGTCGTTGGTTCAAGCCCATCCTGGAGCGCAGGGCGTTGGTCCGCAGTTCTCTACGGAGGCTGCGGACTTCTTTTTATCGTTCATAATCCATCTTTACAATGACATTTCAAGAACTTGGCGTCAGCGAACAGTTGCTCCACGCCATCACAGAGTTAGGCTTCGAAGCACCCATGCCTGTACAGGAAGCCGTCATCCCCCATCAGCTCCAAACGGAACAAGATCTTGTTGCCTTGGCTCAAACCGGCACAGGCAAAACAGCCGCCTACGGCTTGCCGCTGTTGCAGAGAATCAGCAGCGATCCAGCCCTTGATTCAACTCTCTCGGATAGGGCGGGGGAAGGAGCAACTCCACAAGCCATTATCCTTTCGCCCACCCGCGAACTTTGTCTCCAGATTGCCGACGACTTGGAGGCTTTTGCCAAATACCTGCCCACAGTGCGCATCCTTCCCGTGTATGGCGGAGCGGACATCGGGCCGCAGATTAGGGCGCTCAAGCAGGGAGTACACATTATCGTGGCCACGCCGGGTCGTCTCATCGACCTGATGAACCGAGGCGTAGCCAAGCTCGATGAGGTTCATACAGTGATACTTGACGAGGCCGACGAGATGCTCAGCATGGGTTTCTCTGAAAGCATTGACGCCATTCTCGAAGGGGTTCCTGCCGGACATCGCACGATGCTCTTCTCTGCCACCATGAGCAAGGAGATAGAGCGCATTGCCCAGAACTACCTCCACGATGCCCGCCAGATGGTCGTCGGAAGCCGCAATGAAGGAGCCGAGAACGTCAACCATATTTATTATATGGTGCGCGCGAACGACAAGTATCTTGCTCTGAAGCGCGTGGTCGATTACTACCCGAAAATCTATGCGATAGTCTTCTGCCGCACCCGCATGGAGACACAGGAGATAGCCGACCGTCTTATCCAGGATGGTTACAATGCCGACGCCCTTCACGGCGATCTCTCGCAGCAGCAGCGCGACCTGACCATGCAACGCTTCCGCCAACATCGCATACAACTGTTGGTGGCCACCGACGTGGCTGCCCGCGGGTTGGACGTCGATGACCTCACCCATGTCATCAACTTCGGAATGCCCGAAGACATCGAGCTTTATACCCATCGCAGCGGACGCACGGGTCGGGCAGGCAAACGTGGAACCAGCATCTGCATCGTCCATAGCCGCGAACAGCGACGCATCCGCGATGTAGAACGTACCATCCAAAAGGAATTTGTTCGTGGCGTGCTGCCCTCGCCCAAGGAAATTTGTTCCAAACAATTGTGGAAGGTCATTGACGACATCGAGCGAGTGGAGGTTGACGAAGCCGAGATTGAGGAATTTCTGCCAGAAGTGCGTCGCAAACTCGAATGGCTGGACAAGGACGACCTCCTCAAGCGCATCGTCAGTCGCGAGTTCAGCCGCTTTCTGCGCTACTATGCCAGCGCGCCTGAAATCGAAGAGGTTGTGCCAGGAGAGAAAAGAGGGAAAGGGAAAAATGAAAAGGGACGTGGCAAACGCGCAGGTGGCGACCACGCTCCAGAAGCAGGATTCACACGCCTGTTCATCACGTTGGGAAAGGTTGACGGATTCTATGCCCGCGAGATTATCGGACTCATCAACAACCGTTGCCAAGGGCCGAAAATCGAAATGGGACGCATTGACCTGCGGCCAACCTTCTCGTTCTTCGAGGTTCCTGAAGCCGAGGCACAGCGCGTGCTCAATGCCTTGAAGGGACTCACCATCAAAGGTCGCCGCGTCGGCATAGATATAGCTGAGCTTGCTCCAGAGGGTGAATCCAAAAAAGCATCTTCTGCCGACAGAAAATCATCGGGAACCAGTCATAAGTCCCGTGCACAACGGCGACAGGAAAAGGCTCAAACCAAGGGACGCGGCAAAGACCGCCGACAAAAAGGGAATGACTTCCAGCCCGCCAACAAGAATAAGCGCAAGAACGATTGGATGCAGTTCTTCGGCAATCGGACTACTAATAAATAAATCGCGCGCACGCGCGCATTACATAGTGTTTAGCCTCAAAAAGTCTCAATCCCTCACCTTTTCGGCTAATTGTCTGTCAGATAGACTCTTACTGGTGAGGGAATGGTGAGGGAATGGTGAGGGATGGTGAGGGATAGTGAAAAAGGTCACTCAGAAAGTGCTGAAAAGGCAGAAATACGGGCAGGATGGCAGTGAAGAAAAAAGTGAAAATAGAAGTCGCCTGACCCAGAGGCGGTTAAACGGCATTTTTGCATCATCCCTCACCATCCCTCACCATTCCCTCACCATTCCCTCACCAGTAAGAGCTTATCTGACAGCCGATTAGCCGAAAAGGTGAGGGATTGAGACTTTTTGAGGCTAAACCCTTGGTAGAATATATCTGCGGGAGGTAATATATTCACCTTCACAGCGGAAGGTGTACACCTTCCACCCTCTGCGTGTTCGCGTTCACACGTGATTCAGTGGTGTCGTGACCGTAAATCTAAATTTTTTAGGAGGAAATGTTTGGCGGTAGTGGAAAAAGCGGTATCTTTGTGGCGGCTATGACAGTAAAAGGTTTTTTCCAAGAGGCTTTCCACCTCTATTACGACGGCTTCCGTTCCATGACGCTGGGACGGACGTTGTGGTTGATTATCGGAGTGAAACTCTTCATCATGTTTGCCATCCTGAAGGTTTTCTTCTTCCCTGACTTCCTGAAGCAACATGCCACTAAAGGTTATGAGGCCGACTACGTAGCCACGGAACTTACAGACAGGGCAAACCCTGTCCCCACCCTCCCTTGTAAGGAGGGGACGGTCGCCCAACAAGAACAAATAAACCCTTAACCATCAAATAGCAACCACTCCCTCTCTACAAGGGAGGGTAGGGGGTGGGACTTCTTACCTTATGAATCTATTATCCATTGACCCCGCAGCCATCGACTGGGCAAGAGCCCAGTTTGCGCTGACAGCCATCTACCATTGGCTTTTCGTCCCATTGACGTTGGGCGTTGGTCTGATTATGGCCATCATGGAAAGCAACTACTACCGTACGGGCGACCCGTTCTGGCGCAGCACGGCGCAGTTTTGGCAACGCCTCTTCGGCATCAACTTCGCGATGGGTGTTGCCACAGGCATTATCCTTGAATTTGAGTTTGGCACCAATTGGAGCAATTACTCTTGGCTGGTGGGCGACATCTTCGGTGCGCCGCTGGCCATCGAAGGCATTGTAGCTTTCTTCATGGAGAGCACATTCGTGGCCGTGATGTATTTCGGTTGGGACAAAGTTTCCCGCGGCTTCCATCTGGCATCGACGTGGCTGACCTGGATTGGCGCCACCATATCGGCGTGGTGGATTCTGGTCGCTAACTCGTGGATGCAATACCCCGTTGGTTGTGAGTTCAACCCCGATACGATGCGCAACGAGATGACGTCTTTCTTGGATGTAGCCCTTTCGCCTTTCGCCATCGACAAGTTCTGCCACACGGTTATTTCCTCGTGGGTGGTAGGTGCTGTCTTTGTGGTCGCCGTCTCCTCATGGTATCTCCTCAAACGTCGTGAGGCCGAGCGCAAGCTGGCGTTGAAGAGCCTCTGCATCGGAGCCATCGTGGGACTCATTGCCTCCCTCGGTGCCGCCATCACGGGCGACGAGAGTGCTTATAAGGTGGCCGAGGTGCAACCCATGAAGCTTGCCGCTATGGAAGCCCTCTACAATGGTGGCACTGACCAGAGTCTCACCGCCGTGGCATGGGTGAATCCCTTCCGGCAGCCCGATTATCAGAACGAAGCGGAGGCGCCTTTGCGTCTTGCAATTCCCAATGGCCTTTCGATCCTCGCCACTCGTTCACTGCATGGCTATGTGCCAGGAGTGAATGACCTTTTAAAAGGTTATACGCGTGAGGACGGCACCCAGGAATACAGCGCACAGGAGAAAATGATACGAGGCCGCAAGGCGATAGAAGCGCTGGCGGCCTACCGTAAGGCCAAAGCCGAAGGCGCAGACGAGGCCACACTCAGCCCTCTGCTCTCCACGCTCAAGGAAAACTTCCCCTACTTCGGCTACGGATATATCAAGGATGAGGCAGAGCTGGTTCCCTTCATTCCCGTCAACTTCTGGGCTTTCCGCATCATGGTCGGATTGGGTACGCTTTTCATCCTCTTCTTTGCCTACATCCTTTTCCTTCAGTGGCACAAGAAAGATGTTTCTTCTATGAAATGGTTGCTTTGGTTGGCTATTGCATTGTTGCCCTGTGCCTACATCTGTTCCGAAAGCGGCTGGCTCGTGGCGGAGTTCGGACGTCAACCCTGGACCATTCAAGACATGCTGCCCGTGAGCGCATCTGTTTCTGACATCGGTTCCAGCGCCGTCGCCACCACCTTCTGGCTCTTCCTCCTGCTTTTCACTGCCATGCTCTGCGTGGAAATCAATATTATGTTGAAACAAATCAAGAAAGGACCTGCCCTATGACACTGCTTTTCCTCCAACAATACTGGTGGCTGTTGGTCAGCCTGCTGGGTGCCCTCCTCGTTTTCATGATGTTTGTTCAGGGCGGCAACTCAATTATCTTCTCCCTTGGTGCCACAGACGCAGAGCGTCGGATGCTCATCAACAGCACGGGCCGCAAGTGGGAACTCACGTTCACCACACTTGTCACTTTCGGCGGTGCCGCATTCGCTGCCTTTCCGTTGTTCTATTCCACCAGCTTCGGCGGTGCCTATTGGCTCTGGATGCTCATTCTCGTGACGTTCGTGGTGCAAGCCGTGAGTTATGAGTTTCAGCACAAACAAGGCAACCTCCTTGGCGCACGTCCCTTCCAGTTCTGTCTGCAACTCAACGGCATACTGGGGCCGCTGCTCATCGGCGGCGCCGTTGCCACTTTCTTCGAGGGCTCTAACTTCCTTGTGAATAAAAGTAATCTCTTGACGGGGTTGAGCGTGGATGAATGCGCCCTTGACTCGCCGATTGTCATTTCCTCCTGGGCTAATGCTTCTCATGGCCTCGATGCCTTGCTATGTCCTTGGGTGCTCGTCCTCGGCTTTGCAGTTGTTTTCCTCACCCGCATCCTCGGCATCCTCTATTTCATGAACAATGTGGAAGACGAGAACATCCGTTGCCGTGGCAGCGTACGTCTCGTAGGGCAGACTGTTCCCTTCCTCATTCTCTTTGTGGCTTACTTGGTTCATGTGCTGCTGAAGGACGGCTATGCCTACGACCCGTCCACAGGTTCCATCTTCATGGAGCCCATGAAGTATCTTCATAATCTGATTGCTTTGTGGCCGTTAGCCATCATCCTCGTCATCGGGGTTGTCCTCGTCCTTTACGGCATCCTCCGGACCATTCGCTCGAAGACCTACGTTGGCGGCATTTGGCCAGTAGGAATTGGGACGGTGCTCGCTGTTCTGGTTCTGCTTTTACTCGCCGGTTGGAACAATACGGCTTTCTATCCCTCTACGGCGGATTTGCAAAGTTCACTCACCATCCAGAACGCCAGCAGTTCGCTCTTCACACTTCGAACGATGGCCTACGTGTCCCTGCTCATACCATTTGTCCTGGCTTACATCGCCTACGTCTGGCACGCGATGGACAAAAAGAAGATTGACAAAAGAGAAATGGACGAAACACATCACGCATATTAAATAAAACATTAGTTATTATTCCATTATGATGAAAAAACTTTTAAGCGTAGCCTTCTTGGCCTTCCTCACCAGCTCTGTATGGGCTTTGAATGTTGCCGACGCTCCTGCCGTACCAGCCGAAAAGACTGATGTACTGAAAGTGAACAACCGACCGAAAGAAGCTGAGCGCCTGTTCCGCTCCGATGCTGTCGAAAAGCAAATCAAGGAAATCGTGAAACTGCTGACCAACCATCGCCTTGCGTGGATGTTTGTCAACTGTTTCCCCAACACCATCGACACCACCGTCCATTACACGGAGCGTGACGAGAAGGGTAATCCAGACACCTTCGTTTATACAGGTGACATCCACGCCATGTGGTTGCGGGATTCTGGTGCGCAGGTATTCCCTTACGTAAAGTTGGCTCCGAAAGACAAACACTTGCAGCGGATGCTGGCGGGGGTGGTGCTGCGACAGTTGAAATGTATCAACATCGATCCTTATGCTAACGCCTTCAACAAGGAACCGAACCCCAACGGAGATTGGATGAAGGACATGACAGATATGAAACCCTTGTTGCATGAGCGTAAATGGGAAATCGACTCACTGTGCTATGTCATTCGTTTAGCGTATGAATACTGGACGGTGACGGGAGATACCTCAGTTTTCAGCGATGAATGGATTATGGCGGTGCAGAACATTCTTGCCACCTTCCGCGACCAACAGCACAAAGAGGGTAACAAAGGAAAATATAAGTTCCAACGCAAGACGGAACGCCAGTTGGACACGATGTCGAACGATGGGTGGGGCGCTCCCGTGAAACCTGTGGGCCTGATTGCTTCAGCATTCCGCCCGAGCGATGATGCCACGACATTCCTTTTCCTCATTCCATCGAACTTCATGGCCGTGACACAGCTGCGTCATGCAGCAGAAATCCTCACAAAGGTCAATCAGCGTGGTGATCTGGCCGGGCAGTGCATCGCACTGGCCGACGAGGTGCAGCAGGCCTTAAACAAATATGCCATTCATATTCATCCGAAGTATGGTCCCATCTATGCCTTTGAGGTTGACGGTTTTGGTAACCAGCTGCTGATGGACGACGCCAATGTGCCGTCACTTTTGGCGATGGCTTATCTGGGTGACGTGCCTGTGAGTGATCCCATCTACCAGAATACACGCCGTTTTGTTTGGAGCGAGGATAATCCGTATTTCTTCCGTGGCAAGGCCGGCGAAGGAATTGGAGGTCCTCATGTGGGGCATGATATGCCGTGGCCAATGAGCATCATGATGAAAGCGTTCACGAGTACCGACGATGCCGAAATCAAGGCGTGCATAGAGATGTTGATGCGCACGGATGCCGGCAAGGGGTTCATGCACGAAAGCTTTCATAAGGATGACGCTACGAAATACACCCGCGACTGGTTCGCCTGGCAAAACACGCTCTTTGGCGAACTCATTATCAAACTGATAAACGATGGTAAGCTCGACCTGCTGAACAGCATCACTGTTCAGTAGGCCGATTTTGCCACTGGCTCTTAGCCAACTGGAAAACAAAGGACGTACTCTGCCTGAGCGGCGTAAAGAGTACGGAAGATTGTTGTGCCTCTTCCTTGACAAGATGTGTAATGGACAGAACATTACAGAGTGCGCCAAGGAGGATGGCATACTTAACGAGACCGATGATGGCCCCACCAAGTTGATTGATGCTGTCAAGGTTCATCCATTCCAGCACCTTGGTAAGCAGCGTTCCCAACAAACTGAGTAAAATGGGAACGCCTATCCAGATGAGGATGAAGGCGAGGACGTTGGCTACACTGGGTGAAGTGCCGATGTGCGGAGCCAACTGATAGCCCACTTGTTCATAGAGTTGGTACGCGACGTAGAGTCCTACGACAACGCCCACCAACCCCAGAACTTCTTTCAGTAGGCCATTACTCCAACCTTTCCACATGCCCGCGATGAGCACGAGGATGAAGAATATATCAAAGCCGTTCATCACAATTTAGCCTTGACTTCAATCTCCTGGAAGGTCTCAATCATGTCACCTTCACGAATGTCGCTGTAGTTGACAAGTGAGATTCCGCATTCGAAGTTAGTCGAAACTTCCTTGACATCATCCTTGAAACGTTTGAGGGCATCGATGGCACCTGTGTGGACAACAATACCATCGCGAATGACACGAGCCTTGTTGGTGCGGCTGACCTTGCCGTCGATGACGTATGCACCGGCCACGGTACCAACCTTGGAGATGTGGAAGACCTGACGGACTTCGAGCTGAGCGGTGACTTCTTCCTTGAGTTCGGGTGCCAGCATTCCCTCCATTGCTTCCTTGACTTCCTCGATGGCATCGTAGATGATGCTGTAGGTGCGAATTTCTACGCCCTGCTGTTCGGCAGCCTTACGGGCTTGTGCCGACGGACGAACCTGGAAGGCCACGATGATGGCATCTGAAGCGGCAGCCAAAGAAACATCGTTCTCGCTAATCTGACCCACAGCCTTGTGAATGACGTTGACGGCAATCTTCTCGGTGGAGAGCTTGATGAGCGAGTCGGAAAGAGCTTCGATGGATCCATCCACGTCGCCCTTCACGATGACGTTGAGCTCTTGGAAACCACCCTGTTCGATGCGGCGTCCAATTTCGTCGAGGGTCAGGTGGTGCTGGGTACGGATGCCTTGTTCGCGGGCGAGCTGTTCACGCTTGGACGCTATCTCGCGGGCTTCTTGGTCGCTGTCCATTACATGGAAGGTGTCACCAGCCTGCGGAGCACCATTCAGGCCGAGGACAGTTGCTGCTTGTGCAGGACCAATCTCCTTGATACGCTGTCCACGTTCGTTAAACATGGCTTTGATGCGTCCGTAGTTGGTGCCAGCCAGCAGAATGTCTCCCATGTGTAGAGTACCATTGGAGCAGAGTACTGTAGCAACATAACCTCGTCCCTTGTCCAAAGAAGACTCAATGATGCTGCCTGTAGCCTTGCGGTTAGGGTTGGCTTTCAGGTCTAACATCTCAGCTTCTAGCAATACTTTTTCCATCAGTTCAGGAACACCCATGCCCTTCTTGGCACTGATGTCTTGACTTTGGTATTTACCTCCCCAATCCTCGACGAGGAAGTTCATTTGTGCCAGATGTTCCTTGATTTTCTCGGGGTTGGCAGCGGGCTTGTCGATCTTGTTGATGGCAAACACAATGGGGACGCCAGCGGCTACGGCGTGGTTGATAGCTTCCTTGGTCTGAGGCATGATGTCATCGTCTGCAGCAATAATGATGATGGCGACGTCGGTGACTTGTGCACCACGCGCACGCATGGCGGTAAAGGCTTCGTGACCAGGAGTATCAAGGAATGTGATGTGACGTCCGTCATCGAGCTTCACGTTGTAGGCACCGATGTGTTGCGTGATGCCGCCTGCTTCACCGGCGATAACGTTGGTCTTGCGGATATAATCGAGCAGAGAAGTCTTACCGTGGTCAACATGACCCATCACGGTGACGATGGGAGCGCGTGGCACGAGGTCGGCTTCGTCGTCCTCTACTTCGGTGACGGCCTCACTGACATCGGCACTAACGAACTCGGTCTGATAACCAAACTCGTCGGCTACGAGGTCGATGGTTTCTTTGTCCATTCGTTGGTTGATGCTGACCATGACACCAAGACTCATGCAGGTTCCAATGACCTGTGTCACAGGTATATTCATCATCGATGCCAGCTCGTTGGCAGTCACGAACTCTGTCAGCTTTAGGATCTTTGACTCCTTCTCCTGTTCTTCAAGTTCGTGCTCCAAGCCAGCGCGGATATTTTCGCGTTTTTCGCGACGGTATTTGGCACCTTTACCGAGCGTCTTGTTCTTACCGGCTGTTAGACGAGCCAAAGTCTCACGTACTTGCTTGGCTACTTCTTCCTCACTCTGTTCAGGGGTAATGAGAATCTCCTTGGGCAGGTTCTTACGTTTACGGCTCTTGCCTTCGTTCTTTTGCTGTTGGTTGGGTTGTGGTTGCTGGCTACCGCCTTTGCTCTTCTTGCTGTCTTTGTTGATGGCTGTTGGTTGTTGTTTGGCAGCTTCAGCATTGATGTCCACGCGTTCCCCTTTCCGCTTGCTTCGACGGCTTTCACCAGCGGCAGTGTTCTGGGTGTTGTTTGTGCCCGCACTGCCTTTCTTGCGTTTCTTGCCACGTGGCGGACGGGTGCTTTGGTTGATGGAATCGAGGTCAATATGTCCTTTGATGTTTAATGTCAAAGGTGGCTCAGACGGAGCCTTCACACGGAATACGCCATCCACCTCTTCCAACTCTATGGTTGACTTCTTTTTCTTGGGTTGGGCTGCGTTGGGTTGTGTGACGGGCTGTGCTTCTGGAGCAACAGGGCTGACCTCCTCCTTCTGAACGTCGTTCTCTGAACCGGATGATGGGGTTGCCTTTGACTGTTCTACGACATCATTGGGCTGCTTAGGTTCTTTTTCTTCTTCAGTAGCAGGCTGGACATCAGGCTTCTTTTCAACAGGTTTTTCGCCAGTAGCCGATGGTTCTGTCTTCGCGGTGGCTTTTCCCTTTCCATCTAAGTCTATGCGCCCCACGACTTTTGGCATTTTAACCTCTGTCAGTGGTTTTGCCTCGCCACTTTCTGTCAAGACGATGGTTTCTTTACGCTCCTTTGGCTTGCGGATGGTAGTCGGCTGTTGGATGGTGGGTCGGATGCCTTTGTCCTTGTCTTTGCTAAACTCTGCCTGAGCCAGTGCGTATTGTTCGTCTGTAATGGTCGCATTGGGGTTGGCCTCGACATCGGCGAAGCCTTTCTTATTCAGGAAGTCCACGAGGGTTTGCAAACCGACGCTGAACTCCTTTGTCACTTTGTTGATTCTGATAGGCATAAGCGATGTAAGTTCAAGGATTATTCATTAGAAGATGTTTCTGTATTTTCCTCTTCTTCAGGGAACTCTTCGCGTAGGATGCGTAGCACTTCGTCAACGGTTTCTTCTTCAAGGTCAGCTTTCTGAACCAGCATGTCGCGGGGTGCCTCGAGCACGGAGCGGGCAGTCGTCCAGCCGTTCTTTTTCAGTTCGTCAATCACCCATTCGTCAATCTCGTCCTTGAAATCGTCGAGGTGGATATCATCCTCAAGCTCTTCTTCTTCGCCTTCTGGCAGTTCGCGATAAACATCGATGACGGTGTCGGTCAACATAGAAGCTAAACGGATGTTCATTCCACCCTTACCAATGGCTAACGACACTTGGTCAGGATTGAGATAAACCTCACAATGTTTGGTCTCTGGATCGAGATTGATGCTGTTGATTTCAGCAGGGCCGAGTGCACGGGCAATGAGCAGTTGCGGATTGTTAGTCCACTGGATAACATCAAGGTTTTCGCCACGTAGTTCACGCACGATGCCATGAACACGGCTACCCCGCACGCCGACACATGCACCTACGGGGTCAATGCGATCATCGAAACTCTCTACGGCCACCTTTGCTCGGTCTCCTGGGATGCGGGCAATCTTGCGTACGGCAATGATACCTTCGGCTATTTCGGGCACTTCACTTTCCAACAAACGTTGCAGGAAGACGGGACTGGTGCGGGAGAGGATAATCTTGGGATTCCCCGTTGAGTTGTCCACACGTGCCACGATGGCTCGCGCAGGTTCACCCTTTCTGAAGAAATCACCTGGAATCTGTTCGCTTTTCGGAAGCAGAAGTTCATTTCCGTCTTCGTCCAACAACAGGATTTCCTTGTGCCAGACCTGATAGACTTCAGCAGATATGACTTCGCCCACCTTCTCCTTATATTTATTGTATAGAGCATCGTGTTCCAGCTCCAGAATCTTAGAGGCCAGGGTCTGACGAAGCGTGAGGATGGCACGACGACCGAACTGCTGGAAATCGACGGGTTCCGACACGTCTTCGCCTACTTCATAGTCATCTGCAATTTTCTGTGCTTCGCTCAGTGAAATCTGCATATTGGGGTCGGTGACTTGTCCATCCTCGACCACCGTACGGTTGCGATAAATCTCAAAGTCACCCTTGTCGGGGTTTACGATCACGTCGTAGTTCTCGTCGCTGCCCATCATCTTGGCGATGACGCTACGGAAACTCTCTTCGAGCACGCTTACGAGGGTTGCTCGGTCGATGTTCTTTGTCTCTTTGAACTCTGCAAAAGTTTCAATGAGTGTGTTATTTGCTTTCTTTGTCATGTATGTATGGAATTATTATTTAAAATCTATGATGTACCGTCCGTTTTTGACTTCTGCCATAGGCAGTGCGATGTCAACCTCTTGCATGACAGGACGCTTTTTCCCATCAATCTTTACTTTCTGGAGTATCCCCATGACGATATGCTGGTCATCGGCTTCGTGCAAGACTCCTTTCAACTTACGACCGTCGGTCGTTAAGACTTCCACTTGTTTTCCCACGTGGTTTGTCCACTGGCGCAAGACCTTGAAAGGTTGTCCGAGACCTGCACTGCCGACCTCCAGTTCATAGTCTTCCTCGTCACGGGAAAGGTGCTCCTCGATGTAACGTGATAACTGGACGCAATCCTCGATCCACACGCCGTCGGCGTGGTCGATTTCCACCGTGATGCAAGCATCGGGAGTCACGGTCAGGTCTGTCAGGAAATACTCTTTACCGTTGAGCCATTGCTCAACAAGCGCTTTCACTTTGTTGGAGTCAATCATCGTTTAGCGTTTAAGACATTTTTCTTGTTCCTAAAAGTGAAGCGAAGAACCTTAGCGGCCCCTCGCTTCATCATTGCGGTGCAAAAGTACTGAGACTTTCGCATTTATGCAAGCATTTCCGTACTTTTTTATGTCGGAATCATGAAATTCATCCAAAAGCGTACTTAACGAACCAGCACCTTGCGTGCTTTTCCGTTGGTCACGACGATGTAGAGACCAGGCTTCTGGGTGCCGCTTACACGACGGCCAGTGAAGTCGAAGATACCGTCAACAGCCAGAACGTTCTTTTGTTCGACAGCTTCAACAGCAGTAATGGGGCCATCCCATCCTGCGTTGTCGCCCTTCTCAACGAGAGTCAGGCTCCAGTCGGTCACCGAGAACCATTGTCCCTCGAAGGGCTTGCCTGTACGCAGAGAATCGGTGGTCACACCAATGACGAGTACATGGTCTTCAACTTTCACGTTGTCAAGTGCCAGCCATTCCCAACCACGGCCCTGCGAACCATTTGCGTTGTAGATGGCCATCACGTCGGGATCGGTGTTGCCTTTTTCGTTCACTTCGACATAGGCTTCTTCCCAGATGGCTCCGTAAATGTCGCTGGCTACGACGGTGGTGTCAACACCTTCCTCTGTCTCATATTTATGGTGTTGCAGAGGTATCTCAGTGAAGGTCGTGTCATTCTTCTCTGCGCCTCCGTTGGCGGTGAAGAGGAAGGCTCCTGGGGCATTGGTGCGTACGGCAGCTTTCACCTGATAGGTGCCATTGGGCAGGCCGTTGATACGTTGTTCAGCGTAGAAGTTCAGCTTGCCGGCTGTGCTGTTATAAGAGTCGATATAACGGCGTTCCGTGTCGCCAGTGTAGTGCTGTCCGACATTGGTGTTCAGGTTGCCTGTTCCACGGAGGAATGTCCAGCCTGCCTCAGAAGCGATATCAGGATTCTTGATAAAGGCCGTATAGTCCACGGCATCCTTGTTCTGTTCGTACATTTCCTGGAGCAGAGCGGCATCCTGTACAGAGCGGAGATCGGCCACCATGTCATTGATGACTGTTTCAGGCTGCATGACATCGGCAATGAGAATTGCCTTCTGCTTGTCCATCAATTCGTTGAGGATGCCTTTGGCAGTGACGTTGCGTAGAGAGCGCAAAGTCTCGTCGGCCTCATTGTAGGCAGTTGCATAGGTGTTACTGTAGTTCTTGACGATGGTCAGCTGTGCATCGACATCGCGGTAAGAAGCGGAATCGTTCTCAAGCCAATTTAGGATATATTTGTAGGCAAAATCTACTATTTCAAATGCAGGACCGAGCGTGAGGTAGGGGTCGTCCACTTCAAGGGCGGCTTTCAGCGTCGGGATGGTTTTGCCTTCTTCCATGATTTCGTCGTATTTGGCTTCGGAGGTTTCAGCAAAAGCAATACCATTGTTCAGGATGGTGATATCCTTTGTGGCGTCGTAAGCAGCGATGGAGTCGGCCATAGCAGCACGGTCTCCCTTGAAGCGCATATTCTCCTGCAACTGCTGGGCAAAGTTGACGCGGTTGGCGTAAGCTTGCGTAATTTCTTCTTCTGTGGCGGCTCCGTAGTAATAGAGCATGAAGTTGGTAACCCAGAAGCATCCGCGGCGCTCTCCCTGGCTATAGTCTTCGCCTTCTCCGTGAGTGGAACGTGCTCCGATGGTCAGTGTGCCATTATCAACAATCACGGTGGTCGTGGTCTTCACGGTTTCCCAAGGATCTTCACCGTCAATGGGGTAATCGCCCGTGTAGTCGCCGCCAGGCCAGTTGACACAGACGCCGGCGTCGGTCATGTATCCTTCTGCCTGACCAAGGGTGGAAGTGGCGTAGATATGCTGGTCACTCCGTGAGTCTGTATTCGTTATCATGTCAGCCGAAAGGCTATAGATTCCGTTGGGCAGACCTGTCAGGACCTGATGTACGTCCATATAACCTGTGAAGTTAGTGCCCCAGAGCTGGTAGCATGTGCGGCTCAGTTTCGTCCAGGTGCCTGTTGTCTTGCTGCTGGCGGTTGAACCATCCACCCATCCTTCGCCGTTCAGGTCTTCATCAACAAGAGAGGCTTCCGCAATTACATCCATTGCATTGCTGGCTGGAACACGGTCGTCTTTGCAGAACCAGGGATGCTGGATCAGGAAGGTATAGTTGGCGGGTCTTTCACGTGTTGCTTCCTGTGAGAGGTAGAAATCATTGATGGCTTGCGCCAATTTCTCCTCGGCGGTTTTGATGGCGGCGGTATAACTTTCGTCCAACATGCTTGAATACTCGTTGATGAGTTCAGACAAGGCTTCCTCGCCGGGCAGGCCGGGATAGATTTCCAGTGCCTTGTCGGCCCTTGCCAACAGCTGTTCAAAGCGTTCGCCCAAAGCAACTCTCTCATCGATGGAGGATTGCAGGGTGCGCATCTCTGCGATAATGGCTTCCAAAGCGGATTGATTCTCGGCGTCAATGGCATCGTCGCACTTGTCAAGCAGATTTTCTGCCTCTTCCTGAATCTCCTCCAACAAACCGCCATACAAGCCCAGCTTTTCTTCGGCTTCCATGACAATTTCATCTTTCAGGTCGTAAGCATCGCCTGAGAGAATGTCGAAGACATCGGCTTCGCCGAGATAATAGAGCTTGATGCCGTCAATGGCCACCCAAGGATTTCCACCTGAACCGGAGTTGGCAGACTGATAGCCGAAGGTCATCTTCATCGAGCCGACGGGTACAAACTCAATCTCGTGCATGGTCCATTCCGTGGAGCTGAGAGCTTCGCCACCCTCTTCCTTGTACTGCTTGCCGCGGTATTCCACATAAGAGAGGTCGGTGGCCGTTGCCGTTGAAGCCGTGTTGAAGTTCTTGGTCCAGTACTCCAATCTGTAATTGGCGGTCGGCAGGCGTACTTCCTGCGAATAAGTACACCATCCGCCCCAACCGGCACGTGTGTACATGAAGCCCACGTTGTCCTCGCCGCTGGCCACTTCGGGACGTTCGGGTGTCTCCATGTAGGTGCTGCCGTCATCGGCGATGGGCACAGATTGCTCGCGAAGGTCGTAGGGCACGAAGCCGAAGTACACCCACTCGCACTTGGGGAATTCGCTGCCAGAAGCAACGGTCCAGCCTTTCGTGCGTCCGATGAATCCGTTCACGGCCTCCAGCTTACGGCCATCAGGTCGATTTTGACTGCTGGTGCTTTTGGGCCTTGCATAAACGCTGCTGTCGGCTGCGATATAAGCCCAGCTGCGATCGCTCAGGGATGTCTCGGTGCTGATGGCTTCTTTCATCGCACCGTCAATTTGGAAGGTAAGGTCCTCGTCGAAACCAGCATTGACGATATACTGGTCAGTCACGTCGATTTCCTCTTGTGCTGACAAAGGCATGCCTATGGTCAGCGCAAGCAACATAAGAGTTAATGTTTTCTTCATAAATAAAGCAGTTAGTAAAAAAAAGTTAGGTGAAATGAATAAATTGTTCGTCTGTTTGAAGCGCTCTTGTCGCATTTTGCGCGGCAAATATACAAAGATTTCTTTGATAAGGGACACATTTTACAATATTTTTCACAAAAGATGCAGGAAAAATGTTCCAAAAGTTTGCAGAGTCAGCAAAAAGCCGTACCTTTGCACCCGTCCTACAAAAGCCCTGATGGCGGAATCGGTAGACGCGCTGGTCTCAAACACCAGTGGGGAAACCCGTGCCGGTTCGACCCCGGCTCAGGGTACAAGGCAATAAGTGAAGAATCGCTAAGCCCTCTGCGGGTTTGGCGATTCTTCTGTTAAGGATTCTCTGTAGCCAACGTTGTCCGTGCCGAAAAGTTTGGACATGCACGCACGGTTTGCCGAGAACGTGTACACCTAAAGCCCGCAACGTGTACACCTTCTTGGCGGATTGTCAACACACGGCTCACCTCACCCTTTGAACATGTCTTTTTAGTCAAAAATCCCTCAATCCCTCACCTTTTTCGTTACTCGATTGGCAATCAGCTGTTTATTGGTGAGGGATTGGTGAGGAATAGGTGAGGGATGGTGAGGGATTGAGCGCGGACGTTGAACCACAATCGGTTATCATGCGATGACGGGAACTGAAATGGCATCTAACGATGAACCATCCCCCAGCATGTGTCCACGCATACTGCAATTCGGATAAAGACAAGGGCATGGCCCTATAGCGGGTAATTGCTCACAATGAATGATGACAAATGCAATCCCTCACTATTCCTCACCATCCCTCACCTATTCCTCACCAATCCCTCACCCGTAAAAGGTTTGTTTACAGGTGATTGTCTTAAAAGGTGAGGGATTGAGGATTTTTTTTGAAAAACAGGGGTATGGGTGGTATAAATAGGTGTGTGTCCAACGGGGATTGTCCGTGCTGTCGAAGATGATCGGCGTTCATCTGCCTTGGGTTTGCAGACGGATAGTGGCGGGCTTCAGTCCTTCGGCTTTTGCGGTAAGTGTCACGGTGCCAGCTTTTTGTCCGGCACGCAGGATGGCAAGGCATTGTCCGTCGTAGAGGTGGCGGCGGTTGGTGCAGGTGACTTCGTCGCTATAGTGGTCGCCGCTGCTGACGGCAATCAATCGTGCAGCATCATTCTTGCCGTTCATGGTGAACGTGACTTCGTTGTTGGCAATAGGCACACGAAGACCTTTCTTGTCAACGGCTGTGACAGTCAAATGTTGCAAATCCATGCCATTTGCTTTCCAATGCTTGTTGTCTGGTTCGATGCGCAAGGCGACAGCCTTGCCCGCTGTTTCTTCCCGATGTCGGGCGACGACCTTGCCTGCATTGCGTGCAATGGCTTCGATGTAGCCTGGTTCATAGGTCAGCTTTTCCCAACGGATTTGATTGCGTACCTTGGGGTTGCTGCGGTCGTTCTTCTTTGTGCCAAGACTGTGGCCGTTTACGACCAGTTCCACTTCATCGGCATTCGTGTAGATGGTCAGGTCCAGCGTTTCGCCTTTTGTGCGTGTCCAATGGTCTGTGAGGCGGCGGATACGCTGTTTCACACCGTTCCATTCGATGTCGCGGCTCTGCTCTTGGAAGCAGAGATGGACAACAGGTTTGTCGGAGAATATGCTCTTGGCCAGATAGGCATTGGGCTTTGTTGTGAGGTCGATGTTAAAAACTCCTTGTGCCCATCCTTTGGCAGGCCACCCCTGGCTCTCGCCCAAGTAGTCGATGGCTCCCCAATAGGCAAGGCCGATGACTTTATCGAGGTTCATTTCATAGAAGTTCGGACCCATGCCGGCTGTCGTGGCTTCGCTCTGGTAGAACATCATCCAGGGGAAGCGGCGGCTGTCACCAGGGAAGTACATGTAACGGTAGTTGTAGGAAGCAATGTCGGTTTCCATGACCAGGGGTGCCGGCAGCGAGTCTGTCTCTTGCGAGCGTCCGCGCGGGTGCATGGCCACGGTCACAAGCCGGCTGTCGTCATAGCGACGAAGGAGTTGCTTTTGCATTCTGTAGGGAGTGACGCCCCAGTCGGCATAAGGAATGTTCCAGTAGGTTTGTAATTCATTGCCGAGACTCCAGAAGACAATGCTGGGATGGTTGCGGTCGCGGCGGATCCACTCAGGAATATCGTGCTGCCACTGGTTCACCCACGGTTCGCGACCGCCGGCATATTGGGTAAGCCATTTGTCGTAAAGCTCATCCACGACAAGGATTCCCAGTTCGTCGCACAGGTCGAGCAAGCTCTCGCTGTACGGGTTATGAGAAGTGCGGATGTGGTTGAAGCCGAATTCCTTCAGCAATTGCAGCCGCTTTTCAATGGCACGTGGATAAGCAGCAGCACCAAGTGCGCCCAAGGTATGATGGTTGGCAATACCTTTTAAGATCACTTTGCGCCCATTGAGTTTCATCCCATAGTCGGGAGAGAACTCCAGTTGTCGGATGCCAAAGCGTGAACTGACGCGGTCGGCATCGTGTCCACCGGCATCTTTCACGGTCACTTCTGCCGTGTAGAGATAAGGATCGTCGATGTCCCATCGGTGGGCGTTGGGCAGGCAGATGGCAGACAGTTGGTATTCGCGAGTCTTCTGGTTCGCACGGAATGGAACAGTTGAGGTCTGCTCGGCAACCACCTTGCCTTTCGGGTCGAGGATGCGGGTAACGAACTCCAACGTTTTGACTTCGCGGTCGAGGCACGTCAGTTCGGCTTGCACGAAGATGCTGTCGTTGCCGTTGGTTTGGATGCGCAGGGGGTGGCGTGTGAAGTAGATCTCTGGATGGGTTACCACCAAATGTACGTCGCGATAGAGACCGCCGCCTGTGTACCATCGTGAATTGGTGGCTCCACGCGTGTCGGCACGAACGGACAGCACATTCTCTTCGTTCCAACGCAAAGATTTGGAGACATCGGCCTCGAAACCCAGGTAACCGTAGTTGGTCTTACCGATGAGCATTCCATTCAAATAAGCGTCGCCCACGAGCATGATACCCTCGAAATCAATAAGAATACGACGGCCACGCCATGCTTCATCTGGAGTAAACGTCTTGCGATACCATCCTACGCCCATTTCCTTGAAGCCGCGTGCAGATAAGCGACTGCGTATGTTGGCACCTGGGTCGCTGACATCAGGACGTTCGTCTTCGCCTGGTACCACCCAGGGCTGTTCAATCTGGAAGTCATGGGGAAGGTCCAAGGAGCGCCAGTCTGCATCTGACGTCTGTGGAAGTTCGGCACCTGCTATTTCACCTTCATGGAATTTCCACCCGAAGTTCATCAACATCGTTGTTCTCACGGGTGGCACACTCGTCGTGCGAGCTTGGGTGTTTCTCCTGTCTTTAGCCTGTGTGGTCATCAACACCAGCAACAAGCTTATGGTCAGTATAGTCCTGTTCATCTTATCTGTTTTTTTCAGTATTCCTTATTAAATGTATAAAGGAAGAAAGCGACGCATCACTTTCCTCCTCTATCTGAGTAGCGGGACTCGGGATTGAACCGAGGACCTCATGATTATGAATCATGCGCTCTAACCAGCTGAGCTATCCCGCCAAGAGCGTTCTTTTCTCGAACGCGGCTGCAAAGGTAGTCCTTTTTTCCGAGTCGTGCAAGAAAAAAGAAGAAAAGTTCCAGAAATTATCCAAACTTTTTCATTACCTTTGCGCCAAATTTATCTAAGTTCATGAAAAAAGCTTGTTTACTTGCGGCATTTATGATGTTCGCTTTAACGACGATGGCACAGACCACGAAAAAAAGTTTTACCCTCAACGACCTCCTTTCCGGCGGCTCCACGTTTTGGAATCTACAACCGAAGTATATGTTCTCCACATGGTGGGGTGACGTGCCGGTGGAACTGACGGTAGATGAAGCAAGGCGAATTGGTGTGGAAAAGTCGAAGAGTGAGGTGCTTTTCACCACGGAAGGGTTGAATGAGATTCTTGGCGAGAAGCTGGTCAGGGCGTGTACGGGTGTTTCGTTTCCATATCCCGACCAACCGATCGTGAAAGTGCAGACATCAAAGGAAATTCTCCTAATTGACTTTGAAAAGAAAAGCGTGGCTTGGCGGGGCCCTTTGCAAGAAGGGGCCAGCGAGTTGACGTGGAACCCTGAGAGCCGTGCCCTGGCTTACTGCATCGGCAGCAATGTCTTCGTGCAGAAGGCAGACGGTTCGAGGATCCAACTGACATTCGATGGCTCGGATGATATTGTCTATGGACATAGCGTCAGTCGTGAAGAGTTCGGCATCTCGAAGGGGTTGTTTTGGAGTCCCGACGGAAAGCGGCTGGCGTTCTACAAGAAAGATCAAAGCCGTATTCCCTCTTATCCGCAGGTGGACATTACCAAGCGTATTGCCGAAACCTATATAGATAAATACCCAATGGCTGGCGAAGAAACGGAAGACGTCAGTGTGGCCGTTTTCGATATTCAGACGGGAAAGACTGTGTGGCTGCAGAATCCGAAACCCAAGACTGACTATATGACAAACCTCTCATGGTCGCCCGATGGACAGAAGCTTTATGTCTTCGAGCTGAACCGTGATCAGAACCACATGCAGCTCTTTGGCTACGATGCGGCTACCGGCAAGAAAGACTCGGAACCGCTTGTGGAGGAGAGACATCCAAAGTACGTGGAGCCGATGCACACGCTCCGTTTTCTGCCCTGGGATGCCACAAAGGCTGTCATGCAAAGTCGGCGCGACAACTGGAACCACCTTTACCTGATAGATTTTAAGAAGAGAATGTATCCAGAATGGCGCAACGCCGACGGAGGGGGGACGACCTGTGACCATATCGCTGTACAGCTGCTGACACCCGGCAATTTTGAAATCCGTGACTTCATTGGCTTCAACCAGAAGGAGAAGACGGCGCTCTTTATTGGAAACATGACACATCCGCTCCACCATACGATTCACGCCGTGAAAGTGAGAAACGAGAAACCGAAGGACGTTAAATACATGTTGCTTTCTGCGGGTGAGGGAGTGCATGGTGCCTCGCTGAATTCTACTGGCACTCAGCTTATCGACACTTATTCGTCGCCCACGGTGGCAAGAGAGGTCAACCTCATCCAGACCAAAACTGGCAAGAGCGTGAACTTGCTGACAGCTGCTGACCCTTGGCAGGATTACAATGTTCCTGAAATAACCAGCGGAAGCATCAAGGCAGCCGATGGCGTGACAGATCTCTACTATCGCCTTATCAAACCTGTTGGATTCGATCCGTCGAAGAAATATCCCACTGTTGTTTATGTTTATGGTGGTCCACACGCTCACAACGTGCAGGCTTCGCGTGGCTATTATTTCCGTGGATGGGAGATATACATGGCACAATTGGGGTACGTCATATTCGTGCTCGACAACCGTGGTTCACAATATCGCGGGTTGAAGTTCGAACAGGCCACGTTCCGTCATTTGGGCGAAGAAGAGATGAAAGACCAGATAAAAGGTGTGGAGTTCCTGAAGACGTTGCCCTACGTCGATGCCAACCGATTGGGTGTTCACGGATGGAGTTTCGGTGGCTTCATGACCACCAACTTGATGTGCTCTTACCCCGATGTCTTCAAGGTGGGTGTGGCTGGCGGACCTGTCATCGACTGGAAATACTATGAGGTCATGTATGGTGAACGCTACATGGACCGTCCAGAAGAGAACCCTGACGGTTATGCCGCCTGTAGCTTGTTGACAAAGGCCAAGAACTTGAAGGGTAGGCTGCAAATCATCTTGGGCTATAACGATCCGACCTGTGTGCCTCAACATTCATTTAGCTTCATCCGTGCCTGCATAGATGCCGGTACACAGCCAGACCTCTTCCTCTATCCTGGTGATGGACACAACATGTTTGGCACTGATCAGGTGCATTTGCACGAACGCATCACCCGCTATTTCGAAGATTATCTAAAGTGAAAAGTGAAAGATAAGATGAACATATTATTATTAGGAAGCGGTGGTCGCGAACATGCCCTCGCTTGGAAAATTGCACAGTCACCAAAGATTGAGAAACTCTTTATTGCCCCAGGAAATGCCGGCACCTGCCAGGTGGGCGAGAACGTGCCTTTGAAGGCCGATGACTTTGAGGGCATCCGGCGTTTTGTCCTTGACAACGACATCAACATGGTTGTCGTTGGTCCAGAAGACCCACTTGTGAAAGGCATCTATGATTTCTTTTGCGACGATGAAGACTTGAAGCAAGTTCCGGTCATCGGCCCCTCCAAGGCTGGAGCACAGCTTGAAGGAAGCAAGGATTTTGCCAAGGGCTTCATGCAGCGTCATGGCATCCCGACGGCTGCTTATCGGACCTTCGATGGCTCTTGCGTGGACGATGGGCTGGCTTTTCTCGAAACACTCCAGCCTCCATACGTGTTGAAGGCCGATGGTCTCTGTGCCGGCAAAGGCGTCCTCATCCTTCCAACTTTAGAGGAAGCCAAGAAAGAGTTGAGGGAAATGTTGGACGGCATGTTTGGCCAGGCATCGGCGCGTGTGGTTGTTGAAGAGTTTCTGAGCGGCATTGAATGCTCGGTCTTTGTTCTCACCGACGGCAAGCACTACAAGATTCTGCCCGAAGCCAAAGACTATAAACGCATCGGCGAGGGTGATACTGGGCTGAACACGGGGGGAATGGGCTCGGTTTCTCCAGTCCCCTTTGCCGACAAGACGTGGATGCAGAAAGTGGAAGACCGCATCATTCGTCCTACCGTTGAAGGACTTTCGACAGAAGGGCTCGACTACAAAGGCTTTATATTCTTCGGACTCATCAACTGCTCCGGAGAACCAAAGGTCATCGAGTACAACTGTCGGATGGGGGACCCCGAGACAGAAACGGTCATGCTAAGACTCAAGAGTGACCTCGTGGATTTGTTGGAAGGAGTGGCACAAGGTGATCTTTCGAATCGGCAGATGGAATTTGACGAACGTGCCGCTGTGTGTGTCATGTTGGTCAGCGGCGGTTATCCCGGTCATTATGAAAAAGGGAAGGTTATTCGACTATTCGACAGCGGACAACCCCAAAACCTAAATGCCAATCGCCAAGACGTCCAACTGTTTCACGCCGGAACCGCTTTCGATGCTGAAGGACGCGTGGTCACGGCTGGCGGTCGTGTGATTGCCGTCTCATCCTACGGCAAAGACAAAGCTGAGGCTTTGGCAAAGAGTTTCGCTGTTGCCAATGATATTCAGTTTGAAGGAAAATATTTCCGTGGAGACATTGGCGCAGACTTGTAAATGAGGAGACGTCTGCAGAATAAGATTGCCGAAAGCTCGGTGGCATTACCCATCGTGAGCGTGGGAACCATCCTGCTTTGGTGGCTTCCACAAGGCCGATATTCTACTCCTTATCTTTTGGGGTGGCTGGCGTGTGCACTCACTGCGTATGTGCTCATCGAAACCGTGGCTGTCAACCGCTTGCTGCGAATCCGTTCGCGAATCATCTCCTGTCTTTTCCTGCTCTTGATGGCTGTGAGTGGCTTCCTCCATCCCATACAGGATGGAACCCTCATCATGCTGTGTCTGGCCATCGCTTTCTATTGTCTTTTCCGTACCTATGAGAAACCTCATCCCCAGGTTGACACGTTCCATGTCTATCTCTTTCTCTCATTGGGTAGTCTTCTGTGGCCGCCGTTGCTCTTGCTGACAGTGGTCTTCTGGTGGAACCAAATCATCTATCTGCGTTCTCTCAACTTGAAAAGTCTTGTGGCTTCCTTCATCGGACTCCTGCTTCCCTATGCTTTTTGGGCTACGGGTGCTTTTGCCTTGAAAATGATGCCACCGTTCATTGAACATTGTTCTGCCATCATCCAGCCCGTCCGTCAGCCGATCTTGCAGGCTATTAACGGAGAAACGTTCTTGAGTGAGAACTATAGGTATTGGTACGCGGTCTATTCTGCAGATCATGCTAACTTCTTCCTGCATCTAAGACTTTGGGTTCTTGCACGAGCGTCTCAGCTTTCGTCCTTCGGTCTTGTTCTTCTTCTCGGTCTCACTGGTTTCATTCACTATGTGCGTAAAAGCTATGACGACAAGATCCAAGTTCGTATGTGTCATTACAGCATGATGTCTTTACAAGTGGTGACAATACTCTGGCTTCTGTTTCAGCCCCGTTACTTCCATTCGCTTTTTCCCATCCTCCTGCTAACCACCGTACCGGCAGCAGGTCATTTTGTGGCTCTTACCCGCACATGGCTCACCAATGTTTGGACTATCTTTTTGGCACTTCTATTTGTTGCCGTAGGCCTCTGTAACCTACTGCCTTTTCCTGCGTAGATACAAATCTGCTACTTCTATATATAACGTGAGTTCGGGATAAGACCAGCTTCTGGAATAGGTTCGTCATCGTTTGTATGAACAACTCGCTAAAGACTTCCTGCACTTCTTTTCGAGGAGAAGTGCAGGAAGACCAAGAGCAAAAAGCAACAGAAACCTGACAAAAGGATGTCAGCGAATACCTTCGTTAGTCGAAGACACGAAATTCATAACCTTGTGCGATAAGCCATTCGAGGGCTTGAGGAAGGATAATCCTGAGTTTGTCGATGCTGCGGAGGCTGTCGTGGAAGGTGATGATGCTACCGTTGCGTGCATAGTGCTTCACGTTCTCCAAAACCTCCTCTGCGTTGAGCCAGGTACTGTAGTCTCGGGTGACGAGGTCCCACATGATGATACGATAGCCTTGTCGTCGGATGGCTTTATATTGCAGGGTTCGCATCCAGCCGTGGGGAGGACGGAACAAAGGCGAAAAGTGAAGGACGGCGGCTTCTTCATCAAATGCAGGATTTGAACCGCGGTCAGCGGTGGAGGGTAACTGATATCCTTTGCTCTTGATGTTTAGCGTTTCATGTTCTATGATTTCCTCAGCCTTTCTGGTGTTTTCAAGATATTTCCATGACAGCCATCTGAAGCCACCGATGTGGTTAAAGGTGTGGTTCCCGATGCGATGACCTGCCAAGACAACCTGTTGGAAGATGTCAGGATGCTTGCGCACGTTGTCGCCCACGACAAAAAAAGTCGCCTTGATGTCATAGCGGGCTAGGGTTTCCAACACGAACGGAGTAGCCTCAGGGATGGGTCCGTCGTCGAAGGTCAGGTAAACGGCCTTCACCGACGGATCCATACGCCATACAGCATGAGGGTATATCCACCGCAGGAAGCGGGCTGGTTGTTCGATGAACATCAGTAGTTGGTTCGGCTCTGGAATTGGTCGAAGTAGGTGCGAAGCGCATACTCATAGGTTTCGCTCTTCTTCACGTCGGCCTTTTCGAGTACTTTTAAGGCACTGGACAACTGCACGATGTAATAGTAGCACTCGTCAGCGCTCAGTTGTAGGCGATGGTCGCTGAGGCTGGTGTACCATGCACAATACTCCGATGCGTTCTCAGCAACAGCGGCAGCGATGTGTGCAGCCTTCTTCTTGTCCCCAAGCTGAAGCCACGCTTGCGCCAAATCCATGGAACCACTCTGATAGTTGTGTGGCACGGTGGTTTCGGGAATCACCTCTTCCACCTTTTCAAGAACTTTCTGTGCCTTTTCTTTCTTGCCTTCTGACAGCAACTGGTTGGCCAGCTGAGAGAAGATGCGCCGATGGGTATAGCACATACGCATGACGGTTTCGTCCAGGTAGATGTCGGGATTATCAATGCCGCCAAACTTGAAGCGGTTCATCATGTTGTCATACATCTTCTCCGTATCTACTCGCTTGCCGCTTTGCTTGGTGTTGAACGGCGTAATACGGTTGGCAAGCCCCTCCTGTACAAAGTTGTTGCCGAGGTTGCCATAGTTCTCGGAGCCAACGGTCATGGCGACGTACAGGGGTCGTACCCAATTACAGCGCGCCAACATCTCGTACATCATCATCTCGCTCTTGTAAACAGCACGTTTTCCCTTGAGGCTGATGTGCATCACATCTGGGATGCTGTCGGCGGCAATCATCATGCCGGAACGTCTGACGGCGTCTTTGTCGATGGTGATAACGAGACTGTCTGTAGGGAAAATCTGCATGTCTTTATTATCGTTGAGCACCCACTTGTCGATAATGGTCGAGAGCTCATAAGGATTCTCGCCAAGGAGCTGACGGCAGGCCACGGGGTCATTTTTATAATATTCGATGGCCTGTTCCAGTGTACCTGGACTGACTCGGATGCCTTCACGCGTGCCAGCTACATACTGGATGCGTTTCCAAGAGATAGGCACGCTGGGTGAGTCGTATGCAGGCCGTTTCATTTGGTCAATATACCAGTCGGTCTGCAAGTAGGAGAGATTGCAGACGCGGGCATCTGTGCGGACGCCCTCGGTTTCCTGGTTATACCAGAGGGGGAAGGTGTCGTTGTCGCCGTTGGTGAAGATGATGGGGTTTCCCTCTTGCGGCAGGCTCTGGAGATAGTTCTGCCCGAAGTCGCGACAGGTGTACCTTCCGCTGCGGTCGTGGTCATCCCATGTCTGAGATACCATTTGTGCGGGCACGAACAGACAAATGAGCGAGACGATGGCACCTATCATGGCCTTGCCTGTCTGACGTTGGAGGAAGTCGGCGATAGCTGTCACGCCTAGTCCTATCCAAATGGCAAAAGCATAGAAAGAGCCAGCATAGGCATAGTCACGTTCACGCGGTTGTTGCGGTGTCTGATTAAGATAGAAGACGATGGCCAATCCCGTCATGAAGAACAGGAAGAAGACGACCCAGAACTGCTTCACGCCGATGGGGTCGGTTCCTTGTTGTTTCCATGCTTGCCACAAGAGTCCCAGGATGCCGAGCAAAAGCGGCAGGCAAAAGAAGATATTGCGTCCTTTGTTCTCGCGCAGTTCCGAGGGCAGTTTGCTCTGGTCGCCCAGGCGGATCGTGTCTAAGAACGGGATGCCTGTCAGCCAGTTGCCATGCTCCAGTTCGCCGTTCCCTTGGATGTCGTTCTGTCTGCCTGCGAAGTTCCACATGAAGTAGCGCCAGTACATGAAGTTCACCTGATAGCTGAGGAAGAAGCGGATGTTCTCCAGCTGGGATGGCACTTTCACCATGATGGGTTCTCCGCAACGGTCGTAAGGCACTTGCGTACCCTCGACACCGCCCAGCCAATTCTCGTAGGCATCGGCGTGGCGGTCGCTGTACATGCGTGGGAAGAGCATGTTTTGCGCATAGACGTACTCGAGGTCATAGCGTTGGATCTCGTAGCGGTCGGGTTCGTCGGGGCTGGCTTTCTCTTTGCGCTGATAGACTGGAGCGCCTTCCTTTGACACGGGAACGCAATACCCACCCTCGGCTTTCAGCTTCACTTGCGACGTATAGGCTTGACCATAGAAGAGTGGGCGGCTGCCGTACTGCTCGCGGTTCAAATACGTTCCGAGCGTGAAGATGTCTTCCGGCGAGTTCTGGTCCATTGGTGTGTTGGCGGTCGAACGGATGACAATGACGGCGTATGAAGAGTAGCCGATCATAATCATCAGCATACACAGCAGTGACGTGTTCATCAGTCGTGCCGGAATCCACATCTTGCCATCGCGTTTCCATTGCAGGATACCGTACAGGCACGCCAGCACGAAGGCTCCGATGAAGATGCTCGTCCAGCCATAGCCGTAGAAGGGGATGCCGAGCATAGCCACTGAGACGAGATAGGAAATATTCATCCGCATCCGGCTCTTTTCGGTCATCGTTTCACGGATGGCCCAAAGGACGACGGCTATCAAGAGGATAATGTAAACGATGAGTCCGCTGTTGAAGGGCAGTGAAAGCGTGTTGACGAACAGGAGTTCAAACCAGCCCCCCACCTTCACGATGCCTGGCACGATGCCGTAGAGTACTGCGGCCACGAGGACAAACGAACCGATGAGCGCGTAAATACTTCCCTTCAAGGTCGCGTTGGAAGAACGCTTGTAGTAGTAAATCAGCACCAGTGCCGGCAGGCACAGCAAGTTCAGCAAGTGAACGCCGATGGAAAGCCCTGTCAGGTAAGCAATGAGGATGAGCCAACGGTCGCTGTGTGGTTTGTCGGCATTGTCTTCCCACTTCAGCATCAGCCAGAAGACCACTGCCGTGAACAGGCTGGAGTAGGCATAGACTTCGCCCTCCACGGCAGAGTACCAGAAGGTATCGCTCCAGCAGTAAGCCAGTGCGCCCGTCATGGCCGCTCCTTCGATGGCGATGAGTTGAGGCAACGTCTCCACCCAGCCGTTCGTGCAAATCAGTTTGCGTGCCAGATGAGAGATGGTCCAATAAAGGAAGAGGATGCAAAATGCGCTCAACAAGGCATTCATGATGTTGACCATCAGGGCTACCTTGGCAGGGTCGTTGGTCAACTGGGTAAAAAGATTGCCCGTGAGCATGAAGAAGGGAGCACCTGGCGGGTGACCCACTTCGAGCTTGTAGGCTGTAGTGATGAACTCAGGGCAATCCCAGAACGAAGCCGTAGGTTCAACCGTGGAACAATAGGTGAACGCAGCTACGGCGAATGCCAGCCAGCCCAGCAGATTGTCCACTAAACGAAAATGTTTCATTGCGAGTTAATCAATTTTTGGTGTAGTTAGATGATTCGATTTGGAAGCTATGCGCCTTGTTTGCACATAATGCGCTGCAAAATTAGGTAAACTTCACGTAAAAGACGAAAAAATAGCGAAGATTCTGACCGCTGTGTGTCAATTCTAAGGAAGTTTCACACTTCCGACTCTTTTTCTTCGTCTTTTCGGGGCGCTTTTGGCACGTACATCACGGCGGGAATCGCGATGACGAAACCGATGAAGCTCAGCAGTGGTGCCGCACGAATCCTGCGGGCATCGTAAGCGCCAGGGCCTGGTGTCGGTGCATAGCGTCCGCCCACTGTGTTGCGGATGTCCACGGGAGGCAGCATCAGCAGGAAGCCCGCGACGATGAATGTCAAGGCGACTGCTGTCAGGGCGAAGTTCTGCCAACCGAAGGCACAAGTCCGCGGCTGCCCGTCCCTTTTCATTTTCTTTTCGTTTTCTTTTCTTGTTTTTGTTTCCATTGCCATTCGTTTTAAATGAAACCGACGGCAAAGGTAGGCAAAAAGCAAAAAAGAAAACGAAGATACTGCCTGACAACTGTCTGACAATTGGCTGACAGTTTTCCTGACGGGTGTATATCTATTTGGCTGTCAGTCTGTAGGAGCGGCCTCTGTCGCATTCGACATTCACGCCAGCCACTTGGTCGAGTGTGGGTTTCAGGCGTCGGATGAGCGTGTAGAGGGTGGCCGAGGCATCGGGTTTCTTTGGCCACAGGCGGTCGCAGATGTCTTGCTGCATCAGCAGATGGTCAGGCGCCTGCCAGAAGAGTTCCATCAGCGTTTGCTGCATGGGCGTGAAGTGCACGTCTTCTCCTCCAGCCGTGAAGCGCTGTCTGTTTTCGTCGTAACAGAGTAAGCCCAGTTGCATCGTCGGCAAGGGCAGGACTTGTTGCTGTCGGCGCATCCACCAGAGGCTGCCGGCCAGCCACAGTGCGGCCAATGACGCCAAAACGCTGGAAGCTCTTTGGTCAGAGAGCGACCACAGGCGCGAAAACGTCAAGCCGGTCTTGGCTTTCAGTGTTGGCTGCTGCCGGCGGTCGTCATCGGTCACGGCGACAGACAGGTAGGCCGTGTCGCGCACAGCTGCGCAGGTGATCAGGCTGCGATACACGCGGATCGTATCGGCATCGATGCGGTCGGCTGAACACTGTCGGAGTGTCAGGCTAAGGGCGTGGTCCACATCCTGTTGCGCACGTCGTTCCGTGCGTAACAGACTGTCAATGCCAGCTGCAAACGAGGAAATCAGCAGGGCAAGAAATACGGAAAAAGCCAAATAGGGTTTCATCGTGAAAGGATTGATGGGTGAAGGTTCAGCAGATGGTCAGATCATGGAGACGGCAAAGATGAGGATGGCGTAGCGGGTGGCCTTTCCGATGGTGATGGTCAGCAGTGAGAGCCACGGGTTTGCACGTGTGAATCCCAGCGTGACGGCGATGACCGAGCCGAGGATGGGGAGGAAGCAGAGAAGGCCAATCCATGCGCCGTAGCGCTCCATCCAGCGAGCCGTCTGTTCGACTTTCGTAGGCTCAACGTGCAGGTAGCGTTCGATCCATTCCATCTTGCCCAACGTGCCTACGCCATAGTTGAACATCGAGCCGGCCACATTGCCTGTCGTCGCGAAACAGAACAGGCGAACGGGTTCAAGGCCAGCCAGCTGCAAGGCCGTCAGCACGGCCTCGCTGCTGAAGGGAAACACGCTGCCGGCGATGAAGGCGGCCACCAGCATTCCCACGTATCCCCAGGATTCAAGTAGCGCAAGAAACGTTGCCATATTGAGTGCGCAAAGATACACAGAATTGTGCAGACTTCACGCTCCTTCCCCTTAAATAACCTTAAAACAGCGTTTATACCTGATGCCTTGAACGTGTACACGTGAAGCCTGGAAGGTGAATACGTTCAAGGCCCCACGTGTATGCGTACGCCAACGTGCGTATATACACGTGCGCGCTTGCGTACCTTTATTTATTATCTCACAATTGTTGCATGTCGTTGAGATGTTTGTAGTAGCCGTCCATTGCCAGCAATTCTTCATGGGTGCCACGTTCAACGATGCGTCCTTCGTGGAGCACACAGATGACGTCTGCGTGCTTGATGGTGGAAAGGCGATGGGCGATGGCAATGGTCGTTCGGCTCTTCATCAGTCGTTCGAGCGCTTCTTGGACAAGGCGCTCGCTCTCGGTGTCAAGGGCGCTGGTGGCTTCGTCGAGGATGAGGATGGGCGGGTTCTTCAGGATGGCACGTGCGATGGAGATGCGTTGTCGCTGTCCGCCACTGAGCCGGCATCCGCGGTCGCCGACGTAGGTGTCATAGCCGTTCTCGCTCTGAAGGATAAAGTCGTGGGCATTGGCAATCTTGGCGGCTTCGACGACCTGTTCCATCGTGGCGTCGGGAGCGCCAAAGGCGATGTTGTTGAAGAAGGTATCGTTGAAGAGGATGGCTTCTTGGTTGACGTTGCCGATGAGCGAACGCAGGTCGTGTATGCTGAAGTCCTTGACGTTGACACCGTCGATGAGAATCTCGCCGCCCGTCACATCGTGGTAGCGGGGCAGCAAATCGACAAGCGTGGATTTTCCTGAGCCCGACTGTCCGACGATAGCAAAGGTCTTGCCCTTCGGCACGGTGAGTTCGATGTCATGAATGACCTCCTGGGCACTACTGCTGTAGGTGAAGCTGACGTGACGGAAGTCGATGCGCTCGTTCAGGCCTTCAATGTGCTTGGGTTTCGCGGGTTCCTGGATGGGGTTCTTGGCGTTCAGGATCTTGTCGATGCGTTCCATACTGGCCAGTCCCTTGGGTATGGCATAGGTGGCTTTTGAAAACTCGCGCAACGGATTGATCACGCTGTAGAGGATGACCATGTAGAAGATGAAGGTTGGCGCGTCAATCGTGGCGCTCTTGCTGAAGATGAGCGTTCCTCCGAACCACAAGACCAGCACGATGATGCATGTGCCGAGGAACTCGCTCACGGGGTGCGCCGACACCTGCCGGAACGATACGCGGGCAATGGCCTGTCGGTACTCTTCCGAAGCCTTGTGAAAACGTCGGCTGATTTGTCTTTCTGCGTTAAAGGCCTTGATGATGCGCAATCCGCCAAGCATCTCTTCAAGCTGCGCCATCGTGTCACTCCATTTGGCCTGTGCCGTGAGGCTCTGTCCCTTCAGTTTTCTGCCGATGCGTCCCATGACGAACAGCAGAATGGGGATGACCAGCAACGTGAAGAGGGTCAGTTGCCAGCTGATGAAGATGAGCGAGCTAAAATAGATGATGATGAGCACGGGGTTCTTCAGCAACATGTCCAAAGACGACGTGATGCTGTTCTCCACTTCTGCCACGTCACCGCTCATGCGGGCTATGATGTCGCCTTTTCGCTCGTCGCTCATGAAGGCCAGCGGCAAGTACAGGACCTTGTCGAAGACCAGCGTGCGGATATCGCGGACGATGCCCGTGCGGACTGGCACAATCGAGGCGAAGGCCAAGAAGTAGCAGGAGGTCTTCAGGAACGTGGCAAAGGAAAGGGCAAGACCAATGAGCAGCAGTGTCGTTTGGGGACCGTAGTGTCCGATGAGCAACGTGGTGTAATAGTAAAGGTTGTTGATGGCGATTTCCTTGATGCCCTCAGGGCCATCCCAAGGCATGAAGTGATAGGCCGTCGTATCCATGCCGAATAGCATTTGCAGCATGGGGATGATGCCCATGAACGAGAAGACGTTGAGCACTGCCGAAAGGAGGTTGGCGATGATGGCGCACAGGATGTATTTCTTATAGGGCAGTGCGAAACGGCGCATAAGCGAGAGGAATGCCGAGAAGGAACTGCCACCGGAAGCCTTTCCCTCCGCCCCTGCCAGGTGTGGATGTGGTGCCGTTTCCTGTGTATGATGCTGAGCTTTTTTCTTCATAGAATGATTCTGTTTCCTGTTTTTTCCTGATGCTGGATATGAACCGTCCTCGGGGCTCATTTCCTCCCGAAGTCGGCAGGCACTTCGCCCCAGTTCTCGGTATCCCACTTGATCAGGGGAAAGGGTGTTCCGTTTAGCCTCAACCAGTTTTCGGCTCTTGCCACGAGCGCCAGCAGCGGCGCGTTCTCAGGTGTTGGTGCGAGGGTGGTCTTCGCCTTGCGTTTCGTGACCCAGATGATAGCGGTGCGGCTGTCACTATAGACGGGCATCGAGAGCCCTTTTTGCTTCAGCAGCGCCATCGCGTGCACAATCGCCAGAAACTCGCCGATGTTGTTGGTGCCGTGGACAGGCCCGAAGTGGAAAATCTCTTTGCCCGACGGCAGGTGCACACCTCGGTATTCCATCGGACCCGGGTTCCCGGAGCAGGCCGCGTCAACACATAAAGCCTCTGCCACCCTGCCACTTTCCATAGGGCGAGGAGACGTAGTCGCTTGTGGGGATTGGTCGTTCACAGTTGTGGGGCTTCTTTGATTGAATCTGAATGAATCCGTTCGCAGGCATTGGCCTTCATCTGCTTCCTCATGCCCTTTGGAGAAGGGGGAGGGGCGTGAGGCTCCTCCTTACATTCTCTCTGGCACTTCGATGCCGAGCAGCCCCATTCCCTGCCGGATGACTTTGGCCACTGACTCGCAAAGGGCAAGGCGGACGGCGCGTATCTGTTCGTCCGGCTCTTTCAGGATTTGGAAGTCATGGTAGAAACCATTGAACTCTTTGGCCAAATCATAACAGTAGTTGGCGATGACGCTCACATTGTAGTCGGTTCCTGCTTGTCGGACGGCGCTGCCGAATGCGGCGAGCAGCTGGATGAGGGAAATCTCCTTGGCGGAAAGCAGTGGAGAATCATCCCCCTTCGTGAGGGGATGGGGCGGGAGCTCGCTTGTCCTTCTTAATATACTGCGTATGCGTGCATAGGTGTACTGGATGAAGGGGCCGGTGTTGCCGTTAAAGTCGATGGACTCTTCGGGGTTGAAGAGCATGTTCTTACGTGCATCCACTTTCAGGATAAAGTATTTCAATGCCCCCATGCCCACAATACGGGCAATCTCCTGAGCCTCTTCATCTGTGAGGTCTTCGAGCTTGTTCACTTTGTCCTTGCTCATTTCCCTTGCATCGCTGATCATCTTAGCGATGAGGTCGTCTGCATCGACGACGGTGCCTTCGCGGCTTTTCATCTTGCCGTTCGGCAGTTCCACCATGCCGTATGAGAAGTGGACGAGGTCTTTGCCCCATTTGAAGCCGAGCTTGTCGAGGAGAATGGACAGCACCTGGAAGTGGTAGTTCTGTTCGTTGCCGACGACGTAGATCATCTTGTCGATGGGAAAATCCTGGAAGCGAAGCTTTGCCGTTCCGATGTCCTGCGTCATATAGACACTCGTGCCATCTGCACGCAACAACAGTTTCTCGTCCAGCCCCTCGCCTGTGAGGTCTGCCCAAACGGAGCCGTCCGGACGGCGATAGAAGAAGCCTTTGTCAAGGCCTTCCATCACCTTCTCCTTACCTTCCAGATAGGTCTGGCTCTCGTAGTAGATTTTGTCGAAGCCCACGCCGAGGGCCTTGTAGGTCTCGTCGAAGCCAGCATAAACCCATTCGTTCATCTGTCTCCACAAGGCACGCACTTCAGGGTCGTTCTGTTCCCACTTCACCAGCATGGCACGTGCCTCCTGCATGAGCGGGCTTTCCTTTTCGGCACGTTCCTTGGCGGCTTCTGCGTCCATGCCTTCAGACATGAACTTATCTGCCAATTCCTTGACCTCGGCGCGGTAGTGCTTGTCGAAGGCCACATAATAGTCGCCTACCAAGTGGTCGCCCTTCTTTCCTGAATTGGCGGGTGTCTCGCCATGTCCCCACTTGGACCACGCCAGCATTGACTTACAGATGTGGATGCCGCGGTCGTTGACGATGTTAGTTTTGACGACGCGGTTTCCGTTGGCCGCCATCACCTGTGCCAACGCCCATCCGAGGAGGTTGTTGCGTACGTGCCCGAGGTGCAGCGGTTTGTTCGTGTTGGGCGACGAATATTCAATCATCACGAGCGGCGAATTGTCGGTCACGGGCGTGAGGCCATAGTTCTCGTCATGCCGGATTTCGTCTAAGAGGTTGATCCAGCAAGCGTCGGCGACGACGAGGTTGAGGAAACCCTTGATGACGTTGAAACGTGCCACCACGTCTGGCAGTTGGGCAACCAGATATTGTCCGATGTCCTGTGCGGTGTCCTCCGGACGTTTGCGGCTCATCTTCAAGAGGGGGAAGACGACCAGCGTGAGGTGGCCTTCGAACTCTTTCTTCGTTGCGCCGAGTTGCACGAGTGCATCAGGCACGTCCTGACCATATAAATCCTTGACGGCAGCCACGACTGCCTGCGTGATTTTCTGTTCGATTTGCATACCTTATTAATATATATGTGGTTTCTTATCGGCTGCAAAGGTAAGCATTATTTATGACTTTTGGCTCAGATTGACGAATTTTAGCAGCCTGTTGTCTATATTTCATGCCTCGAAGGTGTTCACGTTCCCTCAAAAAGGTGTTCACGTTCCCCTCATAAGGTGTACACGTGTCGGGCTTCAGGTGTACACGTTCCGGCATCTATGCAAAAGCAAAAGGCGCACCTTGTCGGCACGCCTTTCGCTGTAGGTCTGTAGGTTTAGCTTAGTTGATGGCAGCGTCGAGCTCGGCACCAGCCTTGAACTTGGCCTGCTTCTTAGCGGCAATCTCGATGACCTGCTTCGTCTGGGGGTTGATGCCCTGACGAGCGGGACGTTCTGCAACAGCAAACGTGCCGAAACCGATGAGAGCGACTTTGTCACCTGCCTTGAGGGCAGCGGTGATAGCGTCAATCGTTGCGTCAAGAGCCTTCTTGGCATCTACTTGGGTCAGGCCAGCCTTGGCGGCAATAGCTTTTGTCAATTCTGTTTTGTTCATAAAAACTAAATTTAAAAAGGTGAAAAAACGGGTTGTCTTTTGTCTTAAAAACACGTGAATCATGTCAATTCGTGCGACAAATATAGCCAATCTTATAGTTCGCTCAAAGTTTTTAGAAAAAAATCACACGCTTTGACGTAATTTTAATGGATTTTAGCCGTTTTTGCCAGCGAAAATGCCTACTTTTGCGCGCTCAATCAAAGAAAAGGACTCTTTCGTATGAATTTTAATATGCCCCCCGTTACAAAAAACCTCATCATCATCAACCTGCTGATGTTCCTGGCTAAATACGTAGCCGAACGTTATGGCATTGATTTCGAAGATTTGCTGGGTCTCCACTATTTCATGGCTTCAGACTTTCGTCTCCATCAGTTGTTCACCTATATGTTCGTGCATGGTGGTTGGGAACATATCTTCTTCAACATGTTTGCCGTGTGGATGTTCGGGCGCATCATGGAGCAAGTAATGGGGTCGCAGCGCTTCTTGTTCTATTACATCGTTTGCGGACTCGGTGCCGGACTCATTCAAGAAGGTGTTCAGTATATCCATTATATCTACGAAGGCTTGTCGGCTTATGACAACGTCAACATCGGCAACGGCATGGTGGTACCGATGGAAACCTATTTGAACCGCTGGACGACCGTGGGCGCTTCTGGCGCTGTCTATGGCGTGCTTCTGAGTTTCGGCATGACATTCCCGGAGGAACGCATGTTCATCATTCCCATCCCATTTCCCATCAAAGCCAAGTGGTTCGTCATCGGCTATGCTGTTATCGAGCTGATGAGCGCTCTTAGCAATCCGGGCGACGGCATTGCACACATGGCTCACCTCGGCGGTATGCTCTTCGGCTTTGCGCTGATCATGTACTGGCGCAAGCATCCCGGTGGGGGCAGCGGCCGCTTCTTTGGTGGCGGCGGAGGTAATGGCTATGGCGGCTTCGGCGGCTATGATAACTATTATACCCGCTATGAGGATGTCACGAACACGACATCGCAGAAACCTTCGATGGCTGTCCGCTTCCGTCAATGGTGGAAGAACTTCTGCTCGAAGATGCAGAAGCCACGGAAACCCAAGGTGGAAGTCCATGCCGGCGGCGCCAAACATGCAGATGACATGCAGTGGAACCTCCAGCGCAAGCAACGTGAGGAGGAGATTGACCGCATATTGGATAAAGTCAAACAGGGCGGCTATGAGAGCCTCAGCGCAGAAGAGAAACGCAAGCTTTTTGAAGCCAGCGGACGCTAAACGGTTGCACATTCATACAGTTTGCTGTGAAAATCCTCAAGACCATCGCCGTACAATTGTTCACGGGAGCTAACATCGCCACCATCCTGCTCCTGTGGTTCTGTTGTCTTGTGACCTATCTCAACCCGGCTTCCTTCCCAAAGCTCAGCCTGCTGACCTTGCTTTTTCCCGCTTTCTTGCTCATGAATGTGGCGTTTGTCGTCTTCTGGCTCATCTTCAAGGTGAAACGCGTCTGGCTGCCCTTGGTCGGTACGTTGGTGTGCTACAGCTTCATCCGAGACTATTGCCCTATTAACCCTGGTTTCATGCAGCATGTGCCAGACACGGCCAGCACAAAAACGCTGAAGGTCCTCTCTTATAACACGTTGTCCTTCGGCGATAATAATGAAATGGGTAAGGAAGGGAGCCAGGCCCTTATTGATTTTATCACCACTTCCGACGCCGACATTATTTGCTTGCAAGAGTCATGGGGAGGAACCGTCAAGCTATCTGACGTCAACTCACGCATGGAGAAACGTGGCTACAAACGCCATACACAAAAGAGCCTTGCTCTCTATACACGCCTGTCCATATTGAAAGCCGAGAAGATAGACTTCCCCGGGAGCCAGGAGATGGGCTTCTGTGCGTGGCTGCTTGATAGTCAAGATACAATCCTACTCATCAACAGCCATCTGAAGAGTAATCGCCTCACAAAATCGGTGAAGGAAAACTATCGCGACGTCATAGGGTCAGACGTGAAGAACGTTTATGAAAGCAATATGCGCGACACCCTGCGCCAGAAACTCAGTCCCCTCGTTCGGATGTTGGCCGAAGCGGCTCCCGTGAGAGCGCAACAGGTGGACACCTTGCAGCGGATCATCAACGACTGGCTGCCACGACCTCTGATCCTTTGCGGCGACTTCAACGACACTCCCGTGTCTTATACGCTCAGGGAACTCACGAAGAATTTGCAGAGTGCCTACAGAGAGAGTGGCACAGGATGGGGCTTCACTTTCCATGAACGGGGCTTCCCCATACGCATCGACCACATCCTCTTCACACCCGAGCATTGGTATAGTTATCACACAACGGTCAATCGTACAGTTTCTGCCTCCGATCACTTCCCAATCATGACCCATTTGGCAAGAAAATAGCTCAAAACAGGCCAAAAAGCACACAAGAAACAAAAAAATGTTCCACAAAGGAGGTCTGTATGCAAAAAAAACCGTACCTTTGCGCGCTTAATGGCTTCATTTGTCAAAAAATAATAATTATCAATAACAAAAAAACAAAATGCAAAACAAAGGTTTCGTTAAAGTTTTCGCTGTTCTGCTTGCCCTTGTATGCATCTTCTATCTGAGCTTCTCATTCGTGACCAATCACTATGAAAGCAAGGCCGAAAAGATTGCAGCCATCGAGGGCGAAGCAGCTGGACAGCACTATCTCGACTCATTGCTCAATGAGCCAGTTTACTTGGGCGTTTGGTCCCTCAAGGAATGCCGCGAGATGGGTATCGGTTTGGGCCTCGACCTCAAGGGTGGTATGAACGTCATCCTCGAAGTGTCCGTGCCCGAGGTCGTCAAGGCACTTGCCGACCACAAGGAGGATGCCAATTTCAATCAGGCTGTTGCACAAGCCACTCAGCAGGTCAAGGAGGGGCAGGGAGATTTCATTACCCTGTTTATCAAAGACTATAAGGCGCTGGCTCCGAACAGCTCACTCTGTGAACTCTTCGCCACCCAGCAACTCCGTGGAAAAGTCAATACGAAGAGCACCGACAGCGAGGTGGAACGCGTTCTCCGTGACGAAGTGAAAGCTGCCATCGACAACTCCTTCAATGTCATTCGTACACGTATCGACCGTTTCGGTGTCGTTCAACCTAACATCCAGGCACTGGAAGGACAGGAAGGACGCATCATGGTCGAGCTCCCCGGCATCAAGGAACCCGAACGTGTCCGTAAGCTCCTCCAAGGTTCTGCCAATCTGGAGTTCTGGGAGACCTATACCACCACCGAGGCTGCTCCTTTCCTCATCTCCCTCGACAGCAAGTTGGCTGCCGCAGGTGTGGAAAATGCGGAAGAGGCAGAGGAACCTGCTGCATCCGAAGAAGCTCCAGTGGCTACAGACAGTGTTGCCGCTCCCTCTGCTGACGACGCGCTTGCTGCCATTGCCAAGGGTGAAAGCAACAAGCCTGAGAAGGCTGCGGTTACCGACGAGCAGGCTTTGAAGGCACATCCCCTGTTGGCACGCCTGCAGGTCATCAACCAAAACTATGGTGCTGTGGTCGGTTATGCCAACAAACGTGACATGGCTGCCATCGACGAACTCTTGCAGACACCTGAAGCCAAGAGCGTCCTGCCTGATGACATGAAACTTCTTTGGGGTGTCAAAGGCATTGATAAGAACGAAGAGGTCTTCGAACTTTATGCCATCAAGGTGACTGAGCGCAACGGACGTGCTCCGCTTGAAGGTGATGTCGTCACGGATGCCAAGGACGAGTACGACCAGAATAGCCGCCCCTGCGTTTCCATGCAGATGAACGTCGAAGGTGCCCGTCGTTGGGCAGCTTTGACCAAGGCCAATGTTCACCGTCCCGTGGCCATCGTGCTTGACAACCTTGTTTATAGCGCGCCGAACGTGCAGAACGAAATCACTGGTGGCAACTCCCAGATCACAGGTAACTTCACTGCTGAGGATACCCGCGACTTAGCCAACGTGCTGAAGTCTGGTAAGATGCCGGCTCCTGCCAACATTGTCAGCGAGGAAATCGTAGGTCCTACCCTCGGTCAGGAATCAATCCGTCAGGGCTTCATCTCCATCATCCTCGCCTTCATCGCATTGATGCTCTACATGGTCGCCATGTACGGCTTCCGTCCTGGCATGGTTGCCAACTGCGCCCTGCTGTTCAACCTCTTCTTCACCCTCGGAATCCTTACCAGCTTCCAGGCCGCTCTGACCATGAGTGGTATCGCAGGTATGGTGCTGACCTTGGGTATGGCTGTCGATGCCAACGTGCTGATCTTCGAGCGCACGAAGGAAGAGATGCGTGCAGGAAAGGCTGTTCGTCAGGCCATGCAGGCTGGTTACAAGAATGCTTTCAGCGCTATCATCGACTCCAACGTCACCAGTGTCCTCACAGGTATCATCCTCTACTACTTTGGTACTGGTCCCATCCGTGGCTTCGCTACGACCTACATCATCGGTATCATCATCTCATTCTTTACCGCTGTTTATCTCACGCGTGTAGTCTTTGACACTTTGATGTCCAAGGACAAGTGGCTTGACCTCACGTTCACCACGAGCTTGAGCCGTAAGTTCCTCCAGAATACCAGCTTCAACTTCATGGCTGCCTACAAGCGCTCCTTCATCATCTTCGGCGTCATCGTCGTACTGGCCGTAGGCTTCTGGTTCGGACGCGGCTTCTCCCGCTCCATTGACTTCACAGGCGGTCGCAACTTCGTGGTTCTCTTCGAGAAAGAAGTCTCACCCGAAAGCATCCGTCCGTTGTTCGCCGAAGCTTTCCCAGAGTCGAACACCAGCGTCATCGCCCTCGGTACGGAAGGCAAGACCGTCCGCATCAGCACCAACTATCGCATCGACGAGGACGGCATCGAGGTTGACTCCGAGATAGAACAGAAGCTATTCGATGTTTTGAAGGCTGGCGGTCAGCTCAGCGCTGACCTCACCGTGGACAATTTCATCAATCGCGATGAACGTGCAGGCGGCTCCATCATCAGCTCCCAGAAGGTTGGACCTTCTATTGCAGAGAACATCACACGTGGTGCCATTATCAGCGTCATCCTCGCCCTCATCGTCATCTTCGTTTACATTCTCGTTCGTTTCCGCAACGTAGCATTCTCCGTAGGTGCCATCACCGCCCTGGCTGTCGATACCATCTTCATCCTCGGTATGTACAGTGCCTGCTGGGGCTGGATGCCTTTCTCGTTGGAAATCGACCAGACGTTCATCGGTGCTCTGCTGACCTGTATCGGCTACTCCATCAATGATAAGGTGGTTGTCTTCGACCGTATCCGTGAGAACCTTGGCCTCTATCCCAAGCGCGACAAGCAGCAATTGTTCAACCAATCGCTGAATGCCACCCTGACGCGTACCATCAATACGTCTGTCTCGACGCTCATCGTGCTGTTGTTCATCTTCGCCTTCGGTGGTGCAAGCATCCGTAGCTTCGCTTTCGCAATGATGCTGGGCGTGATCATCGGAACCATCACTTCTATGTTCATTGCCGCTCCCACAGCATACCTTGTTATGGGACGCCGCATTAAGGAAGAGGCTGAAGCATAAACCTAAACAATTTCGGGAACACCGTCCCGACATCCATTAACGCAGGCTGCGCCGTGAAGTTATTCACCGCGCAGCCTGTTTTTCGTTCGTCCGACATGGGCATACTCTGACGGGTGCAAGTCCCGAGAGCGGCCTAATACCGGCGAGCTCACAGCCAACGACAAGATGCCAATGGTGACATTGGGTTTGAAGGGCGTCGGCGGCAAAGCACTGACCTGACGTACAGATACCTGATAGCAAGACGTTTGCCTGTGGGTGAAACTGCATGAGAAGTCAAAGTAATTCGGAACGTGAGGCATAAATGTGGCAGGTATAAGGGTGGAAAGATGAGGCCCTTATCTGAAAAGGTTTCACGGACATCTGGTCCCTTTTTCATTTTTCTACCTTTTATTTACAACACATAACATTTTACCAGCGCTTTAGCAAGGGAGAATCATCAAAATTACCCTTTCTCTGTATTTTTTATGCTAATTCTTTACGTCCTATCGAAAACTTTTTTCTACCTTTGCCCACGACTCTTGAAGTCTTGACCTGATTTGACGTCACAGACGTGTTCTGTAATGCCCTATCACCAAGACAGCCTGCGCCGAGCAGAGGACGGTAAAGCCAGCGATGGTGAAACCGACCAAAGCGGGCAATACAAGTTGACGTGTTAACATGTTAATGTGTAATGGTTGGGAAGAGAGTCGCTATATATGGAAAAGGCGTTACTTGACGCTTTGTTCTTGACGTTCAGGAATCTGGCAGTTCCACAAACAGTAGTCAAAAACGAAGCAACAATGACGTCCATGGGTATGTAATACCAAGCACTTGTTATGAATGACATGGTGCCGTTTGCATATCGGCGTGGGCTTCGGCGTTGCTTGTCTCGACTACTAAGCAATGCCAGAGCTTCTGAACGTGAGACGAGCAGCAGTACTGACTCTCACGCTTCTTTTGTATATACGCCAACCTTAACAAACATCCTTTTTTCAAGTCTGTTGGAGAGCACAGACATCTTGAAACAGAATCAAGATGAAAGCAAGTATCATGTCCCGCGCAGGAATCCTTGTCTGTGCACTCATCTTCTTAATGCCATTTTCGGCCGTAGGAAGCTCAGGTTCAAAGCCGCAATGGCTGAGCAAGGGCGAAGAAGTTCTCAATCACCAAAGAAGCAATTCCACCTATTATTTCAAAGTCATCAAGACTTACGGAAGTGACTTGCAGCAAACGAAGAACAAGTGCACCAACGCTTTGGCTGACTATATCGGCAAGCGAAACCAAATCTCGGGTGAAGCTGTCACTGAGTTGGAAAGCAATAGTAGTGATGGAACACGACGTGAGCAGGAGAATTTCCGCATGACGTTCAAGAACGATTTCAGCACCAACGTCTTCCATGCAGCCTTGGTGGATGACTATTGGGAAACGGTCAATCATTCCGACGGTCGTCAGGAGATTCTGTATTATGCTCTGTTTGCTGTTTCAGAGAAAGGTGATAGCACCCCCAACTTCGACCGTTTCGAGGTCACCCGAAGCTATGGTGCAACCCCGGCGATCATGTCCATCATCCCTGGTGCCGGTCAATTGTACAAAGGCCAAAAGTTAAAAGGTTTCTGCATGTTGGGTGGTGCCGTCCTTGGAGCAGGTGCCATCATACTTTGTGAGAACCGTCGTAGCTACTACCAGACCCGTATCATAGAACAACCGAAGTTTGCCCGTGATTACAGCCAAAAATCCAACGATTGGGAAACCGGCCGCAACGTCGCCATCGGTGCTACTGCAGCTCTTGTCATCTGGAGTGTCATTGATGCCGCGACCACACCTGGTGCTACCCGAATAAAGGTAACCCCATCCACTACCCTCGGTATAAGCCCCACCGCTTTTTTCACCACTGAAGGAACTCACTTGGGTGCAACATTCACTATAAGTCTATAATCATTCTTCTATAACATGAAATTGAGAAAGCTTTTTCCCTTTTTACTGACGTGTATATTTGCCGCCTGTTCACCAAATCCAGTATCCACAACGGGAAACATTACAGGATTAGTCAAAGATGCCAACTCCAACGCTAACCTCCAAGGTGTCAGCGTGGCCCTTAGTCCTTCTGGTAAGACCACCATCACGGGTGCCGATGGACATTATCAATTTATAGATATTGAACAGGGAACCTATAAAGTATCAGTCTCTAAGACCGACTATCAACCCGATGAGAAAAGTGTGACCGTGCGGGTCAATGAAACATCCAATCTTGACTTCAGTCTCCGTCCTGCAGGTTCAGCGTTAGAGGTAAGTCCATTGACTTTGGACTTCGGTGACACAGATACCAACCTTAGTTTCGACATCAAGAATACGGGGCAAGCAACCATGACGTGGCAAGTGACAGAAGATGTTACATGGCTGAGTTGCACTCCCGCTTCTGGTAGCATTTTGGCTGGGAAAACGGCTTCTGTCATCGTCACCGTTGATCGTAAGTCTCTCACCAAAGGTACTTATTCCAATACGCTTGTTGTAACATCTAACGATGGTGGTAGCCAGACCGTTCGTTTCACGGTAACTGTTTCCGGTACAACCTCCTCTTTGCCGCAAGTAGCCATTATCGGCGTGGACGGAATCACCGACGTGGCAGCGACCTTCGGTGGTACCCTGACAAGCATCGGCAGTTCACGTGTTACGGCTCACGGTTTCTGCTGGAGTACGCAACAGCAACCTACGTTGCAACAAGGACAACACAAAGATTTGGGTCAAACAGACGAACCCAAGACACAATTCAGTTATGGCGTCTCGAACCTATCGCCCAACACCACCTATTATGTCCGTGCCTACGCAACTAACGCTGAAGGTACAGTCTATAGCAGTAGAGAAGAACGCTTCACCACCACAGCCACGCCCCAAAAGCCAGATGTGGAAACTGGAGCTGCTACTCAGATTACATCTTCTACTGCTGTTGTCGCTGGCAACATCCTTGCTTTGGGACATGACTCTGGCATCACAGAGCACGGTCATGTCTGGAGTGCCACAGTGAAGCAACCAACAATAGATTATGACCATACTTCATTAGGCGCGACAAAGCAGACTGGTGGTTTCTCTTCCAATTTGACTAAACTTAAGCCAAATACAATTTATTATGTATGTGCCTACGCGCACAACCAGTACGGAATGAGTTATGGTGATGTAGTACAATTTACGACTCAGAGGGCAGAGGTCAAACTCACCACCAACTCTGTGACCAACATCATTCATAATGAAGCCACCTGCGGAGGACGAATTACCGATTTGGGAGGTAATACTATTTCAGAGCGTGGGGTGTGTTGGAACACTTCTGTGAATCCCACCATAGCTCATAGTCATTCTGCCAGTACCGAAGAATCTGATAACTTCAATGTCCGTCTCACGAATCTCACGGAAAAGACAACTTACCATGTCCGTGCATACGTAGTCACAGAAACTGGTGAAACGTATTATGGACAAGATGTGCAATTTCAGACCACACAAGTGATTACGTTGCCCGAAATCTCTGAGGTTTCTGTCACCGATGTGACCTACAAGAAAGCTACTTTCACAGCAAAAGTCACGTCTGTGGGTAATGGAACTATCAAGCGTTCAGGTTTCTGCTATTCCACTGAGCACAATCCCACTATTAGCAACACCTCTATCTCTTGTGGAACTGCCAGCAACCTACAGGCTACCGCCTCATCGCTCAAACCAGAAACAACATATTATGTTCGAGCTTATGCAGAGAATGAGAAGGGCATCACCTATAGTGAAGAGCAAACCTTCACTACTCTGGAAAAACCTGAGGACGGAGATATCCAGCGTGAAGAATGGGGAGAAGATGATAACTGGAACTATTAAAGCCTTTTAAGTATGAAATCAGTATGTTATTTTTTCTTGACAACTTGTGTGCTATTATTGGTGTCCTGTTCATTAGATGAGGAACTGGCATTGGTTGATGACAGCCAAACATGTTATTCCGCCGCCTTACGCCTGGATGGGAACATCCAACATTTTGATGCACAAACCCGTGCAACAACTTCGGAGTGGGAAGAAGGTGCAAAACTTTATCTTAAATTTCAAACATCAAACGGAAAGGTTGATGGTATTGCCACATACGATCAGGATGCAGACGAATGGGAGGTAAATTATTATGGTAATCTCACACGTGGAGATACAACATCCTGTGAAGTTTATTATTTTGAGAATTCAGTTGAACAATCGGCAACGTCTGTTTCTCTTTATCAGCACTCTGTCTGCTATGCTGATACATTAGCAACCTACTATTATCAGAATGGCATGGTGACTTTAAAAACGACGCTCAAACCGTTAACAGGAAGAATACGTTTCAAAGGAGAGGTTGGATATACGTTTGCATTATCTGGATTGAAATGGTATAGTGATTATGATATATCGACAAACACGCTCTCCACACAAAATGGTTATTTAACTCTCACAGTGCAAGATAATGGCTACACACCATACATCTATGTCATGTTTGCTGATTGTCTCGTACGTGAGGTTATTGTATATAAGGAAGGCGAGAAAGATGCCTTTAGCAGGTTATTTGATGAAATGGTATTAACGTTAGGTAAAAGCGGTTATATCACTGTTCCGACCCCTCAATCGCGCAATGGATGGTCATTGTTAAAGTTTTCTTGTCCTTATCCTTTTTTACATCCTCATATTATAGATATGGGTGATGCAGGGAAGTGGGCTTGCTGTAATGTTGGTGCCTCATCGCCTGAAGACTATGGTGATTACTTCGCATGGGGGGAAAGAAATCCTAAGATGACTTATAGCTGGGATACCTACAAATGGTGCAATGATGACAATGCATTTAAAATGACCAAGTATTGTAGTGGTTCTTCCTACGGCACCGTTGATAACAAGACCCAACTCGAGCTTTCTGACGATGCTGCTCGTGCTAACTGGGGTGGCTTGTGGCGTATGCCGACCATTGACGAACTTTCATCCTTGATCAACAAGTGCACATGGACATGGACAACCATCAACAACATCGAAGGTTATCAGGTGACCGCCACGAATGGCAATAGCATCTTCCTCCCTGCTGCGGGGTATCGCACGGGTTCAGACTTCAGCGGTGGCATCAACGGTCGCTATTGGTCGTCATCGCTCAACACGTCGTTCGGCAACCGCGCCCAGAATCTCGATTTCTATGGAGAAAACAGTCTTGAAACGAATTACGACCAACGTTGCTTCGGTGAAAGTATTCGTCCTGTCACAGGCGCTTATCTTAATGTTATACCATCATCATTGTCTTTTTCATACAAAGAGTCTTCTGAATTACTTATCATAGAAACAGACCAAGACTATACTATCACCACCTCTGCTTTATGGATTGATGCCACCGTTTCGACAGACAAAAGGAGGGTAGCGGTTACAGTCACAGAGAATACAGAGTCTTCATCTCGTTCTGGTATAATCACATTCAAGGGAGAAACCTTGACACAAACAGTATCTGTAACACAGGAACGCAATCCAGCATTAGATGAATTATGCCCCGAGAGCAATCATCCCCATGTGATAGACATGGGCGATGCTGGAAAGTGGGCATGCTGTAACGTGGGGGCGTCTTCGCCTATAGAGTATGGTAATTATTATGCTTGGGGCGAGACATATACTAAATCATATTACGACACGGGCTCCTACAAGTGGAGTGTTAGCGGTTTAGTATATGTGAATAAGTATTGTAATGACTCATATTACGGCACAGTTGATAACAAGACCCAACTCGAGCTTTCTGACGATGCTGCTCGTGCTAACTGGGGTGGCTTGTGGCGTATGCCGACCATTGACGAACTTCACGCTTTAAATAGTAAGTGCACATGGACATGGACAACCATCAACCGCGTTAAAGGCTACAAGGTGACAGCTTCCAACGGGAATACCCTCTTCCTCCCTGCTGCGGGGTATAGGTATTGTTGGGAACTCAAGTACGAAGGCCAATATGGCTACTATTGGTCGTCATCGCTCGATTCGTCACATGCCTCCAATGGTTTGACCCTCGTCATATATGGCGGCAGCAACTTCACTGCCAGCGACCATTTCACGAGTATCGAAGACCGCTGTGACGGGCTGAGTGTTCGTCCTGTCACAGAAGAGTGAATTATATAATTTCAAGGATATGAGAATATTGAACAACTTGTCATGGCTCGTTTTTTGAGTATAACGGTTGCCTGTTTTTCTTACATTTCGTCTTCAGAAGGTAATAGAATTATATGTACATGATGTAAAATCATTTTCAGTCAATCATATCATTAACACAAAAAAAACTATGAAAAAGATTATCATTCTTTTGTTAGCAATGCTGACAACATCGGTTTCCATGCAAGCAGGAGACCCAACAGAGAAACAGATCAAGAAAGCCGTGAAGGCAAAAAAGAAGGATTTCAAGAAACAGAAGTGGGAACTGTATGGCACGGCCCAGACGATGGACATGGTGCTTTACAACTACTACAAGGAGCTTTATGCCCCTGGTAGCAATATCAAGGAAGTGACGGGACTGGGTGCCGAGAGCGAGAACAAGACCATTCTGCATCAGAAGGCCATCATGGATGCTGCGCGCACTTATTCTCAGAATACCTGCAGCCAAGTGGAAGTAAAGGCCAAGAATGCCCTATCCAGTATTTCCAAGGAAGAGTTGGATGACTTCCGCCAAACCTTCACCAGCAATGTCAGCAAGCAAATCGGCGGACAGCTGAAAGAGTGTTTCAGTGTCATCAGAGCCAGCAAGACTAGTCCTGGCTACTATGAGATGCAGACGTTCTTCCTGCTAGATGAGCGGAATGCACTGAATGCCCTCAAGGAGGCGATGAGAGCCACATACATTGAAAGAAAGTTCAAGCAGGAAATGCTGGAGCCTCTGATGGATGCAGTCAGTGTGCCTGGCATGAATTGATTGGTGTTGCAACAATGAAGAACATTTGTTTTGGATTGTTCCTTATTCTATTTACCTGCCCTGTCTATGCACAACAGAAAAGTGCATACGACAGGGTCAGGGATAGCATCAGGGCGGCCTATGACCGACGTAGGCAATTGAAGATTGATGAATACGAGCGCTTCCGTGACAGTTGCAATGCAGCATATGCAAAGTTCCTGGCTAAGTCGTGGAGCCGTTTCGAAGGTAAGAAGGGTCTGGAACCTCCTAAGGAGGAGATGCGTCTGCCCGAGGAAGTATTGGAACAGATGCGACATCCAAAGCAGATGGAGGCCAAACAACAAACCGCGAACGCAGAGGAAACAGCGTTTAATGTGCGTGGGGTGGTCTCGTCTGTTCGGGACTTCTTCAAGCGGTTACAGCCACCTAAACCGATGGTGAAGGAACGTTCATCTAAATGGACACGTCGCAAACAACAGGTTGATGAGCAAGATTATCGGGAAGGGATACAAGAAATGGTGCAGGAGGATGTGCCAGAACAACCGCTGATAGAAGAAACGGGCGTGTTCCTGATGCCTTTTGATTTCTACGGCACTGAGATGCAGGTGGATATTGGAAAACTTCGGGACGAGTTGCACTTGCCAAAAGCCGCGTCAGGAGCCGTATCCAAGGCTTGGACGTTGTGCTCGGAAACGCGCTATGTGAGCCTTATCCAGGATTGTCTGTCCTTGAAAAGGGAATACCACTTGGGCGACTGGGCTTACCTGCAAATGATTAAGACGATGGCAGAGGAGGCTTTTGGTAAGGATTCCAATGAGAGCATTTTCCTCACTGCCTACATCTATTGCCAGTCTGGTTATCGTATCCGCTTAGGCAACGATGGTGACAAGTTGCTGATGCTCTTCACCACGCATCATCAAATCTATAGGAAGCCCTATTGGCCCATAGATAACCAAAACTTCTATTCCCTGCAACCCTCCCAAACAATGAGCACCATCCATGTCTGTGACAAGGCCATCAATGCACAGGAACAGCCTTTGTCACTATGGATGAAGGAGCCTTTGAAGCTGGAAGACACATCCTCGAAACCGAGAACCATCCAGTCTGACAAATATCCGAACATTAAAATGGAAGTGAAGGTGAACGAGAACCTTATCCGTTACTATAACGACTATCCCAACTCGCAGTTGGGGGAGGATGTGCTGACGCGGTGGGCCATCTACGCCGACACGCCCATGAATGAAGAGGTCAAGAAACAAATCTATCCTGCATTGCAGGACCAACTGAAAGACCTTCCGGAAGATGAACAGGTATGCCGCCTGTTGAGCCTCATCCAACCACGCGACACCACTTATGGTGTTAATCCTTGGCAGAGTTTAGTCTATCGCTACGATGATGTATGCTGGGGCGGAGACCGTGCTTTCTTCCCAGAGGAGACGCTGTACTATCCTTATTCAGACTGTGAAGACCATGCGATTCTCTTTTCTCGTTTGGTACGTGACCTGATAGGGTTAAAAGTTCTATTGGTATATTACAAGGCTCCCGAGTCTGCGGGCGGTCACCTTGCCGCTGCCGTGCATTTCAACCAGACGCCTTCCATGGGGAATAGTGATGCATTCAGCTATGATGGGGAGATTTACCATATCTGTGACCCTACCAACTGGGATCCGCGCCCCGGAGTGTCGATGAACGGCATGAATTACAAAGCCGCACAAGTCATTCTGCTGAACAGCGAATAGTAAAGAGGTGTTCTATTAAATATCAAATTCTCTATGAATCATCTTTGTATGCTCTTGTCTCTTATTGGCATCCTTTGCCTCCAATCTGACTTTTGTCACGACTCGGCCATTTGAAAGCAGTTTTCATGGCTCTCGCTGCTCCAAAAGTTGAACCGTTCTTCAGACTTGCTCCGCTTGAAGAAGTGTCGCAAGCGCTCGGCCAACTACGTTTCTGAGGGCAAGGAAGTAAATCTGTTCGTAAATAGCCTAAGAACAATTCAAAGCCAATTGATAGAACCCACCTAATACAGATATACAGATGATACGGATGTTTTCTCCTCACGCGCGCGGGCGCAGGAACTATTATTTTTCATTGACACAGCACACGGCAAGGTGATGCAACTCCTGAAAATGTCTGTATCATCTGTATCATCTGTATTTTCTTTTTCAGGGTTCGCCGAGGTAGTCGAAGATGAGCTGCACCTGGCGGGCGGTGAGGACTTTCTGTGTGGGATAGTAGTGGGCTGTTGAAGAACAATAAATCAAGGAACTGTTCAACGCCGAACTTCTCCAAATGATATTGATTGCCGACAAACGTGAAGTCTCGTCCAAAAGTCATGATGAAGTTCTTCACGTTATTGATAATGCTTTGCTCTATGACCCGTTCATCGCGGTCTTTGTCACGGACAAACAATTCTTCCGTATTGATGTAGTCCAGCAAATATTCATCCTTAAACATTGTGATGGCGCGATAGGCTTGCAATTGGTCGGGGATGGTACGCTTAAAATTATTTGGCAGATTACCTTGATGGCTGTACAAATCGTCCTCTATCAGTTTTTCCAAATCTTCAACCTTAACCTTCGTGTCTGCAGCGAATTGGATATAGAACTTTCGCTGTTCCACATCTTTTACCTTACTGAGAATTGCATAGTGGTGACTAAACCCAATGTTCATGAATGCCGAAAAGGGGAAATCCGATGCCATCGTAAATTGAACAGAAGGCAATTTGTTCGTTTCAACGAACGAATTGCTATCGTCATTGGGTAATTTGTTCGTTTCATGGCGTGGATGTGTGGTGAAAACTCAGTCAATTGGCTGTTATTCGCTTCTTTGTTAAGCTGGTTGCAGATGAAAGTGGGTTCTACAACAAAAAAGACATTGCTTTTCATGAGAATAGACCTAAGTGAATAGATTGTTCCATCATGATGGAAAGATTATTCCGTCATGATGGAATGATTATTCGATGGTCATGGAATAATGCGAATGGCTGGGTAAGTGAGACGAAAAAGATAATTCAGTCCGATGAATCAAATGAAATAAATCTTTACTGTCAATACTTGCCTACGTACTTGATTGTACATATATATATTGAGTTACCTCAGAACGTATAGGCGTGAAGGCTTTCTTCGAGATCGTTTACATGTGCTTGGGAATGCGTTTGTAAGCAGTCGGCTCTCATTGTATAATTCACTGCAGCCATCGTGCGTTCTTTATGAAGGCGAAAGGCGTGTGTCTGTTGATTGTTTATCGAAGCATGATTTTGCGTTGATGGTTGACGAAAAGTCCGTGTGCGGGGTGGTTGATGCGTTGCCCCAATAGGTTGTAAAGGGGTGTATTGCAGGGTGAGGTTTCCTCTACGCGCAATGACTGGAGGTCGGTCGTAGAGCCGCTGACATACTGCACTTGGTTGAGACTCATTGCTTTGTTCTCCAACGAGGCTGGGGAGGCGAGGGGTACATAAAGTTCGAGGCTGGATTTGAGCATTTTGCCATCGGAGACGGCCTGTACTTCTTCTGGTGAGAGGGCTGCACGCCAGAAGAATAATTCGCTGACTTGGCGTCGAGCTGTGGAGGTTGTGTCACCCACGATGAAGCCAGCTGCTGCATTGATGCGCTCGCGTGCGTAACCTTGTCCTTGTCCATCTACATAGAGGAAAGAACGACCCAGTGCATAGTAGTGTGTTAGCGTGACGGTGTGCCAGTTGTCATCCAATACACTTTCCTGACCCTGTATCAAAGCCTTGCCATTCGCGCTGTAGATGATATGTCCTTCGTCGTCCACGGAGACAGAGCCGACGCGGGAGGCCGTTGTGTTGTAGCTGAAAAGTTGTCCTGCGTCACGCCCTTTGAAGCGGAGGCTGACCGTAAAGGGGTGCACGGTTTCTTCTCCTGTGAATCGTATACTTGCCTTTTGGCTCAGCATCATCGACTGTGACAGATCGCGTACGGGTTGAGCTTTACCGCTTGCGAGGGCATCGAAGAGCGATGGCGGGATGGCATAGAGGAACTCTCGGTGTCCTGCGGTGTTGGGGTGGCCATTGTCCTGGATGTAGCCTGCGGCCCACTGTCCGGCTCCGTTGTCAATGGCTCCGAGTGTGTTCACCGATGCCACATCCCATTGGTGGATTTGCAAGTTGACTTGCTTGATGGCCGCATAGTCATCCAACGTGAAATCTCCGCGTGTGTAGTTGTTCATGACAACGGGAACCTTTCCTTGCTGGCGGATGCGGCTGATGAGCGTCTGCATGTTGGTGGCGAACTGTTTCATCGTGGCTTGTTTGTCGGTTGCCTCGTGAATACCTTCGTTACCGAGCGAAAGCCCGATAATGACGTAGCGCGAGAAGTCACGTGTCATGTCCTCGAAGCGGTTGAGCAGGCTTTGGGTGGTGTTACCGCCGATGGCAATGCCCGAGACATGGAAGGGATGGTCGGACAGCTGATTGTCGTAGCGTTTCTTCAATTGCTGGCCATAGAGGTATGCATAGCCCCTGAAGTTGTCAGCTCCTTGCCCGTTGCACACCGATGAGCCGAAAGCTGAAATCTTGAACTCGTCAATGGGAGCATCAACCTTCCATGTGCCCTCGTTCACATCCACCGTGAAGTGGTAGGTGCCGCCGTTGATGTGTACATCCTTAAAAAAAGCCAGTTCCTCATTGTTGTCGTATGCAAAGTAGATGTTTTTGTCTGTGAACAGGAAGACACCGCTGTCGTTCAGTTTCACGTCCTTTTCAAACCGTCCGTTGCCCATGTAGGTGAGAAGTGTGTTGGAAGGAGCGATATTTCCTTTTAGATAAAGTTGGTCAGAGCATGGGCGGATGATGGTGGCGTCGGTGATGCTCATGGCATTGTTGTTGAATGCCACCGTACCGATGTACATTCGTCGGGGATGGATGTTGGTCTCGGTATCATGTGCGTGGAAGACTATTCGCAGTTGACCTTCCTTGTCAGTGAATAGCGAGTGATGGCCAGTGCCGATGAGATTGTCTCGGCGTTGGAGGATGGGGTTGCCGCTATACTTCTTCCAGGTGCCCGTGAGAGAGCGGGTCTGTGCATAGCCGACTCCATAGTCGGGACTCTGGTAGTGGTTGGCTGAGTAGGTGAGGTAGTAGATGTTGTTGCGTTTGATGACGAAAGGTCCTTCACAGACGCGAGCCATCTTCTGCTCCCATGCAGCCGACACACTGATGCAGTGACGCAGGCTGCCTTCGACGGGAGTGATGCCGTCGGATTGTAGCTCACACATCCAGATGCAGTTGCCGTCTGTGAAGCGGACAAAAAAGAGATAGATGCGTCCGTCATCGTCGATGAACACGCTGGAATCTATGCATTTCTCGTCGCCGATGAGCGTCTGGAGCATGTAACCTCCCACTTGCTTAAACGGCCCTTGAGGGGAGTCGGCAGTAGCTGCGAACAAGTGTTCGTTGGCCGAATAGTACATGATGTAGCGGTTGCCCATTTTATAGACTTCCGGTGCCCAAAAGCGCTGGTCTTCCGTTGTGTTAGACTTGTGGAGAGCCAACCCTTGAGATGACCACACTTGAAGGTCGTTGGAGGTGTAGTAGGCAATGCCGTCGTCGGCATGGGTGCCGTAGGCATAATAGGTGTCACCGTCAAGTAGGATGTAAGGGTCAGCCAATGGCACGCTGCTCTTGGGACGTTGTGCCAGACACGTGATGCTCAAGCAGAAAGTGAGCACAAGAAGGGTGCAGAGATGTTTCATAGTGAGTAGGGTTGTTATTTGTGCGCAAAGATAGGGCTTTCCTTTCAGATGTACCACTAAATTCTCTTCAAATAACGAAAGAAGCCGATAACAAGCCTGTATTCAGGTGTTGTTAAGGCCAGATTCGGCCAAAATAGGCCGCTCACAGAAATAAACTCGTGGATTTCAATTTACGGTTGCTAACTTTTCACTATCTTTGCGCCGCAATGGCTCCATTCATTACCTATCCGACGTGGATCTTCCTCGTCATGTTGCTGATTATCCTCTTGGCTCCCATCGTGTTGCGGCGGCTGAGGATTCCTCACATCATCGGCCTCATTCTGGCTGGTTTGTTGGTGGGGCAGCATGGCTTGAACCTGATTGCGCGTGACACTTCGTTCGAGATGTTCGGACAGGTGGGCATCTACTATATCATGTTCCTGGCCGGTTTGGAAATGGACATGGGCAGTTTCCGCCGCCACGGTCGTCATGGGGCGTGGTTCGGCCTGTTGACGTTTTCCGTGCCGCTGGTGGTCGGCTTCGTCGTGGGTCGGTGGGTACTGGACATGAGTATTGCCTCTTCGGCGTTGATGAGCAGCCTGCTGGCTTCGCATACGTTGGTCACTTATCCTATCGTGGGTCGCTATGGTTTAGGCAAACATCCGAGCGTGGTTCATGCCATCATTGCCACGGCGATGGCTTCCTTTGGAGCCTTGTTGTTGCTGGCCGTTGTGGTGCAACAACAGCGGGGCGGTGGTGATGGTTGGTACTGGTTGCGTTTCTTGCTGGGCATTACCTTATATATAATAGGTGTGGCATACGTGTTCCCGAAGGTAGGCCGTTGGTTCCTGCGCCGCAATGAAGATGCGGTGACGCAGTACATCTTTGTCCTTTCGTTAGTTTTCATCAGTGCCTTTCTGGCTACGAGGGCTGGTCTTGAGGGTCTGCTTGGTGCTTTTCTCGCAGGTCTGGTGCTTAACCGTATCATCCCCCACGGTGGTCCTCTCATGGGGCGCATCGAATTTGTCGGCAACGCCATCTTCGTCCCATATTTCCTGATAGGTGTGGGAATGCTCATCGACGTTCAGATGCTTTTCGGCAGTTGGCAGACATTGTGGGTGGGAGGCGTTGTTGTGGTGGCTGCCATTGCCAGTAAGTGGCTGGCGGCATGGTGTATGCAGTTGTTGACGGGCGTCAAGGCCGTAGATCGGGAGATGATGTTCGGTCTCACCAACTCCCATGCAGCAGGTGCGTTGGCCATCGTGATGATTGGCACCCAGCCCGACGTGAACCTCATGGATTCCCAAATGCTGAACGCCACCGTCCTGCTTATCCTCGTCTCGTGCATCATTAGTTCACTGGCAACGGGAAACGCGGCGCGTACTTTAGCTTTGCAGACGAATGAAACCGAGCGTAACCGAGGTTCCTACCACGGCAAGTGCCTCACGGCCTATGCCTATCCTCAGACGGTAGATGCCTTAACCCAGCTCTCGATGATGATTCGCAATCCGCATATACCCGATAGCCTTATGGGACTGGCGGTGTCAATGGATGATGATCCTGACGATGTCCTGCGCATCAATGGCCAGCAGAATCTGGCACGTGCCCGCGACATTGCTGCTGCGGCGGATGTGACCATGTCCACCATGAGTCGTGTCAGTTCCAACGTAGCAAGCGCCATCGTTCACACGATGCGCGAGGTTGACGCGGGTGAGGTCATTCTGGGTTTGCATGAGACGCCAGATGGTAAGCCTGCCGGCAAGTTGGGATTTGTTACGCAGGATGTCCTGTCCAGCTCCCACAGAGAGGTGCTGGTGGTGCGTTTGCAGGTGCCACCGGGCACCTTGCGTCGCATCGTAGTGGCTGTGCCACCGATGGCAGAGTACGAGGTGGGCTTTTATAAATGGTTGGAACATCTGTGCCGTATCGGTGAGCATACGGGACAGCTCATGCGTTTCCACACCTGTGGCAACACGGGTTATTACATCAAGGAGTATTTGCAGGAAGTGCATCCGACCGTTCGCCATGAGCTGGAACTGGAGAAGGGCTTTGGTGCCATGCTTCTGCGCTTGTCCGAAGAGGTCAATCGCGACCATTTGCTGACGATCGTTTCCTCCCGAGCGGGTTTCATCTCCCATACGGCAGCCTTCAATACCCTCCCGTCGCTCATTGCCCGCAGTTTTGCTCATACGAATGTCATTCTCCTCTATCCCGACCAATACGGCGATCCGCAGGAGTCTCTCTCCATTTTTGCGCCCAACGGCCAAAGTGTCACCCAACGCCAGTTGCTCTTTGAACAATGGTTGAATAAGTTGAGGAAATAGGAAGATAAATAACAGAACCAAATGAATATGACCAATAACGAAACAATGCACCAGTCTCTTCTTTCCTCGGCAGGCGGGGATGAAGGTGGGTCTTTCATCCATCTCTCTGGCATTACGAAGTCCTTCGGTTCCCTTCAAGTGCTGAAAGGCATTGATTTGGATATTGCCAAGGGAGAAGTTGTCAGCATTGTCGGTCCCAGTGGTGCCGGAAAGACAACTTTGCTGCAAATCATGGGTACGCTGGATCGTGCCGACAGCGGCAGCGTCGTCATCAACGGCACCGATGTCAGCCGTCTCGGACAGAAGGCATTGGCACGTTTCCGCAACCGTCAGATAGGTTTTGTCTTCCAGTTTCATCAGCTACTGCCAGAATTTACAGCCTTGGAGAATGTGATGATTCCTGCTCTCATCGGTGGCACAAACCGACGTGATGCACGGCAGCGTGCGGAGGAACTGTTGGCATTTATGGGCCTGAGTGAGCGTGCTACCCATAAGCCGGCAGAGTTGTCTGGAGGTGAGAAACAACGTGTCGCCGTTGCAAGGGCTCTCGTCAATCAGCCTGCTGTGGTCATGGCAGACGAGCCCAGTGGCAGTCTCGACTCTGCCAACAAAGACGAACTCCATCGTCTCTTTTTTGATCTCCGCGACCAAATGGGACAGACCTTCGTCATCGTCACTCACGATGAGGAATTGGCTCGCACCACTGACCGCACTATCCACTTGAAAGATGGGCGCATTCTTCCCTTTGACAATTCACCGGTCAAGCCCTTTATCCCCACTCCTCCCTGTGAGGAAGGCGAGCATATACCGACGATGCCTCAACGTCCAGACACTTTTTTAGCGTGACAGGCCATACGCGTGGTTAGTTCTAATAAAAAGACTTCTTATTATGATACAAGATTCAACCAATCAAATATCTACTACTCCTCGTCTCCAGCTTGGTCGCACCAATACCCTCACTGTTCTCCGCCGTGCCGAACAAGGCTTTTATCTCTCTGGGGGGCCAGAAGACATTCTGCTGCCTAACAAATATGTACCGGAAGGTCTTGAAATAGGTGATGAAATCGAGGTCTTTGTCTATCTCGACCATGAGGAACGACTGATAGCCACCACCGAGAAACCCTTTGCGCAAGTCGGTGATTTCGCATGGCTGCAAGTGGCGTGGGTCAACCAATTTGGGGCTTTCCTTGAATGGGGGCTGACAAAGGATCTCTTCGTTCCCTTCCGGGAGCAGAAGATGAAGATGGTCAAGGGAAAGAGTTATCTCGTGCACATACACCTTGACCCCGAGACCTATCGCATCATGGCATCGGCCAAGGTAGAACGCTATCTCAGCACTGACTACCCGCCCTATCATGGTGGCGACGTGGTCGATATCCTGATCTGGCAGAAGACAGACCTCGGCTTCAAGGCTATTGTGGACAACCGGTTTGCAGGATTGCTATTCGACGATGAAATCTTCAGGCAGCTCTATAGTGGAGATCATCTTACGGCCTATGTCAAGCAGGTGCGTCCCGACGGAAAAATCGATCTGTCTCTTCAGAAGAAAGGGCAAAAGGCTGTTGTGGATTTCAGTGATGTCCTTTTGCAGCATCTCCAGATGAACGGCGGTATGGCCGCTTTGGGTGACAAGAGCCCTGCCGAAGAAATCTACGCTATCTTTGGCGTCAGCAAGAAGGTCTTTAAAAAGGCTGTCGGTGACCTCTATAAACGTCATCTCATAGCGATAGAACCAAACGGCATCCGCCTCATTTCAGTTGAGCCACTTCCTTAAAGGCGTAACGGCGGATATTACCCGAAGTGTCACGTAGGACAAGGTGACCTGAGGGCTCGATATCTACGATGCAGGCTTGAAAGGGCTCATGAGAGGATGCTGAAGGGGTGAGGTCTATGTAGTTGTGTATGCCTTCGCGGTGGTAAAGAGCGGCAAGGTATTCATCGTGTAGGACGTTGAAGCAACCAGATAAGAGCTGTTCATAGTGGCTCACAAAACTATTCATGATGCGGTCGAGTACGATGTCGCGTACAATCTCGTGATTCAGTAATAATGCCAGTGAAACAGGAACAATACCCGTTGTCCAGCCTTGAAGATTATCTGTCCATTGTTTCTGGTTTACATTCACGCCGCAGCCTATGATGCTGTGTTCGATGTGATGCCCATGTATGCCGTTCTCGATGAGAATGCCGGCAATTTTCTGGTCGTCCACGTAGATGTCATTGGGCCATTTCACGGTGAGTCCTCCCTTTGGGTCTCCATCTTCATTCATTGTCAGTAAGAGTGCTTCCCGTATGCTGAGGGCGATGGCTTCGCTCAAGGAAAAAGCGTGTGCGGCAGGAAGTTCTGTCGGACGCACCAATAGGCTGAAAAGCAAGTTCTTTCCAGCTTCAGATACCCAGGTATTACCGCGTTGTCCACGTCCTGCCGTTTGATGTTCGGCGGTGACGAGAGTGATGTCTGCAGGACGGAGCGGATGGTAGTTTGCGAGGAAAGAGTTGGTGGAGCCGACTTCTTCCAACGTAATGGTTTCTATGCGCATACTGATAATAAAAGAAAAGCACGGATGTACCGTGCTTTCTGTTGTTCCTTGTTGGGCTACCCGGACTCGAACCAGGAAAGGCAGGACCAGAATCTGCAGTGTTACCATTACACCATAGCCCAATCATCGGTGCTTTGCAAAGGCTCTTCTTTGCGTTTGCGGGTGCAAAGGTAGGTGTTTTTTGTGAAACAGGCAAGCTTTTCCCTAAAAAAAATAAATTTTCTTCTTATTTTTCCTCTTGTTCGCGGAAAAGGTCGTATCTTTGCAGCTCATTAAAGCACTAAAATGATTTTACAGACAGAACAATTGATTGGCCAGATACAGGCCGGCATACAAGAAAAGAAAGGTCATGGCATCGTGATTGCCGACTTTACGGGTATTGAAGATGCCATTTGTCAGGCATTTGTTATTTGCAGCGGTAACTCGCCAAGCCACGTTCAGGCGTTGTGTGAGAGTGTGGAGGAGTTTGTCCGCAAGAATCTTGGGGTGCGTCCGTCTGCTATCGACGGGTTGCGCAATGCACAATGGGTGGCGATGGACTATGGAACCGTCCTCGTGCACATCTTCTTGCCCGATGCCCGCGATTTCTATGACTTGGAACATTTGTGGGCAGATGCCATTATAACGGAAATCCCAGACTTAGACTGATATGGAAGAACAGAACACAAGTGCTAACAGCAAGAACCGGAACAAAATGCCTCGGTTCAATTTAAGCTGGCTTTATATCATCATTGCCATTGCGCTTGGCTACCTCTTTTTTGCGGGTGGAGACATGCAGTCGAGTGGAATCTCTAAGAACGTGACCTACACCGAGTTCAAGCAATTTGTTGAACAGGGCTACGCCAACAAGATAGTGGCTAGCAAGGACGAAGGAACGGTCAAGATGTACGTCAAGCCCGAACACATCCGCGATGTCTTCTTGAATGGTGTGCAGCAAACGGGTAAACAGCCCTTTGTGCAAGCCGAATATCCTTCTGCCGATAAACTCGACGAATTTGTTTCTGCCCAACAGGAACTGGGCAATTTTACAGGTGAGCTGAGCTATAAAAAGACGAACGACACGTTGATGCAGCTCTTCTGGAATATCTTCCCTTTGTTGCTGATTATCTTTGTGTGGATGATTATCATGCGACGAATGGGCAGCGGAGGTGGTATCTCGGGAATGGGGAGCATCTTTAATGTCGGGCGTTCGCGTGCGCAATTAGTAGAAAAAGGTGGCGACAATGAGTCGAAAGTGACCTTCAAGGATGTGGCAGGACAGGCTTCTGCCAAGCAGGAAGTTCAGGAGATTGTGGAATTCCTCAAGAATCCGAAGAAGTTCACCGATCTCGGCGGCAAAATACCTAAGGGTGCCCTCCTTGTGGGACCTCCGGGAACAGGTAAGACGCTGTTGGCTAAGGCTGTGGCTGGTGAAGCCGACGTTCCGTTCTTTTCTATGTCTGGTTCGGATTTCGTGGAAATGTTTGTTGGTGTGGGTGCCAGTCGTGTGCGTGACCTCTTCCGTCAGGCAAAGGAGAAAGCACCATGTATCATCTTTATTGATGAGATTGATGCAGTGGGTCGTGCCCGCGCTCACAATGCGATGATGGGTGGTAATGACGAGCGCGAATCCACACTCAACCAGCTACTTACAGAGATGGATGGCTTTGGGACGAACAGCGGTGTCATCATCATGGCCGCCACTAACCGTGCCGATATTCTTGATAAAGCGCTCTTGCGTGCCGGACGGTTTGATCGTCAGATTCATGTGGATCTTCCTGACCTGAACGAGCGAAAGGCGGTTTTCAAAGTTCACCTCAAACCCATTAAGGTCGATACCTCGTTGGACGTAGATTTATTAGCGCGTCAGACACCAGGTTTCAGTGGTGCCGACATTGCCAATGTGTGCAACGAAGCAGCCCTTATCGCTGCCCGTTACGGCAAGCAGGCTGTCACCAAAGAAGACTTCCTTGCTGCTGTCGATCGCATCGTCGGCGGTTTGGAGAAGAAAACCAAGGTGATGACTGAGGAGGAAAAACGGACCATCGCCCTCCATGAGGCTGGACATGCCACGATTTCTTGGAATCTTCAGTATGCCAATCCGTTAATCAAGGTGACAATCGTACCACGTGGCCGTGCTCTCGGAGCAGCTTGGTATCTGCCTGAAGAACGGCAGATTACCACGCGTGAACAAATGCTGGACGAGATGTGTGCCACACTTGGAGGACGAGCTGCAGAGGAACTCTTCACGGGTCATATCAGCAGCGGTGCCATGAACGACCTTGAGCGTGTCACCAAGCAAGCATACGGCATGATTGCCTACATGGGTATGAGTGAAGCCTTGCCCAACCTCTGTTATTACGATAACAACGAGTACTCCTGGCAACGACCCTATAGCGATGCGACGGCAGAACTCATTGACAAGGAGGTGAAGAAGATGATTGCTGAGCAGTATGAGCGTGCCAAGCAGCTCCTGTTGGAGAAGAAAGAAGGACACAATGCCTTGGCGGACCTCCTTGTTGAGCGCGAAGTCATTTATGCCGAGGACGTCGAGAAAATCTTTGGCAAGCGACCGTGGGCCAGCCGTACCGAGGAGTTACTGAACAATCAGCCAGAGGAAGAGGACCAGCTCCCGCCTCCCGCTCAAGGTGGTGAGTAGTCGCCTGAGAGAATTAAAAAAACATCTTATTATAATATAATATATTGTATGCAAGAGAACTCTAATAGCAAAAGTGTTCGATCGCCGTTCCTTACCCGTACCCTCACAGGCATCCTCTTTGTGGCCGTGATGGTGGGTGGCATCCTGTATTCTCCTTTTACGTGTGCGCTGCTGTTCCTTTTGATAACCGTTCTGTCGGTTTGGGAATTTACAGGATTGGTCAATACCAGTGACGATGTACAGGTCAACCGTCTCATCACGACTTTGGCCGCCGTCTGCCTTTATTTGGGCATTTGGGGATATGAGGCAAGAATCAATTCAGCCGTGCCGCTCTTTGCCCCGTGGCTGTTGAGCATGATATATCTGATGATAGCTGAACTCTATTTACAACGTGAGCGTCCTCTCAATAATTGGGCTTATGCCATGTGGGCACAGATATATGTCGCGTTGCCTTTTTCGTTGACAGCCTTGCTGGCCACGTCAGCAGACCGTTTGATCATAGTCCTTTGCATCTTTGTCTTCCTTTGGTGTTCCGACACAGGTGCCTATTGTTGTGGTTCCCTGTTTGGCCGTCACAAACTTTTCCTTCGTGTCTCGCCGGGTAAGACATGGGAAGGCAGCATCGGTGGTGGTGTCCTTACTCTTGCCGCTTCTCAGCTGGTGGCGGTTTATGTGCCTGTGTTGACTTTTCTGCAATGGGCTGGCTTTGCTCTTGTTGTGGTCATCTTCGGCACGTGGGGCGATTTAGTGGAGAGCCTGTTCAAACGACAATTAGGCGTGAAAGACAGCGGACACATTCTGCCCGGACATGGTGGGATGCTCGACCGTTTTGACAGCAGCCTGTTGGCTATTCCCGCCTGCATTGTCTATCTCTATGCTTTGTCGGTCCTTTAAAAAACTTTAAAAGGATTAAACATATCCCTATTTGGAGGGTCTTTTACACGAGTCCCTTTTTTAAAAAGCAAAAATGAAGCACGCTCTTTTCTCTCTCTTATTGTTTTTCTCTTTAGCCGCCAGCGCTCAGAAAGTGACCGTTAGCGGCTCCGTCGTTGATAGTGAAGGCGAACCTCTTCCTGGAGCCACCGTCGTCATCATGAACACAGACAGCACGCAGGTTACCGGGCAGTCCACCAAGGCTGACGGCACCTTCAGCATTCCCTCCATCAAGGTCGGTGACTACATCCTCCGTGCCTCGTTCATCGGTTATAAGACCGTCTTCCGCAACCTCACTTTAGTCAAGAAGCAGAAGCAGATGCTCCTCGGCGAGATCACTCTTTTGGAAAATGCTCAGCTGATGAAGGACGCCCTTGTCACCGCTCGTGCCGCACAAGTGGAGATGAAAGCAGACACCTTTGTTTACAATGCCGATGCTTTCCGCATTCCCGAAGGCTCGAACTTCGAGGCATTGCTGAAGAAATTTCCTGGAGCGGAAATCACGGAAGAAGGCACCATCAAGATCAACGGTAAGGAGGTCAAGAAGATTTTGGTCAACAAAAAGGAGTTCTTCGGCACCGACACCAAGATGACTCTCAAGAACCTCCAGGCCAACATGGTGAAGTCCGTCAAGGCGTATGACCGTCAGAGCGACTACACCCGCGTCACTGGCATCGACGACGGCGAGGAGGAGACCGTTCTCGACCTCACCATCAAGAAAGGAATGGGCGAGGGCTGGCGTTTGAACCTTGATGCAGGCTATGGCACGGAAGACCGTTACAAAGCGAATCTCAACCTGACTCGTTTCATGGAAACATGGCGTGTGGCCGTCTTTGGCAATGCCAACAATACCGGTGACCGAGGCTGGGGAGGCTTCGGCGGAAGGGGCGGAGGTGGTGGCCTCATTGAGACCCAGACAGGTGGCGGTGACTTCGCGTGGGAAAACGACCGCGAGGAGGGCACGGCAGGCTTCTTTGAAGTGGGCGGCAACATCCGATTCAACCACACGGGTACCGACACACAGACTCGTTCCAACTCTCAGACTTTTGTGACATCGGCCATCTCGCAGTTTGTCAACAACCTCAGCCAAAGCTATAGCGACCGCAAGAACTTGAATGGGGACTTCCGCGTTGAGTGGCAACCCGATTCGATGACGAACATACAGTTCCGACCCAGCTTCTCATACAGCGACAACGACAACAACGGAAACAATCGTTCTGTGACCTTCAGTGGAGACCCCTATGCCGCTGGTATGGTCAACCCGCTTGACGAATACTCTGCTTTCGACGATACCGATTCCATTCGTGTCAATGCCAATACGCGGACAAACGCCAGCGACGGTCGCAGCTACAATGTCAATGGATGGTTGCAAGTGAATCGTCGTCTGGGAAAAGCTGGACGCAATGTCACCCTCGACTTTGGCGGCAATATCAGCGACACCAAGAGCAACAGCGACAGCCGAAGCCTCATCCATTACTTCAAGAATCGGCAAACAGATTTTCAGTTTAATAACCAGCAGAGTACCAATCCATCTGACAGCTGGAACTACCGCGCACGCCTTAGTTATTCTGAACCCGTCTTCAAGGGAGCAAACATCCAGTTCAGCTACCAGTTCCAACGGCGTTATTCCCACAGCGACCGTTCGCTCATGGCTCGTCTGTCCAACATGATGGATACCGAGTTTGCAGGCTTGAACGACCAAACCGTGGCCGAACAGCTCTATGCACGCTATCTCACGGGTGAAGACCAGTTCCTGCTTGAATTCGACTCCATCAACAGCCAGCGGGCCACCTATAATGAGTACAATCACGACGCTTCCGTCATGCTCCGCTACCAGCTTGGCGACTTCCGCCTCAACGCCGGTGTCAGTATGCAGCCCCAACGCACGCACATGCTCTACCACAAGAATGGGAAGGACTTCGATGTCACACGCGATGTCTTTAACTGGGCACCTCGCGTAGATCTGCGCTGGAAAATCTCGAACACCAGCCAGTGGAGGCTTCGTTACAACGGACGCATGAGCCAGCCTTCCATGACCAACCTTCTCGACGTCGAGGACAACAGCGATCCCCTCAATATCTCGCAGGGTAATCCGGGGTTGAAGCCTTCATGGTCTAACAATTTCAATACGTGGTACAATAATTACATCCCTGAACGTCAGATGGGGTGGAACTTCGGTGGAGGTTTCAACCAGACCAACAACAGCATCAGTTCCGTTACCACCTACGATACCACTACAGGTGTACGCACCACACGCCCAGAGAACATCAACGGCAACTGGAACACCTGGGTGTGGGCTGGATTCAACACCGCCCTTGGACCGCAGAAATATTGGAACGTGTCGAACAACGTGAATTTCAACTACAACAATCGCGTGGGATACATGCAACAGGTAGGAGCCTCTTCTGTCAAGAGCACCACCAAGGATCTCAACATTGGCGATAACCTCCGTCTGAATTTCCGCTACGACTGGGGCGAGACGGGCTACGGCATCGACCTTGGCGTCAATGGCGGCTTCAACTATCAGCACGCGCGCAATGCCATTCAGGAAAATGCCAACCTCGACACCTGGTCCTATAACTATGGCGGCAACTTCATGGTCAACTTCGCATGGGGCATGACCCTTTCCTCCGATATCTCGCAGCAGTCACGCCGTGGCTATGCAGATGAATCCATGAACACCAATGAGTTGGTGTGGAACGCTCAGCTTCAACAGCGCTTCCTGCCTCAGAAGAATCTCATCGTCGCCCTCGAATGGTACGATATTCTTGGACAGCGTTCAAATGTCAGCCGTGCCATCAGTGCTACTCAGCGTAGCGACACGTGGACCAACTCCATCTATTCCTACGGAATGTTGCGTGTCATCTACAACCTCAATCTTATGGGCAGTCGTGAAGCACGTCGCGAAGGTTTTGACGGCGCAGGCTTCGGCGGTCCTGACGGAGGTCGGGGCGGCAATCGTGGTGGCAACCGTCCCGCCGGTGGTGGTGGCTTCGGAGGTCCTGGTGGCAGACGCTAACTCCTTCATGCGTATGGCCGCGGATGATAAGTGTTTAGATGAAACAACATCCTCCGTTGTAAGGACATATCCCCGTGTAGGGCCGAACATACAACAAACGTTCGCGACCATACACGGGGATATGGTTCTGTCTCGGAAGAGAAGTCTGAATATCTATTAATGCTGTCTGCTAAAAAAGCGGCCTGAAAGGCCAATGAGCACATAGCCCAGGGCAACGCCCTGGGTTACATGGTGATATCAGAAACGCCCTGAAGGGGCAAAAGCATTGAAAAAAACGCTTTTGCCCTTTCAGGGCGTGGGTCATTCTACATACTCCACCTAGGGCGCTGCCCTAGGCTATGTGCTCATTGGCCTTTCAGGCCGCCGCAAGCCCCTCTCACTGATGCATCTTTGAAATGCCTGTATAGATAGGCAAAATCGAGAATGTATGCAATTTTCCCCGGACACCAATAAATATCTATGAATAAGTGAGTGAACATGTCATGAAAAGAAAGCCTCATCATGCTTTTTCCTCTATTTTCATGCAGAAAGTGAAAAAAATATAGTTTTTTCTTGCCCGTTCTAAAAAGAATGCCTATTTTTGCCCCGATTTTGGTGTGTACTCTATGCACTCACTATACCTTAATTATATATATAAGAGACTAAAAAATAAAGTTTAACTATAAATTTTCAACAAATGAAAAGGAAATTTACTAACGTATTTCTCCTGGTGGCTATCAGCATAGCTGCCTTGAGTTCGTTTGTATCTTGCAAGGACTATGAAGATGACTTGCGGATGGAAATGGTGACTCAATCAACGGGCCTCAAAGGGGGACTGGATGATTTGAAGAATTATCTGGATGTTGAAATCCAGAAACTTTGGGCTGCTCACGAGCGTTGCTCCGTCAACTGCTCCACAGCTCGTGCTAATTTGAGAATTGACTTGATTACGGTTCTCGGAGACTCTTTGAAGAACTACTACACCATTTATCAGGTTGATTCTATCTTTAATCTCTACTATAGCAAGACAGAGATTCAAGAAATCCTAAAAGACTACTACACCATTCATGAGAGTGACTCCATCATGAAGTTCAAGATGGACTCTTTGAAAACCAACATCATTGGTGATCTTTCCACTATTGCTGAAAACAAAACGATTGCTGAGCTGATCAAAATGGCCATTGATGAAGCCAAGTATGCACGGCGTCAGGTTGACACTCTGAAGCTTGAATTGGAAACCACCAACATGCGCATCGATTTGGTGAACTCACGCATTGATACTCTTGTGACGCATTTGATGACGGTCGATAAGATGGCCAATGAGGCCTGGAAGATGGCCGAAAAGGCTCAGAAGACCGCTGAAGACGCTCTGAAGCTGGCCCAGGCAGACAGCGTTCGCTTGGATGCTCATGACAAGATTCTTGAAAATCATACGCAACTCATCGGTGACTTGCAGGAAGCTGTGAAGAACATCGAAGAGCGCCTCGACGACTTTGCCACCAAGACTGCTCTCGAAGAGGTGCGTAAGGAAGCTGAAGCTGCCATGGCAAAGGCCTTGGCCAATGAAATTCTCTTGAATAAGATTGCCGAGGAAATTACAAGCATGAAGAATGAAATCTATAATATGCAGACTGACATCGCTGACATCGTGGAGGAAAAGATTCCTTTCTTAGAAAAGAAGGATTCAATTCTCTCTGATTCCATTCAATGGATTGTTAAGGAGTTGGAAAAATATGTAAAGCATGAACAGCTTCGCGACTCTCTTGATACTATCCGTGTTGCCATCAGTGCAAAAATAGACAGCGTGAAAGCTGTTGAGATGTTCGCATGCAAAGTTTTGACCGACAGATGGCTGAGGAATCTTTCCGATAGCATGAGGTTGAACTATGACACCTTGCGGATTGCCAGAGATTCCATCTTTACGCTTGGTGAACGTCTCGGTGTTGCAGAAGACCAAATTGAAAACCTTTTGAAGTGGAAGAAAGACACTGCTGACGTTGAACTGACAACATTGATGAATTGGAAGAAAGCTGTAGAAAAGGATGTGGCAGATATTCCTAACATTAGGACGAAGCTGAACAATGTTAGTGACAGCCTCAAGACCTTGTATCATAAGGTAGATAGCATTGAAAAGGCAGTTAATGATACGATTGCCAAAGTGAAAGAGAGAGTAAGTAAATTGGAGAACCGCGTGGATAATGTGGAAGACCGCTTGAACAAGCTCATCACGAACATCATTATTCAAGCTGCTTACAATCCAATCTATGGTACTGTCAACACTCCGTTCGGCCTCAGCTCGAATCTCCTGCTGACTTACTGGGGCGAGAACCTGAATGCAACCGTCAACTTCCCGACAACGGTCGAAGACGACTATTATAGGGGAGATAAGTCACCCACTATCTTTGACGATGTTTCTGTCTTCACGGGCTCGAAGGAGGCAGTTTCAGGTATGTTGCTCGATGATGCGAAAGGCAATGCAGGTACACTCTTTGTGACCATTAACCCAACCAATGTTGACTTCTCCAACACCAAGTTCTCTCTTGTCAATAGTGTCGATAAAGAAGCTCCTATTACCTTGGAGAAGGTGGAAAAGAGCAGTGAAGAGCTCCGATTCGGATGGACACGTGCGGGTGCCAACAATGGTTTCTATTCCATGAAGGCTACCGTAACAGATCCTAAGAAGCTTGACCTTTTGACAGGTCTGAACCTCTCCAAGGCCGACTTCAAGGCTATTTATGACGACATCAAGTATGCTTATCAAAGTTCTAAGGACAAGAGCATGACGGTGAAGTTGACGTCTCTTGCTAAGGGCGTTATCGCTTCTGCCGGCGAACTGTCGAACATCAACTTGGCTCCCGCTGCCGCTTACGGCCTCAAGGCTGCTTGGCAGGAGAAAGATGCTAATGGCAACATGGTTGACAACGCCACCTACTCCAAGTATGAAGTGGCTGCTCTCACCATCAAGCCTCTGAGCTTTGCTTCCTTCAACGCCCTCGACGAAAAGAATATTGCAGGCAAGGGCCTTGAAGTCATGGAGAATGCAATCAGCAGAATCGGTGGCACCATCCAAAAACAAGTGCGCGATATGATACAGCCCATGAAGTTCGAAATGGGTAAGAGCAAAATCAGCACGATTCAATTCGACGAGATTAATTGGGATGGAGTTGCCTTGACCATTAAAAACGAATACGCTATCGACTTAGGTGGTCAGTCTTTGGGCACTGCACCTGTGACAATTCCTGAATCTCAAATCAATAAGCTGTTGATTGAGGATCCACTTCATCCTGGTACATTTATACCCCTTCAGACGGCAGATGGAAAAGGTCTCTCGTTCAAGACTAATCCAATTATTGTCCCAGATGGCACGAAGATCAAGCTGTATATGGAATTCGCAGAGCCGTTGCAACAGACATTCCAGCAGCTCGGAACGAATTTCAATAACTTGAATGACTTCGTGAAGTACTTGAAGGGTTACCTTGGTGATCTCAATGACTTCATTGATCAGATGAGTGGAACTGGTGAGTATGTGGGTCATGGCATGGTAGAAAATATGGGTGATAAGGTAGTCAATGCCTTGGAGAAGGTCTTTAACCGTTTCGGTCGTTTCATGACTCCTTCCGAGTGGTTGCAGCCTATCGCACTTGTCTATGACGGCCAGAACATAAAAGCGATGACCAATAACACTATTTCGCGTCCTGCTGTGGTCAATAGTGAAAAACTGACGTTCGTGCTCACCAGCCGTACTGCAGAATTGCTTGCACCGGCTTACAAGAAGTGGTTCGCTTGCGCCAAGGCTTATAGCATCGATGGTGCCGGCAATCTGACCGAAGACGTCGCTGCCCGTGATGCCGCCAACAGCGGTGAAGAGATGAATACGGTGCTCCGTGGAATCAATCGCAAGTCCAGCGTCACACTCCAGAAGGATCACGTCTATGAATTCCTCTATCAGGCAATTGACTATCATGGCAAGGTTTCTGCCAAGAGATACTTCGTCGAGGTGAAATAACCCATGTCTAAGAGTTTAAGTGACAATCAACAATAAAACGTAAACAAATAAACAATATACGATTATGAGACTTAGGAAATTCATATTGTCCAGTCTGGTGGTCATGGGTGGTCTTACTGCTTCGGCTCAGGACAAACAACCTTCCGTTGAATATATTTTCCAGCCGCACTTCTATATCCAGGCTCAGCCCGTTGGTATTCAGTACACGCTTGGTGAAATCAACTTTGGCGACCTGCTGTCCTACAATGTACAGCTTGCTGGTGGCTATCAGTTCACACCTGTCTTCGGCGCTCGTCTGGCCATCAACGCCTTCCAGAGCAAGGCCGGTCAGAAGTTCAATGACCTGATTATCGGTATGCCGGGTAAGCCCAACACCATCGAGGTTTCCGACCACAAGTGGAGTTGGAACTACATTGCCCCCACCGTAGATGCTACGTTCAACATGACAAATCTGTTGCTGGGCTACAACCCCAACCGTTTGTTCAACTTCAGCCTCTATGCAGGTATTGGTGCCAACATAGCTTGGAACAACGGCGATGCTGCTATCGTGAAGAATACCCTTCTCACGAGTCTGCAACGCAATCCCAACTGGACTCAGGAGTTCTTTGAACCCCTTGCCTACATTTGGGACGGCACCAAGTGCCGCTTCGTGGGTCAGTTCGGTGCCAACGCCGACTTCCGCATCACCGACGCTCTGAGCGTGGGTCTGGAGGTTTCCGTCAACACGTTGAGCGACCACTACAACAGCAAGCGTGCCGGCAACACCGACTGGTACTTCAACGCCCTCCTTGGTGCGAAGTTCAACCTTGGCCAGACACACGTCGAGAAGCAGATTCAGCCTGTGAAGTACATCCACCGTGTGGATACCATCTACATCAAGGAGCCTGCTCCTCGTCAGCCTGCTACCGCCATGACCGCTTCTGCCGCTTCCACAGCAGCTCCTTCTACCGCAGCTGCCGCTATCGAACCGTTGCGTCGCGACATCTTCTTCACTATCCGTGCTACACAGGTGGTCAGCAACGAGATGCCAAAGGTAAAGGATGTGGCCGACTACATGAAGAAGTATCCAAACTCCAGAGTGAGCGTCACCGGTTATGCCGACAAGGGTACGGGTAATGTTCAAATCAACAACCGCCTGGCCGAGAAGCGTGCTAAGGTCGTCACCGACCTGCTCGTTCAGAAGTATGGCATCGACCGCTCTCGCATCACGACCGATTCGAAGGGTCACTTCGAGCAACCTTATCCCAATGACAACGACAAGAACCGTGTCACGGTTTGTATCGCTCAGTAATTCACACCACGAGCGCTTAGTCGCTTGCTAATCTCACGTCCTGCCTACAGCCTCCATCTCTCATCTGATGCGTGGGCGTAGGCAGGACATATTTTTCTTGAATATGCGTAAGTTTTATCTTTTTCTCCTCTCTGCCGTCCTTGGAACTCAGCCGTTCCAAGCACAGGATGTGATTACCAATGGTTTCTATCGCGTCCAAAACTACACGACAAAACGCTACATCTCCGTGATAGACAATCGCGGCAGCATCAACTACACCACCAATTCGGCAGACTTGCAGGCCATTCAGTCCTTGAAAGGTTTCGAACGTGTTGAGAGCAATCCCGGCTCCATCATCTACATTCAGTATCAGGGCACCTCGACGGCTGGTCGTCCCGCCTATAACCTGGGGGCACAAGGCACCAGTATGTATGAGATCATTGCCTTCTATGTAGATTTGCAGCATCTTCGCGATAACATGTACTATGCGCTGAAGACCAAGGAAGGCACCACCGTCTATCTCAGCGACAGGAATGAAGATGTGGATGTGGGTCAGTTATCCACCAGCAACACGAAAACCCGTGCATGGTGCGTCATCCCTGTCACGACCGATGACAACCAATATCTGGGCGTTGCTCCGCAGGTGAAAGTCGGTGACCAGTACTACCAGACGCTCTATGCATCCTACGGATATAAGATGTTGTCGGACAAGACGAAAGCCTATTACATTACAGGCGTGAAGGACGGCATCGCCATCTGGAAAGAGGTGTCTGGTACGGTTCCTCCTGCTACACCTGTTATCATTCAGAGCACCTCGTCGAAGGCCGTAGACAACAAGCTGGAGCCGATGATAACGACTCCCACGAGTGTCAGCGGCAACCAGCTCAAGGGTGTCTACTTCAACTGCGACCTCTACAAACATGTCAACCAAGTGGCGTTCAACGCTTCCACGATGCGTGTGCTCGGAAAGCTGTCTGACGGCTCGTTGGGCTTCGTGAACAAATGCAGTTCGCAGTTCATCCCTGCCAACACAGCTTATTTGCAAGTTCCCGCAGGGACACCTGCCGAGTTGCGTCTGATGACACAGGCAGAGTTTGATGCAGAGCAGGAACGTCTCAACACTCCCGTCACCTTGACGGCCAAGAGTTTCACACGTGTTTATGGCGAAGCCAACCCCGCTTTGGAATACACCGTTTCCGGCACTTTGTTGAGTGGCAAGCCCGCTCTTTCCTGTCAGGCTACGGCCACGTCGCCTGTCGGCACCTATCCGATTGTCGTCAGCGTGGGCACGGTGGAGAACCGCAACAAGACGTTGGTGAACGGCACACTGACCATCACACCCGCCCCGTTGCAGGTGAGCGTCACCGGCACCTACACCCGTGAAGTAGGTGAGGAGAATCCGGCCTTCCAGCTCAGCTATTCTGGCTTCAAGAACAACGAGACCGAGAGCGTGCTGACGGAGAAGCCGGTGGTCTCGACCACGGCAACGGCAGACAGTCCCGTCGGCACCTATCCCATCACCCTCTCTGGCGGCCAGGCACAAAACTACACGCTCAGTTATCAGAACGGAGAGCTCACCGTGACACCTGCCACACAAAAGAAGCTCACGCTGACAGCACGCAGCTATACGCGCACCTACGGCGACGAGAATCCCACGTTCGTCTATGACGTCCAAGGTAAGTTGCTTTCCGGCGAGGCCACGTTGACCTGCGAGGCCACGGCCACGTCGCCTGTCGGCACCTATCCCATCGTTATCTCCCAAGGCAGCATTGGTGGCAGCGGACATACGTTGGTGAACGGCACGCTGACCATCGAACCAGCTCCTCTGACTGTTTCTGTCGGCAGCTATAGCCGCGAGCAGCATGAGGAGAATCCATCCTTTGAGCTGACCTACGAAGGCTTCAAGAACGGCGAGACCGAGCGCGTTCTGAGCTCGCAACCACAGGCCTCCACCGTGGCCACCGCCGAAAGCCCCGTGGGCACGTACGACATCGTGGTTGCTGGCGGACAGGCTCAGAACTACACCTTCAGCTATCAGAACGGCCAGCTCATCGTGACACCGGAGACCCAAAAGCTGCTGACGCTCACCGCCCACAGCTACACCCGTGTCTATGGCGACGAGAATCCCGCCTTTGAAGTGGATGTGGAAGGCAAAATCCTTGACGGCGAGCCGTCGGTGAGCTGCGAAGCCACCGTCCTGTCTCCAGTCGGCACCTATCCCATCGTCGTTGTCCAAGGCAGCATCGACGGCGAAGGCCACACCCTGGTGAACGGCACGCTGACCATTGAGCCGGCCCCGCTGACGATTTCCGTAGGCGATTATCTGCGCGAGGCCTATCAAGAGAATCCTGAATTCAAGATTGTCTATGCAGGTTTCAAGAACAGCGAGACAGAGGACGTCTTGACCACGAAGCCAGTAGCCACGACGGAAGCCACCATTGACAGTGACGAAGGCGTTTATGAGATTGTGGTTTCCGGTGCTTCGGCAGAGAACTACGTCATCACCTACGTAAACGGCAAGCTCACGGTGAGCGGCGAGACACAGAAACCGCTGACCATCACCGCCGCCAGCTTCAAACGCACATACGGCGATGCGAACCCCGAGCTGACCTATACCATTCAAGGCAAGGTCATCGGAGGTCAGCCCGACATCACTTGTGAGGCTACTGCCACCAGCCCCGTCGGCGAATATCCGATTGTCGTGTCCCAGGGCACGCTGAGAGGTTCCGGTCACCAGCTCATCAATGGCACCCTGACCATCACGCCAGCTCCGTTGCTGGCAGCTGTCGGCAACTACAGCCGCATGGTGGGTAAGGAAAATCCCGAGTTCACGATTTCGTACATCGGCTTCCGTAACGGTGAAACCGAGGACGTGCTCACGACAGCCCCCACCGCCACGACCGAGGCCACGGTGACCAGCCCTGAAGGCACCTACGACATCATCGTGTCGGGTGGCGAGGCCGAGAACTACACGTTCGTCTATCGCAATGGCAAGCTGACCGTGAAACCCGACATGACGGCTGTGGATGATCTTCTGTTACCCTCCTCTGGCGCCGATGTCTATGGGCTGTCCGGTCGTCTCGTGCGGCGCCATGCAACCACTTTGCAGGGCTTGTCCAAGGGCGTTTATGTGGTGGAAGGCCGCAAGTTCGTCGTCCGCTGATCTGGATACTCTTTTCATATAAAAGGTATATACTTTTCCTCTCTCGGAAGGTATATACCTTTTTATTGGTGTCCGGTAAAAAAGCGGCCTTTTAGGCCGCCGCAAGCCCCTTTCACTGCAGCATCTTAGGAAAAGCCTGTTAGACAGGCAATGTAGAGATTGTTTGCAATTTTCCCCGGACACCAATCATACCTTTGGTGTGTCTAAACACCTTTAGCCTGAAAGGCTTACACCTTCCGCGAGAAGGTATATACCTTCCGGGCAAATGGTCAAGACCTGCCTCGCTCCTCCTCCTATACCTGTCTTTTCGTCAAAAATCCCTCAATCCCTCACCTTGTGACTCATCTGGTTGTTATTCAGTGCTTTACAGGTGAGGGAACGGTGAGGGAATGGTGAGGGAAGGTGAGGGATTGCAAATAGAAGCCTGAAGAAAACATATTCCCTCACCATCCCTCACCATTCCCTCACCATTCCCTCACCTGCAAGCGGCACACTTTCAGATGATTATCTCAAATGGTGAGGGATTGAGGTTTTTTTGTGAAAACCAGGGGTATGGGGAGAGTGGCGGCCAATGTGGGCGGCCTTCACTCATGCTTGTTTTCGTTTTTCAGTTGATAATGAGTACCGAACTCCTATTTTGAGCGAGGCCCAGTTGGTGATGCTCCCCTAAAGTGAGTTGTTAAATGATATTATTTTTGCACCCTTTTTGGCGTAAAGTCAGATAATTTTTGTAATATTGCACCAAAAATGTGTACAGACATGAATTTTTTCCGTAAATTCCGCTATTTGGTGATCGCTTTATTCGCCTTTCTGGTCGTAGGATTCTATGCCATGGTCACCTTTAATTTGTCGTTCATGGGTCCTATTCAGCGTGCGCTGAAGAACTTTTCGATGGCCGACATTTACACCCAGATTCTGCAAAGCACCGGCGCTCCAGATACGAGCCGCGTCATCACGATTGTTGACATGACGGACCTCATGGCGCGCAGTGACTTGGCTCAGGCTTTGGAAGAAATCATGGCCTTTGAGCCCAAGGCCGTCGGTGTGGATATTGTGTTCGAAGGCCTGAAGGAAGACACGGCCAGCGACCGTTGGTTGGTGGACATCGCCAAGACCTACGACAATATCGTCTGGCAGGCGAAACTGCTGGATTATCAGGCCGAAGAACAGACCTATAAAGACAAGGTTCAGTCGTTCTTTATCGAAGAAGCCCAGCCGAAGGAAGGTTTTGCGAACATGCCCCGTGACCTCTATGAAGGGCTGAAGCGCACGGTAGCCCTTGGCGAGAGCCTGAATGGCAAGACCTATACGTCGTTCAGCCTCTTGGTGGCCAACACGTACGCCGGCACGGAGGTGGCGAAGACCCAGCTGAAAGACATCAATATCAATTACCGCCCTACTGAGTTCCGCACCATCCATGCCTTTGAAGTCATGGAGCATCCCGAGCTCATTCAAGATCACATCGTCCTCTTTGGTGCCATGAAAGATGAGCACGACATGCACTACACGACCTTGGGCAAGATTCCGGGTGTGGAGGTGCTGGCTTACGCTGTGCAGACGCTCATCAACAAGAACTCCATCAAAGAGCTGCCGACGTGGCTGACCTGGCTCATTTCCATTTTCATTGTCATGATAACCTCTTGGGCCTTGACGATTTACAAAAACGACCAGTTGCGCCGCCGCAAGTCGCCGTTTATGCGCACGTTCATGACCTCGCTGATGGTCATCGGCTACATCAAGTTCGTCTGGATGGCCATCCTGACCTTTATCGGTTTCATGCTCTTCAACTTCTTCTCCATCAGTTTGAACCTCGGCTGGGCCTTCTCCGGCATTGCGTTCATCGCCACCGCCGAAGGCTTCTACAAGGCTATCTTTGAGCCTGAGAAAGGGTAGGGGCCTGGCTTTCCAATGGTTTCAAGTTAATTTTGGAAGAATGAATACGCAGCAGCGGAGAGTCCGGCAAGATGTCAGCCAGGCAGCAAGCAGTCAGCGGAGCGCCCCAACGGGGCAGCAAGCAGTCAGCCCAGGGCAGCGCCCTGGGTATGCACGATGGGGAAAAACTCGCCCTGAAAGGGCAAAAGCATAGAATCGATGTCTCAATCATTTCTGCATATCATATTCCATATTAAAGCGGTTAGTCCACCCACCATGGATGAACATCTCGGCCACCGGCATCAATATGTCGGCCACCCCGCGAATAGATGAAGAACCAGAAGGGTTCCGTGAAGAAAAGATAGTATATCCTATGATGAACGTTATGTCCTATCAGATTAGGAATGCTTTTGCCCTTACAGGGCGAATATACCATGAACCTTTGTACCCAGGGCGTTGCCCTGGGCTGACTGCTTGCTGCCCCGTTGGGGCGCTTCAGTGCTTATTCAATGGCCTTACAGTCCGCTCAAACTGCTTGCTGCCCCGTTGGGGCGCTTCAGTGCTTGCTCATTGGCCTTTCAGGCTGCTCAATACTTACTGCTCATTCATCTTAAACTTAAAACAAGTTAATATTCATCGACATTATGATAGTACGTAGATTTATCTCTTGTTTCGTTTTGTTGGCCATGCTGTCATTGGCCAAGACATCTGCACAAACGTATGTGGTCTATAAGATTGCAGGGAAGGTGATGCAGAAGGGCGACTTCGGCGACAAGCCTGTTCAGGCGGGTGCGAAGTTAAGTGGCTCGACGAAGGTCGTCATCCCCTATGAAGGCTCCCTGCAAGTGATTGACGCCGAGAAGAACGAGCGCTACACGCTGCAAACCCCCGGCACGGCCAGTATCTCCACGATGATTGCCGATAACCGTAACAAGGTCGGTAAGCTCACGAAGCAGTATATCAATTACATGATTGAACAGGTTGTCAGTGGCGGCAAAGCCATTGCCAGCCGCCATTCCGACGTAGCTACGGTCACGCGTGAACTACAGAAGACCGAGAAACCCAAGACGGACGATGCGTTCTCGGAGTTGGTTGACGAGGAGTGGGATCTCGAAGGAGAATTTGATCAATTCGTCAAGAGCGTGAACGCCGAATGGGATGCTTTCCGCGACGAAGTGAACCGCGAATATGCCGAGTTCATCAAAGACGGATGGAAAAACTTTGAGTCTTCGCCTGGCAAACCGAAACCCGCCGATGAGCACGTGCTCCCCTTGAAGACCGAGAAGAACGCCACGGCTCCCACCAACAGCTTCTTCCGCAAGCATAAGAAAGTGGTGGAGGTGGCCGTCCCCTCTCCGCAACCCACGCCCTACACTCACATCCAGGAGCAGCAGACCGAGGTGCCTGACCCGTTCAAGGTGAAGGTGATGGTCTGGGGTACGGAATTTTCCGTGCGTTTTGACCCAGCCAACAAGTTTCAGCTTGTGGATCTGTCTCCGAACAGCCTCTCAGCCGCATGGATGCAGTTGTCGGACAAGCGCTATAACAACCTCATCCGCGATTGTATGGACCTGCGCTTTGAAAAGCATCTTGGTGACTGGGCATATTTGCAGGTGCTCAAGCAAATAGCCATTGCCTGTCAGGGCGAGGGCAACGAAGCCACGATGCTGATGGCCTACGTCTATTGCCAGTCGGGCTATCGGATGCGCCTTTGCCGCGATGGTCAGCAGTTGTTCATGCTCTACGGGAGTGAGCATTACATTTATGACAAGGATTATTTCTATATCGACAACATGTATTTCTATCCGTTTGACTTCCAGGCATCCAATGTTTCCATCTGCAATGTACCCTATCCCAATGAGCGTTCGTTGTCGCTGTATCTGACCGAGCAACAGCAGTTGGACTTCGACCCCTCTGCCGCCCGGACGGTGAAGTGCGAACGCTATCCCGACATCCAGCTGACCTATACCGTCAACAAACATCTGATTGATTTCTACAACAAATACCCCAGTTCCACGGTGAACGACGACTTCATGACGCGTTGGGCGATGTATGCCAACACCCCTATAGAGTCTGAAGTGGCAGATGCCCTTTATCCCCAACTGCGCAAGAAGCTCGAAGGCCTCTCCGAGGTGGAGTCTGTGAACCGTCTGCTGAATTGGATTCAGACGGGTTTCGAGTACAAGTACGACGAGGAAGTCTGGGGTGCAGACCGTCCTTTCTTTGCGGAGGAAACCCTTTTCTATCCCTACTGTGACTGTGAGGACCGTTCCATCCTGTTGTCTCGCCTGATTCGTGACCTGCTGGGTTTGAAATGTGTTCTCATCTACTATCCCGGTCACTTGGCGATGGGCGTACATCTGAGCGAGAACATCCCAGGCACCTACTATATGCTGGACAACGAGCGCTACTATGTATGTGACCCGACCATCATAGGTTGGGGTGCTCCTGTCGGCGAACCGATGGATCAGTTCATGGATTGTGCAGAAGTGAGCCTGATTCTGCTGGAAAATAAAAGAGGTGAATAAGTAAGCGATGTAAATGGTGAACCAAATTAAGAGTTAATGAAAAGCATAAAGATGGCCGTTCTTGTCAGTTGTTTTGCAGCAGCTGTGTCGGCCCAAGAAATGTCAGTGGTCGGCTTCCAACTTTTAGAGACTGACCTGACGGCAAATACGCGAGGCACTCAGGAGATGGACCAGAACGGTGAGACGGCGGCTCTCATCAAGATTGTCACGCTGGAACGCGGTTTCAACTTTGATGGAGGCTCGTTAGGAATCGTTGGCACGAAGGAGAAACCCGGTGAGATTTGGCTTTATGTGCCGCGATATGCTCAGAAGCTGACCATTCAGCATCAGGCGTTCGGCGTGTTGCGCAACTATGTCTATCCCGTTACCATCGAGGGCGGACGCACCTACGAGATGCTCATCGACATCGGCACGGGCCGCTATGCTACCATCACGGGTACGGTGGCTGGCGCGGAAATCACCATTGACGGTGAGTATGCGGGCAAGGCGCCGTTGTATAACCGCTATCTGAACTATGGCAAGCATGAGATTAAGGCCGTGAACAACCGTTTCGAAGGGGTCGATACGGTCTATGTGACGACAGCCAGCGAACAGACATCCGGCAAGAAGTCCAACTTAATCTACAACGTGGATATGCGCGACATGAGTGACCATTATGGTGACATCAACGTCAGCGTGGACGGCAATGCCGACATCTTCTTCCAAGGTCAGAAGGTCGGCACCGGCACTTGGCAAAGTCAGTTGCGCGAAGGCAAGTATATCGTGGAAACGCGTAAGGCGAACTGCGACTCCGTGAAGACCGCCTTTACCGTCACTGCCTTGCAGGACAATGTGGTGAAAGCCACGCCCCCAACGCCACATACGGGTTATCTGAACATCTATACCCGTCCTCGCAGTCTCGCTGCCACCATCGACGGACGTACACCCATCGACCTGACAGAGCCTCAGTCGGTGCCCGTCGGCACCCATTCGCTCGAGTTCAGCCGGAAAGGCTACGTTTCGCAAACCCGAGAGTTCAATGTGGCGCGCTACCAGATTACCGCAGACACGGTGACCTTGGAACGCATCAACTACGTGAAGCCTCAGGCTTTGTACTTTGGTGTAGCCTATACGATTCGTTCGATGGGCGGCCCAACGGTGTTGGCGGGTTATACCTATAAGAACCACGATGCGCAGGTCAGCTATACTTTCGGCACAGGTTCCTCTGACGACATCAACTGGTATGGCGAAGATTCCAACAACTCCAACATCACCCACTTTTTAGGTACGGTCAATTACAAGATGAGTTCCATTGCCGTGAAATATGGTTATCAGTTCCGTCTTTTCACTCGTTTTGCAGCTATTCCTCAGGTGGGCTTCATGTGGAATCGTCTTGGTTGTAATCTGGTGCAAGGAACAGAGAAATATGGTGACGGTGCTTCGACTTTCTGTATGAGCATCGGTGCAAAACTGCTGGCCGTGCCCTTCCAGCATTGTTATGCATTTGTCTCGCCAGAATACTACTTCCCCCTCAGTAAGGACAACGCTTTCAAGAGCGTTGCCAAGACAGCAGACCTCAGTGCGGGTGGCTTTGCCTTGCACATCGGCGTGCTGGCCAATTTCTAAAATCCGACGTAATACCTTCTATATTATATAGTCTCTATGAGAACGTATTTTCCATTTATCATCATAGCTCTCGCAGCCGTATCTTTCTTTGCCGCTTGCAGTGGTGAGGAACCTGCGGGTACTCCTACAAAGGAATTTTTGGAAGTGAATCCGGACAAGATCATTGCTGCAAATGCCATTGATGATACGATTGGCATCAGATCCAACTGCCGTTGGTCTGTGGTCTTGGTCAGCGGATGGCAGGGTCTGGAACTCGGCACACGTGAAGGCGAAGGCAACGAACCTGTCCGGCTCATCATGCAGAAGAACAACGAGACCACTTCGCGTGAGGCTAAACTGCGTATCGCCAGCCATACAGGCGTTATCCTCAAAGAAGTGCGTGTCCAACAGCGAGGCATTGCCCCCTATCTGGAGGTGAACACCCCTGCCATCCACATGCCTTTTGAGGGCGGTGAAGAAGTGGTATCCATTCGCAGCAATGCCGCTTGGAAGGTCTTGACCAGTGGGCGTGAAGGCTTCACAACAGATGTCGTGGAAGGATCCGGTGACGGCTCTGTCCGTTTCACGGTGGATGAGAACCTTGTCGAAGAGACGAGGGAAACGACGTTTACCATTGTAACGGTTGATGACGGTTTGTCAGGAACAGCCAGTGCCGACATTCATGTCACTCAAAGTGCCCGTGAGATCAAGCTTCTGGTGAACAACCAAGAGCAATATGAACTTCCAGCTATAGAGGCTACGGGAGGTTCCGTGGAAGTAGCGTTGACATGTACCGACGATTGGACGGTTTCGGGACAGTTCCCAGGTTTCAGCTGTGATTTGAGGAATGGTTCGCACGATGCAAAGGTGAAGATTACCGCAGATGAGAATATGTCCGAAGATGAACGATTTGCCATCTTCACGTTCCAGACGGTCGGAACTTCGGTGACCAAGACGGCGACCCTTGTAGTTCCTCAGAAGGGTAAGGTCGTGGAGCTGAATGTGCCCATGACAGAGGTGACGGCCCAGGCCATCGGCGGCACCTATCCCGTGCAGATCCTTTGCAATGCCACTTGGAATGTCACGTCGAACAGCAGTTGGGCCAAGGTCGATTCGGAACCCGTTGCAGGCAATGGCTATGTCCAGATCCTTTGTGAGCAGAATGCCATGACCTCTGTCCGCGAGGCTGTGATTGAGGTACGTGCTGGACGAAACCAAGTCCGTTACATCACGATTGTACAGCAGCCTGGTGCTTATCCCACGGTGGGTGAACCCGCTATCAGTGACGTGACCAAGTACGAGGCTGTGGCTACGTTTGATTACCAAAGCTCAACCTCTGCTGTCGGGGAATACGGTGTTTGCTATGCCACCCATGAAGCACCCACGAATGCCGACCATGTCGTCAGCACTACGGGTGACGCTACCACGGGACGGGCTGTTTTGCCACTTGCCGGTCTGACATCCGGCATGACATATTATGTTCGTGCCTTTGCTCGCAATGCCACGGGAATATCTTATAGCGAGAAGACGGTGAGCTTCACCACTAAAGGTGATAATCCCGGTGACGACACACCCGTGTTGCCTAGCTTCATCAAGCGGAAATAGCTATTTCAATTAACAATTGGACAATTTATTTCCCGTTCGTTCATCAATCATCATTCATCAATCATAGTTCATCGTTCATCAATAATGAAAGCAATCAAACATATATCCATGCTCTTGGTGGCGTTCTTGGTCGGAGTGCTGCCAGCTCGTGCCCAGAAAGACATATCTATTGACTTCTCCAATGAAGCGGTGGAGCCCATGTCGTCTGTGGAATTGGCAAATCCTTATCAAAGCGTGAATGGTCCCGTCTCGCTGAAAATCATTTCGCCAGAGACTCCGCCAACGGTTTATGGTTTCGCGTCAGCAACGGCAACGGGGACTTATCTGTCCCTTTCAGCAGGCTCCACTATTCAGTTTGATTTGGCCGATTATTATGGATGCGCGTATATGGAAATAACGGTACGTTCTGGTGACTTGACCCTTGAGGCCAGTGACGGCGTATTGTTGCCAAGTAATATGGCTGATGTATATGAATGGTCAGGCGACGACATCAACGGAGTTACTTTCACGGTCACAGAAGACATAGAGATCTTGAATTTCAGTCTGCGCGTTCAATACAGTGGACCCGTCGATCTCTCCGCCATTCCTATGTTGGAAGAAGACGTGTCAAAGTTCAATTTCACGCTGGTGGATGCGGATATGGTCAGTTACTTCCCGGCAGGCTTCTCGATTGCCGACTCGACGTTGGCCACTGCTGCCGTGATTATGAGTTTTACGGGTGATGGCAGCCCGGCATTGATGCAGACAGTAACACCTACTGGGCCTGGTGAGGAAATCTATCTTTCAGGTCTCAATGGTAACTATGAAATAACTTTGACCCCCGCCACCGATGCCCTCAAGATCAGCCAAGTGGCGTTCGAGACGAGCAATAATGCTAACATAGAGGATGATGTGACTGCCGGGGAAGGTGTCATGTTGGGGAATAAATGGACGGGGTCATCCTCCGCCCTGACATTATCCCTTAAAAGCACACATCCAGACATCCAGCAAATAATCGTGATGACCGAGGTGGCGGTAGTCCAAGCGGAAGACCCTGTTCCTTCATACGACGAAAGTTTGCACCAACTGACATTCACCACGGCAACAGCAGGTGCTACTATCTACTATACTACCGACGGCACGGATCCCACTATGGATACGGGCATCACATACACTGGTCCCATTACCTTGACCGAGAACACCACCGTCAAAGCAATGGCTGGAGGTGATGGCTTCACGTCATCTGCCATTGTCGAGTTCAATAATACCGACTTCACTTGCGGAGAAGTGCAGTTCAGCTATTACTATCCTAATCTGACGATGACCGTGGAGCCGGCAGATGCTACCATTCTCTACACCTTGGATCTCAGTGATCCCACCAACTCCGTCTTTGTTGAAACCTACACCAGTCCGCTCCTGCTGCAAGAAGACACAACCTTCATGGCATACGCTACGCGCTCAAACTTCAACGATGGACAAGCAGTCACCTACCATTTCTCGATGGCAGACTATACAGTCGCCACGCCGCAGTTCAGTCGCTTGGGAGATGAACTGATCATCACGACAGCCACGCAGGGTGCTACCATCTACTACACTACAGACGGAGAAAATCCAACCGAGCAAAGCGCGATTTATACGACTCCCATTCAGCTGACGGGTAATGTGACGGTGCGGGCGATTGCCGTCAAAGAAGGTTTGGCTCCCTCGGCCATAGGCAGTTGGCAGTCGGATGAATTCAAGGTGGCCGACGTCACGTTCTCCTACCAGAACTTGCAGTTGACGATGTCCACGACGACGGAAGGCGCAACGATTTATTATACGACAGATGGCACAAGTCCCGTTTCCGATGATCCCACAGGTGCTCCTACGAGTTTGACTTACACCTCGCCTATTGAGCTGACGACGGACTGTGTGGTGAGAGCATACGCTGTGCGTGAGAATTGGACTGATGCGGACGTGACAGACTACGCGTTTGTGATGTCTGATCATACCGTGGCTACGCCTCAGATTGTTAGGAACGGCGACGGCGTGGAGATATCCACGGCCACAGCCGGTGCCACTATATTCTATACGACGGATGGCATGGTGCCTGATAACACCAGCACTGAATATACTGCTCCCATCGTCTTGGATGGCAATGTGACCGTTCAGGCCATTGCCACGCACACGGATTACTATCCGTCGGAGGTCGCTCAGCTGGTGGCAGACTGGTTCCAAGTTGAGGACGTAGTCTTCAACTATGCCAACCTTCAGCTCTCGATGAGCACGACGACGGAAGGTGCCACCATTTACTATACCACGGACGGTTCGGTGCCCGACAACACCAGTACAATCTATACGTCACCCATTCAGTTGAACGCAGATTGTACGGTTCAGGCCATTGCCATCCGTGAGAACTGGAACGCATCGAATGTATCGTCTTACGTGTTTAATCTTACAAATGTGACGGCGGACAGCCCGCTCTTCAGCCGGTCTGGTAACTCCATCACGATCCAGGCTCCCACGGACGGAACCACCATCTATTATACGACGGACGGCACAGATCCTACGACGACGAGCACAGCCTATACAGCACCGATTGAGGTGACGGAGAACATGGTTATCCGTGCTATTGCTGCCGGAGCCGGTTACAATGAGTCGCCGGTGGCGGTGTACACGGTGAACTGGTTCAAGTCGGCTGCTGTTGTCTTTGATTTCTCGAACCTCCAACTGACGATGAGCACGACGACGGAGAACGCTACAGTCTATTATACGACTGACGGCTCCATTCCCACGGCGAACAGCACGCCGTACACGGCTCCCGTGGCCTTAACAGAGGACTGCGATGTCCGTGCCGTCGCCATTCGTGGAAACTGGAACCCGTCGGACATCACACTTTTCCAATTCAGCCGAGCCAACTACACAGCACCGACGCCGCTTTTTAGCCGTAACGGTGATGTACTGACCCTTTCGACGGGTAACGCCAATGTGACTGTTTACTATACATTGAATGGTGATGTGCCAACAGCAGCCAGCACGCCCTATACAGCAGCCATCAACCTCGATGCCAACTGCATCGTCCGTGCAATAGCTGTGGGCAACGGCTACTTCGACTCTGACGTTTCTAACTATAACGTCGGTTGGTTTAAAGTCTCGAATGTGGAATTCAGCTATCAGGATAAGGTTCTCCAGATGACAACGCCCACTCCCAGTGCTACAATATATTATACCACCGACGGCACATTGCCTACCCTGACGAGCTCCGTCTATACCGAGCCCATCCCCTTGACGGCAGACTGTGATGTCCGTGCGATGGCCGTCCGGGAAGGCTGGAATAATTCGGGCGTATCGCTTTATCAGTTCTCACTCTCCAACGTGACCGCTCCTACTCCCCACTTCAGCCGCAATGGCGATGTGTTGACGATTACGACAGGCAGCACCGATGTCAAGGTCTATTATACGCTTGACGGGTCTGAGCCTGACACGCTGAGTACGCTTTATACGTCTGCCATCCAACTGACCCGCAACTGTATCGTGCGTGCCATTGCCGCCGGTGCCGCTTATCAGGTTTCGCCGATAGCTACCTATACCGTCGATTGGTTCAAGGTTGCCAACGTAGAGTTTGCATATGAAAACCTTCTCCTGTCCATGACAACCCCGACGGCGGAATCCATGATCCACTACACCATGGACGGTACAGTGCCTACGGCCAACAGCACAACTTACACGGCTCCCATCCAGTTGACAGATGACTGCGATGTCCAGGCCATTGCCGTCCGTGAGGGATGGGCCAGTTCCGAGGTGTCGATCTATCACTTCATTGTCAGTACCGGCTCCGTCGCCCTGCCGCAGTTTGCCCGTAATGGGAATGTAGTCACCATCTCGACCACAACCGCCGGAGCAAAGATTTACTACACGCTGGACGGTTCTACGCCCACGGCCACTCACGGGACACCTTACACGACTCCTGTTGAGCTGACCCAGAACGGTGTTCTTCAAGCCGTGGCCGTCCTCTCCAATAAACAATATTCTGGCATCGCCAGCTATACCGTCAACTGGTTCTATGTCGAAAACATTCTCTTCAGCTTTGATGGGCAGTGGCTCACTATGACCACCAGCACGGAGAATGTGGACATCCATTACTCGCTGACTGGCGGCTCGGCTCCTGTCGCAAATGCCACTTACACCGGTCCTATTGAGATTGTCGAGAGTTGTGTGGTCGAAGCTTACGGCACGAAGAACAACTTCCACGACTCTAATATGTCGCGTTATGAAATAGACCTTGACGACCTGCGCACGGCGACACCGCAGTTGCGTGCTGTGGGTAATACCATCGAGATGACTTGCGTCACAGCTGGAGCCGTCATCTACTACACGCTCGATGGTTCCACACCGAATGAGAACAGCCATCTCTATACAGGTCCGATTACCTTGATGCAGAACTGTACGGTCAAGGCTGTTGCCGTGTGCGACGGTTACCGCAATTCAGGGTTCGCTTCCCTTGAATGCACGAACTTCCGTGTGGAAATCGTCAGCATTGAGTACGTCGACGGCTTCCTCTATCTGACGACGCCGACCCCGAATGCCACCATCTATTATACCCTTGATGGCAGTACGCCCACCCGTAATAGTGCGTCTTACAATTCACCCTTTGAATTGAACGCCGTGACCACGGTCAGTGCATTCGCTTTCAAGGACGACTTCAATCCTTCTGATGTGACCTCGGAGGTGATAGACCCCAGCAATGTACGCTGTGCCGTTCCGACGTTCACGCTCTCTGACCGACTGCTCACTATCAGCACTCTCACCGATGGAGCCACCATCCGCTACACACTTGATGGCACCCGCCCCGACGGGAACAGTCTTTTGTATACAGGTCCTATCACGCTGACGGAAAATGGTACAGTCTGGGCAGAAGTCACGAAGAGCGGATATGTTTCTGCCGATGCCAAGTTTGAGGTCAGTTGCTTCTATGTGGAACTTCCTTCCTTCACGTTGGCAGACGGCCGTGTTGTCATTAGCAGTCTCACGCCTGACGCGCTCATCTATTATACGACCGACGGCAGCGAACCCACTTTGTCCTCGGAACGCTACAGTGAGCCCTTGTCGCTGCCTGCGGGTACACATGTCCGTGCAGTGGGTATGCGTAGGAACTTCAACAACTCGCTCGTATCGGACTATGAGGTTGGCGTGACATCCTGTGCCAGCGTAGATGTGGCATACAATGGTCATACCTTCTCCCTGACCACGACAACCCCAGGAGCTTCCATCTATTATACCCTTGACGGTTCCAATCCGAGCACGTCCACCTATCATTACACCGCTCCGACGGATGTGAACCAGTTGGTCACCATCCGTGCCATTGCCGTGAAAGACGGCTCCAACACCTCTTCTGTCACTGTGTATGAAATCCCCAGCATCTTCAATGATGAGATAGCCACGGCAAGTGTGCGGACGGCAGGTACATTGGGTAAGGCTTTGGAGTGGAAGGATGGTGCCACTCTCACGTCGCTGACGGTCCTCGGCCATCTCAACGCAGACGACTTCTCGGCTATCACGAGAATAAGCGGTCTGAAACACTTGTATCTCCAGTCCGCTGCGGTTGAGAATGAAGCTTTACCCGCCCGTGCCTTCGCGGGTAGTGGTATGATTTCTGTTGAGTTACCAGCTTTCGTGTCGTCGGTTGGCGAAAGTCTTTTTGCAGGATGTCCCAATCTCTCTGCTATTGTGTGGAGAACCCAAGCAGAGCTGCCTTCTGCTGCATTGGCCGATTTCTCGAACCCGAACCTCCTGTTCTTTACGAGCAATGCCTCGTATGCTCCAGCCGAAGTACGTAATGTTGTCACCGGGCGGCGGGCTTCTCGCATTACCCTTACCGATGCAGCGCCCAATGGAAACTTCTTCTGCGTACGTCAGTTCTATGCCGATCGTATTACCTATACCCATGACTACCAACAAGAGACGGGTCGTGGTGAAACTGTGCGCGGATGGGAAACGATTGCTCTTCCCTTCAGTGTCACGCGCTTCATCCACGAGACGAAAGGAGACATTACGCCGTTCATGGCAGACGATAGCGACAAGGCTCACTTCTGGCTGTACTCGATAGAGGCGACGGGCCCCACTGCAGCCAGTGAACTGACGGCCAACCGTCCCTATCTCATCAGTATGCCTAATCATGACACATACGCCGACCGTTACATTCTTGGCGGCAATGTCACCTTCGAGGGTCTCAACACCAATGTCCCCGTGACCGCACCTGTTGCCGTCAGCTATAATGATCACGACGTGCTTCCCTGCTTCGTGAGGGTGAAGAAGACCGCTGACATCTTTGTCCTCAACCGAGGTGAGCAGCATGGCAACCACTTGGAAGGAAGTATCTTCCTGTCCGACTACCGTGATGCTTCACCCTTTGAGGTCTATTACACGCACGCCGGAACGACAGGTGAAGTACAAGGTATCGGTATTACTGGTGAGATTATCACAGGTATCAACGACACCATGCTCCTTCGCTCTGCTGCGGAATCCTGTGCCGAAGGCCTCTATGACCTCAGTGGTCGCCGTGTCGGACGTGCAGGTCGTGTGGCTCAAAAGGGGATCTACATCCTCGACGGCAAGAAAGTAATCATCAAGTAACAGAAATATTTAAACCCAAGAACTATGACATTTATCAGACGAATATCATTTATCTTCTTTGCTCTATTGACAATGGCAAGTGCCTTTGCCCAAGATGTTGACGCCATTAAGGCCGACCCCGAATACCTCTGGGGTGAAGGCTTCGGGCAGTCCGACGCCGCTGCAAAGCAGGCTGCTCTGGCTGACCTGACAACCAAGATCTCTGTCAGTGTTTCCTCCGAGTTTTCCATTGACGAGCAGGAGGTCAATATGGGGACGGGCGACGTGGATAGCAAGACCGCCATCGAGAGTGTCGTCAAGACATACTCCGGCGCAACGTTGACCAACACACAGACAGTCATTATCAGTCGCGAGCCTAATGCCCACGTCTTCGCGTATATCAAAAGGACGGAAATCGAGAAGGTGTTCAAGGGGCGTGAAGACCGCATCTTCTCGTATATGCGCAGTGCCGAGAAAGCAGAGAAAGAAGGGCGCATCGACGATGCCTTGCGCAACTATTATTGGGGCTTTACGCTGCTGAAGAGTTTGCAGCATCCGAATGAGTGCCGGTATAAGGACACCGAACGTCAGGAGCAAGTGCTCACGGTGTGGATTCCGGAACAAATCAACAGCATTCTGGGCAGTCTGAAGACCGACATCGCCAACTTCGAAGACGAGACAGTGCAACTCCTTATTAACTATAAAGGCAAGCCTGTCACCAGTGTCGATTTCCGCTTCATGGACGGACAGAACTTCTCCAACATCTGCTCGGCCAAGGACGGCATGGCAGAGATAGAGTTGCGACCCGGTGCCACGCCAGACCGCATTCAGGTCAAGTATGAATTTGAATACATGGGTCAAAGCCGGCAGGACAAGGAACTGGAGCAGGTGATGAAGATTTTCCACGGCACTCCGTTCTCCAAGGCCACAACCAGCGTCAATCTTGGCAAGAAGAAGGAGATGAAAGCTGTGCAGCAGCAATTCCAGACGGCAGCAGCCAGCGTTGGCACGGCCACCCATGCCGTCAAGGTCGAGAAGCCCGACGAGTACGCTGCGGCTGTGCAGGCCATCATGGAGGCCATCAAGAAAAAGCAGTACGCCAACGTGAAACCGTACTTCACCGAAGAAGGCTTCCAGATGTTCGATGCCCTTGTCCACTATGGCGATGCACGCATCCTCGGTTCGCCCCAACTCAACTTCTACCAGCTGCAAGGTCGTACCATCTGTCGTAGCCTGCCGATGAGTTTCAGCTTCAAGAACAACAAACGCAAGTTTACCGAGGATGTCACTTTCACCTTCAACGACCAGAAGAAGATAGAGTCAGTCGCCTTCGGTCTTTCGAAAGCCGCCCGCGATGCCGTCTTTGAGAAGCAAGCCCCGTGGAGTGATGACGTGCGCATGTCCATCGTCACCTTCCTCGAGAACTACAAGACAGCCTTCGCCCTCAAACGTCTTGACTATATCCGCAGCATCTTTGACGACAACGCCATCATCATAGTCGGCCACGTCACCAAGGCGGCTCCCAAGAGCGGCGAGAATGCACGCTATGCAAACAGCGACATTGTCAAATACAATCGCATGGATAAGAACACTTACCTTGCGAATCTTGAGAAATGTTTCAAGAGCCAAGAATTTATCAACATCCGCTTCTCTGACAGCGAGATCTCGCGCATGGGCGTCGGTGGCGATACATACGGCATCCAAATTCATCAGGACTACTATTCCACCTCGTATGGTGATACCGGCTACCTCTTCGTGCTTGTCGATCTCAACGATGTCTTCCAGCCCTGTATCAAGGTTCGTACGTGGCAGCCAGAGCGCGACCCCAACCTCAACGCCAATGGCGGATGGGACAATCCCCACTATGGCCTTTACTGGGGAGGAAACTTCTAAACGGCTTAGGGACAACCTCCCTGTTGAATGGGATTTACCCTATAAGACAAACAGCAGATTAAACCAAGACGAACCTTCGGGTTCCAAGATACAAAGTCTCATCAATTAACCCTAAAAACAACAAGAAAATGAAAAAGATTCTTTTCGTCATCATGGCCCTGGGGCTGCTCATCGCAGCTCCTGCTGCCGCACAGAACAAGGCGCTCGACAAGGCACTCAAGAAGGAACTCGCTGCCAAGAAAAAAGATTTCAAGAAGGGTGGCTGGGAAATCTTCGGCACTTCCCGCAGTCTTGACGTGGCCCTTCTAAAGCACTACCAAGCTCTCGAAGAAGGCGGGGATGGCGTGTTCGAAATCATCGGCTACGGTCAGGGCAAGTCCAAGAACATCCTCGCCACAGCCGCACAGAACAGTGCTGCCAACCGCTATGCTGCTGAGGCCAATGCGCGCATCAAGGCACAGATTAAGACCACGCTCGAAGGCAATGCCAACGAGGTCAGCGAGGAAGTTGACAAGTTCAGTGCCATCTATCTGTCGAAGGTCGAAGCTGAAATCAAGGGACAGCTCAAGGCCAGCTTCAGCATTATTCGCACCAATCCGCAGACGGGTGTTTCTGAACTTCAGACCTACTTCATCGTCAACGAGGCCACGGCCTCTCGTGCACGTCAGGCTGCTTACGACGCTGCTGTCGGCGAGTCCAGCCTCTCTGCAGATATCGCCAACAAGGCTGCCGCTGCTATCGCAGACCGTGTAGTTCCCGCCGAATAAGCGAGCAAGACAGGAATCATCCATCAACGCGGATTGCACTTGTGAAACGTGCAATCCGCGTTTGTTGTATTCATCACCTCCGGCGAAGGTGTGTGCGTGAAGCCTTGAAGATATTGACGTTCTGCCCGTAAGGTGTACGGGTGTTGTGGCAGAGGTGTGGGTGAGTTGCCTTAGCGGGTTGTCAGGTTGAGGGTGGCCTTCTTTAAACCTTTGGCAGTGGCTTCGAGCGTGATGTCGCCGGCGTGTGTTCCCGCCTGGACGATGGCGGTAAGCTGTCCAGCGAATGCGTGATGCTGTGGCAGGTGGAAGAGGTCGAGGTTGGCCGCGTCTCCATTGGCGGCGGCGCGGAAACGACCGGCTCCTTTCACCTTGAAGCTGACGAGGTGGGCGGCATTGGGTATGAGATTGCCGGCTTTATCCACCACGCGCACGGTCACGTAGGCCAAATCGTTGCCGTCGGCAGTCAGGTGCGTACGGTCGGGCACGAGTTCGAGATGGTGGGGTGAGGATGCCGTGTGCACAATGGCTTCCTTGGTGGTGGCGCTGTTCCTGCCTGCGCTGGGAGTGGATGTGGAAGAGGGGTAGTGTGCGACGACCTTGAGCTCTCCGGGCTCGTACTTGACATCTGTCCACATCAGACGGTAGCGGCGTTGCAGCCAGAGCGGGTCGTCGGCAGCTTTGGCGGCAAGGGACTCCTCACGGGTGAGCTTGCGCTGGATGCCCTGGCTCTTGCCATTGACAAAAAGCTCGGCTTCGGGAGCGTCGGTATAGACAAAAACAGGCACCACCTGTCCCTCATGTCCCGGCCAAGTCCAGTGAGGCAACACGTGGAGCGTGTGCTCACGTCGGTTCCAGAGACTGCGGTAGAGGAAGTAGCGGTCTTTAGGGATGCTGGCCAGGTCGATAATCCCGAAGAGGCTGCTGTGTGACGGCCAGGCATCGGTGTCGTATGGCGACGGTTCGCCCAGGTAGTCAAAGCCCGTCCATACGAATTGACCAATCTCCCAGTCATGGTCGTCAGCATTGGCAAAGTCGTGGTCAGGTGTGTTGCTCCACCCGCAATACTCCAAGTCGTAACCGCTGGACTGGTGGTCGTCGTAGGTCGCATCTGCGCGCAGTTTGGCAGGCAACTTGTAGATGCCACGGCTGCTGACGGTGCTGCTGGTCTCTGAGCCGAGGACGATGTTTTGTGGAAGCCTTGCGTATGCCTCCTCATAACGATGGGCACGATAGTTGAATCCGGGGATGTCCAGTTGGGCGGCGAAGCCGTTGTCAAGGACACAACTTACCTGGTCCATGCCGCAAGTCACGGGGCGTGTAGGGTCTTCACGATGACAGATGTCCTGCAAGAATCGTGCGACCTTGTAACCGTCGGGCGAGCATTGCGTGGGCACTTCGTTTCCGATGCTCCAGAGAATGACGGAGGCGTGGTTTCTGTAGTGGCGCAACATGTTTACCATATCTCGCTCCGCCCACTCCTTGAAATAGCGGTGGTAGCCATTCTTGCACTTGGCCTTGTCCCATTCGTCGAATGGCTCCACCATCATCATGAATCCCATGGAGTCGCAGAGTTCGACCAGTTCCGGGGCGGGCATGTTGTGGCTGGTTCGGATGGCGTCGCAGCCCATGTCCTTGAGGAGTGTCAGCTGGCGTCGCAAGGCAGCCCGGTTGACGGCAGCACCCAATGGACCCAGATCGTGGTGGTTGCAGACCCCTTGGAACTTGCGTGGCTGGCCGTTGAGGAAAAAGCCCCGGTCGGGGATGAAGTCGATGGAGCGTATGCCGAAGACGGTGGCGTAGTCGTCGAGGAATGTTGTCTCGGAGTCCGATTTGTCGAGGAAGACGCGCGTGACGGCTTTGTAGAGGTGTGGTGTCTCTGGTGACCAAAGGCGGGGCGCGTTGACGATGAAGTTCTGTACGAAGGGCTGTCCGTGTGCGACGGTCTGCGTGTTCTCTTTCTCGGCGACGGGACGGCCGTCGGGTCCGGTGATGACGGTGAGGAGGCGGAGCGTTTTTCCCTCGGCGTTCTCGAAGGAGGTGCGGAGGGTGACGGCGGCCTTCAGGCTGTCGGGAGCTTGCGCTTCTTTGAACAGGCGGCATGTCACTTGCGTGCCCCACGTTGCCACATGCGTATTGGCGGTATAAACCAGATGGACGTTCCTGTAGAGTCCGGCACCGCTATACCAGCGGCTGCTTTGCTCACGGTTTTCAAGTCGGACCGCGAGAACATTGGGCGTGCCGTCCTTGTGAATGAAGTCGCTGATTTCTACGTAAAAAGAGTTGTAGCCGAACGGCCAGGAGATAGCCTCCCGCCCGTTCACGAAGACATGTGCCTCGCTCATCGCACCGTCAATGATGAGCGTCAACCGCCCCTCTGTGGGACAGGTGAAAGTTTTGCGATACCAGCCCACACCCGTGTAAGGCAGTCCGCCCGTGCGCCCGGTTTTCCATGTGGCGACGCGCTCGCCGTTTTGCGTGACGGCTACTTTCTGTAGGTCGCAGTCGCGCGAGAAAGGCCCTGTGATGGCCCAGTCATGGGGGACGCTGACAGCTTGCCAACTTGTGTCGTCGAAGTCGGGTTGAGCGGCATCTGTGACATCGCCTCGATGGAAGCGCCAGCCTTCACGCAAAAGAGTTTCGCTACGTTGTGCGTGTGACGTCCATGCCAAGGCCGCCAAAACGCAAAGAATGGAAAAACGTTTCATGGTGTGAATAATTTTGTCGTTTATCGTGCGGCAAAGATACATAAAAGTTTGAAATCTGAGTTTCGAAATGTGAAGATTTGATGCCAGAGGTGTAAATAAATCATAGCGGGAGCATAAAAGTTCCGCCCGCATCCCCCAAAGTTCAAAGATTATCTCTATCTTTGCAGCCGCTAATCCGCTTCCATACATGCAAATCATTAAGAAGCTCGATAAATATATTCTGAAGCAATTCTGCCTGCTCTTTGCGGGAACTTTCTTCATCTGCCTGTTCATCTTCATGATGCAGTTCCTGTGGCGGTATGTGGACGACTTGATTGGCAAGGGCCTCTCGATGGATGTCATCGCGCGATTCTTCTTCTATGCTGCCATGACGTTGGTGCCAATCTCATTGCCTCTGGCGTTGCTGCTTGCCTCGTTGATTTCGTTCGGGAACATGGGGGAGCGTTTGGAACTGCTGGCCATGAAGGCTGCGGGCATACCCTTGGTGCGCATCATCCGTTCGGTCTTGAGTTTTGTCGTGCTCGTCGCCTGCGGTTCATTCTATTTCCAAAACGTAGTAGCTCCGGAGGCCAGCAAACAGTTGGCAGCATTGATTTATTCAATGAAACACAAGTCCCCGGAAATGGAAATCCCCGAGGGGCAATTCTACAATGAGATTCCAGGCTATAACCTTTTTGTGGAACATAAGGACATGAAGACAGGAATGCTCTACGGTGTCATGATCTATACACAGGGCAGTGGCTTCGATGATACTCAGATTGTGCTTGCCGACTCTGGACGCATACAGTCCACCGCAGACGATATGCACCTCCAACTGACACTCTACGACGGCGAACGGTTCAGGAACATGCAGAATACGGGCAGTGCCTTGGATAAGAGCACTGTGCCCTATCTGCGCGAAACATTCAAGAAAGAGGTGGATCTCATTCCGTTCGACAATAACTTCAGTGTGATGGATGCCGAGCTGTTCAATGGCAATGCGCAGACCAAGAACCTGAAGATGATAAACAGGGGCATTGACAGCATCTCCCATTACCTTGACTCCATGGGGCATCAGAAGTACGAAGAATATACCCGTGGTTTCCTTGTCCATACCCGCTTGAGTGGACGTGCCGATTCGGCTCAGTTGGCACAACGTGTAGCGGAGAGACCGCAACACTTCGACTCGCTTTATCTCAACTTGACCGACCATGAACGGGAACGTGCCGCCCGCACGGCGGTGGACCGTGTGCGCACCGGAACTTCGCAGACCGACCTTTTCCAGACGTTCAGCTTCGATGTGAACCGTTCGTTGCGCATCCACAGGGTAGAACGTCACAAGAAATTCTCCCTCTCGCTGGCCTGTCTGATCTTCTTCTTCATTGGCGCACCGCTCGGAGCCATTATCCGCAAAGGCGGACTGGGCATTCCCGTGGTCGTGTCGGTCGTCATATTCATCTTTTATTATATGGTGAATATTACAGGCGAGAAGTTGGCCAAGACCGGTGACTGGGATGTCGCTTTCGGGCTTTGGTTGAGTACGATGGTCCTGGCTCCCATCGGGGCTTGGCTCACCTATAAGGCCAATCAAGACTCGGCGGTCTTCAACTTTGAGGCCTACCAGCGTTTCTTCCGTCGTCTCTTCGGCCTGCGTCTGCACCGCAGCATCGCCCGCAAGGAAGTCATTATGGTGGAGGTGGATGCCGTCAGCCTGGTGCCGAAATTGAGGACTTTCATCACGGATTGTGCCGACTATGTCCGGACGCATCAGTTATGGCTGTTGCCCAATTACTTCCGCGTTTTCTTCCGTTATGAACCAGACGCTGTTGTCATAGAGCTCAGCAGCCGTCTTGAAAGCTTCGTGGAGGAATTATCCAATAGTCGTGACAACCGCGTTATCGGTGCCTTGAACGATGTGCCGATTCTGGTGCCCGATGCCCACACACGTCCGTTCCGCCGCCCGAACCTGAATATACTGATAGGTGTGTTCTTCCCTGTCGGTATCATTTTGTGGATTCGCATCTGGCGTTATCGCCTGCGGTTGTGGAGGGACATGGAACAATTGCAGAAACAACTCAGCTACATCATTCAACGAATAGACAATAAAAAATAGAGAGATTATGATACAGCTATCTTCCATTGAGGATGCCATCAAGGACTTCCGTGAGGGGAAGTTCATCATCATTGTGGATGACGAGGACCGCGAGAACGAAGGCGACTTTGTGACGGCAGCCGAACTGATTACCCCAGACAAAGTGAACTTCATGCTCCGTGAAGGACGCGGAGTCCTCTGTGCACCTATCACCATCAGCCGCGCCGAACAATTGGAGCTTCCACACCAAGTGCAGGACAATACTTCCGTTTTGGGCACACCATTCACCGTCACGGTCGATAAGCTTGATGGTTGCACCACGGGCGTCAGTGCGGCAGACAGGGCAGCCACCATCCGTCATCTGGCAGACCCCACGGCCAAGGCCGCAGACTTCGGACGCCCAGGGCACATCAATCCGCTGTATGCTCAAGACCGCGGCGTGCTCCGCCGTGCAGGGCATACCGAAGCCAGCATCGACATGGCACGTCTGGCCGGAATGCAACCCGCGGCTGCACTGATAGAGATATTGAATGCAGACGGAACCATGGCCCGTATGCCGCAACTGAAGGAAGTGGCGGAGCGTCACGGCATACGTATTATCACCATCCGTGACCTCATCGCCTATCGACTGCAACGCGAACAGATGGTGGAGGCGGCACCCGAAGTAGATTTGCCCACTGCCTATGGACATTTCCGCGACATCACTTTCCGCCAGATTTCTAACGGCTTGGAGCATGTGGCGCTGATCAAAGGCTCTTGGGAGGCCGACGAGCCTGTGCTGGTGCGTGTTCATTCATCCTGTGCCACGGGCGACATCTTCGGAAGCCAGCGTTGCGACTGTGGCGAACAGCTGCACCGCTCCATGCAAATGATTGAACGTGAAGGGAAAGGAATCCTTTTGTACATGAATCAGGAAGGAAGGGGAATAGGGCTCTTTAACAAGATGAAGGCCTATAAGTTGCAAGAGGAAGGCGACGACACCGTCGAAGCCAATATCCACCTCGGTTTTCGCCCCGATGAACGCGACTATGGCGTAGGCGCACAAATACTTCGGCATTTGGGTGTGCACAAGATACGACTGCTGACGAACAACCCGGTCAAGCGTGTGGGGCTCGAAGCGTATGGACTGGAAATCGTGGAGAATGTACCTATCGAAGTGCAGCCCAACAAGTACAACGAACGCTATTTGAAAACCAAGCAGGAAAGAATGGGACATATGTTGCATTTCAACAAGTGATTGCCCCAAATCAATGTTTTTAGCTAAACCCTGAAATTCTTAGCCTTTTGCGCTGACGTATATCAACTTTTTTGTCTAACTTTGCACCCAAAACCAGTAAGCACTAAAAATGCACTCAGTCATGAATACCCTCTCGGACCGTTTGAACCGCCTCGCACCCTCGGCAACTTTGGCCATGAGTCAGCGAAGCAGTGAACTGAAAGCACAAGGCATAGATGTCATCAACCTCAGCGTCGGTGAGCCCGACTTCAACACGCCAGACCATATTAAGGCTGCGGCCATACGCGCTGTTGAGGAGAACTACTCCCGCTACTCACCAGTGCCAGGCTATCCCTCGTTGAAGCAAGCCATCGTGGACAAGCTCCGTCACGAAAACGGTCTTGAATATGCGCCCTCTCAGATTCTGTGCTCCAATGGTGCCAAACAGAGCGTCTGCAATGTCGTTATGGCACTGGTGAACGCTGGAGACGAGGTCATCATTCCTGCCCCCTATTGGGTTAGCTATCCTCAGATGGTTTTGCTGGCAGAAGGTACTCCCGTATATATTGATGCACCCATTGAGCAAGACTTCAAAATCACGCCATCGCAACTCGAAGCTGCCATCACCCCCAAGACCCGTGCTCTCATCCTCTGTTCCCCCTCTAATCCGACGGGGTCTGTCTATACCAAGGAAGAGTTGCGTGCATTGGCTGATGTACTGGCACGTCATGAGCAGGTCATGGTGTTGGCAGATGAAATCTATGAACATATCAACTATGTGGGCCGTCACGAGAGCATCGCACAATTTGATGCCATCCGCGACCGCGTCGTTATCATCAACGGTGTCAGCAAGGCCTACGCCATGACAGGTTGGCGCATCGGTTTCATTGCCGCCCCTGAATGGGTCGTGAAGGGATGCAACAAGTTACAAGGTCAATATACCAGTGGCCCTTGTTCCGTCAGCCAGAAGGCAGCCGAGGCGGCATACACGGGTTCACAGCAGTGTGTGGAAGAGATGCGTCAGGCCTTTGAGCGTCGCAAGAATCTCATTGTCCGTCTGGCTAAAGATATTCCGGGTCTCGAGGTCAACAACCCGCAAGGCGCCTTCTACCTCTTCCCCAAGTGCAGCAGCTATTTTGGCAAGGCCGATGGCGGCCGTGTCATCAAGAACAGCACCGATTTCGCCATGTACTTGTTGGAAGTTGGCCATGTGGCCACCGTCGGTGGCGATGCCTTTGGTTCGCCCGAATGTTTCCGCATGAGTTATGCAACGAGTGACGAGAACATCGTTGAGGCCATGCGCCGTATCAAACAAACATTGGAAAGACTGCACTAATACGCCCTTAGCCTTATGAAAAGAATCAAAACAGCACTCATCTCCGTCTTCCACAAAGACGGGCTTGAAGACCTCCTGAAAAAGCTCAACGAAGAAGGTGTCCGTCTCCTTTCAACGGGTGGCACACAGGCTTTCATTGAAAGCCTTGGTTACCCATGTCAGAAAGTGGAGGACTTGACAAGTTATCCCAGCATCTTGGGAGGTCGCGTCAAGACTTTGCATCCGAAAGTCTTTGGCGGCATCCTCGGACGCCGTGACCTTCAGGCCGACCGCGAGCAAATGGAATACTATGAGATTCCCGAGATAGACCTTGTCATCGTTGATCTCTATCCCTTTGAGCAGACGGTGGCAAGTGGAGCATCCGAGGCCGATATCATTGAGAAGATAGATATTGGCGGAATCAGCCTCATACGTGCAGGCGCTAAGAACTTCAAGGATGTTGTCATCGTTCCATCCAAGGAACAGTATCGTCCTCTGCTCGAAATCCTCCAGGCTCAAGGGGCTATGACCACGCTGGAACAGCGTCGTTGCTTTGCCGCCGCCGCCTTTGGCGTGAGCAGTCACTACGACACAGCCATTCACGGCTGGTTCAGCAAATAGAGAGGTGATCCCCCTTGCCCTCCCTTGTGGGGCTGTGGACGGATGCCGTCATTGACATGAAACATTTGATAATAAGATAAAGAGCATAAGCTATCTGCTTCTCCCCTACAAGGGAGGGTCGGAAGCAGGCTTCACAAATTAAGTATGGGACTTTTTTCCTTCACCAAAGAAATAGCGATGGACTTGGGCACCGCGAACACCATCATCATTGCAGACGGCAAGATTGTGGTGGACGAGCCTTCCGTCGTAGCGCTTGACCGTCACACCGAGAAGATGATAGCCGTGGGCGAGAAAGCCAAACTGATGTACGAGAAGACGCATTCGGAAATCAAGACCATCCGCCCGTTGCGCGATGGCGTGATTGCAGACTTCAATGCCTGTGAGCAAATGATGCGTGGGCTGATCAAGATGGTGCATACGGGCAGTCGTCTGTTCACACCCTCGTTGCGCATGGTCATTGGCGTACCTTCTGGCTCTACGGAAGTGGAGCTGCGTGCAGTGCGCGACTCAGCCGAGCACGCAGGTGGCCGTGAGGTTTATTTGATCTATGAGCCGATGGCAGCGGCCATTGGCATCGGGTTGGACGTAGAAGCGCCTCAAGGGAACATGATTGTTGACATTGGCGGCGGTTCCACGGAGATTGCGGTTATTTCCCTTGGCGGCATTGTGGCTGATAAGAGCCTTCGCATCGCAGGCGACGAACTCACGTCAGATATTCAGGAATACATGAGCAGGCAGCACAATGTGAAGGTCAGCGAGCGTATGGCAGAGCGCATCAAGATTAACGTTGGCGCGGCTTTGACAGACCTTGGCGATCAAGCGCCTGAAGATTACGTGGTTCACGGACCGAACCGAATCACCGCTCTGCCTATGGAAGTGCCCGTATGCTATCAGGAAATCGCCCATTGCTTGGAGAAGACAATTGCCAAGATAGAGGCGGCGGTGTTGGCAGCTTTGGAAGAGACTCCTCCCGAGCTTTATGCCGACATCGTGAAGAACGGCATCTATCTCACGGGTGGTGGTGCCCTTCTGCGCGGTTTGGATAAACGTTTGACTGATAAGTTGAACATTCCCTTCCATATCGCCGAAGACCCGCTGCACAGCGTGGCCAAGGGAACGGGTGTGTCCCTGAAGAACATCCACAACTTCTCGTTCCTCATGTAAGTCACAATGTCTATGCGTTGACAGCTTCATGCGTGCCCTGCTCGACTTTATCTCCAAGTACTATCACTGGTTGATATTCATGGTACTGGAAGGGTTCAGTTTCGTACTGCTCTTCCAGTTCAATCATTATCATAGTAGTGTTTGGCTGACGACGGCAAACCGTGTTGTCGGTCAGGTAGATGCGTGGGAACAGGAGTTTCTTCGCTACATCAAGTTAGGCGAGGTGAATGAACAGCTGACACGTCGAAACCTAATACTGGAACAGAATTTGGATATCCTGTCTGCACGCTTGGCAGCACTCACACATGACAGCACGGCAACGGAGCGCCTTCAGGCCGAGCGTTTGTCGGGCATCACGACGATTCCCGCCAATGTCGTGACCAATTCCGTTCTCCGCCGCAACAATTTCATCACCATCGACAAAGGTGAGGCCGACGGCGTTCAGCCCGAAATGGGTGTCGTCTGTGGCACGGGCATCGTGGGCATCGTTTATATGTCTTCCACCCACTATTCGATTGTCATGCCTTTGCTGAACAGTCGTTCGCGCATCAGTTGTCGCCTGCGCGGCTCGTCGTTCTTCGGCTATCTGAAGTGGGAGGGCAGCCATCCGTTGTTCGCCACGCTCGATGACATTCCCCGCCATGCGCGTTTCAAGGTTGGTGATATCGTCGAGACCAGCGGTTTCAGTTCAGTGTTCCCTCGCGGTATTTTTGTCGGCAAAGTGGCAAAGATCGAGAATAGCGACGACGGCTTGAGCTATAAGCTGCGCGTCCATCTGGGCACAGATTTCTCGTGCTTGCAGCAGGTCATCGTCCTCTCACAGCAGTTCCAGCCCGAGTTGAGGGATTTGGAACAGAAGGCAGACTCTGTTGCGTCCAGTTAATATCCTATTAAGTGTAAGTGCGAATGGTTATTACGTTCCTTCAGCGGATGCTTTGGATGGTGGCCTTGGTGGCTGCCCAGATGATGGTGTTTAACTACATGCACCTCTTCGGCTATGCGACGCCCTTGCCTTTCATCTATTTCCTTTTGTTGTTTCCGCGGGGTACGCAGCGTTGGAGTATACTTCTCTGGGGCTTTATCTGCGGTTTGCTTTGCGACGTGGTTTCCTTGACGCCCGGCATTGGTGCTGCGTCGATGACGCTGATAGCCTTTGTGCAGCCCTTGTTCTTGGAACACATGGTGCCGAAGGATGCTGTAGATGATTTGCAGCCGGGCATAGACACGATGGGCTTTTGGTCTTATGTCCGCTATGCCGGCCTCTTGACCTTCCTTTTTTCACTCTGCTACTTCCTTGTCCTCTCTTTTAACTTCTTTCATATTGTGGACCTCGGCCTCTCTTTTGTTTCCAGTTGGCTCCTGACGTTGCTTCTGTGCCTGTCATTTGAAGGGGTAAGGTCAAAAAGGAATGGCTGACGTTCATCTTTCGAATCGTAAGTTTGTGCTCGGCACGTCTGCCGTGCTCGTTGTCATCATATACATCGTGCGTTTGTTCACGTTGCAGTTGATGTCAGACGATTATGCGCGTCGTGCAGACTCCAACGCCTTGATGCGTCGTATCCAGTTCCCTGCACGTGGCGCCATCACGGACCGACGTGGCAAGTTGCTTGTCTATAATCAGCCAGCCTATGATATTATGGTGGTCATGCGTGAACAAGTCGGTGTGGATACACTCGACTTGTGCCAGAGTCTGGGCATCGATACCACTTGGTATCATCGGCGTATGGCCGAGATCAAGGACAGATACCGCAATCCAGGCTATTCTCCACACACGCCTCAGCTTTTCATGAGTCAACTATCGGTCGAGGAATTCTCCAACTTTCAGGAAAAGCTGTTCCGTTTCCCTGGATTCTACATCCAGAAGCGCAGTATCCGCCAATATACAGGCCCCTATGCGGCACACATCATTGGCGATGTGGGTGAGGTCAACCCTGCTGACATAGAGGCGGATGACTACTATCGTTCGGGCGACTATATCGGCAAGCAGGGTGTCGAACGCAGCTACGAACGTCAGCTCCGAGGCATCAAGGGGTCCGAGATTGTCCTGCGCGATGTCCACGGGCGCATCAAGGGGCGTTATCAGGACGGACGTTTCGACCAGCGTCCCATTCCAGGGAAAAACCTTGTCTTGAGCATCGACCTGGAGTTGCAGAAGTTGGGTGAACGTCTCATGCGCGGGAAGCTTGGGAGCATCGTGGCCATCGAACCTGCGACGGGCGAAATCCTGTGCATGGTCTCGGCGCCATCCTACGACCCCCGGACGATGGTGGGCAGACAGCGCGGCAAGAAGCACCGCGAGTTGTCGCTGGATCCCATGAAGCCGCTGCTGAACCGTGCTATCATGGGACAGTACCCGCCTGGCTCAACCTTCAAGACCTCGCAGGCGTTGACCTTCCTGCAAGAAGGCATCATCACGCCGCAGACTAGCTTTTCCTGCTCCCACGGCTTCCACTTCAAGGGCCTGACGGTAGGCTGTCACGGCCATCCTTCGCCCCTGCCCCTTGTACCGGCCATCGGCACCTCGTGCAACGGCTATTTCTGCTGGGGACTTTATTATATGCTTGGCAATCGCACGCAATTCCACAGCACGCAGGAGGCCATGACGTGCTGGAAGGATCACATGGTGGCCATGGGGTTCGGCTATAAGCTTGGTGTGGATCTCCCTGGAGAGAAACGCGGCCTCATACCGAATGCGGCTTACTATGATAAAGCCTACAAGGGCTCATGGACTGGACTTACCGTCATCTCCATCAGCATCGGGCAGGGAGAAGTGACGCTCACCCCCCTGCAAATTGCCAACCTCGGCGCCACCATCGCCAACAGGGGATGGTTCATCACGCCGCACATCGTCCGCGAGATACAGGGCGAAGACCTCGACACGCTCTACACCCAACGACGCTACACCCGCGTCTCGCCTGTCCACTATGAGACCGTGGTCGAGGGGATGCAAAGAGCTGTCGAGGGTGGCACGTGTCGCTCGGCCAAGAATCCGTGGTACGTGACATGCGGCAAGACTGGCACCGCCCAGAACCGTGGCCATGACCACAGCGTCTTCATGGGCTTTGCTCCCCGCGACAATCCGCAGATAGCCATCGCCGTTTATGTGGAGAACGGAGGCTGGGGGGCCAATTATGGCGTCCCGTTGGGTGCACTCATGATGGAACAGTATATCAACGGTCACCTCTCGCCTGAAAGCGAGGCGAAGGCCGAGACTTTCGCTAACAAGACGATCGACTATGGCAGCTATGCGCGATAAACCCAAGACCATCTTCACCAGTATTGACTGGTTCACCATCCTGCTTTATCTGCTCCTACTGGCCTTCGGTTGGATGAGCATCTGCGGGGCGTGCTACGAGTATGGCGAGCCCAAGGACATCCTGTCTCTTGCCTCGTTGGGAACCCGTACGGGTATGCAGTTGGTGTGGATAGGGTCTTCGATGGTGCTGGGCGCCGTCATCCTGATGCTCGACGACCGCATTTTCGACACCTTTGCCTACTTCATCTATGCCGCCCTGCTGCTGTTGCTGCTGGCCACGCCATTCCTGGCCCATGACATCAAGGGCTCTATGTCGTGGATCAAGATTGGCAGTTTCAGCCTTCAGCCAGCCGAGTTCGCCAAGTTTGCCACGGCCTTGGTGCTGGCCAAGTTCATGAGTGGCTACGGCTTCCGGCTCGAAGGCTCGTGGCGCAACATGGCCATTTGCATGGCGCTGATCGTGGCGCCGATGGCGCTCATTGTCTTGCAGAAAGAGACCGGTTCGGCTTTGGTCTATTTCAGTTTGCTGTTGATGCTCTACCGAGAAGGGATGCCGGGCAGCGTCCTTTTCACAGGCATTTCGGCTGTCACCTATGTCGTTGTCGGGCTGCGCTTTGCAGACGTGATGGTGTTGAGTGGCACGACCAGCCTCGGCGTGCTGTTGGTGATGCTGCTGATTGTCGTGTTCGTGGCGGGGCTCATCTTCGCCTACGCCCGTCCTTCCGTCTTGCAGCGAGAGAATGCAGGCGAAAGCCGTGCCGCCGCACACACTTACCGCTTGGCGCTCATCAGCACGCTAGGGCTGGCGCTCGGAGGCATGGCGTTTGTCGTTGGTGTGGCCCACTTCTGGTTTCCCCGTGTCCAGCCTATGTCGTGGCTGCCTTTCGATGTGGCGCCGTTGCTGGTCGTCATCTGCGGAGCGCTCATTCTCCGCCTGTTGTGGATAGGGCTGTCGAGCCACATCTATCGATACGTTTACATCGCCCTCTTTGCCTTTGGCTCGATGGCTGTCTTCTTCTCGGCTCACACACTTGTGGATCACCTGGCCCCTCACCAGCGGACGCGCGTGATGGTGCTTCTGGGCTTAGAGGAAGACCCTAACGGTGTCGGCTACAACCAGATTCAATCCAAGATTGCCATCGGTTCAGGCGGTCTGGAGGGAAAGGGTTTCCTCAACGGCACACAGACTAAGCTCAAGTATGTGCCGGAGCAAGAGACCGACTTCATCTTCTGCACCGTCGGCGAGGAGCAGGGCTTCATCGGCTCGGCTGCGGTATTGGTGTTGTTCCTCTTGCTTCTGCTGCGTCTCATCTATTTGGCCGAACGTCAGCCCTATGCCTTCGGGCGCGTCTATGGCTATTGTGTGTTCTCGGTCTTCTTCTTCCACGTACTCATCAACATCGGTATGGTGCTGGGACTGATGCCGGTGATTGGCATTCCTCTACCCTTCTTCAGCTATGGCGGCTCGTCGCTCTGGGGCTTCACCCTCCTTCTTTTTATCTTCCTCCGCATCGACGCCGGACGTATCAGGATGCAGCGTTAGGCTTCACCTTCGTTTCCTCTAAACATGAACGAAAAAACGTGTACACCTTCCGTGGGGATGGTGTACACGTTCTGCCAGTTTCGTATATACGTGTCCGCCGTTTCGTATATACGTGTTTGTGAACTTGTCTATGCGTGTCGTGTCTTCACTCTTCGCCCGCCTCGAGTGTGTCGAGGTGTGTCAGGGTCTGTAGCCTACGCATGGCGTTGGGGTCGTCTTTGGGACAAATCATGATGATGCCGTCCTCCTCGGCGATGACAAAGTTGTCGAGTCCGCTGACAACCGCCAGATGGCCTGAAGGCAGGCGGACGATGTTGCCGTGGGCATTGTCGAAGAGAGCTTCGCTGTGTACGGTGACGTTCTGTCGTCCGTCCACTTTCACGTCCGTAGGTGGATGCGGTGAGTTCTGGCTGGACGTGTGCATGGCATCGGTTGCAATGCCCTGCCATGTCCCGACGTCTGCCCATCCGAAGTGGCAGCGCTGTACGTAACGGTGCTGGGTATGCTCCAGCAGGGCGTATTCGAGCGAAAGATTGGGCAGGGTTGTGTAGCAGTCGGGGGCGATGTCGGTGGTCGCAGTGGCTCCGAGGTTCACCATTTCCGGGAAATCGTCGCGGAACTCCGGCACGTGTTTGACAATGTTGTTCAACATATACTGTGCACCAAAGACGAAGAGGCCCGTGTTCCAGAGAAACTCACCGCTATCCATGAAGATCTGAGCGAATTTCTCGTCCGGCTTCTCCGTGAATGCCTTCACGCGGAAGATGTTGGGCGAACGGCGGGCAGGTTCGCCCATTTGCACGTATCCGTATCCCGTGTCGGGGCGTGTGGGGATGACGCCCAGCGTGATGACACCTTCGTTGGAGCTGGCGATGTCCATGGCGTGACGTATGTCGGCAGAGAAGGCTTCGTCGTCACGGATTTCCTGGTCGGACGGCGTGACCACGATGCAAGCGTCTGGGCACAAGTTGGCAATGGCGCTGGTGCCCCATGTGACGGGAGCCAGCGTCCCACGTCGGACGGGTTCGGCGAGGATCTGATGGCGTGGCACTTCGGGCAACTGCTCCTTCAGCAGTGGAATGTAACCCGCCTGCGTGGAGATGAAGATGTGTGAGGGGTCTATGAAGCGCACGAAACGGTCATAGGTCTGCTGGATGAGGGTTCGTCCCGTACCCTCGAAATCGATAAACTGTTTAGGACATTTTTCTTGGCTTGCCGGCCATAGGCGACTGCCCATTCCGCCGGCAAGAATGAGGCAGTAATTGTTTGCTGATTGGCTCATGAATAGGAATGGTTTTAGGTTTCCGCAGGCTAAAGTACACCCTTTTTCCTGATTGTGCAAACTTATTTGAGTATTTTTTAGCAAAAGAGAGGCTTTTTGAGAGAAAATAACTATATTTGCGGCAAAACTACGACGATGGCACGTGTTAAGATAGAAGAAAAATGGGGTCAGCAGCTGGCCGCAGAGTTTGAGAAACCTTATTTCACCGCATTAACGGATTTCGTCCGTCAGGAATACGCTACGACCCAATGCTATCCGCCTGGAAGCAAAATATTTAATGCCTTCAACACGACACCTTTTGATCAAGTGAAGGTCGTGATCCTCGGCCAGGACCCCTACCATGAGCCTGGGCAGGCGATGGGGCTGTCGTTCTCGGTGCCGGACGGTGTCGTCCTGCCGCCTTCGCTGCGCAACATCTACACAGAAATCAAGGACGAACTGGGCATCACGCCTCCGGCTTCTGGCGACCTCACCCGTTGGGCACGTCAAGGGGTCCTGTTGCTCAATGCCACCCTCACCGTCCGTAGGGGACTGGCAGGCTCACACCAACGACGGGGGTGGGAAACATTCACCGACGCAGCCATCAATGCCCTTGCCACGCAACGTGAGCACCTGGTGTTCCTGCTCTGGGGCAGTTATGCCGGAGCCAAGGCACAATTCATTGACCCCGCACGTCACCTCATCCTCCGTTCTCCACACCCGTCGCCCCTCTCGGCTCATCGTGGCTTCTTCGGCAACCACCACTTCCAGCTCTGCAATGAGTATCTGACGAAGTGGGGAAAAACACCGATAGAATGGTGAGTTTTTGCATGATCAAAAAATAATGTATCCATGATGAAGAAGACTCCAAATCCGATACACGATCATGAAAATGCGCCGACAACCCATCGCGAAGACACGAAGGACAATCGGCCTTATATCCCGATTCTTGACGTGGGCGGCGTGCTGATCTCGACATCAATCCTGACCGAGTGTTTCTGTTGCGACCTCACAGCTTGCGGCGGCGCATGTTGCATTGAAGGTGATGCAGGTGCACCCGTAACTCTCGATGAAATCGGTGAAATTGAACAAGCCCTGGATGCTGCATGGCCGTTGATGTCGGCATCTGCTCAAAGTATCGTTGACCGACAAGGAGTGGCCTGCACCGATGCCGAGGGCGAACTTGTCACCAGCATCGTCAACGGAAAAGATTGTGTTTTTACCTACTATGATGAGCTGCCCGTCACTCCTGCCTCGACAGCCTCTTTAGGAAAAGGCGGTGGACGGGTTTGCCTCTGCGCGCTCGAGAACGTCTGCAGGTCTGGTCAGACACAATTCATGAAGCCCATCTCGTGTGCACTTTATCCCATACGCGAAAAGCACTTCGGTAATGGACTCATTGGCCTGAATCTGCACCACTGGGCTGTTTGCGATGCTGCCTATAAGAGAGGACGCGAACTTCATCTGCCCGTTTACCGTTTTCTCCGTGAACCTCTCATCCGTCGCTTCGGTGAAGCATGGTATCAAGAACTGGAGGAAACTGCCGCCGCTTTTTTCCGTGAATACCACTAAGGCTTTAGCGTCGCTATAAGTCATATACATCATCACAAATGACAGGGCGACGGGACGGAAGCTGACTTTTTAAGAAGTTGAGCGTAACGCCCCATGAGAATGTGACGAATATACAGGAAAAAACAGACGTTTTTTTGTATAGAATGCCGAAAATGGGCAACTCACGCTTGATTATGTGAGGATGATGCATACTTTTGGGGAATATACGCCTTCAAAAAGCACCTATCATTTACCACTATTTATCTTGTTAGTTTATGAGCCAGATATGTTGATAAGTGATAAATGATAGGTACGTTTTAGGGTGCGTCAATGTGTCTTAGAAAGTGATGGTGAATGCCGTGGCTTCGCCTGGATTGTCGGCGGAAGCTGGTGGTTGAAGGTTTTCTCCTTGACTGGCTTTCTCCTGGATGCGTTTGAGTTCATCTTTCTTGCGGTCGGCGGTAGGTGTTGATTCGACCATAGAAATGATGTCGTCGTTGTCGAGGTCTTGTTCAGAGAAGATGAAGATTTGCCGTCGTGGTTTCTGTGGACGGTTCTCGTCGTTGCCATAGTATTGTCCCCTGCGTTCATCGTTCTGCTCACGCTTCTCTTCTTCTTCGCGTTTTTTCTCTTCTTCTTCGCGGCTGAGTTTGGCGATGCGCTCTTCCATGTCGGGGACGTTCTGGAGCCCGAAGCCAGAAGCAAGGAGCGTTATTTTGACCTTTGCTCCGAGTGAGTCGTCGGTACCAAGTCCCCACTTGGTCTCGACGCTGTCTTGCTGGAACTTAGACATGAAGTCGTTGACCTCGTTCATCTCTTCCATGGTCAGTTGCTCGTTTTCGCTGCCGCCGCTGAAGGTGATGTAGAAGAGCACTTTTTTGGAATTGTAGATGTCGTTGTTGTTGAGCAGGGGGCTGTGCAGTGCCTCTTGAAAGGCCTTTGTGACGCGATTCTCTCCTTCTCCGTACCCAGTTGACATGATGGCGACGCCACCGTCCTTGAGTACGGTTTTGACGTCTTGGAAGTCGAGGTTCATGATGCCTCGCATGGTGATGATTTCGGCGATGCTCTTGGCGGCTATGGAGAGAGTGTCGTCGGCTTTTGCGAATCCGTTGAGGACGGTGAGTTCGGGATAGATTTCTCGCAGTCGTTCGTTGTTGATGACGAGGAGGGCGTCGACGTGTTTGGACATTTCCTCTACGCCGTCGAGTGCTTGATCTATCTTCTTGTGTCCTTCGAAGCGGAAGGGTATAGTGACGATGCCGACGGTGAGGATGTCCATCTCTCGTGCGCATTGTGCGACGATGGGAGCAGCTCCGGTGCCCGTTCCTCCTCCCATGCCAGCGGTGATGAATGCCATTCGCGTGCCGTCGGTAAAGAGTTCCTTTATTTGGTTGATGGAGTCGAGCGCAGCTTGTCGTCCCACTTCGGGGCGGTTGCCCGCTCCGAGACCTTCTCCCATTTGTAGCTTTGTGGGCACGGGTGAGTCTGTGAGCGCTTTATTGTCGGTGTTGCAGAGGACGTAGGTGACGTCGTGTATGCCTTCGTTGTACATGTGTGTGACGGCATTTCCACCTCCGCCTCCCACGCCGACGACCTTGATGATGCTCGGGTTGTTGACTTTGAGGTTGAACTGGATGCCACCAGTTTCGTTGTTATAGTTGTCCATGAATTAAGGGATTGAGGGTTTGAGGGTTGTTGTTGCTGCGGCGATGCCGCAGCCTACGGTAAGGTTTCAGTTGTCTTCGACGAGTTTCCCTGCCCAGATGGAGAGTTTCTTGCTGAAGCGCTGGAAGGCATTTGGACCTTTCGGTTTCTCTGGCTCAGCGGGCTTTTCGGGTTCGGCTGTTTGATCCTGTTTTTCGGCGTCGCTGCGCTGTGCAGCTTGCTCTTCGATAGGATTGCGAATGATGCCTTCTCCGGCGGTTGGTGGTGTCTGTGACGTAGGCTGTGTGGTCGTGGTCTCGCTTTCGTTTTCAACACTCTCAAACAGTTCCGGTTCGGCAGGCTGTTCGCTGGTGCACTCTTGGTCTCCACGTCTGAGCATGGCGACCAATGTTGCTAACGTATTCGCCTGTGGGTCGAGCTTGAGATTCGTGGTATATTCCGGTGCAGAGGGCATCAGACGTGTCTTCACCTTGTCGAAATGGTGGTATTGTGTGAAGGCCGTTTCGAGGTTGCGGATGTTGGCTGCGCCGCCGGTGAAGACGATGCCGGAGAGAAGGCGGTCCTGATAGTCCTTGATTTGTTCCCAAACATTGTCTAAGATTTCTTGCTGTCGCGCTTCGATGATGTTGAGCAGCGTCTTTTCGCTGACGGTGCGTTCGTTGCTGATATTGATTTGTTGAGGACTCTGGAAGGCCACTTCATCCGTATAGGCGCTACCGTAGGAGCGTTTGAGAGTTTCGGCCTCCTCATGTTCGATGTGAAGGCTGGCGGCGATGTCGTTGGTGAGGTTGTTGCCTCCAAGAGGGATGACGGTCAGGTGTCGGAGCACGTTTTGGTAGTAGATTGCCACCGTTGTCGTTTCGGCTCCAAAGTCGATGAGGGCGCAGCCAGATCGTTTCTCGGTGTCGGTGAGCAGATAGCCCGCGAGCAAGAGAGGAGAGATGAAGAAGTCAGCCACTTCAAGCTTGGCGCTTGCCAGACAACGTTGGATGCCTTCACGTAAGACTTTGCGTGCCACCACATTTTTGTAGTAAGCTTCGATTCGATCAGCCATGACGCCCACAGGTTCCGTGCTTGGATGTGCAGTGCCAAACCGATAATCTTGGGGAAGCACATCGAGGATCTCGGCATTGGGGTAGATGCGCGCCCGATTCTCGTCCATCAGGCTGTCGATGATATCGTCGGTGATGGTTACTTTGACATCAAACTCCCGTCGGACGCTGTTAGAAACCGTATGGAGCGATTGTCCGCTCACCCCCACATAAACCCGTTTGACATAGACCTTCTGGCGTTGCTCGATTCGTTTGATGATGGCGGTGATGGCCTGAATGGTCTTGTCGATATTATAGACAATACCCTTATGGATACTGTCTGGTGCACTTTCTTTTTCATAGCCCAGCACTTGTAGGCTGCCATCAGACTTTTTCTGTCCGATAATAGCTCGGATGGATGAAGATCCCAGTTCGATGGCGACAATAGTTTTTTCTGCTCCCATGACGTATGTATTATATTGATTGATAAACTATGGATGACTGTTATCGTTTTGTGCAGACGACTTGGTTGGCGAATTTGAGGTTGATGGTCTTGTATCGGTTCCAACCAGCTTTGCTGAGTCCTTCTTCGTAAAAAAGGCGGAGGCGGTTGAGCTTGTCATCGAGGCATGATGTGTCACCAAGTTGTATGATGAAGTCACCGGCGTGAGGTGTCAGCTCTAACTCTCCTTTTGAGGTGACGTGAATCTCGTCAATCTGTGAGCGCCAGTATTTATCTCCAGTCAAACGGCTACCCATCTTGGAGTAGAGCGGTCCTGCGGTGGAACGGTTCACAGCCCCTGTCATGACCATGAGATTGGCTACATGACGTCCACGCGGCATTGTGCTTCCGTAGTTGTCGATATAGAAATCTTCGCCAGCCGTGTTGAGCACGTGGAGGACAGGTATGCGGGGCGTGATATGGATGGAAATCTTGTTCTCAGCAGTTTTGTAGCAAAGCGCCTCATTGATATAGGGACTGGCAACCAGCAGAGATTCTAATTGAGCCAAGTTAATGTCGTCAATGGCACGACCTTCGGGGAATTGTTTTTTGCTCACGAGCAGTTCGCGGATTTCGTTCTCTGTGACGAAGCCCGTTTCCTGTTCATCGTTGATGTAAACATCCAATCCTTTGCAAGCTTCTTTCTCATCTTTTGTGCTGAACTTAATGAGCGCAAAGACGAGATAAGTCGCAATGCCTAAGAGGACGAAAACTTTGAAGAAGGTTTTGAGCATTTATGAAGAATGAAAAGTGAAGAATATGTTATTGTCGGCTCTTTTCTTGTACGATGGTTGCGATGTCTTCGGCATCGTTGTCTAAGTCACCGGCACCGAGGGTGATGAGGACGTCGAAATCGGTTGAACGGACGGCATTGAGTACATCTTGTTTCTGAATAAGTCGTCCTTGAGTGCCTGGCTTTAAGTTGTCGAGGATCAGCTGACTCGTAATACCAGGAATGGGCTGTTCGCGTGCAGGGTAGATTTCTGTAAGGATGACCTCATCGAGTAGAGAAAGGGCATTCGCAAATTCTCGGTAGAAATCGCGCGTCCGCGTATAAAGGTGCGGTTGAAAGATGCCAACAACACGTTTCCCGGGAAATACTTCTCGAATGCTTTCAATGCTTTGGCGTATTTCTTCGGGATGGTGGGCATAGTCACTAAGATAGGCTAATTTCGGGTTCTTGACGTGGAAATCGAAACGACGATCCACACCACGGAAGGATGCCATGCCGCGACGAATCTCTTCAGGAGTAAGACCGGCAATCTGCGCCAATGCCATTGCTGCAATGCCGTTTTCGATGTTAATGCCGACGGGAACGCCGAGTTCTATCCTGTCAATATTACCCAGTGGTGAGACAAGATCGAAGCGGATTTCACCACCGCCAATGTGGATGTTCTCGGCATGGAAATCGCCGCTCTCACGGTTGTAGGTGTAGGTCGTGACTCCTGAGGACGGATTAGGTTGCATTTTCAAACCTTCGTGAAGGATGAGGTAGCCACCCGGCTGTATGAGTTCGGTGTAATGTCTGAAACTTTCGAGATAAGCATCTTCAGTGCCGTAAATGTCAAGGTGATCGGGGTCTGTGGCTGTGATGACGGTGGCAAAAGGCGACAGCCAATGGAAGGAACGGTCAAACTCATCTGCTTCGATGACTATGTAGTCGCTTTTTGGTGCTAGGATGTAGTTGGTTCCGTAGTTTTTAGTGATGCCTCCGAGAAAAGCATTGCAATCAACGTGGCTTTGATGCAACAGGTGTGCGGTCATGCTGCTGGTAGTGGTCTTTCCATGTGTGCCGGCTACACAGAGTCCGCGATGTGTGCGGGTGAGCGTGCCGAGAACTTGTGCCCGCTTTTGAATGTCGAAGTGATGAATGAGGAAGTATTGTAGTTCGGCATGTTCGGGAGAGATGGCGGGCGTATAGATAACCAGCGTGGAGGCTTCATCCAGACAGCTTTCAGGGATGAGGTTCACGTTTTCATCATAGTGTATGAGAGCACCTTCCTTTTCCAACTCCCGGGTTAATGGAGTGGGAGTGCGGTCATATCCGGCCACGACAAGGCCACGTTGAAGATAGTAGCGTGCAATGGCGCTCATGCCAATGCCACCAATACCGATGAAATAGACAGCTTTTATATTCATAATCTTGATGCTATGCACTTTTTCCTGATCCTCTTCTTCACTTTTCACACAATTTGAAGACTTCCTCAGCTATGATCTTAGCCGAGTCTGGCAAGCCCATTGCTTTGGCATTGGTGGCCAGCTGATTGAGAACGGAAATGTTGAGTGAGGTCTTGATGGCTAGCTGGATGAGTTCTCCGCGTGCGTCTATGTCTTTAACGAGCAAGGCTGCATTACGATTGACCAATGCCATTGCATTATGGGTCTGGTGATCTTCTGCCACGTTGGGAGAGGGAACAAGGATTGACGGCTTGCCAAGCAAGCATAGCTCTGATATGCTACTGGCTCCGGCACGGCTGATGACCAGGTCTGCAGCCCGATAGGCTTCGTCCATGCCCTGAATGAAATCGGTGACTTTCAGGTTTCCTGGACAGCCTTGTTCCGAAAGGCGGCGCTTGATGTCCTCGAAATAATAGCCTCCAGTTTGCCAAACAATCTGTACTTTGCTCTGCGCAATCAATTCCAAACTGCCGAGCACGCTCTCGTTGATGGTACCAGCACCGAGGCTGCCACCAATGATGAGAATGAGCGGTCGAACAGGGTCGAAGCCTAATTTCTGGATGGCTTCGGCACGGGATAGCTTGCATTCAAGTAATTGCTGGCGGACGGGATTACCAGTCAGCATGATTTTTTCAGCAGGAAAGAAACGCTCCATGCCTTCATAAGCGACACAAATCTTTCGGGCAGATTTGGCCAACAGCTTGTTGGTGACGCCGGCATAGGAGTTCTGTTCCTGGATGAGCGTGGGAATCCCCATCTTTGCAGCCATGTTCAACGTGGGACCACTCGCATAGCCACCCACACCGACGGCCACATCGGGTTGGAAATCCTTAATGATTCGTTTAGCCATCCGCCGACTCTTCAAGAGATGCCAAAGAACAGAGATATTACGGAGCAGGTGCTTACGGTCGAACCCAGATACTGGCAATCCTTTGATCTCATAACCCGCAGCAGGCACCCGTTGCATTTCCATACGGCCCTTTGCACCGACAAAGAGGATCTCTGTGTCGGGCTTGGCAGCCTTCATGGCATTAGCGATGCTGAGTGCGGGAAAGATGTGTCCTCCCGTACCTCCACCGCTTATGATTATCTTCAATGGTCTATTCATATCTACGTCTGAATTTTGGGGCAAATTTACGAAATAATTCTCGTTCGTTGAATACATTAGAGCCACTTTTTTAGTCAACTTCCGCAGATTGTTGTGGAGAGGGTTGTGCAGAACGGCTAATGGACAGCATCATGCCAATATATGCACAGTTGACCATAATGCTGGAACCGCCTCGACTGACAAGAGGCAACGGCTGACCCGTCACAGGGAAGAGTCCAACGGCAACGGACATGTTGATCAGAGCCTGTGTGACGATGAGCAAAGACAAGCCCATGATAAGATAGGCGGGGAAGCATCTTTTGCAGCGACTGGCTATGCGTGCAGCTCGATAGAGTAGCGTGATGTAAAGTAACAAGACAAAAGCACCGCCAAAGAGACCGAGTTCTTCGATGATAATCGCATAAATAAAGTCGGAGTAGGCTTGTGGCAGGAAATCGCGAACCGTGCTGTTGCCAGGCCCGCGGCCTACGATGTTACAGGTCGCAATGGCGATGTGAGCTTGAGTAATCTGAGGATTGGTGCTGAGGTCAAAACTGTCTGGGTTCTCTGCAAATTCCGTGTGGTTGCGCACACGGTGAGCCCATGTGGGAAGGCGTTTCAGTACTGGAACTTCTTCCAGTTTGCTCAGCGTGGAATCGGGTGTGAAACGAAGCACAGAATATCCGATGCCACCAGAAATAACCAACAGACCAATGAGCGCTCCCAAATGTTTCCAGGGAACAGCCCCGACAAACATCATCATCAACACAACGACGAACGTGAGCATTGCTGTACTGAGATTCTCGGACACGATGAGTCCACAGATGAGTGCCGTGAAACCAAGAATCCATTTGAAGGCAGCAGACGTAGCCCCTTTTTCGTCGCGCATGACGGACAACAACCAGGCTACCACCACAACAAGTGACCCTTTTGCTATTTCTGAAGGTTGGAATGAGATGACTCCCAGATTCATCCATCGAGAGGCTCCATTGATGCCGCCACCAGAGAATAGCACCAGCAATAATAATAAGATACTCAATACGGGACCAGCCACGACAACCCATCCGAAATATCGGCAGGGTATGCGGTGGACAACCCAAGCCACAGCCACACCGATAGCCAGATAAAGGGAGTGCATGAGGACGGGCGACCAGTAGGCATCTTTGCCAAAGGTCATCGTGCTCGAAGCACTATAGACTTCGAGTATGGAAATGATACACAAGAAGAAGAGTATCATCCAGATAACCTTATCGCCTTCGAAGAGGCTGCCGAGGTGGACTTGTTTGTTAGGGAGGGTCATGTTAATGGACGGATTATTCGATTTACATTGAATGATTCAGAGGGAACGTGCCAGTTCCTTAAACTGTTCGCCACGGTCTTCCATGTTCTTGAACAGGTCGAAGCTGGCACAACAGGGAGAAAGCAGAATCGTATCGCCCGGTACAGCCATGCGATAGCACGCTTCGACACAATCTTTCATGGAATGTGTCTCAGCGACAGGCAAACCAAGCGGGTCGAAGAAGTCATGCAATTTGCGGTTATCCACGCCTAAGTAAACTAATCCCTTGCATTTCTTTTGTACCAGTTCTTTGATGGCGTTGTAGTCGTTTCCTTTGTCGAGTCCTCCGATGATGAGGATGGTGGGTTGTGTCATGCTTTCTAATGCATACCAGCAAGCATCGACATTTGTCGCTTTGGAATCATTGATGAAAGTAACGCCATGTACTTTGCAGACGAATTCCAAACGATGCTCCACGCCTTCAAAGTCGCTGAGGCTCTCGCGGATAACCTCATTAGAAATGCCGCTGAGGTCGGCTGTAATACCAGCTGCAAGCGAGTTGTACATGTTGTGCTTTCCAGACAAGGCTAATTCCTCTTGCTCCATATTGAACGGGGTCGGTCGTTCGATATGGTATTCTCCGTCGGCAATGTATCCAATCATCCCTTCTTTCTTGATGATGCTGAAGGGGCAAAGGCGGCTCTCGATGTGGTATTTCTGCAATTCTTGCTGTATGACAGGGTCATCATTCCAAAAGACAAAGGCATCGTCTTTGGTTTGGTTCTGGAGAATGCGCATCTTTGCATCAGTATATTCTTGCATGGAGTTATGGTAGCGGTCGAGATGATCGGGAGTGATGTTCAGTAAGACCGCGATGTTGGCTCGGAAGTCATACATGTTATCCAGCTGGAAACTGGACAATTCAATCACATAATATTCATGGGGTTCTTCTGCGACTTGTAAGGCCAATGAATTGCCGATGTTTCCGGCCAATCCTACATCATAACCAGCCTTCTTGAAGATGTGGAAAATGAGGCTGGTGGTTGTGGTCTTGCCGTTGGAACCTGTGATGCAAATCATCTTCGACGTTGTGTAACGTCCTGCAAATTCTATCTCGCTGATGATGGGGATGCCAGCAGATTTTACTTTCTGCACCATGGGGGCCGTGTCTGGAATACCAGGGCTCTTGATGATTTCGTCTGCATTGAGAACAAGGTCTTCGGTGTGTTGTCCTTCTTCCCAGCGTATGCCACGTTCGTCCAGCATTTGTTTGTAATGGGGCTTTATCTTTCCCATGTCGGTTACGAAGACATCAAAGCCTTCCTTCTTGGCCAGCGCGGCAGCACCTACTCCGCTTTCGGCAGCACCTAATATGACGATTCTATTCATGGTTATCTGATTTTTAATGTAACAATGGCGAGTGCACACATCATGATGGTGACAATCCAGAAACGCGTAGTAATCTTTGACTCTAACCAGCAACCTTTTGGCCAATTGAACAGAACCTTGAAGTCGGCGGGTAGTTGTCCGGGTTTCACGCGGAAGGTGTCGTGCAGGGGAGCACGCTTGAACACGCGCAGCTTTAGACCGCGTTTGTTACCATATTTTGCATAATTAGTTTGTGCCAGAACACTGATGCTCTCCATCAAGAAGACAAAGCAGATGAGCGGCAGCAACAATTCCTTGTGGATGATGATGGCAGTCACGGCTATGATGCCACCTATGGCCAGTGAGCCTGTATCACCCATGAAAACCTGAGCGGGATAGGCATTGTACCAGAGGAAGCCGATGAGTGCACCGACGAAAGCCATCAAGAAAACCACCAACTCTTCTGAGCCAGGAACGAACATGATGTTCAGGTAGGCGGCAAAGTTGAAATGTGAAGACACATAAGCCAGTATGGCAAGAGTGGCACACATGATGGCAGAATTTCCAGCACACAACCCGTCCATGCCGTCGTTCAGGTTCGCACCATTGGAAACAGCCATGACCACAAAGGTCGTGACAATCACGAAGAGAATCCAGCCCGCAGCCGTCCGGTACTTGCCCAACCAAAGGAAGGCATCGGAATAGCGTAGGTTATTGTTCTTCACGAACGGAATGGTCGTGACAGTGCTCTTCACGGGTTCACTGGTGTGAACGACCACTTCCATTCCGTTCTGCCGATCGACCGTGACATTTTCATGAACAACAGCATCTGGGCTTTGCCAAAGAACGAGACCGACAACAAGTCCTAATATTGCTTGACCTGCCAATTTGTAGATGGGACGAATGCCGTCTTTGCTCTTTGTCATCTTGGTCCAGTCGTCTGCAAATCCCAGAAGACCCAACCAGAGTGTAGTCCCCAGCATGATAAGCATATAGATGTTGCGGAGTCTTCCAAAAAGCAAGGCTGGGATGATGGTGGCAACGATGATGATGATGCCGCCCATTGTCGGAACTCCTATTTTCTCCACACCATAAGGGTCGATGGACGGATCTCTTTGTTCCTCGCTCAAGCGGCGCTGTTTCATCCATTTGATGAAGAACTCGCCAAACCAAGCAGAGATGATGAGTGAGAGCACCAACGTGAGGATGGCGCGGAATGAGATATAGCTCCATATATGGGAACCTGGTATCCCAAATTGGTTCAGATAGCGGAAAAGATAATATAACATGATGAGCCTAACAAGTAATCATTATGAACAGAGACCGAATGCTTCCCGTACGACCTCGTGGTCATCAAAATGATGTTTGACACCTTTGATATCCTGATAGTCTTCATGGCCTTTTCCGGCAATGAGGATGACATCTCCTGGTTGTGCCATCATGCAGGCAGTGCGGATGGCCTCTCGGCGGTCAACAATGGACAGGATTTTGCGCTTTTCTTCAGGTGTAGTGATGCCGGCAAGCATGTCGTCTATGATTGCTTGTGGTTCCTCGAAGCGAGGATTGTCAGACGTGATGATGACACGGTCGCTGGCACGCACGGCGCTTTGTGCCATCAAAGGCCGTTTGCCTTTATCCCGATTGCCGCCGGCACCGCAGACGGTGATACACTGTCCGGGTTTCTTGAGGATTTCATTGATGGTGGCGAGGACGTTGTCCAGTGCATCAGGTGTGTGGGCATAATCTACGATGGCTGTAACACCTTCGTTGGAGCGAATGGTCTCGAAACGTCCGTTGACTGGCTTTAATGTACTGAGCACGACGAGGACATCTTCGGGACGCCTACCCATTGCAACGGCGGTGCCATAGACAGCCAGCAGATTCTGCACGTTGAAGCGACCGATGAACTGCACGCAAACTTCGTGGCCGTCCATTTCGAGCAGCATTCCTTCAAAGCTTTCCTCAAGAATGCGTGCACGATAGTCGGCCATGGTCCGCAAACTATAGGTCTTGACTTCAGCTTGCGTGTTTTGAACCATGAAGAGCCCGTTCTTATCGTCTGCATTGACAACGGCAAAAGCCTCTTTTGGCAGTAGGTCAAAGAAACCCTTTTTGGCATCGCGGTATGCCTCGAACGTTTTGTGGTAGTCGAGGTGGTCGCGGGTTAGGTTAGTGAAGATGCCACCCTTGAATGTCAATCCTGCAATGCGATGCTGCACGACACTATGTGAACTGACTTCCATAAAGGCGTAGCGGCAACCTTCGTCTGCCATTCTGCCCAGCAGGCGGTTCAGCGTGATGGGGTCGGGGGTTGTGTGTTCTGTGGGGATGGGGGTGTCGTCGATGTAATTGCAGACGGTGCTGACGAGACCGCATTGATATCCAAATGCACGGAACATTTTGAACAGGAGCGTAGCGATGGTCGTTTTACCATTCGTGCCAGTGACACCGATGAGGTCGAGTTTTTCTGTGGGCCTTCCAAAGAAGTAATGTGCCAGCGGGCCTACAACGGCCTCGCTGTCAGCGACCTGAATGTAAGTGATGCCTTCTTGTTGTTCTTCGGGAAGCGTCTGGCAGACAACCGCGCAGGCACCAGCCTCAATGGCTTTGGGGATGAAGCGATGTCCGTCAACCTGTGTGCCAGGTACGGCGATGAAGAGTGTGCCTGGGCATACTTGTCTTGAATCAGTCAGGATGTCGGTGATGTTGACATCCGTAGAGCCGCAAACTTGCAGCGTCTGAATGGAAGTGAGGAGTTCAGTGAGTATCATGGTTTATCTCTTTAGTTCAATGGTGATCGTCTGATCTTTGACAGCCTGGCTGCCAGCAGGTATGCTTTGGCTCTTGACACGTCCTTGCCCGGACACTCGCACTTTCAGGCCGCAGGACTCCAGCAGGCCGACGGCATCGCGTACTCCAAGGCCAGAGACGTCGGGCACGATTCCCTCTTCTGCTGCCGGCAGGACTTTTGGCTGTGGCATTTCAAAAGTGGAGGTGCTGTCTGCGGCTTCCGTGGCTTGACGGAAGACTCCTTTCGCCATGACGTATTGTGCCAGTTCGCTGAAGACAGGGCCGGCCTGGCCACCACCAGAAGCGGGCAAGCCACTTTTCTTGATGCACACCACACAAGAGTATTTCGGCTCTTCCGACGGATAGAAGCCAGCAAAGCTGACCATGTAGCGGGCTGGCGAAGAGTGGTAGCTGCCGTTTTGGTCGGCCACCTGTGCCGTGCCGGTCTTTCCGCAGACTTTGAATTGTTTGCAGCCGGCTTTCTTGCCGAGTCCGGTGGGGTCATTGACCACACGTTCCAGAATGTCGTGGATATCGCGCAAGGTGCTGGGTTTGCAGATACGTTCTTTCACAGTCTCTACGGGGAAACTCTTGAGAGTTACTCCGTCTTTCTGAATCTCGCGGACGAAACGTGGCTTGACCATGCGTCCATTGTTGGCAATGGCATTATAGAAGGTGACGGTATATATGGGCGGTATCTGGGTCTCATAGCCGATGCTCATCCACGGCAGTGCCGTCTTGCTCCAGTTGGAGCCGTCGCGCTTCGGTCGTCGCACGTATGGCTTTCCGCCTCCGGGGAAGGGCAGCTCGAACGGCACGCCGACGCCTTCACGATAGAGCCCGTCCACATATTTCTCCGGATGTTTGGCATAATGTTCGTCGATGATGCGGCTCACGCCCACGTTCGAAGAGAACATCAGGCATTCGTCCACCGAGATTTTCCGTCCGTAGCCTCCTTTTCGCCAGTTGTGGTCTTTCATGGGGCGTCCGTGCATCATATATACGCCGTTGCCGACGTTCACGCTGTCACGCCGTGTGATGACGCCGTCTTCGAGGGCGACCATCATCGAGGCGGTTTTGAAGGTGGAACCAGGTTCCCACAGGTCGGTGATGGCATTGTTCTTGACTTCGGCATACATGTCCGGGGCAATGCGTGTCATGTTCACGATGGCCTTGATGTCGCCCGTTTTCACTTCCATGAGCACGACAACGCCCACTTCGGCGTTGATTTCCTTTAGCTTGCGGGTGAGAATCTTCTCGGCGGCATCCTGCATACCGACGTCGATGGTCGTGATGAGATCCAGGCCGTCGATGGGTTCCACGTCGGTCTTGTCCATCCATTTTTGGCGCACTTTCTCGCGGTGGCGTTTGCCTGCCGTACCACGCAGTATGCTGTCGTAGGCCAGTTCCAAGCCGTTGCGGGCAGAGTCATTGGTGGTCATCAGCGAACCCAGTGTGCGAGTGGCCATTGTTCCATAAGGCTTCTGCCGTTGTGGGATTTCCTCGGCATAAAATCCTGTGGCAATGCGTCCGTGGCGGGCGTAGGGACAGCGCATGATGTCTTTGTACTGGATGTATGTGACATTGCGTGCCACGAGGAAGGTGCGTTTGCGGTGTTCGCGGCGACCTTGCTCGAACATCTGTTTGTATTCTTGTGCCGTGTGTCGTGGAAACAGGCGTGACAGACAGAGGCAGAAGCTGTCGGCCTCGTTGCGCCAAAGTGTGTCGCGGCGGATGCGCAGACGACGTTCAGCGGTAGAGTCGGGATCCTTGATGACGAAGTCCATGCGCAGGTTATAGACTGGCATTGAACCCACCAATAGCTGTCCGTCTGCTGAATAGATGTTGCCGCGCATGGCTGGAATGTCTTTCTGCTGAGTGGCCAATCTCTTACGCACGACCTCCCAGTAGTCGTTTTTGACCAGCATCTCGTAGGCGGCCTTGCCAATGATGCCCAGCCCGAAGAGAGTCATCGGGATGATGACGACCAAGAAGCGGGAAATGGTATGTTTGTGGTCGAATCTCATGGGGCATTCTTACTTTCTGAAGATGATGAATGGCGGTTCGGTGGATGCTTTGAGGGTACTGTCTTGTAACTGATAGAGCCTCTGTTCCAAGCTACTTTGGCGGCTGCGTTGGGTCAGCAGGGCGTATTGAGTGAGGGCGTAGTTCTTCTTTTCCACCAATTCCTTGCGTAGGTTCTCTTCCTCGATGATTTCTTGCTGAGCACCGTAGCGGTTGCTGATATAGACGATTCCCATGAGGACAAGTGTGAGGATGAAGCCAATGTTATTGCGAAGGAAGCTGCCTAAGAGGTAGTCGCCACCCAAGATTTCGCGCAACGACACTTGCGGGAGGTCTTCCGACGACAGGATGCGCCATGCCGAACGTGGTTTTTCCTCGGCTGGCGATGGGGCTTCCTGGGTCTTGGCGAAGGGGATGTCGTCGGCTTCCGACGCTGAGGCCGTCACGTCGGCAAGAGCAACGGCTTCCTCCTCGGAAACCGGCTCTTCGATGACGAAGGGCACTTCGTTGGCAGTAGGCGCATCAAGGCGCACTTGTTCTGCATTGCATTCATCTTTCCTCATGATGATGTCACTTTTACCTTGAATATATATGGTCAAAGAGGTGCGTTTCTACTCCTTATTATTAACACCTCCAGCTTATTTCCGTGTTCGATATGGGGGATGTTGTCATCCCATCTTTTCTGCGATGCGCAGTTTGGCACTGCGGCTTCTGGGGTTCTGTGCCAGTTCTTCGTCACTGGGCGTGACGGGTTTGCCGATGGGGCGTAGGGGCGACTCAGAACGTCCGTAGATGTCTTGCCGGATGTCTCCTTCGATGTTGCCGGCCCGCATGAGGTTCTTGACGATACGGTCTTCCAGTGAGTGGTAGCTGATCACAACCAGCCGTCCGCCCGGAAGCAGCAATTCAGTGGCAGCTGTCAGCATGTCGCGCAGGGCGTCCATTTCGTGGTTGACTTCGATGCGCAGGGCTTGGAAGGCACGTGCGAGGTCTTTCTTCTCGCGGTCACGTCCTAAGAGCGGTGTCAGAAGGTCTGCCAACTGAGCCGTCGTGTGGATTTCCTCTTGGGCACGGGCCTTGACGATGGCGGCGGCGATGCGCTTGGCCTGATGCAACTCACCATATAGGCGAAAGACATCTGCCAGCTGTGGCTCGGTGTAGGTCTGGATAATCTCCGCAGCGGTCTGGCGGGCCTGTTGGTTCATGCGCATGTCCAGCGGCGCGTCTGTGCGGAAGCTGAAACCACGGCCTCCTTCGTCGAAGTGGTGGCTCGATACGCCCAAGTCGGCCAATAGTCCGTCAATGCCGTCGATGGCATAATAGCGCATCCAGTTTTTCAGATAGCGGAAGTTGGAGCGCACCAATGTCCATTTCCCTCCGTCAGACAGCGGTCGCCCGTTCTGGGTGTTATCTGCCATACTGCGTTCAATGGCATCTTGGTCCTGGTCGAAGCTGAACAGGTGGCCTTCAGAACCGAGGCGACGCAGAATCTCGCGACTATGTCCGCCGCCTCCCAGCGTAACGTCCACGTAAATGCCTTGTTCTTTGATGTTTAGCCCTTCCACTGATGGGCTGAGCAGCACGGGGATGTGATAAACGCTGGAATCCATGCCGCAAAGTTACTGAGAATAATTGGTTCGCGCAAGCACTTTGCAGATTATTTTTCATAAAAATAATAACTCGTAGATTCATAGCTGATTCCATGTTTAAAGTGATACTTTAACTAAAGCGTACGTGAAGCATGAAACGTGTATGCGTTCCATGCAGAAGGTGTACACCTTTCGAGGTGAACGTGTACACCTTTTTTAATTGTATCACACGCGCGTACACGCGCACGCTCAGTGTGTTTTGCAAAAAAAAGCCTCAATCCCTCACATGGTGGCTTAACTTTCTGATTAGCTTCGTTTTACAGGTGAGGGATTGGTGAGGGATTGGTGAGGGATTGCCATTTAAAGGTCTTTGCGGCATTCCTTATGGTCTTATTTCCAGTGTGTTAGGCGTGATTGAATCCCTCACCAGTCTTTCCTCTTTTTCCTTTTTCGCTTTGTCGTTTCCCTTTTCATCCTGTGCGTCTATTTCCTTCATTTTCTATGATTTGGCTATCCCTCACCATCCCTCACCTATTCCTCACCAATCCCTCACCTGTAATTTTCTGGTTAATAGCGTTTTATGGGCAAAGGTGAGGGATTGAGGCTTTTTAGCTGAAATATCAGTGTAATGGCTCAAATCGATGCAATCCAAAAAAATGAGCGCTATGTGCAATGCGTTTTGAAATATTTGTAGTACTTTTGTGCCGTCAATTCGTTCGTAAGTATTATTCATAATCAATAAACAAAAGTAAAGATGAAAGATTTTCTGAAGTATGTATTTGCGACGGTCGTGGGCATGGGATTGTTCATGTTGGTCGCTTTCGTGATTTGTTTTGTGTCGCTCATTGGCATGGCTGCCAGTGAAGGTCAGGCGGGTTCGGTCAAGAAGGGCTCGGTGCTGCGCATCAATCTCATAGGCTCTTTGGAAGAACGTGCCGAGGAGGAGAATCCTCTTTCAATCTTGATGGGCGACGAGTTTGCTTCGCTGGGTTTGGATCAGTTGATGGAGGCGATTGACGAGGCGGCCACCAACAAGAAGGTGGAAGGCATCTATCTAGAAGTCGGCACAACCTTCGCAGGCGGTTCGCCCGCCATGCTCCAGGAACTGCGCCAGGCTTTGCTGAAATACAAGGAGAGCGGCAAATGGATTCTTGCCTATGGCGACATCTATTCCCAAGGTGCATATTATTTGGCATCGGTGGCCGACCGTGTCGTGGTTAATCCGCATGGTATCATCGACTGGCATGGTTTGGGCGGTGCGCCGATGTTCCTTACTGAAACCATGAAGAAACTGGGTATTCGTATGCAGGTCTTCAAGGTCGGCACTTTCAAGAGTGCCGTCGAACCCTACATCCTCACCGAGATGAGCGATGCCAACCGCTTGCAAACAGAGGCCTACCTGGGTAGCATTTGGGGACAGATGCGCAATGAGGTGGGCATGAGCCGCAACCTCACCCCCGAACGCCTTAATTTCTTGGCTGATACGCTGGTGGCAGTACGTCCTACGGAATTGCTCGTCGAATGTGGTTTGGCTGACACGCTTTCTTACATCGATGGTTTCAAAGACATGCTGCGTGCCAAGCTGAACCTGAAAGAGAAGCAGACCATCAACTTTGTCTCGCCTTCAGACCTCGTGGCTGCTGCCGATAAGAAAGACGAAAAGGCACGCATTGCTGTTTACTATGCTTTTGGTGAAATCGTTGACCAGGCAGCTTCCAACCCGCTCACCGGTGGCGGATCTTTCATCGAGACCATGCCCACCATCCGTGAGCTTCAGAAGCTGCGCAAGGATGAGGACGTGAAGGCTGTCGTGATTCGCGTGAACTCTCCTGGTGGCAGTGCCTTCGCCAGCGAGCAAATCTGGCACGAGATACAGCTTCTGAAGGCAGAGAAGCCCGTGGTCGTTTCGATGGGTGGCATGGCAGCCAGTGGCGGCTACTACATCAGTTGTGGTGCCAACAAGATTCTGGCAGAACCTTCGACCCTGACCGGCAGCATCGGCATCTTTGGCATGATTCCCGATGGCAGTGAGCTGTTGAAAGACAAGGCTGGCCTGCGCTTCGACGTGGTGAAGACCAACAAACACTCTGACTTCGGTACACAACAAGTGATGGGCTTGATGGCTCGTGGCTTCAACGACGACGAGAGTGCCTTGATGCAAGCCATGATTGAACGTGGCTATGACCTGTTCACTGGTCGTGTGGCCGAAGGTCGCGGCATTTCCAAGGACAGCGTCGATGCCATCGGACAGGGCCGTGTCTGGACAGGCGAGCAGGCCATCGAGCTTGGACTTGTTGACCAACTCGGCAATCTCAAAGATGCCATCGAAGAAGCCGCCAAGCTGGCCGAGCTGGACAAGTACAGCACAGACACTTATCCTGCTGCTCCCAACTTCCTCGATCAGTTCCTGAATCAACAACAGGAAAGCTATTTCGACGCCCGCATGAAAGCGGCTCTGGGCAACCTCTACCCGATGCTCGGAACCATGCAGTGGATGATGCAGAACCGCCGCATCGACCAATGTGTCTATGCGCGCGTGCCATTTGAGATGAATATCTGGTAATCATCGGATTTCGAAAGGAGCGAAGCGCATGGCCAAACTGAACGCATTGATGAAGGATACCGCCATCTACGGGCTGAGCAGCATCGTAGGGCGGTTCCTTAATTATCTGTTGGTGCCTCTGTACACCCACTACATGCCCAAGCAATCGGGCGACTATGGCGTGAGCACCAATATCTATGCCTATACGGCACTTGTCCTTGTGCTGCTCACTTTCGGCATGGAAACAACGCTGTTCCGCTTTGCCAACGATGCTCCCGCGACGTATGGCCGCAGATGGCCCGACACGGTATTCTCGACTGTCTTCGCAACCGTCGGCGTGCTGACGGCCATTTTCCTGTTGCTCATCTTCGGCTTCATCACGCCGATAGCAGATCTGCTGGGTTATGCCGATCATCCCGAGTACTTGCAGATGATGGCGGTCGTCGTGGCGATGGATGCCTTGCAGGCCATCCCTTTCTGCTACCTCCGCTTCCAGAAACGTGCCATCCACTTTGCCACCCTGAAGCTGTTGTTCATCTTCCTGAACATCGGCCTCAATGTGGTTTACTTCGTGTGGCTGGGCAAGACGACGGTCTTCTACGTCTTCTTCATCAACCTGTTGTGTACGGGATTCATTTCTCTGCTCTTCATCCCTGAGCTGTGGAAGATACAATGGCATTTCGACGGTCGGTTGTTGCGTCGGATGCTCAGCTACTCGTGGCCGATTCTCATCCTTGGTATCGCGGGCATCTTGAACCAAGTTGCCGACAAGATTATTTTCCCGTTGGTCTATCCTGACCGCGTTGAAGCTGATGTGCAGCTGGGCATCTATGGTGCGTGTGTGAAGATTGCCATGATCATGGCAATGATTACACAGGCGTTTCGCTTTGCCTACGAACCCATCGTTTTTGCCAAGAGTCATGATGCCGACAAGAATGAGTACTATGCAGCGGCAATGAAGTACTTCCTCATCTTCACGCTGTTGGCCTTCCTCTGCGTAGTTGGCTATATGCCGCTCTTGCAGTATATCATCGGTGCGGATTACCGTGAGGGCTTGGGCGTGGTGCCGATAGTCATGGCGGCTGAAATCATGATGGGCGTCTATTTCAACCTCTCGTTTTGGTACAAGTTGATCGACAAGACCATCTACGGCGCATGGTTCTCGCTGGCGGGATGTGCGGTGCTGGTGGCTGTGAATGTCGTGTTCATCCCGCAGTATGGCTATTGGGCCTGTGCCTGGGGTGGCTTTGCTGGCTATGCTACGTGCATGTTGCTGAGTTTCTTCATCGGACAGCACAAGAATCCCATTGACTATCCGTTGCGCGACATCGGCCTCTATGTGCTCCTCACCTGTATCCTCTATGTGGCGATGGTAAGCCTGCCGGCCTCTTGGCCTGTCTGGCTGCATCTGGGCGTGAACACCCTCCTCCTCTGTCTCTTTGTGGCTTACATCATCAAGAAAGACCTGCCCCTGAAGAGCCTGCCATTCATCGGCGGCCGTTTGGGAAAACGTTCATAAATATACATTTACAGCTTATGCATTTCACGGAATCAGCTCACATGAGTGACCTCATCCATGACGACTATCGTCTTTTGCAGGTCATATCCCGTTTCGGCGTTTCATTGGGATTTGGCGATCAGACAGTGGAAGCCGCCTGTAAGGCAAGTGGCGTGGATACGGCCACGTTCTTGGCTGTGGTGAATTTCATTCAGAACGAAGGACATCTGTCTGTTGACGAGCTGGCTGAGGAGGTGAGCGTGACCGAGTTGATGCGTTACCTTCAGCGGTCGCACTCTTACTTTCTGGATTTCCGCCTGCCGGCAATTCGGCGCAAGCTCATTGAGTCTATCGACTGCTCTGCCAAGAACCAGATTGCATTCCTGATTCTTCGGTTCTACGATGAGTATGCCGCAGAAGTGCAACGCCACATGGAGTACGAGAACACACATATACACACTTATGTGCAGCAGTTGCTCGAAGGAAAACTGCCCCCAGCTAGAGGAACGCAAAGTGCGGCCACTTACAGCGTTCTTGCCCACCAGCATCACGATAATCATGCCAGTCTCACGAAGAGTGGCCATGAGCTGAAAAGCATCATCATCAAATACTATCCCAGCGACAGTGATACGCAAAGGTTGGCCGACACGTTGATGGACATCTATATTATGGAGGAAGACCTCTTCAGCCATTGTCGCCTGGAAGATTCGCTTTTCGCCGAAAGCGTCCGTCTGCTCGAAGTGGAAGTAAAGGCCAAGATACAAGAGGGTGGCTTCACGGCAAATGCTTCTCCTAAAGTTCAGGCTGACTCGGAAATGAGTGGCTCCGACGAACTTTCGGAACGAGAAAAGGAGGTCATCTGTCATGTTGTCCGCGGATTGTCCAACAAAGAGATTGCAGAGAAGATGTTCATCTCGGCCAACACCGTTATGACCCACCGCCGTAACATCGCCCGCAAGACGCAGATTCATTCCCCTGCAGGTCTCACCATTTATGCTATCGTCAACGGCCTCATCAATTTGGAAGAGGTGAAGCTGTAAATAGACTCTTCCCACGCCATCACAAAGACACACCTTACGCGAATGGCTATCAATCATTATTCCAACGCTTAATCGCCTTAAATGCTCAATGGATCAAGAACTTTCCAACATGATGCATTCCTCTCCCTCCTTACAAGGAAAGGCGGGAGGAGGAACAGGACCTGAAGCCTCGACTTCTGATTTTGAACAAGCCCTCCGTCCCCTTCGTTTCGAGGACTTTGCTGGTCAGACGCAAGTGGTCAGTAACCTGAGCGTGTTTGTTGAAGCAGCCAAGTATCGTGGTGAACCTCTTGACCACACATTGTTGCATGGTCCTCCAGGACTTGGTAAGACCACCCTTTCCAACATCATTGCCAATGAGTTGGGCGTGGGCTTCAAGATAACCAGTGGTCCCGTTCTCGACAAGCCTGGAGACCTTGCTGGCATTCTCACCAGCTTGGAACCCAGAGATGTGCTGTTCATTGATGAGATTCATCGCCTCTCACCTGTTGTTGAAGAATATCTCTATTCTGCAATGGAAGACTATCGGATTGACATCATGATCGACCGTGGCCCCAGTGCACGTTCCATCCAGATAGATCTCAATCCCTTTACCCTCGTCGGTGCCACTACTCGTTCGGGACTTCTTACCGCTCCTTTGCGTGCTCGCTTTGGCATCAATCTCCATTTGGAATATTATGATACCGAGACCCTGCAAGGCATTGTCCTTCGTTCTGCTGGCATCCTACAGCAACCCATTGATAAGGAGGCTGCTGCTGAGATTGCACGCCGTAGCCGTGGCACGCCACGTATTGCCAATGCCCTTCTCCGTCGTGTGCGTGACTTCGCACAGGTTAAAGGAAATGGACGCATTGATCTTGACATTGCCCGCTATGCCCTCGAAGCATTGAACATCGACCGTCACGGTCTTGACCTCATCGACCGTAAAATCCTACTTGCCATTATTGACAAGTTCAAGGGCGGCCCTGTCGGCATCACCACCATAGCCACTGCCATCAGCGAAGATCCCGGCACAGTGGAAGAGGTCTATGAGCCGTTTCTCATTAAAGAAGGCTTCATCAAACGCACACCCCGCGGTCGCGAAGTCACCGAACTCGCCTATGAACACTTGGGCAGACCTGCTTTCAACCACAATGACGGGATGAGGTCGCTCTTTGATGAATGAATAACATTTGTTCAAGCGAACTAAAGCCATTACATGAACAACAATAACGAATTGATGTTTCAACCATTCCCCGCTCCAGCAAAAGATATTGAGATAGGGAAGATACGTTCTGATTTCCCCATCCTTTCCCGCAGTGTACATGGTCGCCCTCTTGTCTATCTGGACAATGGAGCGACAACACAAAAGCCACGTTGTGTGGTTGATGCGATGACAGATGAATACATGAACGTGAATTCCAACGTTCATCGAGGTGTCCACTATCTCAGCCAGCAAGCAACGGAACTACATGAGCAGGCTCGCGAAACAGTGCGGAAGTTTATCAATGCACGAAGTACCACGGAGGTCGTTTTCACTCGAGGTACTACCGAGAGCATCAATCTTGTGGCCAGTTCATTCATCCAGGCTTTCATCAACGACGGCGATGAAATCATCCTTACCGAGATGGAGCACCACTCGAACATCGTGCCTTGGCAACTGGCGCAGGCACGTAGGTCTTTCAAGATAAAAGTGTGTCCCATCACAGATGAAGGCCGTCTTGACCTCGAAGCTCTCGAGCAACTTTTTACTTCACGTACCCGTCTGTTGTCTTTAACGGCTGTTTCCAACGTGCTTGGAACGGTCAATCCTGTGGCCGACATCATTCACATCGCGCACGCTCACAATGTTCCCGTATTGGTTGATGCCGCTCAGGCAGCACCCCATCTGTCCATTGATGTGCAGGCGATTGACTGCGACTTCTTGGCTTTCAGCGGTCATAAGGTTTATGGTCCAACAGGCATCGGCGTGCTTTATGGCAAAGAGCATTTGCTGGAAAAGATGCCACCCTATATGGGGGGCGGTGAAATGATTGGTAAGGTTAGCTTCGAACACACCACTTTTAATAGCCTTCCCTTTAAGTTTGAGGCTGGTACGCCCGATTATGTAGCTACCACAGGGTTGGCTCGTGCATTGGAGTACGTCACAGCCATTGGCATCCCTGCCATTCAGGCACACGAACGTGATCTCACCCGCTATGCGGTGGAACGTCTGCGCGAAATACCTGGCATGAGAATATTCGGCCATCCGTCATTTCCTGTACAGACGGAGAAATGTGAGGATGGAGCTGTGATTTCGTTTCTCGTCGGCAAGATACATCACTTGGATCTTGGAACGTTGCTCGACCAGCTTGGTATCGCTGTCCGCACAGGTCACCATTGTGCAGAACCACTTATGCACCGTCTTGGCATCGAAGGCACCGTTCGTGCCAGTTTCGCCCTTTATAATACAAAAGAAGAAGTCGATGCCCTCGTGGAAGGCATCGACCGTGTAATCAAAATGTTCTGAAGCTGTTTCGTTCGACCTTTATTTGGCCACAGCGATGACGACACGATTCTTGTCGTTGTCGCGGAAAGGCTGAATCTTGTCTCCCTTGGAGTCGGTGGAAATACGGTTGGCGTTGATGCCAGCATTCAACAGAGCTTTCGTCACCTTTTCTGCACGGAGTTTGGCAAAGCGTGTATTGATGGTGCTGTTGCCCGTTCCAGCATCTGCATAGCCGACGATGCTCACCTTGGCATTGGGATTTGTCTTCAAGAAGCTGATCAGCTTTTGCAGTTTGGCTTGTTCTTCCTTGGAAACAGTCGTTTCGCGAATCTCATAAAAGATTTCCGTCTGCATCTCGGGCGAACGGACGGCCTTGGCAGCCGTTTCGACAGGTTTCTCCACCGTCGCATCCACGGCTTTCTGTGCGGTCACAGGTTTCTCCACGGGTTTCTCCACAGGTTTCTCTACGACAGGCTCTTTCACAGGTGGTGCGATTGCGGGTGTCTCATCTTCCACGTAGGAGGCGCTGGCCGTCTGTGCCGATGCTTTCTTGAAGCCGAACTTAAAAGCCAAACCTGCCATAGCTGTCAGCTGCCAGTCATCCTTGGAGCTGGCTTTGCTGTTGTAGCGATCAGACAGGCTGTTGCCACTTACTTCAAGGTTGAGGCTGATGTTCTTGCATAGATTGAAGTCTGCCATGAGCCCAATGCGAGCATTGTGGCTGAAGCGGTGATCGTCCCAGGCAAAAGACTGGTCATAGGGACTGGACAAATAGTCCTTGTTGTCCCAAGCATAGTTGAGACCGATACCGCCAATCAGGTAGAGGTTGACAGGATAATAGTCCTTGCGTCCGAAGAGTGTGCAGAGGTTTAGCAACAAGTCAACGTCAGTGGTGACATACTTGTAATCATAAGTGAAGTCGGGCTTGACACCACCCTTGTTCCAGATTCCGTTGACATGCAAACGTGCACCCACCGAAGGCGTGAAGAAAGCACCGAATGACACGCCCGCCGTGGGAGTGATGAGCTTCATCATGTCGTAATTTGTGAAAGTAGTCTGAGCACCTCCCTGTAAGCCAAAGAAAAGATAGGGCGCAGGTTTGTAGTCGCGTTCCTGGGCACTCATCTGACAGACCAAACAAATGGCAAGGGATGCCATGATAAGAATTTTCTTCATATTGTTTTTATGTATAGCTAATTTATATTTTCTGCAAAAGTAGTGCTTTCAGAGTCAACGGCAAAGTTTTTTGCAGTTTTTTTAACTTTCTGCCTTATAAAACCTAAAAAAGCGCGCGTACGCGTACCTTTTATATCGAAAAGTACTATCTTTGCACCAATATTTGTTCATCAAATTATGATTACGATAAAAAAAGTGGAAGGGCGTAAGGATCTGCGCACCTTCATTCGGTTTAACTACGAGCTATACAAAGGCAACGAATATGCCGTGCCCGATTTTTTGGAAGACATGCAGGAAACCTTCGATCGCAAGAAGAATGCAGCCTTCGAGTTCTGCGAATCTGACTGTTTCTTGGCATTGCGCGATGGCAAGGTGGTTGGCCGTGTGGCCGCGATCATCAACCATAAGGCAAACAAGACGTGGAAGACGAAAAACGTCCGCTTCGGTTGGATTGATTTCGTGGATGATCCTGAGGTGAGCGAGGCATTGCTGGACACTGTTGCAAAGTGGGGTCGTGAACGTGGCATGGACAAGATTGTGGGACCATTGGGCTTCACCGACATGGATCCAGAGGGAATGCTCATCGACGGTTTCGACCAGCTTTCGACCATGAGTACAATCTACAATTATCCTTATTACCAAAAGCACATGGAGCGGCTGGGCTTCGAGAAAGAAGTGGATTGGGTAGAGCGTAAGGTGACGGTTCCCACGACCGAGGCAGCTGCCGACTCTGCCAAGTACATCCGCGTTGCAGAGTTGAGCATGAAACGCTACAACCTTCACTATCGTCGCTTCAAGAACCACCGCGAAATCATCCGTGCAGACGGAGGAAAGTATATCCAGAAGGTCTTCAATGTCATCAACAAGGCTTATGCCGATCTCTACGGCTACTCAGAGATGAATGAACGCCAGATCATGCAATATGCCAACACCTATCTGCAGTTCCTGGATATGCGTTTGTTGTCTGTCGTGGAGAATGAGGACAACGAACCCATTGCTATGGGCGTGGGCATTGGCTCCTTGTCACGTCCGCTGCAAAAGGCACACGGCAAGCTCTTCCCCTTCGGATGGTGGCATCTGGCCAAGGCCATCTACTTCAAACCCGAACCCGTGATTGACCTGTTGCTTGTTGGCGTGTTGCCCGAATGGCAAAACAAGGGGGTGAACGCTTTGTTGTTCGCCGACATCATCCCGACAGCCCAAAAGATAGGATTCCAATATGCCGAGACACATCCGCAGCTGGAAACCAACGAAAAGAGTCAAGGGCAGTGGGCTCACCTCGACTGCGTGATTCACAAGCGCAGGAGATGCTGGCAGAAAAATCTGTAAAGTCTTTATAAGATCAGATAGAATGGCTACAAACGAAGATACCTCGCGCCAATTACTCTCTTCCCAGATGGGAGAAGGCGTGAATGAGCCTGTTGGTGGAGCTGTTGATTACGACGAGGAAAACATCCGGCACTTGTCGGACATGGAGCATGTGCGCACCCGTCCGGGCATGTACATCGGTAAGCTCGGTGACGGCTCGCACGCTGAGGACGGTATCTACGTACTTTTGAAAGAAGTCATAGACAACTCCATCGATGAGTTTAAGATGAACGCTGGCAAGCGCATCGAAGTCACCATCGAAGACCATCTGCGCGTTTCCGTGCGTGACTACGGTCGTGGCATCCCCCTTGGAAAGCTCATTGAGGCGGTGTCGATGCTCAATACGGGTGGTAAATACGACTCCAAGGCCTTCAAGAAGAGCGTCGGCCTGAATGGCGTTGGCCTGAAGGCCGTCAATGCCCTCAGTGCCCGCTTTGTCGCACAAAGCTTCCGTGACGGCGAAACACGCCGTGCAGAGTTTGAGAAAGGAGAGCTCATCAAGGACGATTCCACCACCGCCCCTGAAACGGATGGCGGTGGAGCCGAGAACGGTACGCTCATCTGTTTCGAACCTGACTCCACGCTCTTCAAGAACTATCGCTTTCAGGATGAGTTCGTGGAAACGCTCCTCCGCAACTACACTTACTTGAACACGGGCCTTGCCATCGTTTTCAACGGACGTCGCATCCTCTCTCGCAACGGTCTTGAAGACTTGCTGACCGACACGATGACCACCCAGCCCCTCTATCCCATCATCCACCTCAAGGGAGAGGATATCGAAATCGCCTTCACCCACACCAATGGGCAGTATGGCGAGGAATACCACAGCTTCGTCAACGGGCAGCATACCACGCAAGGCGGCACCCATCAGAGTGCTTTCAAGAAATACATTGCCGAAACCATTAAGGACTTTTCGGGTAAGAACTTCGACTACAGCGACATCCGAAACGGCATTGTTGCGGCCATCAGTATTGACATCCAGGAACCGCTCTTTGAGAGTCAGACGAAAATCAAGCTCGGTTCGCTCTCCACAGAACCGAATGGTGGCGGCATTTCCATAGACAAATTCATTGGCGACTTCGTCAAGGAACAAGTTGATAACTATCTGCGCCGCACGCCCGACGTGGCCGAAGTCATCCTTCAGAAAATCTCTGAGAGCGAGAGGGAACGCAAGGCGATGGCCGGTGTTGCCAAGCTTGCCCGCGAACGCTCGAAGAAAGCCAACCTTCACAACCGCAAGTTGCGTGATTGCCGCATACACTTCAACGACCCCAAGGGCGACCGTCAGGAAGATAGCTCCATCTTCATCACCGAGGGCGACAGTGCCAGTGGCAGCATCACCAAGAGCCGCGACGTCCTCACACAAGCTGTCTTCAGCTTACGAGGCAAGCCGCTCAACTGTTTTGGATTGACCAAAAAGGTGGTTTACGAGAACGAAGAGTTCAACCTTCTGCAAGCCGCTCTGAATATCGAAGACGGTCTCGACGGTCTCCGCTATAACCGTGTCATCGTCGCAACCGATGCGGATGTCGATGGAATGCACATCCGCCTGCTCATGATCACCTTTTTCCTCCAGTTCTTCCCCGAACTCATCAAGAAAGGGCATGTCTATATTCTCCAGACACCGCTCTTCCGCGTGCGTCAACGTCGCAAGCGTATCAGCAAGGAACGTCTGAAAGCACTCGGAGAAGAGAATACACACGGCGACTTCATCACCCGCTACTGCTACAGTGATGGAGAACGGCTGGCGAACATCGAGGCTCTCGGTCCCGAACCCGAAATCACCCGCTTCAAAGGATTGGGTGAAATATCGCCCGACGAGTTCCGTGGTTTCATTGGTCCTGACATGCGGCTCGAGCAGGTCAGCCTCCACAAGTCTGACCAGGTGGCCGCACTCCTCGAATACTACATGGGCAAGAACACGATGGAGCGTCAGAACTTCATCATCGACAATCTGGTGATTGAAGAAGACAGGGCCGAGGAAGAAGAGGAGGAGCACGAATACAATAGCCTCACCCCTCATTCCCCGACAGAAGCTTAGGGCAGTTCATATTCTTGACAAATGGAGAACTCTCAGCAATCCTCTTCGCCATCCACGCCGACGACTCCTCCTTCACCCTTTTCGGGAGAGGGCAGAGGCAAGACCATCCTTTATCCTGGCAGCTTTGATCCGTTCACAATCGGTCATGCCAATTTGGTTGAACGTGCTTTGTCCCTGTTCGACGAAGTCGTCATCGCCGTGGGGGTGAATGAGCAGAAACCTGGTTGGATACCAGTCGGGGAGCGTGTACGCATCTTGCATAATTTATATAAGGAACAGGCGCGTGTGCGCGTGGAAACATACACGGGTCTGACCACCGACTTTGCCATTGCCGTCGGAGCCGTTGCCATCCTGCGCGGCGTACGCTCCGTTCAGGATTTCGAATACGAACGTCAGATGGCCGACATCAATCGTCGTCTTACCGGCATCGAAACCATCTGCCTCTTCGCAGAACCGCAATTAGCTGACATTTCCAGTTCTCTTGTCCGCGAACTCGCACATTTCGGACACGATACTGCCTCCTTCTTGCCAGAAAAAGTGCGTTGAGGCTTCAGACGTTAAGTCACCATCAATACACCTTTTTCTTGGAACGTGTACACCTTCCACACGTAAGGTGTACACCTTCTGTGCTGATGGGCAAAAAAACGTCTCGCCACATTCTCTCACCATGTCTTTTAGGCCAAAAATCCCTCAATCCCTCACCATCCCCTTCATAGTATTGTCATTCAGCTCTTTATGGGTGAGGGATTGGTGAGGGAATGGTGAGGGATGGTGAGGGATTGGTTTTGAGCGCCGGAAAAACAGCGTTCCCTCACCATCCCTCACCTATTCCTCACCAATCCCTCACCTGCAAGTGACTTTCGTTCAGCCGATTATCGCAAGAGGTGAGGGATTGAGGGATTTTTGTGTAAAAACATGGGTATGGGCGGGGGTGCGAAAGGTTGCCAGCCTCAGTGCCTCCTCTGCATAATCAGAGTCTTCGGCTCGTCTTGATTGTTTTGTGAGTCGCTGCTTGTGCTCATAAGTGACTGCTTACAAATGGAATAAGATGTTTTCTTTTTGATTTTGCCACTTTTCCTATGAAACATTTGGTCAAAATGTGATTTGTGCTTATCTTTGCCGCATCTTTCCATTACAAAAATAATTGCCAAGATTTTAAGTCCGAATGATAGGAAAAAGCTTACATTGACAAATACGCTTCAATATTACGACACGCTTTTTAGTATCTGTCAGTTCAACAAACAAGAACAAAATAATTCATTAAAACTATACACATTTATGAAAAAGACAATTATCTTCTTTGTGCTGGCTGTCATGATGATGGTCGGTAAGACATTTGCACAATCCACTGCGGTTGCCAATTTGTATCATGAGGGTGCTGTCACTCATTTCTATGGAGCTACAGCATTGTCTGCCGCACATAATGCAGCAGTGAATGGCGACACCATTACATTGTCTAGCGGAGATTTCCTCGCACATGATTTGACTATTACCAAAGCTATTACCATCATCGGAGCTGGGATGAATGCAGATAGCAATGGGATGGTTACATATTTACGGAATAATATAACTATTAATATCTCTGAAGCTGCTGGACATGATTTGAAAATAGAAGGGATATACAACAATTCAAAATTAACCGTAACTAAAACTACAACGAACTCCACTATTTCAAAAAGTAGATTGCTCCAGGTGGAAAATAATGACAAAATGATATATGTACATTGTAAAATAGCCCAACTGATTGGCGGAGATGGTCGAAAGGAACTTTATAATTGTTTTTTGATAGATAATGGTAGCGAAACAGCCAACTTTTATGCAGTTCATTGCATTATCTATTCAACTTTCCCGGGTTTTTTGATAAATTCCACGTTTCAGGATTGTATATTTTATAGACATGATGATGCCCAATATGTCTACGATGACATGTCATTCTTACCATTAACAACAACAGCTAATAACTGTTGTTCTATTAATAATATTTACATTTTTGATAATATTCAAGGGAATAACAGAGACAATGAAATTGGTCTAACATTCGTATCCTTCTTCAAAAATTTTTCAGGTTCTTATGATGACAATCTTACTTTTGAACTGACAAATGAAGCCGCAACAACCTATCTTGGTGCGGATGGTACGCAAGTGGGAATATATGGAGGCACTATTCCCTTCGACCCAACACCTTCCAATCCGCAAATTACTAAGTTCAACGTGGCCTCAAAGGCTGTGAATGGTAAGGTAAGTGTGCAGGTGGAAGTGAATGGAGGAGAGTAAACAGTGTAGGCGTAATGTCAACCCAGGAAGTTCTTCAGGTCATAGAACATCAAGCGTGTCTCGTCGCCCTCGTCCGTCTCGGTGAAATAGCGAAAGCCGCAACTTTCGTAGAAACCGAGAGCGGCGGCGTAGGCATCAACGGTCAGAATCTTACAACCGAAACGGGGATTGCTGGTCAGAGCGGTCTTGATTGCCTCCATGATGAGCATTCCGATACCTTGATGAGCATAATGGACATCAACAGCCAGACGCCCCAACTTCATTGCGGGATAGTGATTTCGTTGCTTGGAGAACAGAACACGGCGGTTAATGTAGTTCCGAGCCTTCTTGCTGTCTTTGTCAAACTGGACGTGATCACAGAGCAAACTATAGTATGCAACAATGGCATTTGTCCCTGGATCCAGCAACAAATAAGTGACGGCCAACAATTCTCGTTGATAATCCTTGGCCTCGGTCAAGAGAAAGTCATTCAAATCTTCGTCACTGCAATGGAAGGAATCAACATTGTCCGTCGGTTCCAGCTTCTTGAACACAAAATTGTTCTCTCTCATAGGAAGAAATCACAATTGGGAGAGTTGCGTTTAGCTAATTCATACGACTGCCGTGCGCGTTCGATGACTTCTCGAGGTTCGGGATGCGGTGTGGAAATATATTCAATGAAACGCTCTGCATCTTTACCTGTGAGGATGGGTGTAGGTTTGATTGGACGTGCCATAATGCCTCCAAAGTTTGGTTTAATGCCGCAAAGGTATGGCAAATGTGGCATACGAGCAAGAAAAAGAAGGAAAATGTTTAGTTTATTGCACTAATTCATTTGTTTTTATGAGAAAAACGCTCACCATATTCTGTTGTTTCCTCGTCCTGCTTACGGTTCGGGGACAAGTAAAATATAATTACCGCTACTGGTTCGACGGCGACACTTCGACCATGACGACAGGCACGATGACAGGCAATCTCTGTTCCGTTGATCTGCCTACGGACGGACTCACGGACTGGTACCACTTCCTGCATCTACAGGTACAGGATGAGGCTGGGACATGGAGTTCCACCGTCACCAAGTTCTTCGCCATCGTCCCCGAAGTCCTGACCAGCCACGATGTCACGGGGCAGCCCTACCGTTATTGGTTTGACGGCGATGCCTCGACCATGACGACAGGTACGATGACAGGCAATCTCTGTTCCATTGATCTGCCCACGGACGGACTCACGGACTGGTACCACTTCCTGCATCTGCAGGTACAGGATGAGGCTGGGGCATGGAGTTCCACCGTCACCAAGCTCTTCGCCGTCGTCCCCGAAGTCCTGGCCTGCCGCGATGTCACGGGGCAGCTCTACCGCTATTGGTTTGACGGCGATGCCTCGACCATGACAACAGGCACGATGACAGGCAACCTCTGTTCCGTTGATCTGCCCACGGACGGACTCACGGACTGGTATCACTTCCTGCATCTACAGGTACAGGACGAAACAGGGGCATGGAGTTCCACCGTCACCAAACTCTTCGCCATTGTCCCTGAAGTCCTGACCAGCCGCGATGTTACGGGACAGCCCTACCGTTATTGGTTTGACGACAACGCCTCGACCACGACAACAGGCACGATGACAGGTAACGTGCTGGACTTGGAGCCATTTGTCATGATGCTTTCCGATGGCTCCCACACCATCTTCTTCCAAGTTCGCAATCAGAACGGTAGCTGGAGTTCCGTAGTTTCTGAATCCTTCATAGTGTCTTCAAAAGGGTTGACTATCATGGCCGATGGCGGTGGCAAGGTCACATTCGGCGATGATATTCTGTGTGATACAATTGCTGAATATAATATACCTTTTGGATCTACGGTTAATTTCTCCGTATCAATCAATGACGGGTATGTGCTTTCCAGTATGATGCTCAACGGTACACAGGAAATCAAAGATCAGCTTGTAGATGGCAAGTTGTCATTGACGGTGGAAGAAGCTACGGCTATTGTCGTAAAGTTCGACCTCACGGACTTCATGAAGTTGGGCGATGTGAACGACGACAAGCGTGTGTCAGCGGCAGATGTGGCTTTGACGGTAGATTACCTGATAGGCGGCAAGCCGTCTCCCTTTGTGCGCCGACAAGCCGATGCCAACAGCGACGGCGAGATCAACGTAGGCGACTTGGCTCGTATCGTCGATTTCATCACGGGTGCAGTGCCACGGGGAAGCGTAGAAGAAGTAAAAGAGAAGAAGAGAAAAGAGAAAAATGAAGGAGATGAGAAAAATGGCTTTGCTGACATGCTTTCGGGTTGTTTGACCGCACAGGGACTGGACATCGCGTTGCGGAATGACATGGAATATACGACTTTCCAAATGGCTTTGACATTGCCGGAAGGCACAGAGATTGATGACGTGCAAATAGCAGCTTCACGCAGCGACGGTCATCAGGTGGCCAGCGGCTGGCTGGATGATGGACGGCTGAATGTGGTTGTCTATTCAGGTGACAACAGTCCGCTGCTTGGCAGCGACGGTTCGCTCTTCCATCTCTACAGCACACAGCTGCTTCAAGGCGAGATTCTCGTGGACGACATCGTGTTTGTGACCAAGTCGGGAGTAGTCTGCAAGTTCGCCCCGTTCGTAATTGGTGGAGCAGACGGCATGGGAAGACCTACCCCCGACCTCTCCCGTGGAGGAGGTGGAGAGGCTGGCGCGATGTATGACCTCGGTGGCCGCAGGATACCCAATGGCCAAGTGGTCAGGAATAAATTGCCACGTGGTATTTATATTGTTGGTGGAAAAAAGATTATCTTCAAATGAAACGCATATACCTTATATTATTAGTCATAGTGACAGCTGCCACGTCGTTTACGGCCCGTGCAGACAACTTGACGGCAGAGACGGTGAATTTCGGGCGTGCAGACACAACGGCCATGCACATCGGGTTAGAGAACGGCGAGGATGCCGCGTGGACGGTCTATCAGTTCGTGCTGACGCTGCCGGAAGGTCTGACTCTGGCGACCAACGAGCGGGGCAAGTACATCTACGAGCTCTCTGCACGCCACCACAGCCACTGCACGCTGACCATTCACCCACAGACGGCTACCCGCTATGCCATCGTCTGTTACTCCACACAGGGGAAACCGCTGACAGGAACATCGGGCACGCTGCTCAGTCTAATGGTACAGGCCGAGGACTCGCTGCGTGGACGACAGCTGACGGCACAGGTAAGTGAGGTGCTGTTTTCCACCAAAGGCGGAGAGGAAACAACGATGGACAACCTCACCGTTCCCATCAACGTGGCCGCCCGCATCACCCTGACCGCCACGAGCTATACCGTTGAGTATGGCGAACCACTGCCCACCTATGGCTTCACGACGGAGGGGGCGAAGCTTGAAGGCACGCCTTCCATCCGCTGTGATGCCGTGCAGGGTTCACAGGCCGGTACGTACCCCATTGTCATTGAACGTGGAACGGTCGCTAACTACAACGACATCTACGTCAACGGCACGCTGACCATCACCAAAGCGCCACTGACCGTCACTGCCGAGAATTATAGCCGAACGTATGGTGACAATAACCCCGCGTTCACAGCCAGCTACAAAGGTTTCAAACTGGACGAAACATCGGCAACACTGACCAGCCAGCCCGCTTTCAGTTGCGAAGCTACGACGAAGACAACGGTAGGCGAATATCCCATCACGGCCACAGGTGCCGATTCACCGAATTATGACATCACGTACATAGCAGGCACGCTGACCGTGACGAAGGCACCGTTGACCATCACGGCCAACGATGCTACGCGCAAATATGGCGATGAAGATCCGTCATTCACCGTGACCTATAACGGCTTCAAGAATGGCGAACGAGCCACGGCTCTTACACAGCAACCCACCGTCACGACCGTAGCTACTGCCACTTCTTCCGTGGGCAGCTATGTACTCACGGCGGCTGATGCCGAGAGTCCCAACTACGATTTTATTTACGTGGATGGCACGTTGACCGTCACGAAAGCCCCGCTGACCATCACAGCCGACGACCAGACACGGCGGCAAGGTGAAGTAAATCCGCCGTTGACTGTAACCTACAACGGCTTCAAGAACGGCGAGACGTCGGAGGTCCTGTTACGACAACCTACAGTATTGACGCAGCGCGTATCTTCTTCTGCTACTGGAACATACCCCATCACAGTGAACGGAACAGAGGCACAGAACTACGAAATTAAGCACGTCAACGGAACCTTTACGGTACTGCCTGCCATTCCTGTTACCTTAACAGCCAACAGCTACTTCCGCGAGTATGGCGATGAAAATCCCGTCTTTGAGTTCACGTCCGAAGGTGCCGAGGTAGAAGGACAGCCGCTCATCACGTGCGAGGCTACACCGACCACGCCCATCGGCATCTATCCTATCGTCATCGCGAAGGGAGGTGTTTTGAACTATAACGAGACCTATGTCAATGGCACGCTGACCATTACAAAGGCTCCGCTCGTTATAGGTGGCGGCAATTATCATGTGACACAGGGTGGGACAATGCCTACCTTGACTCCCATCTATACAGGTTTTAAGAATGGTGAAACAGCTGATGTCCTGATACGGAAGCCCGTTATCAGCTGCGAGGCCACATCTACCAAAGAATTAGGCACGTTTGCCGTGACTGTTCGGGATGCAGAGGCACAGAACTATGATATCACATACGAGGCAGGCACGCTGACCGTAACGGATGCCCCTGTCATCACTCTCACGGCCAACAGCTACACGCGTGTGTATGGTGAAGAGAATCCGACGTTTGACTTCATTTCCACAGGAGCACCCTTGGAAGGCGGTATGCCCGTCATTAGCTGTGATGCCACGGCAACCTCACCTGTTGGCACCTATCCTATTGTCATTGCCAAAGGAACCGTATCCAATTACAACGACTATTATGTGAATGGAACCCTCACCATTACAAAAGCTCCAGTGATTATTACGGTTGATGATGCAAGTCGAGAGTATGGTGCGGAGGATCCTGTGTTCACGGCTACTTACAGCGGCTTCAAGAATGGTGAGACGGCCACGATAGAAGGGGTGCTGACCACGCCGCCAGCACTTACAACCACAGCCACGGCCACATCATGGGTGGGCAAGTATGATATCAAGGCTACTGGTGCAGTGGCACAAAACTATTCCTTCAGCTACGTCGGCGGCACGCTGACGATTGAAAAAGCTCCGCTTGTCATCACCGCCAATGACGCAGAACGCAAGCAGGGCGAGGACAATCCCACTTTCACGGCCACTTACACCGGCTTCAGGAACGGAGAGACGAATGCAGTACTGACCAAACAGCCAATGTTCTCAACTATTGCGACACCATCTTCTGATCCAGGTATCTATGACATCACGGTCAGCAGTGCAGAGGCAACGAACTACGCTATCAACTATGTATCTGGCAAACTGACGGTGATTCCTGCTGATAGCTTTTACATCACAGCCTTGGATACCACCATCGTCTATGGTGAGCCAATGACGGGTTTCCAATTCAAGGCGGAAGGTGCAACGCTCAATGGTACACCCGCCATCAATTGCGAGGCCACGGCGACCTCACCCGTCGGCACGTATGACATCATCATCTCGAAAGGCAGCGTGGAGAACTATAACGACCACTATGTAAACGGTACGTTGACCATTGTTCCAGCACCGCTGACCGTTAATGTGGGGGATGCCACACGTGAGTACGGCGAGGAGGATCCGGCGTTCTCCGTCACTTATGAAGGCTTCAAGAACGGAGAAACCGCAGCGACGGAAGGCGTGCTTACCATTCTGCCGACATTCAGCACCACGGCTGTCGCCACTTCGCCTGTCGGCGAGTACGCCATATCATGCAAGGGTGCAGAGGCGCGGAATTACACCTTTAACTATATAGAGGGCAAGTTGACCATCACGAAAGCTCCTGTGATTGTTACTGCCAACGATGCAAGTCGAGAGTATGGTGCGGAGGATCCTGTGTTCACGGCTTCTTACAGCGGCTTCAAGAATGATGAGACGGCCACGATGGAGGGGGTGCTGACCACGCCACCGTCATTTACAACTACAGCCACGGTCACATCATGGGTGGGCAAGTATGACATCAAGGCTACTGGTGCGGAGGCGCAAAACTATTCCTTCAGCTACGTCGGCGGCACGCTGACGATTGAAAAGGCTCCGCTTGTCATTACCGCCAATGACGCAGAACGCAAGCAGGGCGAGGACAACCCCACTTTCACGGCCACCTATACAGGCTTCAGGAACGGAGAGACGGCCAGTGTCCTGTCCACCCAGCCCACTTTCACAACCAGCGCAACACCTGCATCTGCACCGGGTGTCTATGACATTATCGCCAGTGGTGCCGAGGCCACGAACTACGCTATCAGCTACGAACCAGGCAAACTGACGGTGAATAATGCACCCGGTATTTGGATTACGGCTCTGGATACCACCATCGTCTATGGCGAACCGATGACGGGCTTCCAATTCAAGGTGGAAGGTGCGACGCTCAAGGGTATGCCTGCCTTTACATGCGAAGCCGATGAGACTTCTCCTGTAGGTACCTATCCGATTGTGATTTCCAAGGGCAGCGTGGAGAACTACAATGACCACTATGTGAACGGAACGCTGACCATCGTACCGGCGACGCTGACCGTCACCGCCAACGATGCCACGCGCGAATACGGCGAGGAGAATCCGGAGCTGGCGTTTACCATTACGGGCTTCAAGAACAATGAGGATGAATCCGTATTGAAGACGTTGCCGACTGTCACGACAACCGCCACGAAGGCGTCAAAAGTCGGTGAATATGCCATCAGCTGCTCAGGAGCTGAAGCGCAGAACTACACCTTTGATGATGTAGATGGCACGCTGACCGTGACGAGGGCACCGCTGACGGTGAGTGTCGTGGGCGAGTATGTCCGTGACGAGGGTGACGAGAATCCTGCGTTTGAGCTGGCCTACAGCGGATGGAAGCTGGAGGACGACGAGCGCGTGCTAACGGAGCTGCCGACAGCAGATACCGAGGCAACGCCTCAGAGCACTCCGGGCGAATATGCGATTACTGTCAGTGGCGGCACGGCAGAGAACTACGAGCTGAACTATGTCGGCAGCACGATGACCGTGCTGAAGACCATAGAGCTGACCATCAACGCACTTGGTAGCGGAACTGTGAGCTATGGTGGAAAGATAATCCGTCAAGGGGCAGAACGCTTCACGCTGAACGTGACCCAGACGGCTGACTTACAGCTGACCGCCGACGAGAACTTCCACCTCTCCAGTGTCACTATTGGCGACAATGATTTGACCGAGCGTGTCGAGGACGGACATCTGACCGTCGGCCCTTTCGAGGACGATGCCAGCGTTTGGGCTCGTTATGAGTCGAACTTCACCGCAGAGGATTCCGTGACGTTCACTATCCGCATCGAAGGCGACGGTAGCCTGCGTATTGAGGACGAGACCTTCGACGACATCGAAAGCACCATGCGTGCCGCAAAGGGCCGTGACTATGTCATCCTCTTCAAACCCGACGAAGAGAAACGCCTGGGTAAGCTGACCTTGAACGGCGAAGCCGTGGAGGTGAAGGACAATACGTTCGTTATCTATAATGTTCATGCTGACACCACCATTGTCGCTACCTTTGTTGACGACCTGCCGATGTTCGCGCAGGAAGGCATTACCTACGCCGAGCTCAAGGGCGACATCGGCAAAGTGAAAGTGATGCCTCAGAATGAAGGCTACGTCGGCTGCGTGGTGATTCCCGAAAGCGTGGAGCTGGACGGCAGAACGTTCACCGTCGTGGGCATCGATGAGACAGCCTTCCGTGGCAACAATGGGCTGGTGAGCGTACACATTCCCGCCACAATTGAGCTATCCCACACGGGCAGCAATCTTTTCCGCCAATGTGAAAATCTGGCCGCCATCATCTGGGATGCTCCGTTCCAGCTGACTCGTCAGCGCGTGGGAACCGTCACCAATCCAAACATGCTCTATTACGTCACCGCCGAGGAATATGCTCCCAGCTTCAACAATGTCATAGTGAACGGTCAGGCCAAGCGTATCACGCTTGACGGAGAGAGGGGATTCATCTTCCACTGCCCGCGTGCGTTCCATGCCCAGAAGATCGACTACTATCACTACTTCGAGCTGGAAACCCGTAAGAACGTGTGCAGGGGTTGGGAGGCCATAGCCCTGCCGTTCGACGTCACGGAAATCAAGCATCAGCGTGGCGATGTCATCCTGCCCTTTGCCGCCTACGACTTCGACACGATGCTGGACATGATCCGTCCCTTCTGGCTGTATGAGTATGGTGAGGACGACCAGTTCAAGGTCGCCGGTGCCATCAAGGCCAATACGCCCTACATCATTTCCATGCCGAATGATCCCGCCTACATAGAGGAATACCGTTTGGGTGGTGGCGTGACCTTCATAGGCGAAGACGTGGACGTACTACCTTCGGAGGAGGAAAGCTTGGTCGTGGTCAAAGGCCAGAAGCGCTCGTTCCATCCTACTTTCCAACAGGTTCAGGTGGGCGACCTGCCATTCTATGCTTTGAATACCGAGAAGTGGCGTAGCTATGAGGCAGGCAGCATCTTCATGAAGAACCAACGCAACCTGCGTCCCTTCGAGGCTTACTTCCTGAGTGAGAGCAATGATACGAAGGAGGAGTGGTTCGGGATCTTCGACGGCGGAAGAACGGGAATCACGGAAACTGAGGAAATATTTGGAAAAAGCGGAAACTTCGTATATGATATGGCAGGTCGCCGCGTGAATAAGCCGCAGCACAACGGCCTTTACATTGTGAATGGAAGGAAAGTGGTGGTGAGATAGTGGGGATTGATGATTGATGAATGATGAACGAAGACGAAAAAGGAAACATAAAAACTATTCGGAAACAATCAATTGAATTTACGCGTCCCGTCTGCCCCCGCATTCGGGACGCGATGTGTTGTGGAGCTGAAAATGAGAGGATGTGTCTCTGAAAATGACGGAAAAGGTGTGGATAAGGGTATGGATGTGACAAAAAACTTGAATTTACTTGCGTAGACTGATAAATCTCTGTACTTTTGCAGCATGATACGCAAGTTCGATTTCCTCATCATCGGCTCGGGCGTGGCCGGAATGAGTTATGCCCTTAAAGTTGCTCAGAGCGGCAAGGGCAAGGTAGCGCTCATCTGCAAGACCACCATCGACGAGGCCAATACCGACAAGGCGCAAGGTGGTGTGGCTTCTGTCACGAACATGAAGGTGGACAATTTCGAGAAGCACATTCAGGACACGATGGTTGCGGGTGACTTTATCAGTGATCCCGCTGCTGTTGAACAAGTGGTCAGGAATGCGCCAAAAGGTATCGCCGACCTCGTGAAGTGGGGAGTGAATTTCGACAAGAACGAGGCGGGTGAGTTTGACCTCCATCGAGAGGGAGGTCATAGCGAGTTTCGCATTCTGCACCATGCCGACGATACCGGCCATGAGATTCAGCAGGGACTTATCCGTGCTGTGCGACGCAACAAGCGCATCACCGTTTTAGAGAACCATTTTGCGGTCGAAATCATCACTCAACACCACCTCGGTCGCGAGGTCAACCGCCACCAGACAGACATCGAATGTTATGGTGCCTACGTTCTCGACCCCGACACACATAAGATTGACACGTTCCTATCCCGCGTCACCCTCATGGCCACAGGCGGTACAGGGGCTGTCTATGCCACCACCACGAATCCTAATATTGCCACAGGCGACGGCATCGCTATGGTATATCGTGCCAAAGGCATTGTCAAGGACATGGAATTTGTTCAGTTCCATCCTACGGCACTCTATAACCCGGCGGAGACGCATCCGGCCTACCTTATCACTGAAGCCATGCGCGGCTATGGAGGCATCCTCCGGTTGCCAAACGGCGAGGAGTTCATGCAGAAATACGACAAGCGTCTTTCCCTGGCTCCGCGAGATATCGTGGCACGTGCCATCGACAAAGAGATGAAGATTCACGGCATTGAGCACGTCTGTCTGGATGTCACACACAAAGACCCCGAAGAGACGAAACACCACTTCCCGAACATCTACGCCAAGTGTCTTTCGATTGGTGTTGACATCACCAAGCAGTATATCCCCGTCGTGCCTTGTGCCCACTACATGTGCGGAGGCATCAAAGTCAACCTCAACGGCGAGAGCACCATCCATCGCCTCTACGCCGTTGGTGAATGCTCCTGCACAGGGCTGCATGGCGGCAACCGTCTGGCATCCAACTCTCTCATCGAAGCCGTGGTCTATGCCGACAAGGCTGCTGAGCACGCCATCGCCCACATCGATGATTACACATTTAACGACAAGGTTCCGGAATGGAATGACGAAGGCACGATGACCAACGAAGAGAAGGTGCTCATTGCTCAAGACATGCGGGAAGTGGGGCAGATCATGTCCAACTATGTCGGCATTGTACGCTCCGACCTGCGCTTGCACCGAGCTTGGACACGCCTCGACATCATCTACGAGGAGACCGAGGAACTTTTCAAACGCGTGAAAGCCACAAAGGACATCTGTGAGTTGCGCAACATGATCAACGTCGGTTATCTCATCACCCGGCAAGCCATCGAGCGCAAGGAAAGTCGTGGCTTACACTATACCGTTGACTATCCAAAACATGCTTACGACCAGAAATAGCATCCCTGAAACATGATAAAGAACATCACAAAGGACATTCGATACATTGGTGTCGATGATTCTGAAATGCAGCTCTTCGAGAGCCAGTACCACACGCCGGATGGCATGTGCTACAATTCCTATCTTATCTTTGACGAGAAAGTGGCCATCTTGGACACCACCGACAGCCGCACTCTGGACGCGTGGAAAGAGAACCTCCGCGAGGGCCTTGATGGCAAACAGCCAGACTACCTCATCGTTCACCATCTGGAGCCAGACCATGCTTCGGGTATTGCCGAGGTGGCTGCCCTCTATCCCAACCTGACCATCGTCTGCACTGCCAAGGCCAAGCAGATGCTGCCTCTCTATTTCGATGATGACAAGCTGGCGGAGCGCATTCTGGCTGTGAAAGAAGGTGATACGCTCTCTCTGGGCAGTCACACGTTGCGCTTCATCCCTGCTCCGATGGTGCACTGGCCAGAGGTGATGGCTTCCTATGATGAAGCAGATAAGGTGTTGTTCTCGGCTGATGCCTTCGGCAAGTTCGGCACTTATGATGCAGACGCAGACGATTGGGCGTGTGAAGCACGACGCTATTATTTCAACATCTGCGGCAAATATGGTCAGCCGGTTTCCACGTTGCTCAAGAAGGTGACGGCATTTGACATCCAGCACATCTGCCCCTTGCATGGACCTGTGCTCGAAGGGGCGGCATTGGCTGAAGCTGTCCGTCTCTATTCCATTTGGAGTGCATACGATGTCGAGACCGAGGGTGTCTTCATCGCTTACGCCAGCATCCACGGTAACACAGCAGCCGCGGCTCAATGTTTAGCCGGCATTTTGAAGGAAAAAGGTTGTCCGAAGGTTGCCGTCAGCGACCTCTGCCGTGATGACATGCACGAAGCCATCGAGGATGCTTTCCGCTTTGGTCGCATGATTTGCATGGCCAGCAGCTATGACGCTGGTGTCTTCCCGCCTATGTATGATTTCCTGCATCATCTGGAAATCAAGGCCTATCAACGACGCCGCGTCGCGTTGGTTGAAAACGGCTCGTGGGCACCCAGCGCAGCCAAAACGATGCGTGGCTTGTTGGAGGGGATGAAGGCCGTGGACATTGTGGAGCCTGTCGTCACATTACGTGGCCGCTTGAAAGACGCCGACCGTCCTCAGCTCGAAGCCCTGGCAGAAGCCATCCTTGCATAAAACAACTTGAATGTGTACACGTCCAGCCCGGATTGTGTACACATTCAGTTCTGAAGATATTCACGTTTTGGCGAAACGTATGCACGTCAGAGGTTCAGGTGGTGACGGATCTCGTCGAGCGTGAAGCCACGTGCAGTCGCGAAACGGATGAGTTTGCCGTTACGTATGTACTCATCCTCGTCGGTCAACATCCGGTCCTTCTGCTTTAACACGTCTTGGAGAATATTCTCATACTCATCGTCGGGCAGGTCGGTGAGGGCTTCCTTGATGTCGGCAGGTGGCAGATGTTTGATGCGTAGCCCCTGTTCGATTTTCATACGTCCCCAATGCGAGAAGCGTAACTTGTCGCGCGCGAAGGCGTGGCAGTAACGGGCGGTGTTTAAATAGTTTTCGGCGTAGAGCGTGTCGATGACACGGTCGATGTCTTGAACAGGCATAGCGGCCTTTTGCAACTTCTCGCGGATATCGCTTTCGCAATGTTCGCTGCAACTGCAAAGGGCCGCCATGCGGTTCAGGGCCTGTTCGAAGGTCATCAGTCTTCAGCTGTGAAGTCTTCTTTGCCTACGCCACAGATGGGGCAGACCCAATCTTCAGGAAGATCTTCAAAAGCGGTGCCGGGCTGAATACCATTATCGGGGTCGCCCAAGGCGGGATCATAAACATAACCACAGGGGTCACAGATGTACTTTTTCATTGTTGTGGGGTTGTTAAAGGTGAATATTGTGCGGTGATAAAGCCGCGAAGGATTAACTTTCGGCGACAAAAATAGTGTTTTTCCTGCGAATGTCACGCTTTCGGCATCTGTTTTTTTGCGTCTCGGTGTCTTTTTCGTCGTTTTGGGTAAAAGACGGGCAGTAAAACATCGGTTCAGAGGCCGAAATTCTGTATGGCAGAATACTGTTTGCGCAACTGCTGGCGGGCACGGTGTAAATAGACGCGCACTTGGTCTTCTGTCAGCTGAAGCTGGATGGCAATCTCGCGATAGCTGAGTCCTTCGATGTCTCGCAAGCGGAAGATGTCGTCCTGGGGAGGAGGCAATTTATTGACAAGCTGATGGAGCAGGTCAAGGGAATCGCGTGTTTCAATCCGCCTCGTCTCATCCGTGCTCTTTACGCTTTCCTCCGTCTTTGGGAAAGTGGAAAGGGGACTGTTGCGGTCAATTTTTTTCTTGTAGTCAAGAGCCAGATTCTTGCAGATTTGCGTCAGCCAGGCTTCAACGTTTTGGATTTGTGGCCATTCCGAACGTCTTTCCCATGCTCGCAACATCGTGTCCTGCACAATGTCTTCTGCTTCAGCCGTATCGGGGATGATGCCTAATGCGAGACGGAAAAGACGGTCGCGATGAGGAAGAATGGTGGTTCGGAAATCCATCAAAGGGTGATGAGGGTGCCTCCTTGAAGATGGTGAATATCGGTGATGCGGACGCTGCCGACACCGGCACGGAGGGCTGAGAACGCGTTTTCGAGTTTGGGAATCATTCCCCCTGCAATGGTGCCGTTAGCCACGAGGGCTTGGAAATCTTTCTCTGTCAGGTGGGGGATGAGGGTGGATGGGTCTGAGGGATTGCTCAATACGCCAGGAAGTTCAAAACAAAACGTGAGCGAGACGCCTGCCGAGGCTATGGCAACGGCTATGCTTTGTGCCACTGTGTCGGCGTTGGTGTTGAGCAGTTGACCTTGGCCATCGTGGGTGAGTGGGGCGATGACGGGGGTAATGCCCAGTTGCAGAAGCTGTTGAAGACGTTCACCGGCAGTTCTGTCCACATCACCCACGAACCCGAAGTCCAGACCTTCGGGCGTGATTGGACGGCGATGAGACCGGATGAGATCGAGGTCTGCGCCAGTAAGGCCAAGAGCCAAGATGCCACGGGCTTGCAGTTGAGCCACGATGTTCTTGTTGACAAGGCCGGCATAAACCATCGTGACGACCCGCAGGGTTTCGGCATCCGTGATGCGACGACCACCCACCATCTGACTTTCTATGCCGAGCTGAGAGGCCAGCTTCGTTGCGGAGCGTCCACCGCCATGAACGAGTACCTTGGGTCCTTCTATCTTTGTAAACTCATCCAACAGTTCCTTCAACTGTTCTGGATCTTCGACCACGGCACCGCCGACTTTGATGACAGAAGAATGGGATTCGTCTCCTTGCTCCTCCTTCATTGAAAGAGGAGAAGCAGCATGAGAAATAATGTTAGTATTGATCATAGCAATGACGTAGAAGGTCTATACTCACTTTCTTGTGAGGGTGGGGCAGGGGTATGATTCTTCTATTCCAGATACGTATATCCGTAAAGTCCGGCTCTATAGTTGCTGATGAATTCCTTGCCTTCGCTCTCGGTAATCTTTCCGTCTTTGACAGCCCTGCTGACCCAGATTTCAAGACGACGGACGAGCTTCTTTGGATCATATTGGACGTATTCGAGAACGTCGGCCACGGTTTCGCCATCTATGACTTGTTCCAATTCATAGCCGTCGCGGTTGACGGTAATATGTACCGCATTGGTGTCACCGAAGAGGTTGTGCATGTTGCCGAGGATCTCCTGGTAGGCACCTACGAGGAAGACACCGATGTAGTAATGCTCATCAGCTTTGACAGAATGCAGCGGAATATAATTTGTCTGGTGTCCGCCATTGACGTAAGTCGTAATCTTGCCGTCGCTGTCACAGGTGATGTCCTGAAGGGTCGCACTGCGGGTGGGCTGTTCTTGAAGACGGGCGATGGGCATGATGGGGAAGAGCTGGTCAAGCGCCCAGGAGTCTGGCATCGACTGGAAGAGTGAGAAGTTGCAGAAGTACTTGTCGGCCATCTGCTTGTCGAGGGCGCGAAGCTCGTCAGGTACGTGCTTTTGGTGGTGAGCCAGTTCGGCAACTTCGTGGCTGATAGCCCAGTAGATAGATTCAATCTGTGCGCGTGTTTTCAGGTCAATGATGCCGTGTCGGAAGAGGTCAAGAGCTTCTTCACGGATGTCTTCGGCATCGTGCCAGTCTTCGAGAAGCGAACGATTGGAGAGCTTATCCCAAATCTCCGTGAGGTCATGAACCAGTTTGTGGTCGGTCTCGGTGGGCGTGAAATCTTCAGGCATTTGTGGAGCGCAGACGCTCTCAAGCACATCTACGATGAGGACACTGTGATGAGCGGTGAGCGAACGTCCGCCCTCGGTAATGATGTTTGGATGTGGTATGTTGTTGGTATTGGCTGCTTCGACAAGCGTATAGACGCAGTCGTTGACATACTCTTGGATGGAATAGTTGACCGAAGACTCGCTGTTGCTGGAGCGTGTGCCGTCATAGTCAACACCGAGACCGCCACCGCAGTCGATGAACTCAATGTTGAATCCCATCGCATGAAGTTGAACATAGAACTGGGCTGCCTCACGCAAGGCCGTACTAATGCGGCGGATTTTCGTAATCTGGCTGCCAATGTGGAAGTGCAGGAGCTTCAAGCAATCGCGTAACCCCATCTCGTTCAAAAGTTGCAGAGCCATCAACAACTCGGAGCTGTTCAAACCAAATTTGGAGGCATCGCCGCCGCTTTCACTCCATTTGCCGGAGCCGTTGGCGGCCAGCTTGATGCGGATGCCGAGGTTCGGACGGACGCCCAGACGTCGAGCTGTCTCGGCAATGATTTTCAATTCGGGCAGTTTCTCGATGACGAGGAACACGCGCTTGCCCATCTTCTGTGCCAGCAAAGCCAGCTCAATGAAGTTCTGATCCTTGTGGCCGTTACAGATGATGAGGCTGTCTGAGTCCATATTGGTGGCCAGCACTGCATGTAGTTCTGGCTTGGAACCAGCTTCAAGTCCAAGGTTATATCGTTTGCCGTGGCTGATGATTTCCTCGACGACGGGACGCATTTGGTTGACCTTCACTGGAAAGATAATGAAGTGCTCGGCTTGATAATTATATTCCTTGGCAGCTTTACGGAAACATTCGTCGGTCTTCTCGATGCGATTGTCGAGAATATCGGGGAAGCGTAGCAGCACGGGAGCCGTCACGTGGTGGGTAGCTAATTCGTCGATGACGTCTTTCAGGTCAACTTGTACGCCGTTCTTCTTAGGTGTGACGTACACATGCCCTCTTTCGTTGATACCGAAATAGTTGACTCCCCATCCTTTGATGTTGTAGAGTTCTTCGGAGTCTTCAATGCGCCACTTTTTCATTGCTTGTTCGTTTAATGATAGAACTTATAGGATATGTTGATTAAATGCTCAGACACTCCCTGATTAACCGTACGCTTTCTTGGATTTTGGTCACCGTGTCAAGCAACGAGACGTCAATGGTGTACTTTGCTTGGGAGTAGAAAGGTTCGCGCGTAATGAGCATCTCGCGAATATAGCCTTCCAGCTCTTCTGGCGATTTGCCTTCGAGAAGCGGACGTTTGCCTTTGCCCATGCGCAGGTGCATGGCCAGCACCTCTGGCGTAGCCTTTAGGTAGATCGTGTCGGCAAGGGAGTTCATATAGTCCATATTGTCGAAGAAGCATGGTGTTCCGCCTCCACAGCTGAGAACGATGTCTTCAAACTCTGCCGCTTCGTGAAGCATTCGACGTTCCAGGTCGCGAAAACCTTCTTCGCCGCGTTCGGCAAAAATCTCGGGTACAGAGCGGCGGTAGCGGGTCGTGATGAACCAGTCGAGGTCATAAAATGGTACACCTAATTCGGTTGCCAGTGCTTTGCCGACTGTCGTCTTGCCTGCACCCATATATCCGATGAGGATGATGCGAACCATAAGCTCATTTACGTTTGGAATAACGGCGTTTGGAGCTGCCAGATTTCGATTTCTCGTTCTGCTCCTTGATGATTTCCATGCATTCGGCAAAAGTCAGGTCTTTGACACGTTCCTGCATGGCTTTCGACAAGTGGTAGTTCTGTTCCTTGTACGAAATGTAGGGGCCGAAGCGACCGTTGATGATTTCCAATTCTGGATCTTCGTCGAAGCGCTTGAGATGACGTTCGGCGTCGGTCTTTCGTTTTTCCTGAATGAGTTGGATGGCTTCTTCCAGCGTAATGGCCAGTGGGTCTGTGCCAGTCGGTAAACTGGTGAACTTCTTTTGGTTGAGGATGTAGTCGCCGAAACGCCCAGTGTTAATGATGACATCGTCGCCTTCAAACTGCCCCAGTGTACGAGGCAACCTGAAGAGCTCAAGAGCTTCCTCCAGAGTCAGTGTCTCGAGGCTCTGGGTTTTCTTCAATTGTGCGAATCGAGGTTTTTCTTTGTCGTCTGCCAATCCAATCTGGACAACAGGACCGAAACGACCAATCTTAACACTTACTGGACGTCCCGACTGAGGATCTTTGCCGAGCATCCGTTCGCCAGCACGCAACTCGCTCTTGCTGTTCATGGTGGCTTCCACCAACGGCTCAAAGTCTGACCAGAAATGGTGAATCATTCCCGTCCATTCTTCTTTGCCCTCGGCGATGGCGTCGAATTCCTTCTCCACCTCCGCCGTGAAGTTATAGTCCATGATTTCAGGGAAATATTGCATGAGGAAGTCGTTCACGACGATGCCTGTATCTGTCGGCAGCAAACGACCACGTTCTGCACCGAACACGGTCGTTTTCTGCTCTGCATGAATGCCTGTGTCCGATAAGGTGAGCACGGTGTACGTGCGTTCTTCACCTTGCTTGTCACCTTTGACGACATATTCGCGCTGTTGGATGGTGCTAATGGTCGGAGCGTATGTGGACGGACGACCGATTCCCAGTTCTTCTAATTTCCTGACAAGACTAGCTTCATTGTAGCGGTTGGGGCGTTGCGTGAAACGTTCCACAGCCTGCACTTCCACCCGTTGCAACTGCTCTCCGACCGTGAGTGGAGGCAGAATCACGGCACTGTCTGCAGGATGGTCTTCATTCTCTTCTGCATCTGTTTCGCGGTACACCTTCAGGAAACCGTCGAACTTCACCACTTCACCGGTGGCCACAAACTGTTCTTCGCGACCGGAGATGCTGATGGTCACAGTTGTTTTCTCCATCTCCGCATCTGCCATCTGGCTGGCAATGGTGCGCTTCCAGATAAGATCATAGAGTCGGCGCTCTTGCAAGTTGGCTTCTGTCAGTTCCGTTCTGTCCATGTATGTAGGACGGATGGCTTCATGTGCTTCCTGCGCCCCTTTGGATGAGGTGTGGAACTGACGCGTCTTCACATACTGTTCGCCCATGAGTTCAGTGATGACACTACGGCTTGTCCCCAGTGCCAGCTCAGAAAGATTCACGCTGTCAGTACGCATATAGGTAATGAACCCATTCTCATACAGGTGCTGTGCCACCAACATGGTTTGTGCCACAGGCAGTCCCAGCTTATGTGCAGCTTCCTGTTGCAAAGTACTGGTCGTAAAAGGCGGTGCCGGTGTGCGGTGAACGGGCCGTGTCTGTATGTCCTCAATAGTCAGTGTGGCATCTTTTACAGTTCGCAAGAATGATTCAGCCTCCTCGCGTGTGACGAATCGATGGTTCAGCTCTGCCCTCAGTTGAGTTCCGTCTGGTAGAGCCAGTAGGGCACTGACACGGTACGAAGCTTCGCTCTCGAACGCTTGAACCTCTCGTTCACGTTCCACAATCAGACGGACAGCCACGCTTTGCACGCGTCCAGCGCTGAGGCTGGGTTTCACTTTCCTCCATAATACGGGAGAAAGTTTGAAACCCACGATGCGATCCAGCACACGACGGGCCTGCTGGGCATTCACGAGCGCCATATCCACCTTGCGTGGATGCTCAATGGCTGACATAATAGCAGGCTTCGTAATTTCGTGGAAAACGATGCGGCGCGTTGTCTCTGGCTTCAGCTTCAGGACTTCCTGCAAGTGCCATGAGATGGCTTCTCCTTCGCGGTCTTCATCAGATGCAAGCCAAACCACGTCAGCTTTCTTTGCGTTCTGCTTCAGCTGACTGACCACATGCGCCTTGTCTGCAGGCACTTCATATTGAGGCAGAAAGGTGTCTGTGCTGATACTGAAGCTCTTCTTCTTCAGGTCGCGGATATGGCCGTAGGAAGACATCACTTGATAGTCTTTCCCCAGGAACTTCTCGATGGTCTTTGCCTTGGCTGGTGACTCAACGATAACAAGATTCTTAGACATTGTCTTATGTGCTTTTTTGAAATTCGGGCGCAAAGCTACGCAAAAAAAACCAACTACACCTTATTATATAAGGAAAAAAATGTTAAGTCACCTTTTCAGAAGCTCACGATGTCGCCTCTGTGCTTGTCTAATGAGTTATGAAAGATGCGCTAAGAATTTCTCGAGGTCTAAATCATTAAAGCTTTCGGCAATCGACTTTGGTAACATGATTGCTTCTAATTTTTCACCCTTTGGCTTTCTTCCGTATGAAAACTTAAACCGATTACGGGTAATACACATTGCGTAGAAAAGCTTTTCACGCAATGTCATATCACGTTTAGGTTTTAAAACAGAAACATCTGAGTTTGGGATAAATTCCGATGCTGACACATAACTGTATGTGTGACTTCCCTGTCCGTTGGTCGATACGTAGAGCGTACCCTTTGGAAATATTTTCTCTTGAGGAACCAAGCATTTGTTCACGAATGCGTCAATGCTGGTGTTTTGACGATAGCTTGGACGAATCAACGCAATCCAATTGTCACTGCGTTTTTTCTTTGAGAGCAACAGATTACTGGTAGCTATGCCATTTTCTACATTAAACAATTCGTTCAAAGGAACAAGAATGCTGAAACAAGATGTGTCGGTGGCCTTTTTTGATAGAGTAGAGAAATCTGTAGAGTTGAATAAATCTTTATTTACAAGTTCCTCAAAAACGCCTCTGGCAAAAGATGGAATTTCTGTTTTGTCAGGGAGCATAATTCTTTTTAGTTTATCACCCTTCGGTTTACGGCCATAAGAGAACTTGAAACGGTTTTTTGTAATACAGAAAGCATAATACAATTTCTCGCCCAATGACATTTCATCATGAGGAATGAGGACGGAAACATTTGAATTAGGCACAAACTCAGAAACTGAAACATAAGCGTAAGTGTGACTTCCTTGTCCATCCGTCGAAACATAAAGTGTTCCTTTTGGATATAAACAATCTGATGGGACGAGGCATTTGTTCACGTATGCATCAATGCTGGTATCCTGTCTGAAAGACGGGCGGATATACGATACCCAGTTCTTATTCAGCTGACGAGGTGAACGTACAACTTCTTGTGATGCCAAGCCGTTGTGTACTTCGAATAGTTCATCCAGTCGTTTCATCTTCATGGCTATTCCTCCTCTTCTATTTCATTTTCCCCTGGCTGTTCACATTTCAAACTGAACAGGTAAAAGTTCTTGACTGTTTGCAAAAAATCGTCCTCTGTCAGCTGGTCATAATTTGTTGTCATGTATGCCTCAGCACACCATTCCATTTCTGCTGTCACGTGTTGTTTCAGACTGAATCCTTCTATCTCATCCCTGTTAAGATATGCATTCACCCATTTCTTCTTGATCTCTGGCCATGTGTGGTTGACGTCAATTCGTCCTCTGTTCTTTCGTTTCTCAAAGCCGTCATCGCGGCAATAGCCAAACCACGTCTTATAACCTTCGGGATGCTTATAACCTGCCCTAATAATAATGGCACAAGTCACGGTATTCACTTTTGAATTGTAGAACAGTTCTTCGGGCATGGATAATACACCTTCAAGCGTATGGCTTTCCAATATTTTCTTCTTCAGCAAATAGGAATCACCTTTTGTGTCAATCACACAACTTATAGGCATGATAGCTATACAGATACTGCCCTTTTTAAGCATGGAAAGATTATTCAGCACAAATTCAAGTTCTTCCGTTCCTTTTCCTTTGTTCTTGTAAGGTGGATTCAATAGTCCCACTGTGGGCTGGAACTTTTCTTTCAGTGCTTTCTTATCTGTTTGGAAGCAATCTTCCCAGTAGATATTTGTCCTACCATCACGATGCACAATCATATTGGAAATCAACAATGTGTAGATTTCTTCATCGTATTCAATTCCCACAAGTTGCCAGTCTTTGATGTGTTGTTCCTTGGCGATGTCGCCATTAGCATCTTCCAACATCTTCTTCATGGCACTAACCAGAAATCCACCCGTTCCAGCACAATTGTCAAGCACCACACTGTCTTTGTCGATTTGAGCCAGTTCACAAAACAATTCGGTGATATGGGGTGGTGTCAGAACAATACCCAATCCCTTATCGTTATTGGCATAGCGCAAAAACTCCACATAAAACTGGCTAATGGTGTCTATGTACTTATGTGTGACATTAAAGCCGTTGATCCTGTTGTCACAATTTGAAATCAGATCAGTCAGATACTTTTTGCCTTCAGCCGTTGCATTATTGATACTTTGATTTGTGGTAATAAACTCAAATCCCTTTATCAGTGACTTCTTGTTTCTTTCTGGAACATCACTCTTTTCCAGTTCTGCAGTAATGGAATTGAAAAGGTTGGTGACCAACAGCTGTGTTGTCTGATAGTTCTTGTATTCGGCTTTGAAACGTTCATTCTTGAGTGCAATCAATATTCCGCTGATGAGCAAGGCACGTAGGCGCTCCTTGATTTTCTTGTTTTGGAGTTCCTCGTTCACCTCTTTCGTATAGTCTATCAGCTTGTTGAAGTCTTGATTGAACTTATAGGTGCTCTGCATCAGCCCGTGGTGGTAGCTGTCCATGTTGAGCAACATCCCATCACTGAAAAGCTGATGGAAGTCCTTTTCTCCATTCAGTTGAATATAATGACTCAACCTTGTCAACGTTTCTTTCTCACCACTGAAGCCTATGGCGATGACATCGTATTCCTTTGAAAGAAATGATGCGTAGAGTAATGCTCCGTCAATGGCGAATTCGCGAAACGAGTCAAGTGTTGACGACTCATGATACTTGGTGTCAGCCTTGCATTCCACCACGATTACAAGGTCTGGATAGCGGCCACATGTGATGATGAAATCAGGGAACCCCTTACCCGCTCCAGACTTAGAAGCATTCTGCAGGAGTTTTGATAGCTTCTTATTGTCAGTCTGTTGCTCTTCTACAATGACATCCTTGTCATCATAGTATCCTTTTTCCTTCAGTAGGTTTCTAAAGAGCCGTGATGTTTTAGCCTCGTTTCCCATATCAATTGTAATTTCATGTCGCAAAGTTATGTTTTTTTTTAACGAGCTCCAAATTTTTGAACCAAAATATATTCACACCTTCCTGCTCTTTCGGCCAGAGGACCAAAGGAATCAAGAAAGCCCAGTTGGTTAAAAAACGTAAGCAGGCCAACATCTGTTTTAGCGGATTCCGTTTCTTCTTCATGAAGTTTGTCCTGACCCAGTCACGAACTAGGTCTTCTGTATTTGAATCCGCCACCAATAGTAGCGCAAGGGTTTTTGATATGGCAGTTTAATCCTTGAACATTTCGTCCAGCAAGTCATAGAACTTGGGGTCTTCGCCTACAATGGTGGTCAAGATTTTGCCTTCGGAACTGATGATGATCTTGGTGGGGAAACCTGTGATGAAGTAGTCATTGGTGACGGATGAGTTTTTGGGCACAAAAACGTGCTTCCAAGGCAACTCATGTTTCTTGACTGCTGCCTGCCATTTCTCTTCGGTATCGTTGCAGTCAACGCCGAGAATCTCCAGATGTTCCTTGTATTTCTCATAGTATTTCTTCATCTTGGGGAAGCCCTTGATGCACCATCCGCACCATGAACCCCAAAAGTCGAGGATGAGCATCTTACCGCGCAGCGACGAGAGGGTGAGGGGCTTGCCGCTGAGGTCTTTAAGTGTGAAGTCAGGGGCCATGCTGCCAACGGGTAACACCTTGCCCTGATTCTCTTGCTGTTTGATGAATTCCTTTGCGGTTTCTATCGACTCATCGATATAAGTCTTCATTCCGCCACTTCGGATATCGGGTGAGAGCAGGGCAAGGGTCTCGTCGAGGCGGTCGGGGCAGTAACAGCCAACGGTGCCGATGAGGATAGCGGCGTTCTCGTTGGTGGGATATGTCTTGATGTAGTCGATAGCAGGCTGTGCATCTTTGATTTCGAGCACCTTGGCCTGTGCCATTTCAAGTTCGGCGTAGTGATCGTAGAACTTGGACCCGCTGAAAGTAAGGCCATTGGCAGGCAGTTTGTTATTGCAGAAGCCTTCGGCGAGCAACGTCGCACCGGGTACCGCTGTGACGATGAGGCTGAAGCCTTCTGGCTCGTGGCGAATCATGGCGGGTGTGGTTACGAAGAATTCCTTGACTTTGTCAATGTCCTTTGTGTACTGGAAAACGCCGTCTGTTTTTGTCACGACATCAAGAGCCTTCAGGTTGTCTGTCGGCAAGATCCAGAGGGTGTCGGTGGGATTGGCCAGTTTGGCGGTGAATGTCCATGTGCCGACACCGGCATTGACGCCCTGGGCTGTGATAAGCAGGGCAAGGGCAATGAAGATAGTTTTAGATTTCATTTTCAATCATAAGTATTTAGGCTTTTGCCACGAATGGACAACCAAGCTTGTTAGATGATTTTTTTGTTGCTTTAAAAGTTCAATTCTTCGATTTACCCTTTTCAACGGCTTCTTCCAAACATTGTGTGTTTCGGATAAATTCGTCTGTCAATATCTTGTCGATACTATCCATTGGATTCTGTTGCAAGAAGTCCTCACGTTTCTGCTGGTAATGCTCCAGTTCTTCCTTGCTGACATCCATCATCTTCATGCTTAGATCCAGCATATACTTCATTTCGAAGAAGATGTTGCCGCTGAGGTGTATGTATTGGGAAAAATTGAATTCAGTGAGTAAGTCGTAGCTATTCAGGAAATGGGCGTTTCCTAATGCCTGCATACAGCTGTCGCACACGATTTCCTTATACATCTTGCGGAGTTTATAGAGTTCGGAGATATTCTTGGCAAAGAGTGCGTTGCCAATCGTGTTGATGGTTTCGATGCTTGACGAGAAGATCTGTTCCACGGTGGTCGTGTAATCAATCGGGGTTGAGAGGTGGATGAACGCGAAACGTTCTTTATCCATCAGCTCGGGCTGTTGGGCTATGGCCACCTGCTTCTCGAAAGCTTTATGTAGCATGGAGTCATACGTCTCCACCTGTTGTATAGAGCTGGCAAGGTCGTAGAGCACCATCATCACCATCTCTCGTTTGGCTTCAGCTTTCTTGCGATTATCTAACCACGCGGCGGTTCCAAAGGTGAGCACGATGGAAATGGTGGTGGCAATGAGCGATAACAGGAATTGCCGCATGGACGACGAATCGTTGGCCACTTTCTGGTTATGTAGTTTAGTATTCATGATGTTGTCTGAATAGACGTTTTTATGATTTGGTGGCAAAGGTACTACTTTTCTTAGATATATCTGCATTTCTTGCGTAAAAAGTGACAAAAAGCAAGGCTGTATGTGAGAAGGGGAATAATGATTATTGTAAAAAATGGGTGTCTGGTAAACTTATAGTCGGTACCTCATCATGCCCGTCTCCATAGGCCTTTCCGTAGATTCCGTCTTAAAGAGGACTTTCAGGCCTTTTTTACCGGACATCAATAATTATTTGTATTGAAACTTTCACCTCGCCACCTTCTTCCTTCGTATTGTTTCTATCCCCATGCCTCTCGTCCGATGAGGTAACGAGTCAGCTTAAGCCTGTCCATCATCCATCCTATCGATAAGCATCCTATTACACAAAATGAAAGGGAAACAGAAAGGAACATCAAGCCAGTGTAATCTACATGCAACAAAACTGTAAACCATCGACAAGGCAACGTGAACACGGGCGAGAATAGCAAAAGTAACAAGGTTCGCCTGCCAAGCCAGACCATCATCGTACGTAGCTGTATTCCGGTCCACTGATAGAGATATATGATACACGAACAAGCCAGATAGACCATCCCCACTCCCTCTATCCTGTAAAAAGAAAGCGCCGCCGGATGAAGGGATATGACCACAGCCGCTACAAAGGCAAGCCAGAATGGCTGGAAAACGACAGAATATGCCAAACGGCACTGCCGGATGACCACTCCTGTCCAGAAATACATGGAAAGGACGAATGGGCATATTCCCAATACACGATCATAGGCATAGAACAGCAATCCCAGCAGAATAAATCGTGAAATCGTCGATAAATGCAGAAGCCGGAACACCCCGTCATAGGTCAGGCCACATACAATCAAGAGGCGCAAGTACCAGTACGGTCCCATCGGGTGCAGAAAGAGCTTGTCCATGAAAACAATTCCATTGATTGAATCGATATGTTCTCGCACAGGCAGGAAGGCGGCCATGATGACATGGCCGCTTTCCATCACCAAATAGGGTATGATCAGCCACTGCATTGTCCTCAGGAACCCACGCCAGTGCTTGCCGATGTTCATCAGATAGCCCGAAATAATGAGGAACGCGGGCATGTGGAATGTATATACCATCTGCTTGACGCCAGGGTAAATATCCCCGAAAGATGGCAGATGAAAACTGATCATCAACAGAATCAGCACACCCTTCATGAAGTCGATGTCCTCCATGCGCGGCAAACTGCCACAAGGTGATGAATGATATGCTGAATCCATACACAAGGGAGAGGACTATCTGACGGCACTATTCCTGACAGCCTTGAACTTTGCTCCTACGGGTACTTGAAAGTTCCCCAAAGAAGGAGTGGTGTATTCTACATCCTCACGGAACTCTGCATAAGAGCTGGCTTAGAGTTGATTATTCATAATAAATGGTTTTTAAGTTGTGAATTCTGAAGAATGTTTGTCGGCTACAAAGGTAGTGCTCTTGCCCGAACCTTGCAAATGTTTTTTGTTGAGAATTGTTGACTTCTTGTTGACTTTTTGTTGACTTCTAAGTCAGCAGATTTGAAATCAACATATTTTATTCTTGTTTTTCTTGGCTATTAGGTGTCTTATTTATATCTTTGCCGCCCAAAAGAATAGAATGGAACTTAAAGGTATGTGAAATCTCTTTCATGTGATGCTACCAGCATCCGCCTTCTTGATTATGGCCTGCCGTCCACATCAACAGCCCCAAATTCCCGATGAAATCGAGGAAATCGTCGTTCTTGCAGAGCCAAGATTCCCGACACAGGGAAGGAGTAGCATCATAGTCATGGCCAATGTGATGCGACAGATAGATTTGTTGTTCATGTGTAAAAAAAGTTTGGTTAAGAATCGGCAGCAAAGGTAGGGCTTTTTTCCAATATGAACCAAACATAAAGATGTAACATTCGTGTAACACCTGCCGAAAAAATAGTAAGATTATACAATGGCTGCTCACGCCTGGGAACTGCGATGACCGAGAACCGCTGAAAAACAAGAAGTTTGCGGAACGCCTCTTCAGAAAACTCTTTGCCGACAGGGGATATATCAGTCAAGACCTCTTCGAAAGCCTGTTCGTGGATGACATACACTTGGTCACCAAAATCAGGAAGAACATGAAGAACTCGCTCATGAATCTGTACGACAAAATCATGCTCCGAAAGAGGGCGGTTATTGAGACGGTCAACGATGAGCTCTGGGAACGTCTGTCATATTGAGCATACAAGACATCGCTCGATTGACAATTTTGCCAGTAACCTTTTTGCCGAGATCATTGCATACAATCTAATGCCGAAGAAGCCGGAGATGAATATTGAAATCATCGACAAAAGCAGACTTATTGCATCAGCCTTACGCCGAACTCACGTTAAGTTATGCTTTATCATTGAACATATTATCTTCATTCCTCGTACATCGAAAAGGAACCATTTATGTTTTTTCCACTAACCTGTTCACTTCGCCACCTTCAGTTGTCCGTCCTCAATGTACAGCCCCCTTGCTGGCCGAGCAGAGAGACGACGGCCAGAGAGGTCGAAGCATTTACGATTTTCAAGGGATGGAACAGGACGGATGGATGTCGGAAGCGGAATCCCGTAGTATGAGGCCCCTTCCTGATCTTCGTAGAGAACCTCATTGCCAACAGCACAATATCCCAGAAAAGAAATAGTTGTCTGGCGAGGCATTATGGCATATTCATAATTCGGTTCACAAGGCGTGCCTATGCCCTCCATCTGATAACTATCCTGAAGAATAAAATTAGTAAACCTATCCTGCTCAGGAATCCTTAGATTGTAGAAATATTGAATTTTTTGCAACTTGCCTCCCACCATCTTTGTTCCCTTGTCGTAAATCACAAGACTATCGTATCCGTTTTGAAGGTAAGACTCGTTCGCGCGACTACCATAGTCCCGACAAAGTAAACGATAGATGGGAAGATTGGCAGGTAAACATACAACTGTATCGCCAATCTCTGCTCCAAAGTCATAGAGCAGAAAGGGAGTCTCTTCATGGTCCAAGAAAAACCACACCTTTTTGTTTTCTTCGCAAACGGGGACAGAAAATGTGCGGCTTTCCCCTGTAGCGATATTCTCATAACGATGAATCCAATGCTTGCACCGATGATTGGCTATGATAGTATCACCTTCGAAATAGAAATAGGCTACAAAGTAGTTGTAGTAACGGTCATCCTTCGTCCCCGTTGGAGAGAGCCCCCAACGCCACATCATTGGCATATCACTTCGTGCAACCCATAACTTCCCCTCCTCCACGAAGGGACGGTAGCTGTCTAATTCTTGAAGTGAGTTCTTAAATTCGGACATATCCCAGATAAGTCTGTCATTCACGGTGCATGAAAGTAGTTCCGAATGATACGAACCAGGTAACCACATTTCAACATAGTCTATGAGGTCCGTTAAGCTACCTATACCCTCAAGCCATGAATCCTGATAGGCTTCGCACTCTTTCGGTTTCCAATATGTTATTGTCCAAGAAGAAGACTTGTAACTTACAACCTTTTGTTGGGCAATCAGAATATCTATACCATTTATCGTTACCAGACTGCCTTGCGGGCATGAGAAATTATACAGGATTTCGGGAACTATGCGTCCGGCTGGAATAAAATATACTTTGCAATCATTCTCAAATAGTGCACCCCTATAGTGATGTCGATAACTTCGAGCTTGATTATCGCTCGTAGCATAGAGTTTCAAACATTTGTTTGTTCCAATAATAGTGTCTCCTTCCAATTCATAATCCTGATACCATTCCTCATAGTATTCAGGGGCAGAGTCTATGTTGCAGACTTTATAGTGCCACTGCTTACCTTCTTCCACGACGGGGCGGTATTCTTTAATAGTTTCTTGTGCGTGGACAGAGGCCGCGAACAGGATGATGTCCAGTAGAGTCAATAACCGTTTCATAGTCTATTGTCTGTTAGTTTGTTATTGCGCATTGATGCCGCAAAGATAAAGCTTTCCCTCTATCTGACCAAATTTTTGATGAAGAAAAAGTCATTCCATAATCTTTCCGCCTATCAAGTCTAAGGATCAAAACCTTTCATTTTATTACCAGTCATGGTCATGGAATTCATACCTGACAAGGAACCGGAAAGAAATGTGTTTTCCACTGAGTCGATCCTAAACTGTGCAAATAATGTAATCGTGCAGAATGATAATACGATAAATAAAGAAGTCCTTTTCATGATTCAGTTGATGATAGATAATAAGTTTTCACTCTTGAAACGATGAATCCCTACTGACCCGTTCAATCGGGTTAGAAGGGATTCAATCATTTACTTTTCAAACTCTCCTTCGTACTCGCAACCATTGATATATATAATAATGGTATATACTCCCTCTTCGAGGTCTGTGAGTATGACGCTCTGTGATTGTCCGTATGCAAGATTGACGATGTCGGTTGCAATAACGTCGTCGTTAGCATCTACAATCTCATAGGTGAAGACCATGCCAGCAGTAGCCTCGAAGACAAGGGTGGCAGTGGAATTGTCGAAGGTGACGATAGGTAAAAGTTGTGGGGATCTGGGATGTCCATTGTTCTCTCCTGTCTGATCGTGATGTCCATTGTTATCTCTTGGCAACAAAGGAATAACGTTGCCACCTCCATTTACAGCATAGATGAAAGAATTGGCGCCAAATGCCATCAGCATGAGTGCGCAGAAAAGGGCTTTGAGTTGATTATTCATAATAAATGGTTTTTAAGTTGTGAATTTTGAAATATGTTTGATGGCGGCAAAGGTAGTGCTCTTGCCCGAACCTTGCAAATGTTTTTTGTTGAGAATTGTTGACTTCTTGTTGACTTTTGTTGACTTCTAAGTCAGCAGATTTGAAATCAACATATTATATTCTTGTTTTTCTTGGCTATTAGGTGTCTTTTTTTATATCTTTGCCGCCAAAATGTGAATAATAGATAGTCAAAACATGAATAAACTCCTTTCAATGATGCTGGCAATAGCTATCTTCTTGAACGTTGCCTGTCAACAGCATCAACAGCCCCAAGTTCCCGATGAAATCGAGGAAATCAGTATTCTCGCAGATACGAATGCTAAAGCAGCGTTGATAACGGTCGAACTGATGGAAAAGAAATATGCAGATGCAGAGGAGGCAGTTCAAATGCGGCTGGCATTACTGAAGACAAAGGCCAAAGACAAGGCGTACATATCTCTTACGGATGACACCTTAATGAAAAAGGTTGTAGATTTCTATGACAAATATGGAACTGTCAATCAAAGATTGGAAGCCTATTACTATTTGGCAGGGACTTATCGGGATTTGCAGGATTCCCCACGAGCCTTGACGACTTATCTACAAGCGGCAGAGTTAGGAGAAGAAAACATCATCATCATTGATTCTTTGAAATTGTTCTACGTATATAGTCAATTGTCAAGCCTGTATTGTGCTCAGAACAATGACTTGGATGCAATCTCAGCCTATCAGAAAGCCATATCTCTCAAGCGGGGATTCGGAAAACTGGATGTATGGGATTATACTGTCATGGCTCAATCCTATTATCAATTCGGAGATATTGACAGTTGCGTGTATTATTATAAAAAGGCAATGAATGAATTGATAGAGCATGGCATTAATCATTGTAGTCAAGGAAACATTGGTTCTATGCTGGCTAAATTCGTAAGATTAAACTATCCTGAATTCGCTCAACTATGTTACTCTTGGCTATGTGCATATCCAATAGAAGATTTGACTGGTAATTGTTGTTGTGCAAAAGGATTGTATTTCCAGAAGAATAATCAAATAGATTCTGCCGAATATTACTTTCAGATAGCCTATGACAGACTACCAGAAAGTCATGCTAAAAGGGATTGCGCTCTTATCGCCTATCAGATGTTCGACAGTTTACATAATCACCAGAAAACGTTGGATTGGGCTGAACGGTATATCGAGAATTCACGAGCTGCCAACGAGGAGATGGCGCTGGAGCACGTGTCACAGATTAACAACGAATACAAATACCGCAGGGATATGGAGGCGGAGGCCAAGTTGAAGGAGGAAGCCTTGCGGGCAGATAAACAGCGTTGGATGGCCGTGGCGGGCTTGTTGGCACTTATTGTGGCCGCCATTGTGGCATCCTTCGTTTATCGGAAAAGATACATGTTTCTGAAAGCAGAACATCTGATTCTGGAACGCCGCATAGAGAAAGAGGCACGTAAACAAGCCAGACTGGCATTGGAACTCTCTGATTTGTTGGTTATGTTCAGGAGCTTGAACGGTGCCCCCGATGAGGTGACATGGGATACCTTGTTCGCATCCGTAGATAAGGCTTATCCCGACTTCCGGGTGAAGGTGGAGACTGTGTTCCCTCACCTTACGACCTCTTATCTGCAACTGCTGTATCTCTTCAAGGCTGGAATGAAACGCATTGAAATAGCCCGTGTGTTCGATGTTGATCGTGCCGTCATCAGCCGCAAAGTCCAACGAATGGAGGCACAATTGGGGCAACCGCTGGAAAGCCTTTAGTCACAAGGCGGCACTGGTCATCGTGACTTAATTCAGTTACATTGTATTTGCCTGCAATGTGGGTCAATCCCTCACCTTCGGCGATAAGTGTTTGAATGAAAGGCTCTTGCTGGTGAGGGATTGGTGAGGAATAGGTGAGGGATGGTGAGGAATTGCGATTTTGGGGGCTCAACATCTCAATCTCTCACCTTCCCTCACCTATTCCTCACCTATCTCTCACCCGTAAGTCTTTGAATGACAGTTTGATGGTTCGAAAGGTGAGGGATTGAGGGATTTTTGACAAAAAAGACATGTATAGAGGGTGAGGTGAGTTGCGTTCACACAAAATGCCCAGAAGGTGTACACCTTGCGTGCGGAAAGTGTACACGTTCCAGTCCAATCGTGTGGGAAATGAACATTCGACACTTCAAGTTCTGTGATAATTCTATACAAACTCTATACCATAGCCAAGGTTAAAAATGGCCTATAAATCCTCTGTTCATGAAGCTTCCGTTTGACATAAATCAAGAAAGGACAATGTTTTAGAGAAAAGTTGGCTCAATAGTGTATAAGTTACACGAAAACCCCGTACCTTTGCATCGTCAAACAAGACAAGACGTCTCGTGAGAGACTCAAAGATATACGGTTTTTCATGGTATTAGGTTAGTTTTAAAGGTTTTCATCTCATGAGTAGCTTGCTACTCAACTTTAGGTAAGTTAGTTAAGGTAAATCGATTGTCGGAATAGCTAAAAGCACTACTCACGCAGTGATGCGGAAGGAAAAGCAAAATGAGTGACATATCATTGTATGTTTGCTCTGATGTTATTCTGAGAAAATCAACAAGATTTGTTCATAGCTGTAAGCAGTTCATCGTGAGATGAGCTGCTTTTTTTAGCAAAAAATCCAGGTCTTTTCCTGCTTATAAGGAAAAAAAGTTGTATCTTTGTACCCGTTTGAACGCTAAATGTCCAACGTTGTTCTAAATTATGGCGGAAACGACTCCGATGATGAAACAGTTCTTCGACCTGAAGGCGAAGCATCCCGATGCCATCATGCTCTTCAGGTGTGGAGATTTCTACGAGACCTACGCTTCGGATGCTGTAGAGGCTTCGGAAATATTGGGTATCACTCTCACCAAGCGCAACAACGGCAAGGAGGGAGAGAGCACGGCAATGGCCGGATTCCCGTATCATGCGTTGGACACGTACCTTCCGAAGTTGGTGCGCGCGGGCAAGCGTGTAGCCATCTGCGACCAGTTGGAGGATCCTAAGCTGACGAAGAAACTGGTCAAACGCGGCATCACGGAGTTGGTCACGCCTGGCGTGGCGATGGCAGATACGGTGTTGAACTACCGAGAGAATAATTTTCTGGCATCGGTTCACTTTATGAAAGAAGACCTTGTGGGTGTGAGCTTTCTCGACATCTCCACGGGCGAGTGGCTGGTGGCCGAGGGGCCTGCAGATTATGTGGATAAGTTGTTGGCAAATTTCGCGCCCAAGGAAGTGCTCTATGAGCGTGGACGCAAAGGGCTTTTCGAGGGTTGCTTCGGCACCAAGTTCGTTACCTTCGAGTTGGATGATTGGGTGTTCACCAGCCAGACAGCCACAGACAAGCTGACGCGCCACTTTGAGGTCAAGAACTTGAAAGGCTTTGGCATTGACCATTTACGGGCCGGCATCATTGCGGCCGGGGCCATCTTGCAGTATCTGGAGTTGACACAACATACACAGTTGCAGCATATCACCACCATCAGCCGTATCGAGGAGGAACGCTACGTTCGTCTCGACAAGTTCACCGTGCGCAACCTGGAGTTGATTCAGTCGATGAATGACGGCGGACGTTCTTTGCTCGACGTGATTGATAGAACCGTCACGCCGATGGGCGCCAGAATGCTGCACCGATGGATGCTGTTCCCACTTCGAGACGTTACGCAGATTTCGCATCGCCTGGACGTGGTTGACCACTATTTCCGCCATCCCGAGTTCCGAGAGTTGGTGGCCGAACAGTTGCGTCTTATCGGTGATTTGGAACGTATCACGTCCAAAGTGACGACTGGTCGCGTTTCTCCTCGAGACATCGTGCAGTTGCGAGTTGCTCTTCAGGCTATCGAGCCTATCAAACGTGCGTGCATGGATGCCGAGGATCCTTCGTTGCAGCATATAGGCGAGCAGCTGAATCCCTGCCAGAGCATCCGCGACCGTATCGCGCGTGAAGTCCGACCAGACCCGCCTTTGACCTTGCAGAAGGGTGGCGTGATGGCAGACGGCGTCAACTCAGAGTTGGATGAGTTGCGTCGAATGGCCTACAGCGGAAAGGACTATCTCCTGCAGATCCAACAGCGGGAGGCAGAGGCCACGGGCATTCAGAGCCTGAAAATCAGCTACAACAATGTCTTCGGGTACTACTTGGAGGTGCGCAACACTTATAAGGATAAGGTGCCTGCCGACTGGATTCGCAAGCAGACGCTGGTCAATGCCGAACGTTATATCACCCAGGAGTTGAAGGAATATGAGGAAAAGATTCTGGGAGCTGAGGAAAAAATAGTCATCTTGGAGACTCAGCTCTTTGCACAGCTGGTTGCGACGGTGGCCGAGTTCACGTCAGCCATTCAGCAGGATGCTTCTTTGGTGGCACAACTGGATTGCCTGCTTTCCTTTGCGGTTTGTGCGGCTGAGCACAACTATGTCCGACCCGTCGTGGATGATAGCGACGAAATCGACATCCACCAAGGTCGTCACCCTGTCATTGAATGCCAATTGCCTGTTGGTGAACGCTATGTGGCCAATGATGTACGTCTGGATACGTCGAACCAACAAATACTCATCATCACAGGCCCGAACATGGCGGGTAAGAGTGCGCTGCTTCGACAGACGGCTCTCATCACACTCATGGCACAGATCGGTTGCTTTGTGCCTGCTGAAAGGGCTCGCATCGGTTGGGTCGATAAGATTTTTACTCGCGTGGGGGCTTCTGATAACATCAGCATTGGCGAGTCAACGTTCATGGTTGAAATGAGTGAAGCCGCCAACATCCTGAACAACATCTCTGAGCGTTCGCTCATTCTCTTCGATGAGTTGGGGCGTGGTACCTCGACCTATGACGGCATCAGTATTGCATGGGCTATCGTGGAGTTCATCCATGAGAATCAGCGTGGTCATGCACGAACGCTTTTTGCTACCCATTACCATGAATTGAACGAGATGGAGAAGCATTTTGCCCGCATCAAGAATTTCAACGTCAGCGTGCGTGAAGTTAGAGGCAAGGTCATCTTTGTCCGCAAACTTGAACCAGGGGGGGCGGAGCACAGCTTCGGCATACACGTGGCCAAGCTGGCGGGTATGCCCAAAGATATCGTACGCCGGGCAGATACCATTCTCCATCAACTTGAGACGAGTGCCGACCGCGAGGGGTTGGGCATGGGAAACAAGATAGGACGTATGCCAGAGCAGGATCACATGCAGCTCAGTTTCTTCCAGCTGGACGACCCTGTGCTCTGCCAAATCCGTGATCAGATTCTGGGGCTGGACATCAATAGTCTCACACCGATTGATGCGCTGAACAAGCTTGACAGCATCAAGCGAATCCTGAAAGGAAAATAATTCAACTTTCGTCCTGTGGTTCAACAATGGGGGGGTGGCATTACGATGAATGCTTTGGACAGTTGTACCCTGATAGTGACATTTCCTTAGTACGGAATAACCATCAGATGTAATAGTCCACAGGATCAACGATACCAGCTCTGAGAGCATAGCGTATGGCTTCCTGCACGTTGTTGACTCCCAGCTTGCGGAAGATGTTCTTGCGGTGTGTCATGACCGTGTAGGTACTGAGGAAGCGTTCTGCGGCGATGTCCTTGGTGGTCTTTCCCATTGTCAAGGCTTTCAGAATCTCACGTTCCGTGGTGGTGAGTGCTGTGCGTTCGGGGCGGATGTTTTCGTCGGTGTGAAGCCAGTTGGTCACACGCTGGCAGATGAATTGTTCGCCAACCGCACAAAGGCGTAGGCCTTCAATGATTTCGTTCAGCTGGCAGTCCTTGAGGAGGATGCTGAAACGCCGGCTCCTGTAAATCATGCGACGAATGAAGTCACGGCTGAGTTGGTCGCTGAAAAGGATGAACTGAGCAGAGGGAAAACGTTCATGAACGATGAACAGTTCTTCCTCCGTACAGTTCATTAAGGTATAGTCTGTTACCACAAGAACTCGTTCATCATCAGCCTGACCTTCGGAGAGGTGGGCGATGATGTCTTTCAGCGTTTGTGCTTCGACTATTTGTGGTGATGATAGATACTTCTGGGCCAGCGTCGTGAGTCCCCAGCGCGTCATATCTTGGTTGTCGGCCAAAATAAGCTTCATCGGATGTCGTGTTTGTTATGTGTGGATTGTGTTCAGCGTATGAAGGCGATGCGGGTGACGATGGCCTCAGAGCCGTTGCTTGTGTTGGCGATGACATGATAGATGCCCGATGCCACTCTTTGTCCAAGTGAGTTGCAGCCGTTCCAAGTGAAGGTGCCTCCGTTAGATGTGCCGCTCCAGACGAGTTGGCCGGCTGTGGAAACGATTTTCACCTCACCGTCCTTCGTGAGTCCACGAACCGTGATGGGACCATGATAGTCTGGCGACACAGGGTTGGGGAAGGCATAGATGTTGTTCTTCTCCAGTGTTTCCTCAGCATCGGTGGCATCTGATATGTAGCTGCACAAGCCTTTACTTGTTGCAAACATGACCACGCCTGTTTTACCGTTGATGGCAATATCAAAGACTTCGTCGGCAATGAGAGGTGAGTTCTCTGTCGTGAAGTGATGTATCTCCTCCTGACCATCTTCGCTGATGAGATAAACACCGCTGCCTTCTGTGCCGAACCACTTGCGGCCAGCCCCGTCTATCGTGATGCAAAGAATAGGGACGCTGGACAGCAGATAGTCGGCCAGCCCACTGCCATCATTGCGAGCCACTTTCACTTGTTCAAAAGTGAAGTTGCTGGCATTGAACTGGTCGGGGTCGGTAATCACGAACGGCCCCAGCTCGGTGCCAATCCAGATCTGTCCGCTCAGGTCCTCGGCAATGCAATAGAATTGATTGGGTGTGTAGGAGGTGCCGTCTTGGTTGATGATGGTCGTGCGCAGTTGTCGATAGTCATCGCTGCGGACATTGATGGTCTGATTGTAGTCGAGTAAGAAGATGCCTCGATGTTCGTCGCCCCTTCGGCTGTTGATCCATGCCCGTCCTTTGCTGTCGAAAAAGATAACATCGAGGGTGTTGGCTTTTTTCACCTCTGCACATGGAATGCCCGTCCATCTGCCATTTGGTTGCAGGATTCTGATGGTCGTGTCGGCGCGTCCTTCGGTACAGTTCAGCGTCCACAGGTTTCCATCATTGTCGTAGCGGAGACCATCGGCGACGACGAAATTCTGAGGCTTGGCATTATTGGGCAAGATGGATTGCAGGGGGCTGTTTTCAAGCCCGATATGTCCGACGCATTTGCCATCGCGAAATTCAAAGATACCGCTACGCGACGTACCCACATAGTGGTGGTTGGGGTCAGTTGGGTCTTGGGCAATTTGCGTGACATCTTGATAGCGTTCATTGGGGCACGTCGTTTGTGCCGACAGTGGGTCGAAGTTCAGCCACGTGCCGTCTGCTTGAAGGATCATCGCCGTTCCTGGGCGTGCCGTGTCGGTATAGTTGCGGTTGCCGCCGGAGACAAGTAGCCGGTCGCCTTCGTATTTCAGGTGGAGGCTGTAGTCGTGAAGTGGACTGTTGGGTTGGATCTTAGCAGTCTTGAGCTGGAACAGTCCTTCTTCTGTCAGCTGGTAGGCCTGAAGCCCGTTGTAATTGTCACTGGCCCAAAACGTATTTCCTTTACGTGTGAGATGAGCCCAAGAGAAATTTCCCGTGTAGAGTTGACGCTCATTCCATTTGTTGAAGACATATACCTGCGTGGCATTGCCCACGATCATGGCACCATCAGTTACGGAGAAGTAGGAGGGGGTGAATTGCAACTGACTGACGAATTGGCTTTTCCCCTCGTCATAAACATAGAGATTGCTACCCACTTGTGCCCATACGTGTTCATCAAAGTTGGTCATGGTCTTGGGAGAGAGGGAGGCATGGATTTGTGTCCAATGTGCTTTGTCCTGTAGGTTTTCTGTGAGGAGTCCGCGCCAGATGCCTGAGCTCGTACCTGCATAGAGGAATGAATCTTTGACGGTGCACGAATGCACATTCATATTGAGCGTATAGGTGTGAGTGACGATGGCTTTGTTCAAGTCAATGCAAAGAATGCCGAAACCAGTGCAGATGTAGGCTGTGTGGCCGAAAACCTCCACGCCGTTCACCTGTTTGTTCTGCATGGTGCTGTTCTTGAGTTGGGCTAAGTTGATCACATCATCATCATCTTCAGTGGAAAGAAGGTCGATGTTTCCGTTGTCATAGACGATGATGAGGCGTTTGGCATCGGCAGAATAGCGGATAAACGAAATAGCCACATCGGAAAGTTGTTTCATCCAATCGAAAGTCTGGATGCTCTGGTCTTCAGTATCGTAGGCCATCAGCTTGCTCTCCATCTGGGCATAAATCCGTGTTCCCACAGGAATGTTGTAGGTGCAGACTGTATAGGCAGGATAGACTTGCCAGGAGCCAATGGATTGGGCGGTTGCGTGAAGTGTAAAAAGTGAAAAGATGAAAAAAAGAATCATCTTTCGCAGGATGAATGACCTGCGATGATTCAAGAGAATATGGTAATTACTTTTTTTCATTTTTCACATTTCAGAAATTCAGCCAGCTTTTTGGTGGCACGCCCACGATGGCTGATGGCATTCTTGTCGGTGGATGGCATCTCTGCAAAGCTGCATGTGTGGCCTTTTGGTTGGAAGACTGGGTCATAGCCAAAGCCCTCGTGGCCGTGGTGTTCCGTGAGGATTTCACCCTCGACGATACCTTCAAAGAGATGTTCCTCTCCTTTATATATTAACGCGATGACGGTGCGAAATCTTGCGTGACGGTCAGATTTATTTTGCAACTGCTGAAGCAGGAGATTCATATTGGCATTACTGTCGTGTGTTCTGCCGGCGCCGAATAGCTCGGCATAACGTGCGGTATGTACGCCTGGAGCTCCACCGAGGGCTGTCACTTCCAGGCCCGTATCGTCGGCGAAGCAATCGAGGCCATAATGTTCTTTCACATATCTGGCTTTCTGTAGGGCATTACCTTCCAACGTATCGGCTGTTTCAGGAATATCCTCCGAACAGCCGATGTCTTTCAGGCCGACAATTTCAAAATGCTCTCCGAGAATCTGCTGGACTTCAGAGAGCTTGTGCTGGTTGTTGGTGGCAAAAACGAGTTTCATGTCTTGATATAGTCGAAGCCTTCGCCATAGACGCCTACGACCTTGGTCATCGTTACGAAGGCTTTGTTGTCAATGTGCTTGATGAGGCGGAAAATCTGAGTGCTCTCGCGTCGGCGTGCCATGACAATCAACACACGGCGTTCCTGCTTGGAGTACCAACCTTCGCCGAAGAGCTCCGTGACACCACGATGGACATCTTTGTTGATCGCTTGTGCTATCTCCTCGTATTTCTCAGAGATAATTGTGAACTGTACGCTCTGAGCGGCAGACGTCATAGTATAGTCAAGCAAAATCATGGAAATGATTAGGATGACATAACCGGTTACCACCTTGTTCCAATCGTGAAAGACGAAGAAACTGGAGGATACGATGATGAAGTCTAACCACATGAGAATGCGTCCCATTGAGAAGCTCTTGTACTTGTTGACGATGGCAGCGATGATATCAGTACCGCCAGTGGAACCATTGTTGATGAAGACAAGTGCAAGAGCGGCTCCTTCGATGCAAGCTCCAATGACAGCAGCCATGAAAGGCTGATCGCCGACAACGAGTGGAAGGGTTCCATCTGGTTGTCGGAGAATGCCTTGTACGAGTCCGAGGAAGATGGTGATGCAGGTGGTGGCGTAGATGGTTTTGGCAAAGAATTTGAATCCAAGTATCTTTAGTCCGATGGCCAACAGGACGGCATTGATGGCAAAATAGCTGTACTGGGTTGGAATGCCAGTGGCGTAGTAGATGATAGCCGACACACCCGTCATGCCTCCCGGAGTAAACTCGTAGGGAAGCATGAAGGTGCAAAATCCTATACAGTAGATGAAGCAACCGAGGGCAATGAAGAAATAGTCCTTCACTTCATCAAAAATCCAACTTAATTTCATTTTGTTTATATTGATTAGTTGATGTTCAGTGTGTTATTTCATGACAATATTGATCATTCGTTTGGGAACGATGATGACTTTCACAATCTGCCTGCCCTCGAGGTACTTCGGCGTCTGTTCGTGAGTCCGTGCAGCAGCTTCGATGGTGGCATTGTCTGCATCGGCTGGGAAGTCAATGCCGAAGCGGGTCTTCCCGTTGAAAGCAACCATCATCTTCACGGTCTCTTCAGCCAGATAGCTCTCGTTGAACTTCGGCCAGGTGGCATCGCAGACCGAGGTGGTGTGTCCGAGTGCTTCCCAAAGCTCCTCGGCGATATGTGGAGCAAAGGGGGCTATGAGAATAACCATCGGTTCCAGCACAGCACGTTTGTTACACTTCAACTGTGTAAGTTCGTTTGTGGCAATCATGAAAGCGGGAATACTGGTGTTGTAGCTGAAGGCCTCAATATCTTCGGTCACTTTCTTAATGAGCTTGTGGAGTGCTTTCAACTCGGCTGAACTTGGAGTACTTTCGGTGTCCTGAGTGTTCTGGGAAAGAATGTTTTGAGCAAGGTTCCAGAATTTCTTGAGGAAGCGGTGGCTGCCATCGATGCCGTTGGTATCCCATGGCTTAGCTTGTTCAATGGGGCCGAGAAACATTTCATATAGACGCAACGTGTCGGCTCCGAAACGCTCAACAATCATGTCGGGGTTGACAACGTTGAACATCGACTTCGACATCTTTTCCACTGCCCATCCACAAACGTATTTACCATCTTCGAGGATGAACTCAGCCGTGGCATATTCAGGTCGCCAAGCCTTAAAAGCTTCGATGTCGAGCACATCGGCACTGACGATATTCACATCCACATGCAACGGCGTGACATCGTACTGATCTTTTACGCCCATGCTGACGAATGTATTGGTGTCTTTAATTCGATAAACAAAGTTGGAACGGCCTTGAATCATGCCTTGATTCACGAGCTTCTGGAAAGGCTCTTCTTTGCAGCTGATACCAAGGTCGAAAAGGAACTTGTTCCAGAAGCGGCTATAGATGAGGTGTCCTGTCGCGTGCTCTGAGCCCCCGACATATAGATCAACATTTTGCCAGTATTCGTCGGCACGCTGACCAACCAGAGTTTGGTCATTGTGTGGATCCATGTAACGAAGGTAATAGGCAGAGCTTCCGGCGAATCCGGGCATGGTGTTGAGTTCCAGGGGGAAGACGGTTTGATTGTCGATAAAAGAATTATCGACCACACAACGGCTCTTGGTGTCCCATGCCCATCGCTTAGCGTTGCCGAGAGGCGGTTCGCCCGTCTCTGTCGGCAGAAATTTGTCCACTTCAGGTAACTCAAGTGGCAAACATTCTTCAGGCACCATCTGAGGCATTCCGTTGCGATAATATACCGGGAAAGGTTCGCCCCAGTAGCGCTGACGAGAGAAGATGGCATCGCGCAGGCGATAGTTCACCTTCACACGGCCCAGTTGATGTTCGCGCACATATTTTTTAGTGGCGGCAATGGCTTCCTTAATGGTCAGACCATTTAAGGAGAAGTCTATATAAGGTTGAACGCCCTCACGTGGCGAGTTGCAGACGATGCCTTCCTTGGCATCAAAACTCTCTTCGGAAACGTCACAACCTTCGACAAGTGGAACAATGGGCAACCCGAAGTGCTTGGCGAAAGCGTAGTCACGTGAGTCATGGGCAGGGACAGCCATAATGGCACCTGTGCCGTAACCAGCCAATACATACTCGGAAATCCAGATAGGATTGGCTTCACCCGTAAACGGATTGATGGCATACGAACCCGAGAATACACCCGTCACTTTGCGGTCGCTGATACGGTCACGCTCAGTGCGTTTCTTGACGTATGTAAGATATTCGTCCACAGCGGTTTTCTGGTCAGGTGTGGTCAGTTCTCTGACCAGCTCACTTTCGGGTGCCAGCACCATGAAGGTCACGCCGAACATCGTGTCTGCACGGGTGGTAAATATAGTGAAGCTCTTGTCGGAATCCTTTACACGGAATACGATTTCGGCACCTTCTGAACGGCCAATCCAGTTCCTCTGTGTTTCCTTCAACGACTCTGTCCACTCTATTTTTTCCAATCCGTCAAGCAGACGCTGAGCGTAGGCTGACACACGCAAGCACCACTGCTTCATCCGTTTCTGTTCTACAGGATAGCCGCCGCGTTCAGATACGCCGTTCACCACCTCGTCATTGGCCAACACCGTGCCCAGTGCGGGGCACCAATTGACCATCGTTTCGGCCAAATAGGCGATGCGGTAGTTCATCAACACCTGCTCCTGTTGCAATTCGCTCATGGCTTTCCACTCCTCAGCTGTGAAGGACAATTCTTCGGTCTGAGCCACGTCAAGGTTGGCGGTACCTTCCTGATAGAAGTGTTCCACCAGTTTCTCGATGGGTTGAGCACTCTGGCAAGCGTTGCAATAAAAACTCTTGAACATCTGTTGGAACGCCCATTGTGTCCAATGATAATAACCAGGATCGCAAGTACGTACCTCACGGCTCCAGTCAAAGGAAAAACCTAACTTGTCCAGTTGCTCGCGATAGCGGTTGATGTTCTGTTCTGTTGTAATGGCAGGATGTTGTCCCGTCTGAATGGCATATTGTTCAGCGGGCAATCCATAGGCATCATAGCCCATGGGGTTGAGCACGTTAAAACCCTGCAGACGCTTGTAACGGGCATAGATGTCGGAGGCGATATATCCCAGCGGATGTCCCACATGCAATCCTGCTCCAGAAGGATAGGGGAACATGTTCAGAACGTAGAACTTCTGCCGTGTATCATCCTCGCACACTTTGTATGTTTGTTGCGCCACCCAACGTTGGCGCCACTTCTTCTCAATTTCTTTGAAATTGTATTCCATTGTTTTTTGATACTGTGGTTAATTGGCTGGCTTATTCTGCAATGAGGAGATAGTAGTTTTTCTTTCCTCTTTGCACCAACAGATAGCGATCATCAATGAGGTCTGTTATAGTGATGGGTTGATCGAAGGCCGTCAGTTTTTCTTTGTTGAGGCTGACGCCGCCGCCTTGCGCCATCTTGCGCATCTCGCCTTTGCTTGGGAAACATTGAGTCTCGACGGCCATGAGGTCAACAGCTTTTATGCCTTCACCTTCAAGGAGGTCCTTCGAGAAGCGGAACTGAGGCACGCCATCGAAGACATCAAGCAAAGTTTGCTCGTCCAGAGCCAAGAGTGCTTCCTTGGTACTCTTTCCGAAGAGCATCTGGCTGGCTTCTTGAGCAGCGCGCAAGTCTTCTTCGCTATGTACCATGCGAGTGACTTCTTCTGCTAAACGGCGTTGCAGTTCGCGGCGTCCGGGATCTTCACGGTGACGGGTGATGAGGTCGTCAATCTCGTCCTTGGATAACGACGTAAAGATTTTGATGTAACGTTCAGCATCTTCATCGGCCACGTTAATCCAGAACTGATAGAAACGATAGGGGCTGGTGTAGCGGCGGTCGAGCCAGATGTTGCCTTGCTCGGTTTTGCCGAACTTCTTGCCATCGCTCTTCGTGATGAGGGGACATGTGAGTGCGTAGGCTTCTCCTCCTCCCATACGGCGTATGAGTTCAGTGCCAGTCGTGATGTTACCCCATTGGTCGCTGCCGCCCATCTGCAACTTGCAACCCTTGTGGGTGTTCAGGTAGTAGAAGTCGTAAGCTTGCAGCAATTGATAGGTGAACTCGGTAAATGAAAGGCCGTCACGAGCTTCGCCGTTGAGGCGCTTTTGGACGCTGTCCTTCGCCATCATATAGTTGACGGTGATGTGTTTTCCCACGTCGCGAGTGAAGGCGAGGAAAGTAAAGTCCTTCATCCAATCATAATTGTTGACCAATTCAGCACGGTTGGGTGCATCACTTTCGAAATCGAGGAAACGAGCTAATTGTGCTTTGATACAAGAGACGTTGTGTGCCAGTGTTTCTTCATCCAATAAGTTGCGTTCCTGGCTCTTGCCACTGGGGTCTCCTATCATGCCAGTGGCTCCGCCGACAAGAGCCAGAGGCTTGTGACCACAGCGCTGGAAGTGACGCAACATCATCACGCCGCAAAGATGGCCGATATGCAGACTGTCTGCCGTCGGGTCAATACCCACATAGGCTGTTACTTGTTCTTTCTGGAGGAGTTCCTCCGTGCCCGGCATCATCTGGTGAATCATACCGCGCCATGTCAGTTCTTCTACAAAGTTCATTATATGAATATTAAATGTATTAAGCGATTGGATATTTTTTCTGTAAAGAGTTATGGATTTCCTGCAAAGGTTTTATGACAAAGTCACGTTCGTTCATGAGAGGATGTGGAATGATGAGATCGGTTTCGTTGACTTGTCTTTCTCCATAAAGCAGGATGTCAATATCAATAGGTCTGTCGGCGTAGGTGTCAGCCTGTGTTTTCTTTGTTCTGCCCAATTCACGTTCGATGGCTTGTGTTTCTGCCAACAATTGACGTGGTGTGAGGTCAGTGTGTAGAAGCACAACCGCATTGAGGAATGGATGTATGGATTTGAATCCCCAAGGCTCAGTCTCAACAATGGATGACACACAGACGAGGCGTCCCACCCGACGGGCAAGAAGCTCAATGGCACGTACGATCATATAGTGACGGTCACCAAGATTGCTGCCGAGAGAGAGATAAGTATCAGTCATTGAGAATCAGCATTGCATCGCCGTAAGTACCGAAGCGATAGCGTGAGTCGCGCAAGGCTTCCTTATAGGCTTTCATGACGAGGTCATAGTCGCCAAAGGCACAGGTGAGCATGAGAAGTGTGGAGTAGGGCGTGTAGAAATTGGCCACCATAGATGTGGCGATTCCAAATTCGTAAGGAGGATAGATGAACTTGTTTGTCCATCCGTCGAACTCTTTCAGATGGCGGTCAGCGCCAATTGCTGTTTCCAGAGCGCGTTGAACAGTGGTTCCGACAGCACATATTTGTTTGTTGTTGTCTTTGGCGGTGTTCACGATGCGGCAAGCTTCGGCGTTGACGTGCACTTCTTCACTCTCCATCTTATGTTTGGAAAGATCTTCGACATCGATTTCACGGAAGTTCCCGAGCCCACAGTGAAGCGTAATAAACGCCATTTCTACACCTTTGATTTCCATGCGTTTCAGCAGGTGTTTTGAAAAGTGGAGTCCAGAGGTGGGAGCGGTGACGGCACCTTCGTTCTTGGCGAAGACACACTGGAAATCTTCCATATCTTGTGGCTCGGCTTTGCGTGAGATGATGTGTCTGGGCAGGGGAGCTTCTCCGAGTGCGAAGAGCGATTCCTTGAATTCTTCGTGAGGACCATCGTAGAGAAAGCGTAGTGTTCGGCCACGGCTGGTTGTGTTGTCGATGACCTCGGCCACCATGCTTTCGTCCTCGCCGAAATAAAGTTTGTTGCCGATGCGGATTTTTCGGGCTGGCTCCACGAGGACATCCCAAAGACGGAACTCTTGGTTGAGTTCACGCAGAAGGAACACCTCAATCTTGGCGCCGGTTTTCTCTTTGTTCCCTTCGAGGCGTGCGGGGAAGACCTTCGTGTCGTTGAAGACAAAGACGTCCTTGTCATCGAAATATTCGAGGATATCGTAGAAATGGTCACGATGTTCGATGATGCCGCTCTTTATGTGGAGCACCATCAGGCGGCACTCGTCCCGATAAGGTGCAGGATACTGAGCGATGCGGTCTTCGGGAAGCTTGAATTTAAATTGGGAAAGTTTCATGAGAGAATGGGGTTATGGAGAACTTATCGGTCATTAGGAATATCTTGGATGTCTTGTTGCTCGAGCCAATCAGGAAAAGCGTCCATCGTGAGGCAGTCTTCTACACCAACGTTGCCAACACGGGTTCGCCGCAGGGCTGTCAGATGAGCACCACTGTCAAGGGCTTGTCCGATGTCACGGGCGAGGGCACGGATATAAGTGCCTTTGGAGCAGACCACGCGAATGGTGATAGAAGGGTAACTCTCGTCCGTTACTGAGACGGTGGGTGAGGTAAGGAAGGCCTTGTTCCTCATATCGGTTCGCGGAAGAGTCGGGAGTGTGTGTGTGGTGCCTATGCCCCTTTTATATTCCAGCAACTCTATCTCGTCAATGACCAGCACCTTTGGCTTGAGTTCCACTTCCTTTTCCTTGCGGGCGAGGTCATAGGCGCGCTTGCCGTCGATTTTCACGGCAGAATAGGCGGGTGGAATTTGCTCGATGCGTCCGAGGAAGGTCTTTAGAACGTCTTCCACTTGTTCGCGGGTGATATGGTCGGTGGGGAAGGTTGCATCTATGGGATGTTCGAGGTCGAAGGAAGGTGTCGTGGCACCCAGTCTCAGCGAGGCTACGTATTCTTTTGTGTGGGCTTGCAGTTCATCAATGCGTTTGGTGGCACGTCCGGTGCAGACAATCATTACGCCGGTGGCTAAGGGGTCAAGCGTGCCGGCATGGCCCACCTTCAGCTTCTTCGTGCCGAGACGTTTACAGAGCAGCCACCGCACCTTGTTCACCACGTCGAATGATGTCCATCGGTAAGGCTTGTCGATATAGAGTATTTCGCCTGTCTGAAAATCCATTTAGTCAACCATGACGAGTGAATGGCCTGTCCAAAGGAGGCCTAAGATGATGAGGCCAACAATGATTCTGTAAACTCCGAACGATTTGAAGCCATATTTGGTGAGGAAACTGACAAACCACTTCATGGCCAGCAATGCCACGATAAAAGCTACGATGCAACCGAGAGCCAACATCATCAAGTTGTCACGGGTGGCCCAACTGGCATCGGCCTCGTCGCCGAAGAACAGTTGCAGCACGTCCAGTGCAGTGGCTGCCGCCATCGTGGGCACTGCCAGGAAGAAGGAAAATTCTGCTGCTGCGCGACGAGTCAGTTTCTGTGCCATGCCACCGACAATGGTCGCCATTGAGCGAGAGACTCCGGGAATCATGGCGATGCACTGGAACAAGCCTATGCAGAAAGCACGCTTTTCTGTCAACTTGGTTTGCTCGCTTCCCTTGTTGAACAGGCGGTCGCAGAAGAGCATGAAGATACCACCGATGACCAACATCGCGGCCACCACCTCCACGTTTTCGAGGAAACGGTCAATCAATCCGCTCATCTTCCCCAAAAAGCCAATGACAATGGCAGGAACAAAAGCTACGAGCAGTTTCCAGTAGAAATCCCATTTATGCAGAAATGCCTGCCAGGGCGTACTGCCTGCCGGAGCGGGTGTGGGGTTCAGGCGGAAGAAGCGGTGCCAGTAGAGACAGACGACGGAAAGGATGGCACCAAACTGAATAATGATGGTGAAAGCTTTCACGAAGGGCGTGCTTTCCACTCCCAACAGATTCTGGGTGATGATCATGTGCCCAGTTGAAGAAACGGGCAGGAACTCAGTCAGTCCCTCAACGATGGCAATGATGATGGTTTCAAAAACTGTCATGATTAAGCCTCCTTATCCTTTGGACGATGCATGATACCATAGACGATGAAGGCGAAGCCTGCAAAACAGACGATGGGCGCCACTTTGATGCGGAGGTCAGAGAAGATGTCGGGATTGAATTCCGTCTCGTTGGAGCCTGCCCCGGACATGAGGATAAAGCCGAGCACGACGGCTGCCATGCCGATAGCCAGCAAGATGAAGTTCATGCGGTCGAAGGCAAAGTCTTTCATAATTAACAATTGGATAATTTACGATTTACAATATTTTTCTATTCTTTTCTCTTCATGACTCAACGTGCTTCAACGATACATCTCATTCTCCTTCATGTTGAGGAAATGGTTGACGCTGAACCAGGTGCAAACGACACTAAGGAGGAGCGCAGAGATGAAGACGGTGCCGACCATGATGGCAATCGTTTCGTTGGTGACGAGGTTCTGTATGAAAGCGTCCTGTTGTCTTGCCCAGTGTACACTGGCGAGCAGGAAAGCCGTGGCCAGGAGAGCGGCCGTGAGTCCTATGCCGAGACTTCGACGGAGGAAGGGCCGTTGGATGAACGCCCAGGAAGCACCGACAAGTCGCATGGTATGGATGATGTGGCGGCGTGCATAGACACTGAGCCGAACGGTGTTGTTCACCAACACTACGGAGATAATGATGAGCAACACAGCCAGAATGGCCAAGATGAGGGTCGTTCGTTGCAGGGTGTGGTTGAGGTTCTCGACGATGTCCTGCTGATAGACGACGTCGTTGACTTGCCACAGCTCACGCAGTTCTTTCTGTATCCATATCAGGCTGTCGGTGCAGGCGTAATCGGCCACGACGTTCATCTCGATGCTGGCGGTATAAGGGTTCTTTCCGCCCAGGAAATCTGTTGGATTGGTGCCCATTCTTTCTGTCTCCTCCTTGAGTGCTTCTTCGGCGGTGATGAGCGTGGTGGAACGAGTGTAGGGCTTGGCATCCAGACGAGCTTGGAAAGCACGGGTTTCGTCCACGCCCAGGTCATCGTCCAGCAAAAGAGTGACGGTGAAGTTCTCTTTCACGTCCTTTGAAAGTTTGTTGGCAGAGTACCCGCAGAGCACGACCAACCCCAGGAGCACAAGCACGAGGGTGGTGCTGACGCAGGAGGTGAACCATTGCATGGGCGTATGTATTCTTTTTTTCTTCATGCGATTTCTCCTTTAAGTGTGGCCGAGCTGCTGCTGGTGACTCTGACCATTACACGTTCACCTACGTGGTGTTGTCCTCGGTCAAAGACCACGACGCGGTTCTGTTCCGTACGTCCGAAGAGCTGTTCACGGCTGCGTTTGGAGGTGCCTTCGATGAGCACCTCATAGGTCTTGCCCTCACAGCGACGGCCTGCTTCGGCACTGAGCTGTGTCTGTAGGGCGATAAGCTCGTTCAGCCGGCGCAGTTTCACTTCCTCTGGCACGTCGTCAGCCAAGTGGCGGGAGGCGTATGTGCCGGGACGTTCGGAGTACTTGAACATGAAAGCCGAGTCATATCCCACTTCGCGCATGAGTGAGAGTGACAGCTGGTGATCCTCCTCCGTTTCTCCGCAATAGCCCACAAAGATGTCTGTTGAGAGGCCACAGTCGGGGATGATGCGGCGGATGGCGGCTACGCGGTCAAGGTACCATGCGCGTGTGTATTTCCTGTTCATTCTCTCCAACACGGCATCACTGCCACTTTGCACGGGCAGATGAATGTGCTTGCATACGTTGGGCTCTTCGGCAATGACGTGCAGTGTCTCGTCGCTCATGTCCTTCGGATGGCTGGTGGTGAAGCGTACACGCATGTCGGGCACGGCACGGGCGACAAGTCGTAGGAGGGTGGGGAAGGTGACAGACGTGCCCTCCTTGTAACTGTTCACATTCTGTCCCAGCAGCGTCACTTCCTTGAATCCCTTTTCCTGCAAATCACGCACTTCATTCAAGATGCTTACGACATCGCGGCTGCGTTCACGTCCACGTGTATAGGGCACGATGCAGTAGTGGCAGAAGTTGTTGCAGCCACGCATGATACTGACGAAACCGCCGATGCCGCCTGCGTGCAGACGTCGGGGAACGACGTCGCGATAGGTCTCGGTGGTGGAGAGCTCGACATTGATGGCCTTGTGTCCCAGCTCGGCCTGTGCAATGAGGTCGGGCAGCGACATATATGCATCAGGACCGCAGACCAGGTCTGCACCATACCTCTCTTGCAGTTCTTCCTTCACCCGCTCGGCCATGCAGCCCAGCACACCTATAATCAAAGTACGGCGACGCTTCTGGCTTTGCAGGAATTCCAACCGCGAAAGAATCTTCTGCTCCGCATTGTCACGCACGGAACAGGTGTTGAGGAAAACAGCATCGGCCTCCTCCAGATGCTCAGTGATTTCATATCCCGCCATTTGCATGACGGACGCCACAATCTCCGAGTCGGCCACGTTCATCTGGCAACCATACGTCTCGATGAGCAGTTTTTTCATAATAAGCTTAAAATCGGCTGCAAAGATACAACGCCAAAAAGGCGAAGTCAAGAAAAACGACGAAAACTTTTCCTTAGTAGTTGTTTTTCTTGAGGTCTAACGAAACGGAGAATGTCTTTTGCGTGATTGTTCAGTCAGTCTCCCTCGTAGAATCGTGGGTTGTTGACAGAAATGTTGCCCTTGTTTCCCGATGATGGTTCAACGGATGTTGCACTTTGGGTGAACGGTTCGGCGAGAGCCTGTTGCGCTTCTGCTTGCTGTCGTGTAACCCTATGCTTGTGGTGCCGTGTGGAGTTGAGCAAGCGGGGAAGCATGAAGTGGAGAATGATACCAAGTGGGAAGATGACAAAGAAAGCGGCCAGCATGACGTATGCGACGACTTTCATCAGCATTTCGGGCAGCGGGGTGTAGTACCGATTGACGAGATAGAATGGCAGCGAGATGAGCAAAAGCAACGGACCGGCAGGCAATGTCCAACCCAGGAACTTGTCCATACACTTACGCCGACTGAGACAACTGGGGCAACAGCGAACGTAAAAGACTTCATAGGGAGCCTGGTTCGCCTTATTCCCAGATTCAATCTTGTTCCCTTTCTCCTTGATGATGCAAGAAGCCTCAGACAATGGAGTTCTGTTGCAATAAGGACATTTGGTCATGCTGTTTTTGTACTTTGTCGGGGCAAAGATATTGATGTTTTTTTGCTTCTGCAAACAAAAGAGTAAAAAATGTATATAAACGAGTGGTAATTTCACCAGAAACCTCTATCTTTGCACTTGCAAACCTCTTGTCGAGCGTTTGTGAACGACTTTTTTAATAGGTTATCACATCAAATCAGCAGTACCCTAAAAAGTAAACCTTATGGCAAACAACAACGAACAGAAACAGGGACAGGTACAAGTGAACATGACTCCCGATGTAGAGAAAGGCGTGTATTCCAATCTGGCTATTATGGGCTTTACGCCGACAGAATTTATCATGGATTTTGTGTTTCATCATCCTGGTATGCCTCGTGCAAATGTGCAGAGCCGCGTCATCATGTCGCCTGTACAAGCCAAGCGTCTGATGCGTCTGCTCGAGCAGAATATGGCGAACTTCGAGAAGGCCTTTGGCACCATCAAGTTGGCAGAGGAAGTTCAGCAAAACGGGCCTATTTCTCCGTTCAAGTTGAACTAAACACCTTGCGCAGTAAACTTAAAGTCGGGACCTCATCATGCCCGTCCCCATAGGTTTTTTCGTTGATTCCGCCTTTAGGAAGCCGTTTTTACCGGACATCAATAGTTTCAAATATGCTGGTTGGTGTCTGACAGGAACTTGTCTTCAGCGTACAGGATGGGACTTCATCTTTTCATTTGCTCCATCTGTCTTGGTGTTTGTGGCCTCAGCCGGTACTTTTTTGTGAAGGTGGGATAGTTGAGATAATCTCATCGCGTCACGGACAGACGTTGAGGGCAGAACGTGTACATCTTCAGACGATATCGTATATACTTGTTAGCAGATACGTATATACTATCTCCTCTTACTACTTGTTTTCCTAATAAATCCCTCAATCCCTCACCTTTCGCTGTCTCTCATTGAAAAACAAACGTTTACTGGTGAGGGATAGGTGAGGAATAGGTGAGGGATTGGTGAGGGAATGTCTTTCAGGTGATCAGTAAATGTATCACTATCCCTCACCTATTCCTCACCTATCCCTCACCAGTAAACTATTGTTTGACAGTCAGATGCGTTAAAAGGTGAGGGATTGAGGGATTTGTTAGGAAAAACAAGAGGTAAAAAGGCGCTGGCTCACCTCAGAGTGAGTCGGCGCTTTTTATTTAACGCAAGAATGAGTAGAAATTTCGGGTCACCTGCATAACCATGTGTGAGCGTACACTACAACCATGATGTTCAGACTGCTCAAGATCTTTGATTAATCCACACGGTTATGCAGGTGACCCCATCTTGGCCCGCTTTTTGCTTTTTTTTCGGACGAAATGGACAATGATTGAAAAAGATTTTGTATCTTTGCACCTGTTATAACATTTTAAACCAGAACTATCATGCCCCATTGCCCCCTGACATATAGCTCTGCCGCTGCCCGGACGAGGACGCCGGGCGGAGGCAATGTGAGCAGGGCGAAAAAATACTCCCCCCATCTTCCCTGCATAAATTTCACCCTATATGCACCACGGTGCGGAACCTGTTCTGCCCGTTCCAGCCTCATGAAAAATGGTTGGGACGGGCTGTCTTTACATAATACATCATCTATCATAGTATTCACTTAAATATAATATTCACTTAAATTCAGCAACGTATGAAAACAAAAGTTTTATCTTTACTGATGGTTCTCTTCATGCTGGCAATGGGTGTACAGGCGCAGATTACGCTGCACGACCCCGTTATCACCGACTCGTATATGGCATTTGTAGGCGAGAACCAAATGAACAACTACCGATTCACGCTCGACACCTATGAATGGGCAGACCGCGGGCCACAGTTCCAACTCACCATTGAACCGATTGACGCTACCAAGTGGGCACATATCGAAGGCTCTGACCTCACCGACCCCAATTACTGGGAGCCGATGTTCCGTCAGTACACGTCGCAAATGGCGGGTAAGGAAATGACGGCACAGGACAACGTGAAGCGACTATATGTGAAGAATGTATCATTGCAAGAGGCTCAGTTCAAAGATTATACCGAACTGCATATTATCGGCATAGAGGCCGGTGGAGACTATGCTATCCCCGACAAAATCTTCATGGGAACCACACATCTGGAAACGTTCGACTGCAACGTGCAGGGCACGCTGATGCTCGGCTCTGACGTAGTGAACACCCAACCGAATTTCACCGTAATAGTATATACCCAACAGAGTGCTGAGGCTTGGAACAAATATAAGGTGAGTACGGGCGCGAACCTCACAGTGGACGACAGCAACGTGGGCGGAGGTTCGCCAGTATCCTTGTATCAGGTGCCCAACGGCAGCTTTGCCGACTGGGAGGAGCGCAACCTGCCCGCAGAGATGGGTGGCGGAAGCTACACGTCACCGTCGGGCTATTGGGACACATTCAACATTCTGGCTCCTGGCTGCGTGACGAAGACCGAAGGCCGAACTGCGGGGTCTACGGCAGCTCTGCTTGAGTCGAAGGTGGTGGACATGTCGGCGGCAGGTATGCCGGGTGAGGCGGTCACAACGTCGCTGTTAGTCACCGACTGCTTCCTGAAAAAGATGAGCGGCAGCGAGTACGAAGAGGGCGTGCCTTGCAACAACATTCCCGCACGCTATCTCACCTTCTGGTACAAATACCAACCCGTGACTGGTGACGTAGCACAGGTGTTCATCCAATTCAACGAAGACCTGGTGATTAAACCGCAAGTGACCCGTACTGTGAAGTTCCGCAAGAAGATAACCGAGGCTGCGTCTGACTGGACTTTCGGCTACATCGATCTTTCCGTGAGCGAAAATGGCAAAGACCCTTCCGGTCTTGGTTGGGGCATCAACGCCTTCTATATCGACATCACCTCGAGTGTCAGTGGCATGAGTTCCAGCACAGAGGGCAGTGGTGCATCGGCACCGGGCTCAAAACTGTGGATTACCGAGCTACAGTTTGCCAGTGAAGTAACTGGCATCGAAAACGTGTTGTCCAACCAAACCAATGCTTCATCTGTCCGTTATAACCTCAGTGGCCAGCGTATCAAGAAAGGCTATAAAGGCATAGTGGTAGAGAACGGTCACAAGGTGCTTGTGAAGTAATGATGAGCATGTCCCGCTCGACCTTGTCGCTTGCCATAGCAAGAATCACGGGGTCACCTGCATAACCATGTGTGAGCGTACACTACAACCATGATGTTCAGACTGCTCAAGATCTTTGGTTAATCCACACGGTTATGCAGGTGACCCGAAATTTCTCACTTAATCACGACTATACGTCCATTATGTCTTAAAGCAGAAGTTGGTCGAATCCGTTCATTTTCAGGATTTTTTCGACCTCGGACTGGATATGGAATACCTTAATGCAGTTCAGGTCTTTTACAAACGTCCTCATCATCTGCAGTACACGGATACCGGCCGATGATATAAAAGACACCTTCTCCACGTCCAGTTCTATGGAATCGATGTGAGGCGACGCGTCCTGGAAGGCTTTCAGCAGTTCCGTCGCCGTGAATGTGTCCACCCGTCCCTGGACTTTCATGACAAGCTTCCTTTCCCTTACCGAACTATCGACGGCAAAAGGAAGTTCGGGAGCCGTTTTTTCCCCGGTATTCGGAGAGGCTACACGCATAGTGAGCATGTTCATTTGCCGATAGACATTACGGAGCTCATCATTTATGCCGGGAATATCCGGAAGATAGAGGGTGACGGGTTCTGTATCTACAGTGAATCCCTGGTTCTTCAGGAATCGTATGGCTCCCTCCTCGCCATTGAGGAAGAGACTGTTCTGGTTCATTTTCACATCGGCCAAACCGCCGCCTTTCTCTTTGAAACTATTCATGAAAGCAAGCTCGTCACCTTTGAGCAGAGTTCCTAAGGTGAGCGCATAGATTCTCAAGATGGACAGATCGGCCGTCATCCAGGTACCGCCGAACTCCGAGAGGAGGCGGTGAATGGCCTCGCAGAGACTCAACAGCTCCAGCTCGTTGAAATACCCGAGCAGCCCTTCCGTCACGATGCATAGCTCACCCTTGATGCTTCCCAGGGCCTCTTTCATGGATTGGTAATTGGTGGCATCCACGGCGTGATAACTGGACAGGCTGCGCTGCTCTGGAGTCATCACCTTTTGTGCGGCTGGAGCCATGTCGTCTATCACCACCGGAAGGTCAAACCCGAAATAACGCTTTCCCGCCGAAGACACGCGGAACCCGCGGGGCGAATAACCCGAAGGAAGATCCACGATATTGGAGGCGTTGCTTCGAAGCGCCGCTGTGTTGTTAATTTCATAGCGGGCCGTCTGGGCAATCTTGTAACAGTTAGAGATAGAGGCGGGAATAGTCTTAGCCCGCTCTTGCAGATTTGTTTCCAGACCGATTAAAGGCATCAAGGCCTCCGCATCCGGATCCTTCGCCTGGCACAGAACACTCAACGTCCCTTTGGCGGTCAAATAAACGGGGTTTACTGTCTTTTGTAGTTCTTTGTTGTCCATGATTTAACTAGAGAAATGCTGTTGCTGTACTCATACAGTTCCCTTTCATAATCACTCATCATGCTCGTCTCCATAGGTCTTTTCGTTGATTCCGCCTTAAGCATGCGGTTTTTACCAGACACTTCATTACTCCGCACTCTAGTCGTCGCCCCATACGTTATAGCCTCCACGGTCCTTCACGCGGGCGGCAGTATTGCTGCCGCCGCCATAGGTGATGCCGGTAGATTGGCTGCTGACGCGCTGCACGGGGCTTCCGTCCAGGAGGTGCGCATGAGGTTCTACGTTCACGACGTGAACCTTTGGAATCAAATAAATCTTTTTCATTTTCTATATTATTTACTTCATTATTTCACTACTACTTTGCGGCCGTTGAGGATGTACAGGCCCTTGGTTGTCGGCTTACTGCCGAGCTTGCGGCCATCGAGGTCATACCAAGCCTGACCCCCAACCCCTCTCCGAAAGGCGAGGGGAGAGGTTACTGCTGTGGTCTCATCGCCGAAGAACATCTTCACGTTGTTGACGGGAATGTCGCCAGCGGTGATGCCATTGAGCTGGAAGTAGGCGCGACAAGCACCGATGGTGGCATTCGCTTCGGGATAGTACAGCATGTTGTTGTCGCCGAGGAACAGGATGCTACGGTTGGTGGCATTGAAGGACATGCCGTTGAAGGTGCCGATGAAGGTGATTTCGTCGTTGTTGCCGAATGTGTTGCCTTCTTCTGCGGGAGCAGTTTTCTCAATGGTCACGTTCTCAAAGACGGGATTTTCCAATGTGCCGGTGGCGTTTAACCAACGAATAAGATAGGGCTGGCCAGCAGCAAGGGGTGTCTCACTGAAGTCTTCATCGAAGAGGCTCTCGAAGTTCAGGGTGAGTGTACCGCTTTCCTCATCGAAGCCTGTGTCTGAATCATCACCGAGAGCCGTCAATTGGTACAGCTCCACGGTTTCACCCTGAGCGCAGAGCGGTGAATTATTCACGTCGCTGATACCGAACGGCAGGCAGATGGTGTTCCAATCACCATCCTTGTAGAAGGTGCGGTCGAGCGTCACAGTGCCCTCCACGCCTTTGTAATCGCTGAGCAACGAACTATTGTTACCATCATTGCTCAAAGTGATGTCCATCGTGGTGGGTTTGTTGGGCGAATACCAATTCAGATTATAGTGCAGACCTGCACTATAGGCTTCCATGCCGAAGCTATAGTTGGTGACAATATCACCGAAGTCGGCGGGCTTGGATGGATAGAGATATGCCCGCATCGCATTACCTTGTATGTCAAGGCCATTGATGCCATAGAGCGTCGTGTTAGGCGTATCATAGATGCCGAGGCCATCCACATAGTAGTTATTGGATATATCACCTTCCTGAGCAATACCAACTATCGCACCAAAGTTGTTGTCACTGGCTTTCTTGGCGATGTCGGCGGCAGAGAGATTGTCGAACAGTCTGCCTCTCGTCACTTCACCTGCGATGCCACCAACCATGGATGAATTCTCAGGCTGAGGATAGATGCTGGTTTCAAGAATGGTGCAACCCCTGATGGTGCCATAATCACACATGCCGGCAATGCCACCAAGTGCGACAGGCCTTAGTCCACCGGCTGCATCGCTGGCAAGCAGTTCAATGGTACTGTTTGACACATGACAATTCTGTATGGTGCCTTGGCATTGACCTGCTACGGTTCCCACTGCCATACAGCCATACACTGCTGCATTCGAGATGAAGACATTCTTGACGGTGGCACCCGAAAGCACGATACTGAAGAGACCCATGTACGAATCGCCTCTTACTTCCATGTTGCTGATAACCTTGCCAGCACCGTCGAAAGTGCCGTGGAAGCCGGAAGCGCCACTGAGGCCGTAGCCGATGGGTTCCCAGGTGTGGCCGTCGAGATTGATATGGTCGCCCAAGGTGATGGAATAGCCATCGTAGGTCTGACCGCTAACGTTCACGTTGTAGGCCAGCAGCGCCAGCTCGGCAGCAGATGTGATGGTGATGCTGTTTGTGCCCGTGGTGCTGAAGGAGGCAGCGCGGTTGGCGGCGTGCAGCCAGCTGTTGGCATCAATCTGTTCAGCAGCGACTAAGTCGGCAGTAATGGCGATGTCCTGTGCGGGCATCGTCAGAGAATAGTGGCCCATAAATTCGATAGGGTCGTTGAGCTTGGTGCCGTTGACATAATAGGCAGAGGCGGTATAGCCTTCCACAACACCGAGGACAAAGTCCAATAGGTCGCCGCTGGCAGCATAGAACGCATCGTTGAACTTGATGCCTTTGAGTGAACTGCTGGTGATGCCACTGACATTATATTCGGTTCCGAGGTTCAAGAGCTGCACGGTGATTCCCTCATCCGGGACAATGCGATAGACCTGTTTGCCCTGCGGTGCGCCGAGGGCAGTGTTGTAGTAGCAGTTGGTGAACTCGGCGATGCCATCGCTCACGACAAATGTATAAGAGTCCGTAGTGTTTACGCCCACTTGTGCAGGAGCGAACACACAATCGGTGAAGATGGCTTTTAGCGTTTGATCCGATTCATTCGTCTTATAGCCCATGAGACCGCTACATTTAGTGGCGTTGGCACCCGCCAGACTGCCGGTGAAGGCGCAGCCCGTGAGTGTAGCATTGATGGCATAGCCCACCAGGCCGCCGAGATAAGCTTCGCCGTTGTAGGAAGAAGTGAGGGTGACACAGCTCTTCACGTTCGTCATGGTGAGGGTTGCTGAGCTGTTGCCCACCACGCCGCTGGCATAGCGGACTGAGGTGGTGATGGTGCCTGCTGTGACGAGGTTCTGGATGGTGGCGCCGTCGGTGTAGGCAAACGGGGCGCAGTAGTCAGCATCGCTATTGAGGGTAACGGTCAGCGTGTGGCCGTCACCGTCGAACGTGCCGCTAAACTTGTTAGCACTTGTGCCCACCATGGTGGTCGTGCTGATGTTTTCCGTCAGCTTGAAATATGTGCCGCTGTAGTTCGTACCGCCCTTTACTCGGTTCGCCAGCAATGCAAATTGATCGCTGTTGCCGATGAGGTATGGATTGCCGCTTTCACCTGTACCGCTCCACTCGGCGATGGCGGTCTCTGCACTCACCACGACATTGCTGGTGCCTACGGTGACCACGTTCCCACTGATGCTGGCCCCTTCGCCGCTGCTGATGCTGAAGATGGCATCGTAGCCGGGCTGGGAATAGCTCACAGTGGCCTGAGCTCCAGACTTGTAATAGTGTGTATTGTTGAAGTGAATACCGTCATCGTAGAACACGACATCGTTTAAGGTCGTGCCTGTGGGTGTGCCAACAGAAGCTTGGACATGATCGCCTGTAATTGTCCAAAGGCATCGACCATTCTCTGTGTCCTCGCCTATAGCTGAACCTTCGACACCTATGGCCTTGGTCGAGCCAGAAGTGATGGCGTAGCAGGTTGTCATCGAGCCGGCATTCTGTCCGACGATAGTGCCCGCATAGCTATTTCCCGTGATGGTGCTGTTGATGACCACACAGTTTGTCATCGTGCCGCCGTTATAGCCTGCGATGGCACCTACCTGGGAAGCTGCAGTGATGGTGGAATGCCTTACCGTAGCGTTTTTGACGATACCACCTGTTCCGATATAGCCGAAGAGGCCTTGACAAGTAGCTTCGCTGCTGTTGGTCTTAAGGTAGTTAACCGAGACTCCATTGCCGTCGAAAGTGCCAAGGAAGGGATAGTCGGCTGTGCCGATGGGTGTCCAGTAGTGATCACTCATTGTATAATAAGGGAACTCCCCTTGCGGACTTAGAATCACGTACTTGCCGCTGAAGCTATTACCATTGTTCACCAAGTAGGCGAACTGAGCTAACTGTGCGTAGTTGCTGATAACGAACGCAGTGGACGTGATGTCGCCGCCCCAGTTGGTGTCGCGATATCCTTCATCGCTCCAATTGCCGCTTTGTGCCTGTGCTTCTCCCGCTACGAACAACAGCAGCAGGGACGTGAGAAATGCTTTTAGTTTCATATTGAATTTAAAAGGGTAAAGTGTTCTTGTAAACCATGTGGTGATTAAAACGGGCGCAAAGGTACAACATTTCTTTCACGTACGCGTACCTTATTATTATTTTTTGAAAAATTAGGCAGAATACACAGATGAAGCCGCCATCCAAATTGCTGGGGTGGCGGCTTCAAAGATCATCTTATGGATTGTTGCGGAGGCTTACCTATCACTCCGCGCTCCAGTCCTCTTTCCAAACGTCATACGAGCCTTGGTCTTTGACACGGGCACTCTGGGTGCTGCCGCCGCCGTATGTAATGCCGGTAGATTCGCTGCTGACGCGCTGCACGGGGCTTACGTCCATGAGGTGCGCATGAGGTTCGACGTTCACGGCGTGAACCTTTGGAATCAAATAAATCTTTTTCATTTGTGTATGTATTTTGAATTGAATCTGAACGAATAGGAATTACCTTATTATGTTTTCTTCTTTATTTCACAACTACCTTGCGGCCGTTGTTGACATATATTCCCCTCTGTGCGGGCTTGCCGCTCAGACGTCGACCGTCGACGGTGTACCACGCGCCAGCACTCCCCTCTCTCTCGGGAGAGGGGTTGAGGGTGAGGCCGGTGGGTATCTCCTCGCCGAAGTTGAGGACGAAGGCCTTGACATTGCTGCCGTCGAGATTTAATGTGAAGTAAGCGCGGAAGGTACCGATGGAGGCTCCGTTCTGTGGATAGTACAGCGTGCTGGCCTCGCCGAGGAAGAGGATAGATTTGTTCTCTTCGGTGAAGGTCGTAGAGGTGTAGGTTCCGCTGAAAGTCACCTTGCCGTCCCGACTTGTTACATTCTGGTTAGCAGGGTCTTTGTTTTCGACGGTAACACCATTGAATACGGGATTCTCGATATTGCTGCCGCTCGTCCATTTCACGATATAGGCGTGCCCGGCCTCAATCTGGTTGGCAGGCACGAACTGGAGGTTGAGGGTGCCGGTGGAGGCATCGAAGCCTGTGTTGCAGGCATCGCTGTTGCCCAGTTCCATCAAGGTAGCACCTTCCAGCGGCGTACCTTCGAGGTCAGTCACGTCGAACGGCAGGCAGAGCGTGTTCCAGTTGCCGTCCTTGTAGAGTGTGCGACCCTGAAGGGTGACATTGACGTTCTCACTTCTATAGTTCGTAGCAATATCGCTAATCAGGTCTGCATTCGACTGGACGTTGTAGAGGCCGATGGTACCGATGTAGTATTTTCCGTCTTGGCCAAGACCATTCTCGTAGGCCGTAATGCCGCTGACATTATATGCCGTTTCTGCTGCACCAAGGTTGGCGGGCTGGGCTGTCAGGACGTATGCCTTGATACCCTCTTCATCACCAAAAGCCTGGGTGTAGTAGCTTCGTTGAAGGGTAATTATTTTTTTAGATGTATAAACAAAGGTGTTATAGTCTGTACTGGGGTCGCTAAGATCAATAGCCGCGGGCTTAAAGAGGCAGTTCTGAATATTGATGGATTGATTCACGTAGGTTCCAATAGAACCCACAAAACCGCCACAGGATTTGGTTCCATAAATGAAACTTCCATCGAAGAGGCAACCGATGATATTGAGTGCGCCACCCTCCTGTTCGGAAGGAACACCTTCGTTACAAGCGACCAAACCGCCATGGAAGCCATAGGCCCAGGTGTTGCTGTGGATGGTTACACTGGAACGGCAGTTGGTGATTGTGTTAGGATGGGTAGCATCGACTGTACTTTTACCGATAATGCCTGCGGCATACTGGTCGTTGGTGTAGATGTCGCCTGCTACGTGCAAGTTCTTGATGACGGCACCCTTCGCATAGCGGAATGGAGCAACGTACTCGGTCCCAAGGTAATTGTCGGCACTGCCGTAGGCAATGGTGATGGTGTGGCCGTCACCGTCGAATGTGCCCGCGAACTCCGCATCTACCATGGTGGTGACGTTGTCGAGGTTTATCATCAGCTTAAAGTACTTGCCGGCTGTCGTCATGGTGCTCAGCAGTTCCCACTGCTCTCGGTATTCGATGAGGTAGGGATTGCCCTCTGTGCCAGCTCCGCTTAACGCCTTGAACGTTACGCCTTTGGGCTCGATGCGGAGGTTCTCGCCGCCTTCCAATTTCAGCGTGTAGGGGTTTGCGGTGCCGGTGATGGTGGCCAGCGTTGATTCTGCATTGTTACGCGCAATGAGAACTTTATATCCTGTGCAGCTGTAGGCGGGATTGAGCGTGAGGTTGATGCTCACATTCTCGCCCGCTCCGTTATTGGCGCAGCCTCCGTAGAGCGTGCCGCCGGCTTCGAAGCCGCCAGGATAGAAGGTGGCATCGAGGAGGCTGTAATAGTCGCCCTCGCCGGCAAAGGCCACGGTGAGCAGTTCGCTACCCTCGAACGTCAAAGCTTGCTTACCGCCTTGTTGGTAGAATTCATAGATGTAGTTTTGGTAGAAGCAGTTGTTGAGGGTGTAGCACGCTGGATAGCTGTACACGAAGGAATAAGAGAAACTGGAACCTCCTTCTCCACTTCCGATGTTGGTTTCTGCGGGACAGAAGTAGCAGTTCTTGAGGTAGGCCGTGGTGTGGTCGCTATTGCTGGCGTAATACACATCGCCGACGAATCCGGCAAAGCGGGTGGTGTTCGTGCCCAGCAGCCTGCCGTCGAAGCGGCAGCCCTCGACGTGTGCGGTGCCGGTCTTGAGGATGTTGGCGATGAATCCGCCGTGCAGACCGTCGCCATTGACGGTGCTGCTGATGGTCACGCTGCTGATGCAGTTCTTGACCGTCGTGGCTCCGTTGACACGACCCACCACACCTGCGGCATGAATATCGGCGGTGGTGATGGTGCCGTCCACGTGGAGGTTCTCGATGGTGGCGCCATTGACATAACGGAACGGGGCATTGTATTCTCCGATATTCGTGGAGGTGAAGGTCAGCGTGTGTCCGCCGCCGTTGAAGGTTCCTGCGAAGAGGTGTGCGCCGGCCGGCGTGTCCGTGCCTATCATCCGGCTGACGCTGATGTCGGCTGTCAGCAGGAGGTACTGTTCGCTGTAGCTGTTGCCTAAGGCTACATTGCCGGCAAGGTGCTTCCAGTCGTCGGCAGAGGTAATCTGGTAGGGCGACTGCTGTGTGCCTGCTCCGGCGAAGGTATATTCCTTCATGGCGGGCACAATCTTGCCGTTGAGGACCTCCCATCCGCCGAGGGCTGCGATGAGCTGGTCGTCGGTCATGCTGCTGGCATTCGTCCCTTGGGCGGTGCCGAGCTGTGTCTTGTAGTAGCAGTTGGCGAGGTCCACGGTGCCATCACGGCGGGCGAAGGTGCTGTTGCCGCTGTTGTTGACGCTCACTTCCTGCGGTGCGAACAGGCAGTTCTTCAGGTTGGCCGTTTGTCCGCTGGCCACCCATCCGATGAAGCCGCCCCAATGGTCGGCGTCTGTGCCACGCAAGCGCCCGTCGAAGGTGCAGTCGGAGAGGTAGGTGGTGCCGCCGCCGCGCAGTTCGCCGATGAAACCACCTGACGAGACGTCGCCGTCTTTATTGAAATCGATAATGACGCTGGAACGGCAACCGATGATATAGTTGACACCCTTGGCCTGTCCTACGAAGCCGGCGGCGTTCTTGCCCCTCGACTTGAGGATGCTTCCCTCGACGTGCAGATATTTGATGGTGGTGCCGTTGATAAACCTGAACGGGGCGCAGAAATCGTTCGAACTGTCGTCTATGAGGGTTACCGAGATGGTATGTCCCTTACCGTTGAAGGTGCCCCGGAAGCACTTGTCGGTGCTGACGCCGACCATCTGGAAGGGGCTGCTTTCGAACGAGAGGTCGCTGACCAGCTCGACGTATTGTCCGCTGTAGGTCGTCGTGCCTTGATTCACATTCGTGGCCAGGAGGTCCCAGTCGGCGCAGGTGCCAATCAGGTAGGGTTCGGCCTCGGTGCCGCTGCCTTGCAGTCGCAGGGTGGTGGAGGCGCTGATGGTGACGGCCGCGCTGCCGTTGTCGTCCAACGTCAGCGAGTAGGGGTTGGCGTCGCCGCTAACGGTGGCATTGGCGGCGGCATACAGGACGACATGATGCTCCGGAACGGCGGCCGTGTACGCGAGGTTGACGGGCAGGGTCACGCCCTGGCCGGCATAGAACGTGGTGGTGGTGCCGTTGTTGTAGACCAGGCCGAGGTTGTCGCCATAGACGGTGATGCCGCTGACGTCGTAGGCCGTGGCTTCGCCCACAGGGCTGACCGTGACATTCGTGCCGGCAGAGATGCTGCGGGCCTGCGGACCCTGGCCGGTGCCGAAGACGGTGGAGAGGACGTAGCAGTTTTCCGAGGTCATCTGACCGTTGTTCACGGCAAAGGGCTGGGAGTTGCTGGTGACGATGGACACGCGCGACGGGTCGAAGAGGCAGTGCTTCAGGTTGAGGACAGAGCCGTTGGTGTCGGTCTTCCAGCCTACCAGACCGCCGAATCGCGTGGTGTTATCCACGCCTACCATTTCTCCGGTGAAGACGCAGCCCGTGAGGTCGGCGTTGATGGTCCATCCCACCAGGCCGCCGAAGATGGCAGTGCTGGTGGCGTAGGACTGAATGTGGACGCTGCTCTTCACGTTGGTCAGCGTGAGTTTGGCCGTACCGTTGCGGCCCACCACGCCGCCGGCGTAATTGGCAAAAGAGGTGATGGTGCCTGCCGTGGCAAGGTTTTTGATGGTAGCTCCGTAGGTGAAGGCGAAGGGTGCACACCAGTCGGACGTGACATTGGTGTAGGAGACCGTCAACGTGTGGCCGTCGCCGTCGAAGGTGCCGTTGAAGGTGTAATAGTCGCTACTGTTGGGCCGGGGACCGCCTACCATGGTGGTGACGGGGTTCTGGCTCGAGCCGATGTCGGCCGTCATCTTGAAGTGCTTGCCGCTGTAGGTGATGCCGGCGTTGACGTTGTCGCACAGGGTCTCCCAGTGGCTTTCCGAAGAGATGAGGTACGGGTCCTCCGGCGTGCCGGCATGGCCGGCGTTGGCGAAGTATTCGTCAGGTTCTGCCCATTTGGCATAAAGCGTGACAGTGGCGCCGGAGGTCTCTGTCATGTTGCTGACGCTCTGCCCGTCGGCGTAGCTGGTGCCGCTGCCGTCGGCCGCGGTGTTCCATCCCGCGAAGAGGTAGCCGTCCCTGGCGAAGGTGCCGGCGGTGAGCTCGGCGGACACGCCGTTCATCAGGGTCTGGTCGGCCATGGAGCCCGTGCCGCCGTTGGCGTCGAAGTGCACGGTGTAGGGGTAGAGGGTGACGGCGTCGGCGGTGATGTCGCCCGTGACGCCGCCCACGAGGTTGCCGCTGTTGTCAACGGTGCCGCCGATGTAGACAGCAGCGGAGACCGTAGAACGGCAAACGATGCTGCCGGTGCCGGGAGTGGGGCTGGAGGCAGTGACGCGGGTGACGTCTTTGGTGATGATGATGTTCCCGAAGAGGAGGCTGTTGGGGCTGCCTACGCCGATGCCGGCGGCGTCATGTCCGCCCGTGGCGGTCACGGTGCCGCCCTTGATAATGATTTTGCCGCAGTAGGTGTCCGTGCCGGCACCGATGCCGGCACCGCCCAGGTAACCGCCCGTGGCGGTGATGGTGCCGCCCTCGATGATGATATCGCCGCAGCTGTTGTAGTCCCGGTCAACGGTATTCTGGCCGGCGCGGCCGCCGATACCGGCGGCGCGGCCCGAGCCGTTCTGGTCGAAGCAGCGGGCCACGAGCGTGCCGGTGCCGCGGATGGTGAGCGAAGCATTGAAGGGCACGTGGATGCCGCTGTAGAAGCGGTGGAACGACGTGATCGTATTTGTTGTACCATCTGCAAGGATAATGGTGGCGTCGCCCAAGCAGGTGAGGCCAGACCATGGCCACCAGTCTTCATCGCCTGCTGCTTTGATATACTCCTCACCGTCGATGGTTGCGCCGCTGAGGGTGACGGTAGCTCCCGCGGCGATGGAGATTTGCACAGGGTTATTTGCTGCGTCCAGGTGACCCGTGAGGGTGGTGCCGTCGGCAACAGTGATGTCATTCGTCACTGTCGAGAGGTTAAGTGTCGTCTGTGCCCATGCCGTTGTCGTGCAGACGAGCAGGGCAAGCATCATAAGTAGTTTGTGTTTCATTGATTTGTTAATAAACGATTATTTCAATTACGGTTTTATTTTTCCGGCGCAAAGATACAACTTTTCTATTACATACGCGCTAATTCTATGTTTTTTTAGGAATTCTTAGGCTCTTATGATGAAAAAGGGACAAAAATGGCGTTAGAAACGATTTGATATATTTTAATACGTGAGTTCGGTCTAAGTTTAATGCAGTCAATCTGCGGTTATCAATGATTTCACTATCCCGCCTTTCTCATTGCATACGATATTGAACTTGAACCCGAGGAACCATCCTATCGGGCACTTTGTCTAAAGGCTATCCTCCCCGGACGGCAATCATTCGTTTTCGTGAAAGAGTTTTCTGCTCCAATACCCACCTCCCTTCATTTTCCACAAAATCCATCAATCCCTCACCGAATGCTATAATCGACTGAAAGAAAGGTGCTTTCAGGTGAGGGAATGGTGAGGGAGTGGTGAGGGGAGGTGAGGGATTGATATTAACCAAATGAGAATGAAGCAGAAAGCATTCGCTAATCAATTACAACATTCAAGTTTCAGATGTATGAATATGCAGCAACGAATCGCCCCAACGGAGCGGCGAGCAGTCAGCTCAGGGCATGCCCTGGGTATGCGCGATGCGGAAAATCTCGCCCTGACAGGGCAAAAGCATCTTGCAAACAAATGCTTTTGCCCAGTCAGTGTGAGCATCCCGTGAACCTTTGTACCCAGGGCGTTGCCCTGGGCTGACTGCTCGTTGGCTTTTCAGGCCGTTAAATACTACTCGCGAAACTTGAATAATGAGTCCGCTTGAAAAAGTCCTGAAAGGACTGTAAGCCCCTATCCCAGGGCCGCTCGGCGCTTTGCGACGCTTCATGCTTGAAGCGCTCGGCCCAACGGGACGCTCCACACTTGGAAAACGCCCTGGGTGATAATCAATAGGTTATATTTCGCCCTCTAAGGGCAAAAGCATAATAATAGACTTTTTCAAGTGGACTCAATAATGGTAATTCGTGTCTTATAAAAAGCGATTGAATCTTCATGAATCATGTAATTTAAGTTGCTTTGTTTGCTGTCTTTCGTCTTTTTGATAGTCGTTTTTGACTTTCGATGGAGAAAACCCTCACCATCCCTCACCATTCCCTCACCAATCTCTCACCTGTAAATATTTCATTGATTGTGTTTTATCGCCATCGGTGAGGGATTGAGACTTTTTTGAGCACTTTTCTGGTGTATGCATTCAAAAGTTGGAAGGTGTACACCTTCTCATCGACTAGTCAATACGTTCACTGAAAATCGTGAAGAAATGTGGATTGAGACGTGTTTTCTAACGTGAGTTCAGTGTAAAGAATATGCCTGAATAACACTTGGAATGTGGATTATTTTATACTTTTATGGCAGCAAAACGACAAGTTACAAATGATCCACACTCCTATGACGACTACAAAAGTAATTGAAATCTCAAGTCTTTGAAGTTTTTTACTTCAAGTTTCGGATGTATGAGCAAACAGTTTTGAGTAATATATATAATTGAGTCCACTTGAAAAAGTCTATATCTATGCTTTTGCCCTTTCAGGGCGGGTATTCCCTTGTGGTTCAAACCCAGGGTGGTGCCCTTGGCTGACTGCTCATTGGCCTTTCAGACCGTTCAATACCACTTGCGATACTTGAAGATATAATGTATAGGTATAGGCGTTGAGCGTGAATTGAAGATGAGCTAACGTATATTGTTTATGGATGGTCATTATGCTTCATTAGGAATGTTGAACCCACTCCTAATAGTTAAATATTCTTAAATAATTGACTTTTTTGGGCGTTTTGATGCCCTAATTGCGTTTTTGAGGACTGTAAGGCATTGTCGTTTGGCGGTTTTTGCTTACCTTTGCAGCCCGAAATGGGCATATGGTGTCCGTTTTCATCGTGCTTCGATACAAAATATACATAAAATAATAATAAAAAACCAAACAACAATGCCTACAATTCAACAACTCGTGCGGAAAGGCCGCAAGGTGCTTGTAGATAAGAGCAAGAGCCCCGCTTTGGACAACTGTCCTCAGCGTCGTGGTGTCTGTGTTCGCGTTTACACGACAACCCCTAAGAAGCCTAACTCCGCCATGCGTAAGGTCGCTCGTGTTCGCCTTACCAACACTAAAGAAGTGAACAGCTACATCCCGGGAGAGGGACACAACTTGCAGGAACACAGCATCGTATTGGTGCGTGGTGGTCGTGTGAAGGATCTGCCAGGTGTGCGTTACCACATCGTTCGCGGCACCCTTGATACGGCTGGTGTTGCCAACCGCACTCAGCGCCGCTCAAAGTATGGTGCTAAGCGTCCGAAGGCTGCTAAGAAGTAATCTTAATTTTTAAAACTGTTTTGTGCTAGTATAAACGCGGTTGAGTAAATGTGGCCTGCCCTCGTGAGGAGGAGAAGGTGCATTGAAGAAAACAAACGAATACAGCCAAACAAGTAAAAACTCACAAAACAATGCGTAAAGCAAAACCAAAAAAACGTTTAGTCCTTCCCGATCCCGTTTATGGCGACGTGAAGGTGTCAAAGTTCGTCAACCACTTGATGTATGACGGCAAGAAGAGCATCTCTTATCGCATCTTCTATGATGCATTGGAGATTGTTAAGAACAAGATGCAGAACGAGGAAAAGAACTCCCTCGAAATCTGGAAGGAAGCTCTTCAGAAGATAACTCCCCAGGTAGAGGTCAAGAGCCGCCGTATTGGTGGTGCCACGTTCCAGGTTCCGACGGAGATCCGTCCGAGTCGTAAGGAGAGCATTAGTATGAAGAACCTCATCTCCTATGCCCGCAAACGTGGTGGTAAGACCATGGCCGACAAGCTGGCAGCAGAGATTATGGATGCATACAATGAACAGGGCGGTGCTTTCAAGCGCAAAGAAGACATGCACCGCATGGCCGAGGCTAACCGTGCATTCGCACACTTCCGCTTCTAATAATTCATAATGCACAATTCATAATTCACAATGGATTAACAGTAGTTCATAGTTCGATTTCATAGTAAGAAGCGTGGAATTGCTCTTCGCCCTAATTATGAATTATGAAT
>JAGCPY010000066.1 GCA_017965425.1 Bacteroidaceae bacterium | reverse complement strand
GACTCATATCCGTAACATTGGATGTGTTGAAACTGCTTACATCAAGATTATCTACTCGGCAACCTTCGAACATATGACTCATATCCGTAACATTGGATGTGTTTAAATTGCTTATATCAAGATCGTCTACTCGGCATTCATAGAACATATAACTCATATCCGTAACATTGGATGTATTTAAATTGCTTAAATCAAGATTATCTACTCGGCATCCATAGAACATCCAACTCATATCTGTAACATTGGATGTGTTTAAATTCCTTAAATCAAGATTATCTATTCGGCTACCACAGAACATATAACTCATGTCTGTAACATTGGTAGTGTTTAAATTGGTTATGCCATCTATGGATGTCTCATCTAAATTCTGAATAACACAATCCGAAAACATTCCACTCATATTCGTGACATTAGACGTGTTCAAATAATTCATGTTAACAATACCTTGTATTGAATGGCCGCTGAACCAATATGCAGTATTGGTCGGAAAAAAAGACGAAAAGGACGAATCGAACACATAGTAGTATATGTAATAACGATTATTCCAATCGGGACGACAATCTCGATTATAAGATTCTTTTATTTCAAAGCATCTTTTTCCCACCCTATCGTTCTTATGACTATCATTATAGAAAGTGAGAGTGTCGTTTTCTAACACACAATAAGCTTCCAATTCACCATCCTCATTTTTTGAAGTCGTTGTAAACTTCTTTTCTTCACCATAAATATATTTCCCGTCTATGTATAGATAAGCAAAGTATATGTAATTTGTATTTGGCTTAAGGCCTATCAGGTCAACCGAGAAATAACCTGAACCGTATTCTTCCATCGCATCAAAGCCTTCCCAACCGCTTTCTCCTTCTATAGCACAGCCTATACCATAACGGACATCATCACCCAGATTATCAAGTCCTTCTATTTTACCGAAAGCTGTGGCCGTTGTCGCTTCGATATCTTCAACATCGAGCGTGATAGGTGCTTCTATTTCAATTTCAGCAGATGGAGAGGCAAGCATATCGTATCCAAATAGTTTCACTACAGGATAAACTTTGTAATTACTTCCACCACGCAGATTGTTAAAGACCAATTGATATGACGGATACTTATTCGTCCATCCATATTTTTCTTGATTGTATAATGTACCCACGTTATCATTGTTTGAATCGAATACAGAGAATCCAACAGTATATGGCAACGGGCAGGCATGAGAGATTTCGGTACTTACAGTAGCAGTATAATAGTCCGTTCGTTCCATCTTCGTGTTGGAAAAAGATGGAATCAAACGTCCGGAGTACCATGGTTTACTAAGCATGTCTATGTCTTTCCCGACTTTGAACTGATATTTGTCATCTTTAACGGACGCTACGCAATGGGCAGAGACAAAAGGTCTTATTTCTAATTTGCATAAATCTTTTATCTCGTCGTATAACAAAGTATTTCTGTCTGCCAGTTTTAATCTCTCAAAATCAAACATGAAATCCAAGTCTATCTTCGCGCCACCCTCAAATTCACCTCCGACCCATCCTATTTCGTGTTTTCCAAACGGCACGCCAATACGTAGATACATTCCACCCTTAATAGAACCACGAGCCGCAAGGTACTTCCAATTCATATTTAATGATGATGATTTCGGATACGCGGAAACAGAATTAAAAAAGTTCACTGCTGGTGTGATTGTCGTTAAAGAGGTTGTTAAGGGATAATAAGTGATGTCTATTGAATGATGGAAATTGGCAGTTAAACTGAAGCCTGCAGCCAATTCGCCCTTAAGCTCCAATTTCGGTCCTAACTCTATATAAAGAGGGTAGCCCCACGGCATTGGAAAGTCACCCCCAATAAGTTCTTTCTTTAAATCTTTATTAGCCGTCCCTGCAATATCGATTTCCGTAAGGGTTTCGATGTCTGTATCTGCATGGATATTGAATACAGAAATGCCCAAATACTTATCAATGACCATGACAACCTTGCCTGTAATATATGGCTTAATGTAAACATCCATATCAGCACAGCCGTCTATATCAAAAACCTTTTTCTTCGTAATAAATCCTGAAAGTTCTATAGGAACATGTACCCGCGGAATGGTCATATCAATAGGAAAAGAGGGTTTAGGAGTCTTCCGACGGATATATCTGCGCACATTTCCGTCTTGCGAAGAGACAAGTTCTGCAACGCCATAGAACTGAGTCACGACCTCTTCCACTTCTATACTATCGCAGTGGAGCGTTAACCCATCATCATTAGCAGATATTTGTGCTACCTTACCGACAAACCCCAAAGGAAACTTATCCGATAATTCCATAGCTGCAAGTTTGTCGCCTATCTTGGGAATAATGGATGCAGGTGTCTCATGCGATAATGTCACATTCATTCCATCTACAGATACAACATAATCAAAGAGATTTCCAGAGAGTTGAACAGCATCCGGGCTATACTTCGTCTCTGGCGTTACGAAACTCACGCTATCAATAGCAGCCAATGGAATACGGTAAACGCTATCCGCTGTATAGACCACTTGCATGACGATTTCCTCGTAGAATATGCTGTCGGCATCGAAATAAGAGTAGGCAATAGAATCTACCTCGTCGCGAAAGAAAGCATTGAACTGTCCGTCATTGCGATAGATATAGAATGCCTCGCCAATGTTCTGTGCGATTCCTGCAATGGAAAGGAACAACATGAATAAGGAAAGACCAAGTTTTTTCATTTCTTCGAGAATTTAGAGGTACGACCGTTTACGCTTAGCATATATATTCCAGTAGGGATGGACGAGAGAGGGAGAACGGCAGAATCGCCATGACGGGTTAAACGAACAGGAACGCGAATACCATTGGTCTTGTATAAGGCAATTTTGTCAGTAGATTTGATGTTACGAAAAACTATCTGCTCTTTTTCCTGTATATAGTCTGCTTCTTCTGTTGGAGAACTGACTCCCGTATTTACCCCCTTGTAAGTAAATCGAATGACATCTTTCGCATCATATTCAAGGTTTGCGACAGGTGAAGTGACTAGAACTTTGTCTTGATTGAACTGAATATTGGGCTGGGTGTAAAGTTCCACTTCTGTGGAAGTTCCATCGGAATGCCATAGCACAAGTGTCTGTGCCTGTGCATTCAAGCTCCTAATAATCATCAGGAGCAAAGCTAAAAGTATAATCTGTTTAGTTTTCATGCTTTACGGTCTCATTTTTTGAATTTGAATTATTTGAATGCAAAGAAGCGCAGACCTTCACCATACGCCTCACGGCTCACCACAAGCCATACACATATATGGGAGAAATCTGCGCCCTAAGGTGCAGCTCCTATAATGTGTAATTGCTCTTCTCGTGGTGGTGAAAGTGAGGCTATAGAGCAATATGTCTTGGAAAAGGGCTTGTTGGCCTCAAATCCGCTGCAAAAATAGTGAAATTCTCTGAAAGAGGAGACGGGATGGGTCAAAAAATCATAGAAATGGGGATAAAATATGACAATTTTATGCGAAATGGTTTGTGGGGAAAGGCAAAAGGGCATTCTCTATGGCGGTTCTGCAATAAATAGTGCTTGCGCGGAGTGGGCAAAAGTGAAATGGATTTGAAACACGTTTGCGCAGAACGCGCAAAAGCCTAATGAATCCGAAAGGCGCATCTTCATCGTGCGCAAAGACCAAATGAATTGAAAACAAGCTTGCATGGGTGGCGCAAAGATGAAATCAGAAAGCTTCGCACTTGCAAATGTCGGGCGATGATGAAATCAAATTGAAACATCCTTGCGCAATGAGGCGATGGTTTGGCGAGGATGGAAAACGGACTTGCGCATGGCAAGAAAGGTGTGGCTGAAAGTGAAAAGGCAGTCACGCAGGCATGGAAAGAGGCTATTTTGTGTCTTTTGGAAATCAAGCGTCCCGCTGTACCTTTGTCTCGGCTTTCAAACCCAAGCCCGCCCGCAGACCCTCATAAGAGGCTACGCGCAGACTCTTAAGAGGGTCAGGCGAGGGACATAAGAGGGTGCGCGTACCCTCTTAAGACCCTTCCAAGGACGTCCACGGGCGTGGCGTGGGTGAGCCGAAGCAAACACATTCATTAACCTCTAAATCGAAAAACACAACTATGATTGATTACGCTGTTACTCTCATGGCTAACCCCATGAACGAAAACGACCCCAAGAAGGCTTACGCTTTCCTCCAGAGCCGCGCCACCCTCTCCATCGACGAGATTGCCGACCACATGGTGGCTCACGGCTGCCAGTACGACCGCGGCGACATCATCGCCATCCTAGTCAAGCTCGTGAACTGCTCCAAGGAGCTGATGCTGGACGGCTACCGCATCCAGTTGGGCGACCTCGGAAACCTGTACCTCACCTGCCGCAGCATCGGTGCCAGCACGCTGGCTAACTTCACCCGCGACAACATCCGCGAGATTCGCGTGAACTTTACTGCCAGCAAGCAGTTCGGCGACCTGGTGCAGAACGTGTCGCTCCACCGCGTGCCCACCCGCAAGGCTGTTGCTGCCGCTCTGGCTGCCCAGACCGAGGGCAAGACTTCTGCCGACTGGAGTGCCGATGGATTGAGTGGTGACTGACCCATATCCTGCCGACCTTGAATCTAACCCATGAAAACCATGTCCGCCCCGCATGACGTATGAGCTTGCGGGGCGGAGTTATTGTATTCGTTCAATTCGACAATGAAGCGAAGGTCTTCAAGTTTGAAGCGGCAAAGCCGAGCGCATTGACTACCAAAAGCTGAAGGATGAGACGCTGCCTGCTAATGGCGGCATCAAGACGTTCTTCGGGAAGCATAGTTATAACCATGCCTTGATGATTCTGTCTGATATGCCGCAGACGCAGAAAGGGTCATGGTTCCTTCACTACCGCGAGAAGATGGACAAGGATCTGATCGAGGGCATCAAGGCCACGCTCTATGAGATTTGGCACACGAAGGAGCGGATTCGTGAGATGCGAAAGAAGAAACAGAAAGTGCCTGCGTACCTCAAAGGGTATCTTCGCAAGCTGGACACACAGCTGAATAAGATGCGCTCTGTGGCTGTGTATTACAAGGAATACTCCAGCATTGAGAATGTGGAGCTACTTGGAGAAAATTATATCCGGCAGATGAAGCGCGACCTGACTCCGCTGACATTCCAGACTTCAATTCTCTGTCAGCGGATTGGGACTCGCAAGGATGGGTTCTACTCGTCCATGCGGGAAGGCCACAAATACAACGCTTCGGATTTTGAATACCTGGACAGCCTCGGATATGAGTTTGACGATGCTGCCATGGACTGCCGCGCCGACAAGGACCTGAACCGTCAGGCTCCTATCTGCATCGGCATGGACTACAATGCCAATATCAACTGGCTTGTAGCGGGACAGCCTTCAGGGCGCAGGCTGAATGTGCTGAAGTCGTTCTTCGTCAAGTTCGAACGCAAGCTGTCGGCACTGGTCGAGGACTTCTGCAACTACTACGCCTACCACGAGAACAAGACGGTCATCTATTACTATGATGCCACGGCGCTCGGTTCAAACTATGCCGTGAATGACCAGGACTTTCATTGGGTCATTATGCATGAGTTTGAACGCCGTGGATGGGAAGTCGCGGATGTTTATCTCGGCAATCCGATGAAGCATGATGAGAAATACCTGCTCATCAACCGGGGCTTTGCCGGAAAACAACGTCTCATGCCGATGTTCAACCGTCAGAACAATGACGACTTGATTCTTGCAGTTCAGACGGCACAGGTGTATCGTGGCCGGCTTGGTTTCCGCAAGAACAAGAACGACGAGAAGAACCCCGAGACAGAAGAGGATCTTCTCGAACATCGTACCGACGGAACGGATGCTTTTGACACCCTCTATATCGGGTGTGAAAAGTTCCCGCAGCATGACATATACAATTTTTCCGGTGGAGGGGTGATGTGATTATTTGGGGTATAATGATGCTAAAATGTTGTCTTCTGAAGACAAAATACCCTTTTCCAAAGTCGTTTTGCAATTTTTCACGCACTCGTTTCATATCGCAGATGAAATAATGACTACTTTTGTACTCGAAACATGGATCTTTAACAGCATCTTATGGACTACGAACGACTTTTAACATCTTTTATAGGTAAACTTTTTGGGGCTTCTGCGTTATATAGGCAGACGAACCAAAAAGCGAACAAGATGGATAAAAGCGTAATGACAGAACAGGAGTTTGAGCAAATGGTCGAAAGGATGCGACCAAGGCTAATGCAGATGGGACGTGAGTTCTTCGGCTCCGACACCGAGGCTGAGGAGGTGGTGCAGGAAACATGGCTGAGGGCATGGAATGTACGTGAAAAAGTGATGCTAACAGATGCCTACGTCCTGCGTATCGCCCGAAACTGCTGCGTATCGATGTGGCGCGGCCATCGGACGCAGGTGGAATTGACAGACGAAGAGGGTTCTGTTGTTTCTGAGGTCACACCCGAAGAAGAGATGGAGGAACGCGAGAACTCCGAGTGGTTGCAGTCACGTCTCAAACAGCTACCCAAGACAGAGCAGGAAGTTTGGGATTTGTTCTATGAGCAAGGCCTGACCGTTGAGGAGATAGCTGAAGTACGTGGTGTTTCTGTTGCCACCGTCCGCAAAACCATATCGCATGTACGTAGCCGCCTGCGTACCGAGCTGCGCCGTCATTTCATAGGGCTTCGCCATCTTCTATTGTTTGCTCTATTGGCTTTGTCAACAGGTATTGCTATTGCTGTTATCATCAGCCCTGCGGGCCGGGTTCGCGGCGTCATAGAAAAGGTTTTCAACTTGCCAGAGGACACTACTATTTATGAGACTCCGGAGTGTCTGCCCAGTTATCGTGGGGATGTCGATGCCCTCTACCGCCACATCGCCTTCGAAATGCACTATCCTGATTCAGCCATAGAAAAAGGCATAGAAGGGCGCGTCATCATCCGTTTCGTGGTGGAGAAAGACGGTCGCTTGACCAACTTCGAGGTGCTGAAATCACCTGATGATCTTCTAAGTAAGGAAGCCCTCCGTGTTTTACACCAGACGGAGCCATGGATTCCCGCACAAAACGAAGGTCGCCCCGTCCGTAGCCATTTCTGTATGCCCATCACGTTCAGATTAAGATAAATAATTGTGTTTCATAAAAACATGTCTTGGCCGAGCCAAGCGGCACAGCTGAGCAAGAAGATGAAAGTCCTATAGGCACATAGGCTCCGCTGCGTCGTGATGACGTGACGGGGCTTTCATTTTGAACAAAAATAGCTTTTTTGAGTAAAAAATGAAGAAAAGGGTTAGGAAAACGAGCGTTCGAGTGTCATATAAGTAAAAGGTAAAGCTAATGGAAGTGACATCCGACATATACCGTGTCTATGAGCAGCATCGCGAGCCGATGATGCGGCTGGCACTGCGATTGTTAGGCGACAGTGAGGAGGCAAATGATGTGGTGAGTGACGTGTTTGCACACATCGTAGAAACCCCTGCCGCCATCCGAGACAATGCAGCGTCATATATGCTGTCTTCCGTGCGCAACCGTTGCCTAAACCTGTTGCGTCATAAGCGGTTGTCCGAACGTGTACACAAACTACTTCCTATCGGTGAAGAGATGGTAGAGGAACCGCAGATTGATGAGACGGAGGACGTGCTGGACGCTATGTTGCAGTTCGTTGATACGGAACTGACACCTCAGACACGTGAGGTGGTGCGGTTGCGCTTTCAGGAACAGATGAGCTACCGCGAGATTTCCACGCGCCTCGGTATCAGCGAGGTGGCAGTGTACAAGCATCTCGTTCAGGCCATCAGCCGACTCAAAGAACGATTCAATCCTTAATCCCTGACTGATATGGACAAATTGGAACTCTTGCTCAACATGATTGAGCATCCCGAAAACTACACGGAACAGGAAGTTCATGAACTGCTGTCCGATGATGACGTGCGTAAGCATTACGAGGTGATGGTACTGTTGCGTGAAGCGTTCGCTAAGGAAACAGGAGAAAGTATATTGCCTGAATCTTCCAAGATACAAATGGCAGAGACACGCAATGCTAGAATGATTGTCCTTAACACCTCACTTCGCAAGATTGCAGCCATGTTTATTGCGGCAGTTCTCATCAGCGGACTGGCTTATGCCGCATATCGCGTCCTTTCGCCCATCAAAACCCCGCAATTGACTGAGGCAACTACTCCTTCCTTGACAGGGAAAGCGGGAGGAGGGTCTTCTATGTCCGACTCCATCGTCCACTTTCCCGACACACGCTTAGACAGCATCTTAACCATCGTGTGCAGCTACTACGGACGTGAACTTTGCTTCGTTGATACGACTCTACGTGAAATGCGGCTTTTCACGTCGTGGAACCGCAATGGGTCGCTGGCGGAGTACATCGGCACCCTGAATGTATTCGACGGCTTGCATCTTACAGACGAGAGAGATACCGTGTTTGTAGATTCTGTTGATGGGGAGGAAGAGTGATGAAACGAATAATCCTATACATTATTATATATATGTGTGCGGGCGTACAGGTTTCGGCGCAGGATTTCGTCTTCAAGGACGATTCTCTCTCCGCAGCCTTAGCCGCCATCCGCGACTCGCAAACAGAATATGACATCCACTTTATCAAGAATGACATAGAACACCTGCGCGTTTCAGCTCGTATCAAGAAACTCAAGGCTAATAAGGCGGTGGAACGGGTGTGCAAAGGACAGCCAGTGAAGGTAAAAACGAAGGGTAAGAACATCTTCGTACAGTATAAGCCAGAGAAGGATTTCACGGGCAAGAAGATCCACCTCTCGGGCGAGGTGAAAGACGGTTTCCTGGATATGCCGCTGCCTCATGCCCGCATCTCCGTGTTCAAGGCCGACAGCACGATGGTGGCCGATTCCCTACGGATGGTTGTCTTCTACAGGGGTGACATGCGCATTGACAAGGCGGTTTTCAACTTAGACGTGAGCGCTGCCGAACGCGAGTATCTGGTGCGTGCACAGATGGATGGCTACGACGATGTGTGGCAGCGCGTCGCCATCATCGACCCCTCACAAGATGACGTAGATGTGCCAGCACTGAAGATGCGCAAGAGTACCACCAAGACCATGCGCGAGGTGACCGTCACTGCCACGAAGATCAAGATGTACTACCGCGGCGATACGCTCATCTACGACGCCACGGCCTTCAAGATGCCCGATGGCTCCATGCTCGACGACCTCATCCGCCAGCTGCCGGGCGTAACCATGAATGCCGACGGCGAGATATTTGTCAACGGCCGTAAGGTGGATGAACTGTTGCTCGGCTCACGCTCCTTCTTCGGCGGCAACAAGAAAGTGCTGCTTGAGAACCTGCCATACTACACCGTCAGGCACCTGAAGGTCTATGAGAAGCAGACCGACCGCAGCGAGGCTCTTGGCTACGACGTGGATCCCCGCCGCTACGTCATGGACGTGATTCTCAAAGATGAATACAATCAAGGATATATCGGCAACGTGGAAGCGGCAGGGGGAACAAACGAGCGATGGCTGGGGCGCGGCTTCTTGTTGGGCTTCACCGACAAGTTGAGGTTTACGCTTCTCGCCAACGCCAACAACGTCAATGAAAGCCGCCACATCGGACAGTCCGACCAGTGGAGCCCCGCCCGTCAGCCCCGTTCACTCCTGACCACCCGCAGCATAGCCGGGGAACTGAACTATGAGGCCAAGGGCGACAAGAACAAGGAAATCAAAGAGACCTTCCGCGCAGAGTTCACCTCAACCACAGACGACCAGACCATCACCCAACACACAGAGCGCTTCATTGAAGGCTGCTCACCAACGTCCATCACCGAGTCCTTCAACCGTGCTGGAAACCGCCGTTGGACGCTCAACAACCATCTGGTGTTGAGGCTACCTGCATGGATGGACATTTATGCCACTTTCGAGCACACTCGCCGCGACGGCTCTTTCCATTCTGCCTTCGATGAGCAATCCGACAGCCTCAGCATCTCTCAGCGCACCGTGGGCATCAGCGAGGGCACGAAGTGGAATGCCAAAATCGATGTCCAAGGCACCGTGAGGCCCGGTAAACAGAAGAGCCACATCGACTATTACGTTTCGGTGGCTCACGACAGCGATGAGGGCGAAAGTGCCACCCACTTCCAAACCCAGCATACGGCAGTGTGCTCGACGGTTTCCCCGTCGAGAAAAGAGTCACACAACTCCTCTTCCCTCTTCAATCGCAACACATGGGGCTTGGTAAACTTTGGCTACGGTCACGAGATTGCAAAAGACCTTCACCTGGGCTTCTCCAATATGCTCTACAAAAGCCACGTACACACCCGCGACTATTTGTATCATCCCGACACCCTTGTGCTCCCTTCCCAGCTCGATGCCCTCGAAGCCATCACCGACTACTCCAACTCCTACGAGAGCCGCACCGACAACTGGCAGAACGACTTCACCATCCACCTAAGCAAGAGTTCCTACTACATGCACCCACAAGTACACATGAAGGTGAACTACGACCGCTGGCGCTTGGAACTGAAGCTCCCCGTCTATAGCAACAAGCTGCACTATCAGCGCGGAAGGCTCGACACTCTCGCCCGTCAGACCATGTTCTTGCCCGAGCCCAAGTTCTGGTTCCGCCACTCGTGGAGAGGCGCGCTGCGCGACTTCCAAGCCCACGTCAGTTTCAGTCAACACACGCCTCTTCTCCTCGACCGCATCAACTTCCGCGACGACAGCCGTCCGCTCGTTGTCAAGCTCGGCAACTCCGACCTGAAATCGACCGCTGTCACGCATCTCAACGCCCGTTATTACGATGGAACAGGGCGCAATCAGGGCATGTATAACCTCTCCGCCTCCTTCGACTACCACCACCGCGACATCTCCCAGTCAGTCGCCTACAACCCCTCTACCGGAGTCTATACCTACAAGCCCATGAACATTGGCGGTGCCTACCAAGCCCACGCCGACTTCAGCACCTATCACAATATCGGCGAGAAACGCTATTGGTCGTGGCACGTCAATGCCGGAGCCGACTGGAACCATTCCAAAGATCATGCCTTGTTAGAGGGGCAGACAGAAAGTCAAGTGAATACCGTGAATACTCTCACCCTCAACAGCGGTGCAAACATCCGTTACAACTGCAAGACCCTCTACGTCCGCGCCGTGGGCAGTATTGAGTGGCGGCACAGCGAAGGCCGGATGTACGATTTCTCCACCCTCAATGCCCTCGACTTCAGCTATGGTCTCGAAGCCAGCTACACCACCCCCGCCCTCGCTGGCAAGAAGATAGGAGGCCTGACCATCGCCGCCGATGCCTGCATGTACAGCCGTCGTGGCTACGGAACCGCCACACTCAATCGCGACGACTTCGTTGTCAACGCCTCCCTCAGCCAGTCATTCCTCAGCGGCAAGCTTATCCTCCGCCTCGATGGCTTCGACCTCCTGCACCAACTTTCACCTACCGACTACGTCATCAATGCTCAAGGCCGCACCATCACCACCTACCGCTCCCTCCCCCACTACCTCATGCTCCACGCCGTATGGCACTTCAACAAAAACCCGAAAAAGAAGTAGTAAAATGTTGATTACTTGATTTCATAAAGAAGTAAAATTGTTAGCAAAGCAAAGTCTTATAGGCATCCACCCCGCTGCGTCGTGATGACGCAGCAGGGATTTCTCGTGTGGCTTGTTAATGCACGCCTTGCACCCTGCTTTAAGCTATTTTACTCTCGGTTTTGTCAAAATACCACAGATTATTCCTCTCGGTTTTATCATAAAAAGGCTTTTTATTCCTCTCGATTTTGCCGAATAATTGCAAAAAAGCTTGGCCATTCATCAAAAATAGTGTACTTTTGCAGTCGAAAAGGCAATAATAATCATCTTTATAACCATAGACGAGTATGTATATAAAAAGGTATATTGATGCACTGCTGTTGGAGTGGAAAAACAGCAGCAGCCTGAAACCACTGTTGCTGCGAGGTGCGCGACAGGTCGGTAAGTCATGGGCTGTCAAGCATCTCGGAGAATCGTTCACCTACTATCTTGAGGTCAATTTTGAGAAGCGTCCGGATATAAAGAATGTGTTCGAGCGGGTACATGAAGTGCACGATCTTGCAAACAACTTGAGTTTGTTATACAATGTACCAGTGGTGGCTGGCCAGACCCTGCTGTTCCTCGATGAAGTCCAGGACTGCCCCGCTGCCATCAAGAGTCTGTGGGCGTTTAAGGAAGACTTCCCGCAGCTGCATGTGGTGGCTGCAGGGTCGTTGTTGGAATTTGCCTTGCAGGACTTGCCCTCCTTCGGCGTGGGGCGGATACGCTCGCTATTTGTCTATCCCTTCTCTTTTGACGAGTTCCTCGTGGCCGAGGGCAAATCGTCTTGGCTGGAAGCCAAGCAGCAAGCCGACAACGAGAATCCTTTGCTCATGCCTTTACACAACGACATCGTTCAGCACTATCGCACTTTCTTGATGGTGGGGGGAATGCCAGCCAGTGTGGCAGCCTGGGTGACAACACACGACTATCGAAATTGTCAGACGGAACTCGATGATATACAGCTGACCTATTACGACGACTTCAAGAAGTATGCCAAGAAGGTTGATCCTACGTTGCTCAGAAATACGTTGCAAAGCGTCATCCTACAAATAGGAAACAAATTCACTTACAGCAAGGTAGATGGCTCTTACCGTGCAGAAGAGGTAAAGAAAGCCCTGAAGCTGTTGTCTGATGCAGGCATCGTCAAGCGTGTCAGTCATACTGCGGCTAATGGCCTGCCGCTGGGGGCAGAAGTCAACGAGAAGTTCCGAAAATACATTTATCTCGACAGTGCTCTGCTGCTGCGCATACTTGATATGGATTTAGGTGGCGCACGCCAGCTGACAGATTTGATTGTGGCTGGCACAGCCGAGGACTTGGTGAACAAAGGCGGATTGGCAGAAATGGTGCTGGGTGGGGAACTTATTAAATACAACAACCCTCGTTCGCAACACGATCTCTATTATTGGGAAAATACAGCCGATGGCACTCGTTCGGAGGTTGATTACATCATCGCCCGTGATATGAAAGTACTGCCCATAGAGTGCAAATCCGGCACGAGCGGCAAGATGAAGAGTCTGCACCTGTTCATGCATAACAAGCATCTGACAGACGCCATCCGTTGTTCGCTGGAGAACTTCGCTCTGTTAGAGAGTTGTGATAAAAAGGCTGATGATGCCGTCCGCCGCATTCAGATTCTACCGCTCTATGCCATCTCAAATCTGTTCCAAAAACAAATATATAAGGATGAAGAAGATTATATTACCCGTTATCCTCGCTTTCATTATTCTTGAAGGATATACACAGAACACTACGAATGAAGGAGGCTCAGATGATAAGGAGCGCTCGGTCTTTGGCGCGTGGGTGATGAAGAGTGAGACGGCACCCGACGGCAGGGTGGCAGAATCCATCTACACCGGCTACACTCGCTGCAAGATTTTCGATGCCGACAGCACCTACTACAGCATACAGCTGCATGCCGTGGGCGACGAGATAATGATTATTGCACATGAGATGGGGCGGTATCATCTCAACGACTCGCTCTACATGGAGCGTGACCGTGTGATGCCCTTCGAGTGGGTGGATGACACCACCTTCATCACCACATTCGAGGGTTACAAAGAGCTGATGGTACGTTCGTCCACGATGACGGAGGAACGCATGGAAGAGATCCGCGAACTGGTGAGGCAGCACCCCAATGATGGGAATTCGCCAGTGAAGCATTTCGTACTGTCCACCACCGAACGTAAGCTGAAGGCAAAGAACCGCGTGTTCCTATATATTATTGTTGGTATGTGCCTCGTGGCGGCAGGGGTTGCGGTGTATGTGTGGCAGTTGCGGAAACGCAAGCGCGAGGTGGAGCGTAAGCTGGCAGAGATTGAAGAGGAACACACGCTGCGCCCGGCCTTGGTAGCCGATGCGATGAAACAGGTGGAAGCCGCTTTCTTCCAGTCGGACTATTATTTGGCATTGCGCCGACGAATTGAGGCGGGCGATAACATCAAGCCTGATGAATGGAAAGAACTGGAGCAGCACCTGAAAGCCATCTATCCCCGTTTCATCAGCAGCCTCTACGGACTTTATAACCTCTCGCCAACGGAGTATCAGGTCTGCCTACTCACCAAGATCCGCAGCACGCCCAAGGAGATGGCCGATGTGCTCTGCAAGGACAAGAGCACCATCAGCTCCATCCGCAAGCGACTCTACAAGAAGGTCTTTGGCAAGGAGGGGAGCGGGAAGGAATGGGATGAGTTCATTCTCTCATTATAAACAAGTTAAAGAGGGTTTGCAAACTATTTGCAAACTCTTTTTATGTGACCCAAAGCAAATGCCAACAACTTGCCAACCCATTAAAATGGTACATTGAAGAGAAGGCAGTACCTTTGCGACCGAAATCCTAAAAAAGATTCGAAAATGAAGAAGCTATTGACTATTCTGTGTGCCTTGCTGCTGACGCTGTCAGCACAGGCGCAGTACCGAGTGATTATGAACCCTGAATATGACAGGCCCGAGGGAGTTCCCGATCTGGAGCCGAAGCGTGTGGAACTGACCGACACAGCCACGGTGTTACACATCAGCGTGAACAGTAATTTCTCAGGATATGCACTGGGAGAAGTCTGGCTGAAGACCGGCGACAAGAAGTATACCCTTCGAGGCGGACGGCGCATCAGTACATTCGGACAGGGAAAAGCAGCTTACGAGAAAGACGAGACCATTCCCTTCCGCAACAGCAAGGGCGACACGGTTCTTGTTTCCCATGTACCCAAGGAAGAGCCGTTTGTGGAATGGAAGAAGTACGAGCACACCAGTGTTGCCGACTCGCTGGTGATGTGGTTCGACCCGCTACCTGCCGACGCCACTGTCTTTGACTTCTCCACAGACATCCTCAACATCAGCCTTACCAAGAGCATCCAATACGACTGGGAGCAGCACATCCTTCCCATGCCCGATGTGGTGCCAGATAGTTGCTTTGAAGCCATTGCCGCCATGTTCCCTGGCAAGGTGGTTTTTATCGACCTGTGGGCAACGTGGTGTGGTCCCTGTAATCAAGGCATCAGGAAGATGGCGCCCATAAAAGAGGAACTGGCGGGCAAGGATGTTGTGTTTGTCTATCTAACCAACGAGACAAGCGACAAGGATTTGTGGAAGAAGAGCATCGCTGGCATCAAAGGTTATCACCTGATGTTGCCCAATGACTATTGGGACAAGCTACCCTGCAACATCGAACATAGCGGCATTCCACAGTATGCGCTTTTCGACCGCCAAGGCAAGCGTGTTTTGTACTGGATTGGTTTTGCGGACGGCGCAGAACAACACTTTAAGGAAGGAATTCTGAAAGCATTGGGAGAGTGAAGAGATAGAATACGAAGACAAAGCTAAAAATGAAAAAGATATTGACTATTCTGTGTGCCATGCCGCTGACGATGTCGGCGCAGGCAAAGGATAAGGTGCTTGACCGTAGCCATTTCTGTATGCCCATCACGTTCAGATTAAGATAAATAATTGTGTTTCATAAAAACATGTCTTGGCCGAGCAAGCGGCACAGCTGAGCAAGAAGATGAAAGTCCTATAGGCACATAGCTTCCGCTGCGTCGTGATGACGTGACGGGGCTTTCATTTTTAACATCTTTTATGGGTAAAGATTCGGACACTTTTGCGTTATAAGACTGCAAGGTATTTAACACATTACTTACGAATATGAAAACAAAAATCTTTTTCCTCTTCTTTTTTGCGGAACTGTTCATGTCCGTCAGCTTATCGCTTGCAGCCGAAGAGGTGTGGCTGTGGCCCATTGAGGGACAGAACACGGGCGAGGGTATCCTCTACCGTCCGCAGGACAACATCGAGAAGGAATTCAACTTCGGGAATCTCTTCATCGGCGCGCCGGAGGGGACGCGGGTGGTGTGTCCCGCCGATGCCGTGGTTACGAGTTACAACTACACCTACAATATGTCACTAACCAACTCGACCACTTGGGGAGGAAGCGACCAAGGCTATGATGCGCTTGTAGCCGAACAGAAGGACTACTTCCGCAGCAAGGGCTGGGACATCCGTTATCTCATGTTGTCCATCGGTCTGAAGATAGGTGACAAGACACTATGGATTAATGGACTTCGGCCTCTCGGAGATGGTGGTTCCATCCCCACAGGCACTCGTCTGAAGCGGGGCGACGTGCTTGGTACGGTGGGCTATGCCTACAACGCCATCAGCCAGCCGCACATCGACCTCTCTGTTTCCAGGCATTCCGTGGCAGACGACCCCATGACACCCTTCGGCCTACGCACCACCTTCCGCAAGCCCGAAGCGCGCCCGACCAAATTCCATCTGACACACGATGAGGCAGTGGCCGACTACCGCCAGCTGGCTAGTAGCGTGAAGGAGATGTATCCTTCTTTGGACGACCTGATGAGTGAGGCGGAGTATGATACCTTTGTCAAGGAGCAGCTGGCTCGCATCCCTGCCGACGGCATCGCGCTGAAGGACTTCGCCGCTCTCGTCAAAGACTACAACGCCGTCATCCACGATTCACACTTCAACATCAACTGCCGCGTGCCTGCCGACCCGAAGGAACAGGGACGAAGCCTTCGCTACGGATTGCCGTCGCTGTTCTTCGGCCATGTGGTTAACAGCGATTCATTAGGAACGATGGAGTGCGTAGTGCTGATGGCCGACAGTGCACACGCCGCCTACGTGGGGCGCCGCATCGCCCGCATCGACGGAAAGCCCGCCGCTGACCTCATCGCCATCACCCGCCGCAACTCTACAAACTACGATGCTCGCGTCCACTCCGTAGGCGACTACTTCGCTTGCTACTGGAACGCTATTGACTATGGCCTCGAACTCGGACTTCAACCCGAAGGCAGGACTATTGTCTATGAGTTCGAGGACGGCGAGCGAATGGAACTTCCCATGGTTCCAAACTATTCAAATAAAATATACCCCACGGAGAAATGGGCGCGTAACCAGTACATCAACCGCCGCAAGCGCGGGCCCTTCGAAGTGCGCATGGAAAACGATAGCGTCATGTATATCGGCATCAGCACCTTCAGCCTCAGTCAGCTGGACTGCGACAGCGTTGTCGATGCCATTCACCAGGCCGAGCGCGACAGCGTGCCGTTCCTCATCTTCGACGTCCGCAACAACTACGGCGGCGATGCGGGTGTGCAGGCTCGCATCACCCGTACCCTGCTCGGCCGCATTGCCGACCGCCCGCACACAAGTTATCAGAAGGTCAACGCCGCCCTCTTTCAAAGCCCCACCATGAACTTGATTCCGGGCGACACCATCTTCGCGGGCTTCAAACCCGTCGAAGGCCGCAAGGGACTCTATCTGATGCAGGAGGAAGATGATAACGCCACCATTTCCTCCATCGACTCCCTGGGCTACAACGGCCGTCTCTACGTCCTCATCGACAGCCGCTCTGCCTCAGCATCTGCCTTCCTGGCAGGAGCCATCAAGCGCAACGACCGCGGCTACGTAGTAGGTCGCGAGACCATGAGCGCCTACCACACCGAAACCTGCATCAAGTTCGCCAACATCAGCCTCCCGAACAGCCAGTTCACCGCCACCATACCCATGGTGCGCGTGGTCATCGACGAGACCGTCACTGACCGTCTGCCCGCCCTCCGCGGCGTCATCCCCGACTGCGACATCCCCATGTCTGAGGCTGAGTTCCACTACGACGGCGACTACATCCTCGACCGCACCCTCCAGCTCATCGCCGAAGGCACCTACCTCGAAATCCCCGCCGTCGATACACGCAAAGGCTGGAAATCCCTGCCATACGCCCTCGCCGCTGTTGTCTTTCTCCTAATCATCTTATTCATCCGCCAGAGGCGTACTACTTGATTTAATCCCCAAACACATTTTACACAACTCATGAAAAAGATTCTTTTTGCAATGTTTGTCTTTGTGCTGTCGTTATCGGCTTTGGCAAAAGACATTGTCGTTGAGCGACCCGCTTTCCGCACAACAAGCAATAGCCTTTGTCCTGTCAAGGTAGAATTGAGGAAGAAAGAGACGGTCGTGTATTTTCATATAGCCTGTGCCCACAGGCGTGATTGGAGCATGGACGGTGCACGGTTAGAATGCTGCGGTCAAAAGATTGCCTTCAAGACGGGGCGCATTATTACGCACGACAGCGGTCAGGTGCTGGCCGATGACGTTTTTGAATTAGGCAGGAGATATACGCGGAACGCGCAGCAGGATTCGCTAATCCTCACCTTCGAGGCATTGCCCAAGGACGTTAAGGCGTTCGATTACATAGAGGGCAATGCCGAGGGTGCATGGCAGATTCGCGGTATCCGGCTTGACGGAAAAAAATACTCATCCATATTCCCCGCCTATCAACCACATGTGGATGACGGCCAGCCGTTAAAGCCGATCACGCCAACTTACGGCAAGGCAACAGCAACGGTGACAGTGCATGGCGGAAAGTGCTTTTCTTATTATGGTCAACCTGCTTGCGACCCTATCACGGGCCAATATGAATCCGAGACGCAATATCTTGACTCCACCACTATTTTCTGCCACCCTGCATACCTACCTATGCGAATGGTATGGATTGGGTTTGATATTGATCCAACAGGCTACAACGGAGATTTCCCCCTGTTACATGTGCCAGGTGAGACGTTAACGCTTGATGTGGATGCCTTTACTTGCGCAGAACGTAGCCTTGGATGTAAAAGCACCATCACCCCGCAAGACTGCTACAGGCTGGGTGGAACACTGGCCGATCTGAACCAAGTATTATTGGAGAACCAAACATTAGCGCATACGCAGATTAAGGAGGTGCCGGAGTATCATGACGGCGAGACATTCACGCAGTGGAGCGAACGCCTGTGGCAAAGTATCGACTCAATCAGGCAGCGTATGCTGCAACGCCCAGACTACACACGTCGTCAACGCGACTACGCACAATTGCTGGCCGACCGCGCCTACCTGAATATCCGCCAGAACTATGAACCTGCGCTCCGATATAAGATGTGGACGCTAAGACTCAATGCCGACAGCGCTGTTTCCCGGCTGAAGACCACATACACCCTCGAAGACCCGCACGCCCGAGACCTGCATCTCTTCCGAGATGGAACTACCTACTACGCCACGACTAACACAAGTTATTTGCCATATCTCCGTGCCAATGGCCTCGACCACGGCGAGGTGTATGACTTCCTCGCTGCCTTCGACGAAGCCATAGCCCTCGGACAAAAGATGAAGAAAGTCGAGGTGCAGACAGACAGCGCCATCGCCCGCATACATCCTTACTTCCAACCCGTACTACGCGCCTTCAACGATAGCACGCGTATGCTCGTGGAACGCTTGCAGCGTGAAGCCAAGGAACGCATGAAGCCCACGCCCGATGTACCAGCCGACCAGCTCCTACAAACGATAGCCGCACAATACCCTGGCAAGGCTGTCTTCTTTGATCTATGGGCTACTTGGTGCGGTCCATGTATGAAGGGTATCCATGCTATGGAACCTATGAAGGAAGAACTTAAAGGAAAAGATGTTTATTTCGTCTATCTTACAAACGAGAGCAGCCCCTTAAATGAATGGAGCGAGCAAGTTCTTCGCATACCTGGCCAACACTACCGAATTCCCAACGCCCTATGGTCGAAGATTCCTGACGTCAGTTCAATTCCACAGTACTTCCTCTATGACTCTGAAGGACGCTGTTCCTGGCAGCAAACAGGCTTCGATGACGCCACCATTGGCACCATCTTTCAAGAAATAGAGAAAGTATGTAAATAGCTGTATCACATCAAACAATTATGAGTTATGAATAAAATAATAATCTTCATCGCTATTGTTGGAATTGCCTTAATATGGAGTTGTAAGCAAAAGAAGACCGAAAAGGTTATCTACGAGCTTCCAGCAAGCGAACAGTTGTTAAAGTTGGAACGCCAAGAGAAAGCCTACAGAGATTCTCTTGAAAAGTACACAGTATTGGGCGAAACCTCTATAGCCAATCAATATTACACCCTTTATCGCTCTACGTCCGACTCTTGTGCTGCCGTTTTGAAGAGAGAGGCAGATGAGTTTATGAAAAGGATGAATAAACTCAATCCATAAACATTGATTTCATAAAGTAGTTAGTAAATGTAAGACCTATAGGCACATTGGTCCCGCTTCGTTGTGATGACGAGGCGGGGCCTTCATTTTTAACATCTTTTATGGGTAAAGATTCGGGGGTAAAAGCGTTATAAGGACAGAAAACAAAAATAACTCATAAAAAGAACGAATGAAAAGAAAGACTATATTCCTTGTTGCAGCGCTCATGGCTTGTGGCATGACGGCTGAGGCACAACAGAAACAGAGCGGAGCATACGCCAATGGAAATCAGAACACCGTTCTGGCACGCAAGGCAATCGATACGGCAAACCTGCGCATCAGGTATGCTTGGGGAGCTTTGGACATCACCCAGGACAGTACGTATCTCGACTGCGGGCAGTTGCTCGTAGGGAAGCGCATGACAAAATACAGCAGCTGGTTCATTGAGGTGGCTGACAGTCAGCGCGTGGAGTGGGCAAAGAAGAACCCGCACGCACAGAACGTTCCTAACGGTACCTGGTGGATGCGGGGCAAAAAGCCAGGCATCTGGAGCGAATACCAGTACTCCAGCATCTATATCCACGGCGACACACTCAACGAATGGGCCATCATGCCGATGGGACAAGAATGGCCGCAGAGGTATGACGAAAAGTGGACTGGGCAGGAGTGGACACTTGTGGAAGAAACGGATACGTTTCTCGGCTATCCCTGTCAGCGCGCCATCTGTCACTGGCGGGGGCGTGACTACATTGCCTGGTTTGCGCCCGACATCCCCATCCGACGTGGCCCGTGGAAGTTCGGCGGACTGCCAGGATTGATCATGAAGATTCACGATGTCGATAGCCTCTACGTCTTCGAGGCTGTGGCCATCGAGAAGGGCGAGTTCCCTCTCTGGCAATATCCCAAGGAGGAATTCATGAAGTCCACCCGCGCCCATACATGGAAGCTGCAAGTCGCCTACAACCGTAACTTCAAGAAGACCTCAGGGCGACGACGCATGAACCCGGACGGCACCATTGGCGACCTGCTGTCCGAACCACATCCGTATGACCCTTTAGAGCTTGAATAACCCATTTTTATAAACAACTTAAAAACATTAACAACATGAAAAAGTACATGATGATCGCCTTTGCCGCAGCCATGATGCTGGTGGCAGGCACAGCCGAGAGTTCGGCACAGACAGCAAATCCCATTTATTCAGCCGAGCAGGTGGACCAGCGCGCTATGTTCCCCGGTGGTCAGGAGGGCATGATGAGCTTCATGATGCGAAACATGAAGTACCCCGCTGAAGCTGAGAAGGACAAGGCACAGGGGACAGTCGTCGTCCATTTTGTCATTGAAGCCGACGGCAGCATCAGCAATATCAAGGTTCCCGACAGCCTCAAAATCCACCCCGCCCTCGATGCTGCTGCAGTGGAGTTCGTCAAGAAGATGCCTAAATGGAAGCCCGCCAAACTGAAGGGCAAGACTGTCCGTCAAAGTGCCTCACATGCCGTGCAGTTCAGATGTAAATAAGGTGTAGCTATGAAAAAAATCATCTTGGCAGTCCTTGTCCTCACCGCCATTTGCGGCAGTGCGATGGCGCAGCAGAAGCAGGGACACGTCATGAGGCCGAAGCCAAGGGGCGTGGGAAAGACCACCGTAGTGGGGCAGGCACAACTCGAAGTGGAGTATGCGCTGAATGCTACAGACATCCGCAACCCTGACACGTACCTCGACCTCCACATTCTGCGGGCGGGCAAGCAGCTGAGCAAGCACTACAGCCGCTTCCTGGAACGGGGCGACTCGCTCTATGATGCCTACATGAAGGCCAACCCGAACGCCGAGGGCGTGCCCAGCACCTTTTATACGATAGGCCGCGAGGGGCAGTACTGGAGCGAGTACCAATCAACAGAGATTTTCACCGAGCAGGGACAGCAGACCTTCTACGCCTGGATGCCGTGGGCCATGGAGCGCTACAATGCCTACTACACAGAGCCTGCCGCACAGCAGAAATGGACGCTGGCCAACGAGCGAAAGACCATCCTCGGCCACGAATGCCAGAAAGCGACATGCCACTGGCGGGGCCGCGACTTCGAGGCATGGTTTGCGTCCGACATCCCCGTGCGCCTCGGCCCGTGGTCGTTTGGTGGTCTGCCCGGGCTGATACTGAAACTCAACGACACGCAGCGGCTCTACACATGGGAGGCCGTCAGCCTGCGTTCCGGCACGTTTCCCATCACCAAGCGCAAATACGAGGGCTTCCGCAAGGACAGCCGTGCCCATGTCTATAAACTACAGGTAGCCGCCAATCGCGACCACCTGAAAGCAGGTGGCGCCATTGACAGAACAACGGGACAACCAAAGTCAAATCCGCATTCGTATGAACCGTTGGAGTTAGAGTAAACAAATCATATTATGAATAATAGAATCATCACCATCCTCTTCGCTTTCGCCGCATTTTGTAGCGGGGCGATGGCGCAGCCCAAGCGGAATGGGCGCGTGCCAGTCCGCGAAAAGCGTGGCTACGACAAGCAATGCATCATCGACACGGCACGTGTGCGCGTGCTCTATGCCCTCAATGCCAAGGACATCAAGGACGAGAATACCTATATCGACCTTGGGAAACTGGAGGTGGGCAAGCGAGTCAAGAAATACAGCAGCGAGTTCCTTGATGTGTCCGACGTGGAAGCTGTCAAGTGGAAGAAAGAGAAAAAGTGGAACGGCTATGTGCCGAGGAACTTTTGGATGGGCGGTCCAAAGGAGCACGACGACCATTGGAGCGAATTGGTATTCTCTGACTACATCATTCGTGGCAATCAACTGAAGGAATACGCCTGTTTCCCTTGGTGGGCAGAGCGTGATAACAGCAGCTATACGGAGCCGTGGCCGCTGATGCAATGGTCGCTGGCCGACGAGCAGCAGACCATCCTCGGCCACCGCTGCCAGAAAGCCACGTGCCATTTCCGTGGCCGCGACTTCGTGGCGTGGTTTGCTGCCGACGTACCCATCAAGGGCGGGCCGTGGAAGTTCGGCGGCTTGCCCGGCTGTATCCTCAAGGTCTATGACGTGCAGAAAATCTACGTCTGGGAGGCAGTGGCCATCGAGCGCGGCACTTTCCTCATTGCGCAATACCCCGACAAGCTCTATCCCAAGGCCAGTCGCGATAGGATATGGAAGCTGCAGAAGAAGTACAACGAGGATTATTGGGAGGCCATCGGCTGGACGAGCCTTGAAGGTAAACGGACACCAAAGAAGGTGGCATTTGAACCACTTGAAAAGGAGTAAATTATGAACAAGAGTTTCTTCACTCTCATTCTGACTCTTGCCTTATGTTGCGGGGCAAGTGCCCAATGGAAACAGGGTGATGTGCCACCGTCTTTCAGACGTGGCGGTAGCACGCCGACGGCTATAGATACGGCATTGGTGACGGTGTACTACGCCTTCAACGCCGACGACATCAAGGACGAGAACACCTACATCGACCTCGGGTGGCTGCAGGTGGGCAGGCAGTACTCAAAGTTTGCCAGCTATTTCGTGGCACACAGCGATTCGACCTACCAACCCAAGATGATCAAAAACAGTAGAGGAGAAAGCGGCATTGCCCAGCGGACTTACGGCGGCAAGTTCCCCAGTCGTTGGTCGGAATACCAGTTCGACGAGATTTACATCAAGGATGGTCAGCTGACGGAGTATGCCATCATGCCGATGAATCTTGACCACGGATGTTGCCAGTATACCGAGTCTGTACCCAAACAGCAGTGGACACTGAAAGACGAGCAGAAGACCATACACGGCTACCGCTGTCAGAAGGCCACCTGCCGATGGCGTGGCCGTGACTACGAGGCGTGGTTCACATCTGAAATTCCCATCCAGCGCGGCCCGTGGAAGTTTGGCGGCCTGCCTGGACTCATCGTAAAAATCTCCGATGCTAAGAAGGAGTACAATTTCGAACTGGTGAAATTGGAACGGGTGAAACGTCCCATTATGCAATGGAACTTCTCGCGGTTTAAGAAAGTAAAGCGTGAGAACATGCTGAAGCTTCAGAAGAAAATCAACATCAACTGGCTTACCGTGCTTTATGGGGGCAAGGTCACTTCACTCGAAGGAAACACTTTCCACGACAAGCCCTATAGCCCGATGGAGTTAGAATAAGCAGACATCAACATGAATAAGAGAATCATCAGCATCTTACTGGCCCTTGCTGCTGTATTCGGCGATGCAAACGCCCAGCAGAACCAAGGCGAAGTGATTCCGAGTACAAAAACGCGCCGTGGGCTAAAAGAGAAACAGGTAGGCACAACCATCATGTATGTGGACTATGCCATGAATGCAGACTCCATTGGTCAGGAACAGACCTACATCGACAAGCAACGTCTGGAAATAGGACGAGACTGTGCGAAGTACAGCAGCCTGTTTCTGAAACAGTTTGTTGGCAGCACACGCCCAACCAAAGACGGGCAAGCCATTCTGCGAGGAGGCAAGCCAGGTAAGAATAATGGTTTCTGGAACGATATTCAGTTTACCGACCTTTTCTTCAAGGACGGTCAGGTCACAGAGTATGCCGACATGCCCATGTACCACGAAAGCAATAATAGCCAGTTTACCGAGCCATGTCCGCCGCAACAGTGGACGCTGCACAACGAGACAATGACTATACTGGAGCACCGCTGCCAAAAGGCAACCTGTCATTGGCGTGGGCGTGACTATGTGGCATGGTTCGCCCCTGATATTCCCATAAAGCGAGGCCCGTGGCGTTTCAACGGCTTGCCGGGACTGATTCTCAAGCTGTATGACACAGACCGTTTCTACACCTTCGAGGCCGTCAGTCTGAAGAAAGTGAACGAGCTGATGATGCTCTACGAATTCAATTACATGAAGTCCACAAGGCAAAGAGTTCGGAAGTTGCAGCGCGTGCTGCAAGTGAATTTCTGGAAAGCCACAGCACAGTCAAATGAATTTCCCGATAAGCCGTTTGAACAGTTAGAGAAAGAATAAACGTATGAACAAGAGAATCATCACCATCATCATCGTCCTCGCCGCCGTATGCGGTGGGGCAAGTGCACAACCCAAAGAGGGCGGGCGATGTCCGGCACCTATCTATGCAAGAGATTTCTCGAAGATGGAAGTGGTCGATACCACGCGGTTGCGAGTCCGTTACGCTTTCTGTGCCGAGAAGATTAATGACCATCTGACGTACATCGACCTACAGCGACTCGATGTGGGCAAGCGCGTGACGAAGTACTACAGCCAGTTTGTCTATCAGAGTGACTCGCTACGATCTAAGTATGCCAAGGAGCATCCCGGTGCACAATCCGCTCCGAGTTGGATGGGCGTGCAATGCCGTGAGAACGACCAATGGAGCGAATACGAGTGGAGCGACTACTTCATTGAAAACGGACAACTGACGGAATACTGCCAGATGCCATTGTATCTGCATCGCTACAATTCGAAATATACGGAGGCAGTGCCGAAGCAAGAGTGGAAGTTGACCAACGAGACACAGACCATCATCGATTATAAATGTCAAAAGGCGACATGCCGTTTCCGTGGACGTGACTTCATCGCTTGGTTCGCTCCCTCCATCCCAGTAAAGCGCGGGCCGTGGAAGTTCGGCGGTTTGCCTGGACTTATCCTAAAGGTACAGGACAAGGATGGACTTTACACCTTCGAGGCCATCGGCATCGAGACTCGCCCGCATCCCATCACACGCTTCAAACAGTACAAGGAATACACGAGCTACTCCCGCGAGAAGGTATGGAAGATGCAACGCTCATACCATGAGAACTGGTTCAAGGCCACCGACTTCCATAAAGCCACGATAAATCCCGATGGAACTACGACAATAGGCGAAGCTATGTCCATCTACACACCTTACAATCCATTGGAATTGGAATAAATCAGAAGACATGAAACATATTTGGAAATACATACGAGACAAAGTAATGTCCTTTGGCTCATATTCGAGTATCGTCAATGGTCCTTTTGCACCTAAAGAAAATCTCTCTGATAAAGAAGTTAAGGAAATAATAGGTATCATTGAACAAGGTAAAGAGAAAACGAAAACAACACCATGAATAGAAGAATCTTTAGGGTCATATTCATCATGACTGCAATAGTGGCTGGATTAGGATTGAGTTCGGCACATGCTCAAACTGTTATCGAGGGCGTTGTGACGGACTCGCTCGGACAGGCGGTAGATGCTTACGTCACGGTGTCGCCGAAAGGGACGGGGAGCATTATCGGCTTTGCGGACACGGACGCGAAGGGATATTATAAGTTGCAGTTCAAGAGCGCGACAGACTCGGTGATAGTGACGGCGGCGGGCATGGCCATCGGCAATGTGGCGCGGGTGGTGGCGAACAAGTCGCAGAGGGTTGACATCCGCGCGCGACAGAAAGCGATAGAACTGAAGGAGGTTTCGGTGAAAGCGGATAAGATACGCCAACACGGCGACACGTTGAACTACACCGTTGGTGCCTACCAGCAGCAGGGCGACCGCGTCATTGGTGACGTCCTGAAACGGATGCCGGGCATTGAGGTATCGGAGAGCGGCGCCATCAAGTTCAACGGCAAGGCCATCAAGAAATTCTACGTGGAGGACATGGATCTGCTACAAGGACGCTACGGGCTAGCGACGAACAACATAAACGCCTCGGACGTAGCCACAGTGCAGGTTTTGGAACACCACCAGCCCATCAAGGCACTACAGGACAAGAGCCTGACGGATGATGTGGCCATCAACCTGAAGCTGAAGAACGCAGCAAAAGGGACGGTGGCAATAAACACGATGGTGGGTGGTGGATGGCAACAGTCCGGCCCGTGGCGCATCGGTAGCCGACCGCTCACGGACGGACAGACGGTCATCGGATCAAACCCACTTCGGACAGCGGAGGTCGTAGGCATGTACTTCGCTAAAAAGCGGCAGAACATGACCTTATATAAAGGTAATAACACGGGCGATGACGTGAGTCGCGAACTGACCGAACATTATTCCAACATCAACAGTGTGGGACTGTACCCGTTCTGCCCAATGAATGCAGTACTGCCCAACGGCTCCGGCCTGCCGCAAAAACGCACCTTCGACAATCACAGCCACATCGCCACAATGAACCATTTGGAGAAAGTGGGTGAGGACTCGGAGATAACGATGAATGTAGCCTATCACCACGATGACATTCGCCGCGAGGGTACATCGGAAAGCGACCGTTTCATCACCGATGACAGTCGTCTGCTGACTGCCGAGACGCTGACATCGCAGACGCACTTGAATGACCTCAGTGGCAATCTGCGCTATATGTGGAATGCCAAGGACGGCTTTCTGGCAAATGTTATCAAGTTCGACGGTAGTTGGAACAACGACAAGGTGGAGGGATTACTGGCATCACAGTTGGATGGCCCACAGCCTATTAATTATGGCAGCGAAAGAACGCATCAGCACTTCGACCGCCCATCTTTAGCTGTAAGCAACACCACGAATCTCATCAAGAATATTCGTTCGCATACGCTCGACCTGCATTTCTCGGCAGGCTATGCTCAACGGCCAAATACGCTCACCGTGGGAATAGACTCACTTAATGCTCAGCAGACGGTTTTCAATTCTCAATACTATCAGCAAGACATTAACTCGCGTCATATCAACGCTAATTTCCACACAAACTATAATTTCCATTTCGGTTACTTTACCCTGTCATACGGGATTATAGCCAATGCCAGCTTGCATGGTATTACCACCGACTTGGATGGATTCACGCCTCCTGCCGCTTCTGGCAGTGAGGTCGGCAGTTCTACCAGCGACACCCCCTCTCTACGCAACGACCTTTGGTATAACACCTACGAGCTTACCCTTGGTCAGCATTATAAATGGGAGCGCGGCGGCTGGCGCATCAGCCTCGGCTGTCCGCTGAACCTTTACACGCAGACCCTTGATGACCGCGTCCGCGATGACAAGCACAGCTACGTCCACTTGCTTGTCTCGCCTACGTTCTCCACCAGCTATGAGTGGCGCGATTGGAGCGGCAACATCGGAGCCTCGTACTACAGAAACGTTGGCGACCCGGGCGGCATCTACAGCGGCTACATTATGAACAACTACCGCTCGTTCCAGAGGTCGTATGTGGAACAGCTCTCCGAAACTGACCGTATCGGCACCAGCGCCAGCATCGGCTATCGCAGTGCCTTGAACGCCACCTTCTTCCGTCTGAATGCCAGTTACAACCACACCCGCGACAATCAGATTTACGGCTACTCCTATCAAGGGGCCACCAGCGTTGTACAGGCCGTGGATCAGGCTACTACCGCAGACTCATACAACCTCAGTTTCGATTTCAGCAAAGGCTTCGACTGGCTACAGACCACGATTCGAGCTTTCGGCGGCTACGGCCATTCACACAGCGAACAACTGATAGCCGATCAGCTCTATCCATTCAATACACGGACCATCAGCATTGGAGCTGGTGGTACTATAACACCCCTGCCATGGCTTAACTTTGTACTGAGCAGTGGCTACTCTTGGAACAGCAGCTACACCGACAGTGGCGGAAGTGACCTTTCACGTACCGTGCGTACCGCCACCCAGCGTCTCTCGATGAATGTCTATGTCACCAAACAGATGACCCTCTCCGCAGCCGTCGAGGATAACTACACGAATCTTACTGCAGAGAACCGCCATGCTTGGTTTGGCGACATCAAAGCTAAGTACAAGCTGGGGCGTTGTGACCTGGAACTTCAACTCAACAACCTATTCGACCAGCGCCACTACACCCGCGTCACCTATTCCGGCCTTGACATCTACACCAATACATCACAGTTACGCCCACGGAACATCCTCGCCACCATTCGCTTCAAATTACTTTAATATATAAATGTATGAGCAAGAAAATCATCTCAATCATCATCGCCCTCGCCGCCCTGTACGGCCATGCTGGGGCGCAACAGAAACAGAGTGGTGCCATGCTGCCTATGAATAAGCACAACACGGTCTTGGCACGTAAAGCCATCGACACGGCGGATTTACGCATACTCTATGCCTGGGGTGCCACGGACATCACCCAGGACAGCACGTATCTCGACTGCGGACAGTTGCAGATTGGCAAGCGGATGACGAAGTATTGCAGCCTCTTCGTGGAGCAAGCCGATGACGAGCGAATAAAATGGGCCAAGGCCAATCCACATCCCAAAGGCTATCCAAACGGCACTTGGTGGATGCGAGGCCGTAAGCCTGATATTTGGAGCGAGTACCAACACTCCAACATCTTCATCCACGGCGACACCCTCAACGAATGGGCCGTCATGCCTGCCGGACAGGAATGGCCCCAGCGGTATGAGGAGAAGTGGACGGGGCAGGAGTGGAAACTGACCGACGATACGCAGACCATCCTCGGCCATCCATGCCAGAAAGCCACCTGCCGCTGGCGCGGTCGTGACTACATCGCCTGGTTTGCGCCTGACATCCCCATCCGTCGCGGGCCGTGGAAGTTCGGAGGCTTGCCTGGCCTTATCTTGAAGATTTACGATGTCGATAGTCTTTATGTCTTCGAGGCCGTGGCCATAGAGAAGGGCGAATTCCCCATCTGGCAGTATCCGAAGGAGGAATTCATGAAGTCCAGTCGCACCCATACGTGGAAACTTCAAATAGCCTTTAACCGTAACTACAGGAAAACTGCCGGCATCCGCGATTTCAACCCCGATGGCACCGTCGGCGACCTGCAATCCTCGCCGCATGACTACGATCCAATGGAATTAGAATAACTCCACATACCAGTTCTTAAGAGTGCGCCTTCCCACATAGTTTTGATAAAAAGTATTGGGGAGGCATTTGTTTTTGTGGCCATCGGCTACCTCTCTTGCTTCTATATTTATGCTATGTGTGCAGGGCTTGGCGGCGGGCTGCTGGATGGCCTCTGAGGTGTGTGCTGCTTGATGGGGCATGTACCGAGCTTGCCGTTTCATGTTCTCTGTTGGCATAGTAGCCGCTGCTCCTGTGTTGTCCGCTGGCTTTGACCTCCCCAACGCCTCGCAGTTCGCCAGTCCCAAGGGAGTGGCGAACTGCGAGGCGTTTTGTTTCGGGGAGGTCTCTTAGCTGGTGCTCTGTGGGCTTGGAATTTGGAATGAAGCTACTGCATCATTGGCTTTGATGCCGATTGTACCCATAATCTTGTGTCTTCGGGTCGCATCCGCGTGGACGGACTAGCATTGTTTCTATGTGACTCTTATTCGTCACTATCTCTAATGCTACCATACTTTGTGACGTTGCACGTTGTAGGTTATTGATGGATTAGAGCTTGTTTGTTGCTATTCATGTATCTGTCTGCTGGTCATGGGGATTCTGCTATGGCCATCGTTTCTGCGTCCGCTCCCTACCGATACATTCCCTTATTTCTCCAAGTCCACCTGACTCTACGGATATTGCTAAATCGGTACGCGCTTCTTATCTCTATGTGAGCGGGCAATCTACTGTCATTGAGTTGTCACCATGGAGCTTTTGTCTTCACTTGCTTTTGTTATCGTACCTGAAGCACACTTATGATTTTGCCACTGCAAAGGTAGATCGCCATTCTCGTGCTGCAAGGCTGGCCGGAGGCCTTGGCTACACAAATTATTTTCAAACAAATGAGCCGTGAGCCGTGGGTCAGACTAATTTCTGCTAAAGCCCGCAAGGGGTGAAAATAATTTGCTTCGGCCTTGCTGCTCTTCGCCTGGCTTACCTTGGTAAAGCACTGTCAAAATTCAAAAGTGCTTCGGCACACAAAATCAATAACAAAAACTCTTCATCATTATGACAACTCACTACATGACAGCAGATTTCCGCCTTCGCTCACACAAAAGAAGTGCAAAAGTTTTCCTCAGCAATATCTACACCGTAGAGGTGGTGGACTTCGACGGAGAATCAAGAGAATACAGCGTATCGGCTGAGAGCTTCGAGGATGCAGCACGTGAGGCCGAGAATCTTGCATTCCATGACTGCATACAGATTTCCTTCATGAATATCAACGCTTACTAATCCAATAATTCAATAACCCCTAAACAACTTTACAACTATGTCACAGTATTCAATCGTAGCAGAGATGGTTCAATCGAACAAGAGTAACAACAATGTGTGGTTCGTCCACGTCACCGGATGCGACAATCCCGAACTCCAGGGGTACTGCAAGCACGCCATCAAGGCCATGCAGTTCTGCTTCATCCTCAAAGCCCGCACACAGTTCCCCATCGAGGACAACACACTGGAGCAGCTGAAGAGCTACTACGCCGAGAACGAGAAGGGCAAGCTCAATTGGTACAAGCCCCGCACTCCCAAAGAGGAGGCACAGCCCACGGAGGCCGTCGAGGAACAGCCCGCAGAGGATGCCCAACCCAAGAAGCGCACACGTCGCACGAAGAAGCAGATAGAGGAGGTGGCCGCGTAGGCCACTTCCCTCACTCAATAATCCTCATTTATCCACTCTCTAATCATTCAGCATTATGAAAGAAATTCCATTCATCGTCACAGAGTTGGTCCTGAAGGCAGTCCAACATTTACAAGATGCCAAGTATGATCATCAGGCAGAAGTTGTCATCGGCGAGAAAAGCCGTACATTCGTCCTCGTTGAGGAAGAGGAGTTCAAGGAACTTATTGATTTCCTCGATGAAGAACGAGGATGGGAGGAATTCCCCCGCGACTTCAACGCGATTGTCAAGACTCCGCATTGGAGTACGGAGGAAGAGGAGGGCAGTTAGCCCTCCTTCCTCCTCTTTTAACCCCTCTTTTTTGTCTTTTCGCGTGCGTACATGTTATTGTAACTTTGCATTCGGTAACTGACAACAACACAAACACCGCACAATGAACCTCGTTACATCCATAACACAATGTCTCTTCACTTCGCAGATCCCGCCGCTGGAATATGCACAGGCGGGCATCGACCCGCTGAATGTGCAGATATACGGCGACTGTGAAGAAAGCCGTCATCGCATCCTGAATACGACAATCTATCCGGTCAATGGGAAAGTAATCCTTTACGACCTTGGACCGCTCATTGAGGAGGACATGAGAAATGGTGACATCACGGAAAGCGTCATTGACGTCTCATTCTACTCTGGGAATAATCGTATTCTGAGCACGCCCTTCGTGGCTTATCACTGCCCGTTCAGCACAAACGTTGACTGTGCAAGGTTCCTCGCCAATCATTTCCTGAGTTCACTGACTGCCAAACGCATCCCTGCAGGGAGCAGCAGCGATAAGGAACGCCTGTGGCTGAATTATTCGGCGGAAGAAGGGAATGCGCCGAACAGCTACACGCTGACAGCGTACTTCCTGACTCCCGCAGATACCATCTTCACGCTGGAAATGACGTTTCCAATTACGGGATATTATGTTAGAAAAGCACTCGCTATCGGCTATAATGCCGTCTGGGATGCCTGTGACAGCAACTATGACCCGGATGAATACACCATCGAGGAGATGAAGCTGATGTATTATACCGTGAAAGCGGGAGCGCGGCTGTTCACGTATTATGTGGACTACGATTTCAAACCTACGCAGAGGTTCCGCTTCAAAAACGTTTTCAACGTGGAGGAAATGATATACCTCGATGCGGTGACGGTGACGAAGACGGACACAGAGCGCAGCATAGCTACTTCTCATGGCCAGTTGCTCTTCTATGATCAGGTGGACTCACAGGAGTATGAAGTCACTACCGCACCGCTCAGTACCGAGGAAGCGGATTGGGCAGCACAACTGTTGCTGTCTCATAAGGTGCAGAGAGTAGAAAATGGCGGCACATTTACGGACATCCTCATTACCGACATGAACGCCGAAGTGACGGACAGCGATGAGGAACACCGACGCATCAAGTTCACGTACCGCCTGAAACGGCAGGGAGCGACATTGACAACGCTCACCGAAACGAACGAGGTAACACGGAAGTTCTCGGCTCAGTTCAACAATAAATTCGCATAACTCATGGCAAACGCAATACACATCACCACCGCCAAGAAGATAATGGACAGCCACGATCCTGTCAGCATCTCTTTCTGGACTTCCAAGGGGGAGATTCAGACATACAATGACTGTATATCCCTGCGCTATAACTTCTATGAAGGGACGCGCAATGTAAAGCTCAGACCTTCCAACGAGATACGTAAAGTCCGGGATGTTTGCATCTTCCGGCTTAATGGGATGGAAGTGTATCTTTGAACACAACACATACAAACACATAACAATACAATGAAAAGGAAATCTTTTAATCAAGTTCATACGGTGCCTGTGGATATGCCTCAGTATGGCTTTGCATCCATCGAGGACATTCCAGGCATAGAAGCACGAGCGGCGTTTACCTCGGACAGCAGCGCTGTATTCAAGGAAACGACAGACACCAGCCCCATCAAGCTCAATGACAAGATGGAATACATGCCTTGGGGCGGGGATAACCAGATGCCTTACGACATCCTGAGGTATATTGAGGATGACGAGACACTTTCCACCTGCCAGATGTTCAATGCTGAAATCGTCTATGGGGACGGACTGCGTTACAATACGGAGGCAGCAAGTAAAGAGGTGAAAGAGCAGGTAGAGGAGTTCCTTCTGTCAAACGACCTCAGTAGCTACTACCTCGGGGTTTGCCAGGATCTGAAGCACTTCGCTTTCTGCGTCTCTGTCATCATCCTCAACGGGGATAATACCCGAATCGTCAGACTGCTACGCAAGGAGGCGTGCTACTGCCGCTTCGCTCCGGCTGACAAGAACGGGGATATTCCCTATATCCTCTATGCGAACTGGCGGGAGTCTTCCTTCGACAAGGAAAAGGTCGAGAAGATTCCACTGCTTTCCGTCTCTGCACCTTGGGCTGACCTCGCCGTGCGAATGGGAAAGATGCCGGGGGCAGACGGGAATACGAAGGTTAGCACAAAGGGACATAAGTTCGCCATCGTCACGCGTATTCCCACGCCTGACAGTACGTATTATCCCATACCGTACTATGCAGCGCTGTTCAAAGGGAAGTGGTACAACATCAAGAGGCTCATAGGCATTGCCAAGGAAAGCAAGCTGAAGAATACGGCACCCATCAAGTACCACATCGAGATTTCAAATAAGTATTGGGAGAATCTTTTCCGTTCGGAAGGTATCACTGACCGCAAGAAACAGCAGGCAAGGGTCAAGAAAGCAAAACAGGAGATTCTTGACTTCCTCACTGGCGTTGAGAACTCGGGAAAAGTGTGGTTCTCTTGCCACTACAAAACACCGGACGGACAGGAGAATCATGATGTCATTATCAACAAGATTGATACGGACAAAGAGGGTGGTGATTGGGCATCGGACATCGCCGAAGCCATCAACATCATCTGCTTTACCATGCGCGTACACTCGAACCTCGTGGGTTCAGTTCCCGGCAAGTCGCAGTCAAACAACTCCGGATCGGACAAACGGGAGCTTTATACCATCGCACAGGCCCTGCAGAAGCCGTATCATGATTTGCTCTTCACCATGCATCGCATCATCATCAAGTTCAACAAATGGGACGGCGTAACGCCGGACTGTCCATTTATACAGCTTACCACCCTTGATGAAAACAAGGATGCCAAGAAAGTAACTACCGAAGAGAATCAATCATAGGTACTATCAGCCTTGCCGTGATGAGACCGCTTCGCAGCGGTGCAGCGAAGCGGCTCACGGCAAGGCTGATAGGCATTGATCTATAAATCGTCAATAATAAATTGCCCTATGCTAATCACAAATGACCAGGAACTCCGTTCCTTTTTTCCCAATGCTCTCGTCACTGTCGAGGGGGAAGCCTCGCTTTTCGAGAAGCTGAGTGCTTATCTCTCAGAGGCTGAAACATGGCTGGCCAACTATATCACAGGTGCAGCACCATTGGCCGCTATCACGGCTGAGAATGAGGGCGCAAATAGACCACTCTGCTGCCGCATCGTGGTTTGTCATGCCCTCATTCACGCCATACCGTCCCTGGACCTGGTACTGACACCTAACGGATTCGGCATCGTCAGCAATCAGAATATCGCCCCGGCTTCGCGTGATCGCGTCGATAGACTGATTGGCTCAATAGAGATGCAGCGCGACGATGCCATTATACTTCTGCAGAAGGCACTATTCAAACGCGCCGACTGGCAACAGTCGGAAGTGTTCGGATATTGGGCGCAGACCCTGCTTCCCAATATCTCGGTCTGTCATCAGCTGCAGATCTGCGAGCATCGTTTTGTGGCTTACCGCGCACTGGTGCCTCGCATCATTCAGATTGAGGATGAACTGGCTAACTCGTTCATCAGTCCTGAATTGCTGGCACATCTGCATACGTATCAGTTTGGCATCGGCTATGCCGAACTGTCACCCGCCGAACAGTCTGGCCGTGCCTACGTCCTAACACACCTTACAGCAGAGATTGTATCACAGCTGAATGGCAACCCCATTCGCCATCGCTATATGTCAGACTTGGTGAACGTCATCCGTTCACAGACAGACATATTCCCGCAATGGCATAGCTCCGACACGGCCAAATTGTTCGAGCCGCCCATATTCGAGAACAAGAAGGAAGCACAGGGGTACTTCTTCTAAAAGAAACTACATAAAACAAGTGGGTCTATTTGTTTCTCATAGACCCACTTGAACATTAATATATCTTTGGAGATTTATAGGATGATGTCTGATACCAATTGGTGTCGTGCTTATATCTTGAGACAGCAATGGAAGGACTTATCCCTCGCCGCTCAGCCTCCTGTGCAATCGTCTTGACAATCTGATAGGGATATAGGCTCTTACTTCCAACCTTAAGAATGGCATTCCACACTTCATCGGGTATTAAATGTTGTCTGGCAAATTCATTTGCCTCTTTTTCACGGGGGTCTGTGGAATACAATGTCCCCTCCATGGCTATGAACGCCTGATTCTCATCCGAAAGATGCTTCTCTATGTGGCATAGTTCATGTAGCACATCGAAAGCGAGTTTGTCCATATCATTATAACGATATGTAACAGTAATCACTGGATGTCCATTTATGAAGGAACAATAAGCATCAACGGGGACCCGATCTAATTTGTCAACTTTAATATAAGTTATGCCATATCGGTTGAGGGTTTCTTTCATGCTTGCTGTTGAAAGGATTCTGCGATTTGCCATTGTAGCTATTTCATGGGCCGCTTTCAAACCATTCCCTTTACTATATGGTACCTGTAATGATGTCTTGTGGGATTCCAGCCAATTGAGAATCAACCATGTCCTCATGTTCTTTTCATCAATCTGAACTTTCTCGCTATGCTTATACAATCCAGCTACTTGAAGTTGAAGCTCAGCAGGGGAAAGCAAATCAAAAGTGAACATTGACTTGATAAGATTCACCCTCTCAACAATAGAAAGCATTTTCATTTCCAATTTGCTATATAGCAATCGGATATTGAAGACCTCGGCGCAGGCTGCCTCAAAATCGTATGCTTCTTGTTCGAGAGTCTTTTGTTCTGATATTGCATGGCAATCATACATATACCCGCTATGAAGACTCATCCAGGTTTGATAGGGGATACCTAAATGTTGCGCCAACTTCATGGCCAAGGATTCACTCAGATTCCTTTTTCCTTTGATGAATTCATTAAGGTGCGTAGCTTGCACACCTATCATTTGGGCAAATTCATTCTGCTTGATACCACGTTCCCGCAACTCTTCACGCAAGATTTCTCCTGGATGTATTGCCCTGACAGGAACTAATCTGTTACTTCTTGTTGCCATAATGCGTACTATCAATTTCAATTAATTCTATTTCGATGCCATCTTCTGTTTCCGTAAACAACAGGCGTTCAACCAAACCATTTACAAGTCGTACAGAACTTTTGGGTTCATCTCGTTGGTACTTTAGCTTCTCATAATGAAGAAAACTAAATGCTGACAATTTCGCAGTACAATCTACGTTGTACATGATATTTACAGCGCGGATATAACCATCTATGAGTCTTTTGTTCTTGCAGATTTGCTTATATTTCCGGTCATTGGTCTTTCCTGTTGTATAAAGTTCAGATAATGCATCATCTCTGAATGTTATTACCATAAGGATGTAATTTATTGTCTAACGACGCCGCAAAGGTAAAGTAAAATTCCCAAATATGGTAATTTTCACCAATAAGAATGATTATTCAGCTTTACAATTTAACACTAATTAGAGAATTGAGTCTCTTTTGTGTTCTATTATCTGCTTTTTTGTCTTTTCGCATTGATGGCTGTTACCGTACTTTTGCAGTATGGAAACAGCTATTTCTTTTTCTCTGTCACTACCCAAGGCCTGGGATGAGTTGACAACTGCGCAGCAGCTATATGTTTATTTCCTTCTTTCAGAAGGATATGACGCTGCCGCTATCCGTTCTTTCTGCCTAATCCGGTGGAGCGGCATCAAGGTTCTGGCAACACAGGGCAAGCACAACTTCCTCGTTCAACTGGGCAAGCAAAAAGGAATCTTGTCTGCCTCGCAAGTGGCAGCAGCCGCTACCGAACTGTCTTTCCTGAATGAACTGCCACCTGTTCCCATTAAGGCTGAGAGCATTGACGGACATGAGTCATTGCCCGCAGACCTGATGGGGGTGCCCTTTGAAAAGTATCTCTGTCTGGATAACCTCTACCAAGGTTTCCTACAGACACAGGATGAGGACATCATACGCCAGATGGCAGCGATTCTCTACGATGCTGAAGACATCCGGCTCAACAAGACGCAGACTGTCGCGGTGTTCTATTGGTTCGCCTCCGTCAAGACGATGTTACGCAGCCGCTTCACACATCTATTCCAGCCCTTTGACCCCAAGCTGGGGAATATGCTCGGCAGTGCCTCGCTGTCGATCCATCTTCAGGAATCGATGGATGCTCAGATACGTGCCCTCACCAAAGGTGATGTCACAAAAGAAGCCGAAGTCCTTCAATTGGACACTTGGAGAGCCCTTACAGAACTCAATGCACAAGCGAAAGAATATGAAGAGCTTCGGAAGATTAACAAGTAAACTTGTTCGGGGCATATCTCCGATGGTGTGTATATGGGGAGTACCCCATGCCCCCAAGACAGACGCTGCCGCTATTCGGGAGAATGCCCGCGCTCGGCTTTGCCGCTTCGCTCTGCGAAGAACCCCAATCAGAAGGACGCAAGCTGTTTGGGAGTCCCCAAGCCCCATATCTCCGATAGTGTGTTTTTGGGAGTTGCCCAAGCCCCAAGGTGTTTATGGGGAGTACCCCATGCCCCCAATATAATTTTTCATTTTTCACTTTTCATTTTCAAATCTCCTTCAAATGATAACAAACTTCAACTGGAACGCCACGGCGTTCTTTCAAGAACTTACCGAGCAGAACAAGCTGGCCAAAGAAAAGGGATTCAGGTTCTGCCGTGTCACCGGACTGCAGGGCTTCGAGGAAGACGGTTCGTTAGAGGATGTGCTAATCACTGACATGACCGCAGAGGTGACGGACAGCGACGAGGAACACCGACGGCTGAAGTTCACCTACACCTGACTTCATCACTTGTCCTGTGCCATAATATGGCACCTACGGTTTTAAAGGGGTTTTGAGAGATTTGTTGGGTGTCTTTGGGTGTCGCAAGCCGAAAAATTACTACCTTTGCGCCATGTATCCACGCAAGAAACCCAACCGCTCCGGTACGATCAGTGTGGTCGTTGTGAGCAAGTCGCATGGCAAGACAAGGTATGTCCACAATATGGGCACAGTAGAAACTGATGAGGAAGCCGATGCCCTGCTATTGAAGGCGCATGACTGGATTCGCAAACATGGTGGCCAGCAGGAGTTGGACTTCGATGACGTGTGCGGTAAAGAACAGGAAGAGACCGCTCGTGTGCTTGACAACATGGATGCCATTATGATCAACGGCATCCAGCTGTTGCTGAATCGGATATACGACTGCATCGGCTTCAACCGAATTCCTGATGAGATTCTCCGTCATCTGGTGATTGCCAGAGTGTCGCAGCCAAGGAGCAAGCTTGCTACAGTCTCCTATCTGAAGTCGTATTACGATGAAGACATCGATCTCAACCATATCTACCGCTACATGGACAAACTCTACAATACGCAGAAGGAGTTGGTTCAGCAAATCAGCGTTGAACACACGCGAAAGATTCTCGGAGGCAGCATCGGGCTGATGTTCTACGATGTAAGTACGCTATATTTCGAAACCTCAAAGACGGATGTCCTGCGCGAACCGGGCTTCTCGAAGGATGGTAAGACGGCAGAATCACAGGTGGTGCTCGGACTGT
>JAGCPY010000065.1 GCA_017965425.1 Bacteroidaceae bacterium | reverse complement strand
CCGTGAACGTATAGACGAGTCTGTGAGAAGGTGTACACCTTCCGACTTTTAGATGCATACACATGAAAAGTGTCAAAAAAAGCCTCAATCCCTCACCGATGGTGATAAGATGCAGTCTATGAAATATTTACAGGTGAGGGAATGGTGAGGGAATGGTGAGGGATGGTGAGGGTTTTCTCCATTATTCATGAAGATTCCATCGCTATTTATGAGACACGAATTACCGTTATTTATCGTAATGTATTCAAGTTTCGGATAGATGAGCAAGTTTATTGTATTAACTGGTCTTTTAGGCCGTTAAATACTACTTGCGAATCTTGAATTAATTATCGAGCGCTTTCTGCCTCATTCTCATTTGGTTAATATAAATCCCTCACCTCCCCTCACCAATCCCTCACCAATCCCTCACCTGCAAGCGCCTTTCTTTCAAGAGATTATGTCGTTCGGTGAGGGGGTGAGGGATTTTTCACAAATATAGGTGTACGAGGAAAATTGCATACAATCTCTACTTTGCCTTTCTATACACTGGCATTTCAAAGATGCAACAGTTAGAGGGGCTATGTGCTTATAGTCCTTTCAGGACTTTTTCAAGTGGACCCAATTAGATGAAAAGAATCCACCTTGTGTCATTCTATTGGTTGTAGAGCAGTCCTCCTTGCGTGGTTTGGCCAGCAGCGTCAATGTCGAGGCTTGTGTGACGTGAGTTGTTGAAGAAGCGGATGTGGCCACGTCCGTTGGCATCTAGCTTGAAGTCGGGATTCCAATAGAGTGTTCGTCGATAGTCGCAGGTTTGGGACGTTGGCGGTGTGCGTTGGTAGTCAGGGTTGTAGAAGTCTGCTTGCTGGGCAAATCCGTTGAGGATGTAGCGTCGGTCAATGTAGGTGACACGTTGTCCGCCGTCGGGGAAACGTCGTAGGTCTATGCGCACGCTTGGCTGGTTGCTCTGCTCATAGCGTTCGTCGCCTTCGCGTCTGGGTGAATAGTCGGTGTAGATGTACATCTTATCGATGTAGGGCAAGAGGTTCCAGCGTCTTTGTTCGAGTGGTCCACGATAGAGTCCTGGTTGTTGGCCTTCGCTGGTGTCGATGTTGTAACGCCGTTCCATGCCCATGTCCCCGATAAGGCTCATGGCTGCCTTGGTGGCCACCTCGTGTGCACTGAAGGTGTAGTCGATGAGTCCTGCATCCATAGAGAGGTTCAAGGCTTGATAGGCATCGAGAACGTACGCGGGTTTGGAATAGTCGATGCGTCGCAGTCCTCCGTGTCGGGCGCGAATGGTAACCTCTTGGAGGAGGTTGTTGCCGTCGGTGAGTAACTGCCGTTTAGCGGTTGTATTGGCTTTTGGGGAGGAAGAAACTTGCGAGGAAACAGCGAGAGGAACAGTAGGTGCATTGTGTACCTGGTAGTAGGTGTAGGGTTTCACCCAGCGGGGGTAAGGTAGGTTGAGGCGGATGTAGTATTCTGGGAAGGTTGGGTTGTGGGAATATTCGTCCGTGGGGTCAACCCTCACCCAAGCGTGAGGTTCTTTCTTGTTCCATTTTGTGGTGTCGCTGGCTCCAAGGAAGAAAATGCATTGTCCTTTGAATCGTGGGAGGTCGATTTGGAAGCGTCCTTTCCGTGTCTCGGTGTCGCCTGTGATGAAATCTTCTGCATTGGCTGTGTTGACAAACTCCGCGTGTACTCGTACTTCCTTTTTCACGCTTCCCTCTTCAAGATACTGACGTGCGGTTTGCGTCATCTTGTTTCGACGGCGTTCTCGATAGCTGTCAGCTGTTCTGAAATTGAGAACATTGTAGTCGTCGTTTCGCCATTCTTGGCGGAGCGGTTGGAATGGAGCAGGCGTGCTTTCTTCGCTGAAGTATTCTGGCATTTTGTTCCTCGGGTTGTCTTTGCGAAGGTTCCATCCGTAGCTTCGGTTTCCCACGCTATGGTCCCAGCCGTAAGAGGGGCTGTTGTAATAACTGTGTGCATAGTATCCGGAGTTGCTGCTGCCGAAGTTATAAGGGTCGGAGTTTCGATAAGAGTCTTGTTCTGAAAGAGGGGTGTCGAATTGTCGCATGAAGCGTTCGTGTTCGGCCAGCACACGGTCATAGATGGGGTCGAAACTGTCGAGGTTGGCATAGTAACGGTTGACAGTTCCAGTGACCATCTGTGTGTGTTCGGCGGGATGGGTCAGTTCCCAAGCCCCCTTGACGGCCATGTCTTGCCAGTTGAATCGCCGCCATCCCTGTGTCATCATCAGCAGGTCAAGGGCACGACGGTGTTCGTCGTCATCGGCCTCAAAGAAATACTCTGGCTGTGGCACAAAGCCTTTTATTTCTGAGGCCAGCAACATCTCGGTCATCACGTTGCCGCTGTCGAATGTGTGGTCGGAATGGGCCGCATCTCTCACGGCGACGGAGATTGTCTGCCCTGGCATGAGGTGTGCGGATGTGACGTCGAGATCCACGGGCTCATAGGGTTGATATTGTTCCTTGAGCCCTGTAAACTGGAGAGTGGGTTGCGAGAGGTCGGGACGTGTCACGAAGAAGAGGCGGTCGGCATAGACGTGTCCGATGGAATCGAAGACCGTTACTTGGTGGATGCCCAGGTGGGCAGGGGAGGGCATGAAAAGAATTTGAGGCTTCTGGACTTCTTCAAACATCAGCATCTTCCCTTCGTGCATCACCGTCAATCCCAGCGGCTGCCGTGAGGTCTTTCCTGCGGCGTGGACATTGAACGTCCACTGGCCAGTCAGGCTATCGAGGTTCACTTGCAAGGAAACTCCATCGGCTTTCACGTCGTTGATTGCTTGTACGACAGTTTTTTCTGCGCGAAACACTACTTCGTATTTCCGTCCTTCTTCAGGTGTGAAGACGAAAGTGCCTCGTCCACGGTTCTCTGTTTCCACGCTATCTACCACTTCGCCCTTGTCGTTTTTCATCATCCCTTTTTCACCTTTTCCTTTTTCCCTCTTCATTCTCAGAAACACTGTTCCGTCTTTGACTTCGCCCTCGCTCGTGGCTGCTTCGAAGGCAACCCTGCATGGCACTCCTGCCACGAGGTTCCCGCCTTCGGGGAAGAGCGAGAGGCGCAGCTCGGCAGGTTTGGGTTCACTCTTGAAATAACGGCGCAAAGGACGCAAAGTCATGTCGCGGTAGAAATCTCCCGGCTGTTTGGGCTTGTCATAGACGGGGAAGACACGCGAATAGAGCTTCTCGTAGTCGCGGAAGAAATCTTTAGCCATCGCCTTGTTGTAGAACCAGTATTCGCTCTGCCAGTTGTGGAAATGCTCTGTCTGTCCCCAGTTCAATTGCCAGCGCGTGTAGGCGCGCAGCTCGAAGTACCCGCTATAGAGCGTGTCTGGCAGAGTGAAGAATCCTCTGCCTCGTCCATCCTGCATTTCCACGAGTTTGCGTTCAACGAGATATCCATCGTGGTTCCATAGCTCGGCATAGAGCACGCGGCTGATGCGGCTGGGGGTGTCGTTGTTGGTGCGGCGTGTATAGGCTGCAAACCAAATGGTGTCTCCGAGGAAGTAGCTGGTATTGTCCATGTGGATGAATACTTTCTCCTGGGGAATGGCTTTCCCGAATCGTTTCAGGCGGTCGGCGAGCCTTTCCAATGGCGGTAGAGCCGCTTGTGCCGTGGCTGCGCTGTCGAGTCGCGCCTGTTGACGTTCCACGGTTCCTGCGGCAATCGCGGCTTCTTCTGCGGTTCGCTTCACCACTTCGTTGTTGGCCCAGAAAGTGCTGTCGTAGCCTGCCTTGTCGATGCTCACGAGCATGTTCTCTCGGGCATGTGTCCCCTTTTTGTTCTTCAGGCGTTTCTGTCCGTTCACATTGAAGAGCAGCGTGCGTGTCTGAAAGTCTCCCCATTGAGCTTGCATCGAGAGGTCTGCCACCTCTGGGAATTTCCGGTCATAGCGATAGTCGATGTGAAAATCCAGGGTGACAGGCACTGTGGTGGCACTGCGCAGGTTGCCCTTTCCGAAACGGATGGAGACGTTTTCTATGCGTCCGTCGAAGGCCAGTACGCTGAGGGTGGGACGGTCCACATAGAGCGTGCCCGTCATGATGGGTGCTTTGATTTCTGTATCTTCACGGCGTCTAAGCTGGATGCGGTATAGCTGTTGGCCGTCGCCGTCCATATCCTCTATGGTGATGTCATAGTAGGTCTGCAGATACTCAATGCCGTTTCGGGACTTGTGCCCACTGCCCATGACGAGTGCGTTTCCACGTATTCGCATCCTTTGAAGTTCGGATGACTGATTAGGCAGGGGTGTGACAAGGTTGTGCCAGAAAAGAACATTCTTCGTCATCGGCCCCACCTCCAGCACATGGTGCATATTCATCTCGTTGATGGATGAACGTGACCATGCGGCTTCGCTGAGGCGACCGTGACGGCCTGAGAGGAATTCCATGTCGCGCAAGTTCACGGCAGCCTTGGCACCGATAAATGCTTCTACAATGTCTTGTTTCTGAGCCAACACAGACGTTTGGCGGTAGAAATATTGAGCTTCCTTGTACTTCTTGCGTCCGTAGGCCTTTTCCATGCGTCGAGCAATCTCCAAAATGGTTCCCTCCACAGCGTGGACGGTCACTTCCGAGAGTGTCGAAGAAAGCATCTGCATCCGCAGAACCGCCGGCAGTTCTCCCGCACGAAGGGCGATGCTCTGTCGCCCGATACAGGTGATGCGGAGGAGGTCTTCGGGTTGCGCTTCTAAACTAAATTCGCCGTCGAAGTTTGTCAAGGTGCCTTGATTTTCAGAAAGATAAATATTTACGAGGGGAAGAGGTTCCCCCGTCTCGGCATCCACAATGCGTGCGGTGTATGTGGTTTGGGCGATGGCCAGACAGCTTGTGAGGCACGAGAGAAGGAAGAGCACAGACGCACGATGGGGGTAAGGTAAACGTAACATGGCTAAAGGTATATCAAAGTGAGACGATTCATTGTTTTCTCTTTTCCTGCAACATTTTCTGTTCGAAGCGTGAGAGGGGGCGTGTTCGCTTGCTCGTCTTTTCGGCAGGAGCTGTTGGTTTTTCCTTTCGCTTGAAAAGGCGTCGCAGGAGAGGCGTCTTGGGACGTGGTGCCATAGGGAGTGGAGGCAATTGGCGGGTTTCTGTGTGAAGCGTTGTTTCGTGAGAGGGCGTTTCCGTGATCGGCATCGTTGCCTGTTCGTGTGAGCGTTGAAGCAAGAATGCAGCATGAGGCGAGAGGTGCCATTTCCAAACTACATAGTCTTGGAAAAGAGATAGCTGACGACGGATGGCTGTGTTGGGAGAACCGGTATTGAACCAATCTGCCAACGCATTGTCCTGTAGAATCTGCTCGATGGAGTCGGGGAGGGTAGCCTCTGCATCAAACCGTGGGCGGGCATGAGGCAGTTGCAGGGTGTGGATGCTGCTGTGGATGCCCATCCATCGGTGTGAGCTGTCTGCCACGATGTCGAAAAGGCGTGTTGTCTGTGGTAAGGCTTCGAAGACAAGTGTGATAGTCGTGCCCTTCTCTTCATGGCGTAGCAATGGGTGATGGATGTCGGCTTCGTCTGAAGCATACGCTGTGGACAGGATTGGGAACACTGAGGACGACGAAGAGGCTTCGAATGTGACGAGCGTCTCCGTTGTTTTTAGCTCCACGGTCTTGAGATGAGCCGTTCCACCATCCGTTTCCAGGATGGCTTTCGGTTGCCACATCGTGAACACTTGCAATATGATGAGTCCTATCGAAAGCATATCTGGATTCAGCTCATTAGATGTTTGCGACGACATCGTCTAACGGTCGCTCAGGGTTCCGTTCGCCAAAGCCGTCTTTCTTCAGTTTCAACTTGCGGTGCTTGACAGCAGACACGGTGATGAGATAGATTTGTGCAATACTCTGGTTCGGCAAATTCATGCGGGTGAGCATACACAATTGCACATCTTCCTCGCTGAATCCGGGATGTTGTGTGCGCAACCGGGCGACGAAGCCACCCGTGATGCTGTCTAATGTCTGTTCTACTTCCGCCCAGTCTTGGTGACTGAGCAGTATTTTCTTGTTGCCCTCTGCTCTAAGGCGGTTGATGACTTCGCTCTTCTCGATGATGAAGTTCTGTAAAAGGCGTATCATGCTTCTCTGACGCGTCAACTGTTCCTCTGCCTCGCGAGCTTCCCTTTCCCTTTCTGCGGTTTCACGGCGACGTAGTTCAGCTTCATGCCTCAGCCGTTGTTCTGCCAGTTCGCGCTCGCGTTGTGCCGTTTCCAACCGCTGCCTTTGCACGGCTTGGCGTTGGCGATGGAGGCTGGCCACATAGAGGATTGTCAGTAATCCCACCACCCCGAAAGCAACCAATGAACCTTGAATCAGCCGTTGACGAGAAGCTATCTTTTCAGCGGCACGTTCCTGTTCAAGAACAGCACGATGGTATTCGTCTTTTTGACGCAGGGCTTGGAAGAAGACCTCCTCTGCACTGTCAAAGGCCGTGTCCACCAGCAGGGGAGCTTGTTCATAGTCACGTTGCATCATGGCAATCTCGGCCAGATGTCTCAAGGCAACATAACGAGCTTTGTAGTTCTGTCGTGTGTCCAACTGATTGTAGATGTGTCGTGCTTGTTCCGGTGAGTCACATTGCAGGTAGCAGTTGGCCAAGATGAATTGGGCTTCAAGGTCTGTCGTTGCATCGTTCGTTAGGTGCATCTGCTTTGCCAAGGCCAGCGCTTCTTGAGGATTCCCCTCGTTCAAACAGAGATGAGCCATTTGCCCCAAAGCTGCATTCTGGCGGGTGATGAGTCCAAGCTGTCGGGCATCAACAAGAATTCTATTTAAAGTTGAGCGCGCACGCGTGTTTTCGCCCGTTTGTTGCAAGTAGCCGGCCATAGCCAATAGAATATCCAGGCGCAGGCATTCCGCGCTGTCTGTTTTCCCGCCGATGCTTGCTCGGCGGTGCGCATCTAACGCCTTGTATGCTAAGCTTAGAGCTTCGTTCTCATGCGTCCATTGCACTTGCCGCGAGAGCAACAGGCAAGCGCGTGAGCAAGTGTGCCAATCTTCTTGTTCGTCAGCCATTAAGATGGCAGCGCGCAACAAGTCTTCGTATGCTTTCACGCTGTCAGGCGACGTCATCACCAACCTCTCAGCCTGGGCTAACAGAAGGTTCGGGTTGGATGTCTTTCGGCAAGCGGTCGTCAGTAGGAGCAAGCCGAGGATGGCAAAAAAGTGGATTCCGCGTTTGCGCATGGCGAATCATGTTCAGGTTTTGTGCGGCAAAGATACAGCCTTTTCTTGGGCTGGCCAAAGAAAAGGTGTGGAAAACGTCTTATTACTTATTGTGTTGAAATATCCTGTAAACAAGATTGTTATTGAAAATATACCATAGAAGAAGTGTGGAAAATTCGAGATGTTCTGCAAGGAAAAGCGTCCGTGGAAGCCAGAAAAGGCTGTTTCCAATGGGTATTTATGGAGAACGTGGAGGTAAAATTGGCTAATGGGTGTAAAAAGAGGAAAAAAGGATGCTGACATAAAAAAACAGGCTTAAAATGGTGTGGCTTCCAAAAATAATGCTTACCTTTGCGCCCGCAAATCCCGAAACACGGGTGCATTTGAGGGTGGGTGTACGACGATTGATGACGACGGCTCACCACCTGAAGGATGTTTATTTTTAACTTCATTCATCAAAAACAAAATGTACTTAGATTCAGCTAAGAAGACCGAACTTTTCGAGAAGTTTGGAAAAGGCACTACCGACACTGGCAGTGCCGAGAGTCAGATTGCACTTTTCACGTTCCGCATCGCTCACTTGACCGAGCACATGAAACAGAACCGCAAGGACCACAGCACAGAGCGCGCCCTCACGGGTCTCGTCGGTAAGCGTCGTTCCCTGCTCAACTACCTGAAGAAGCGCGACATCAGCCGCTACCGTGCTATCGTCAAGGCTTTGGGTCTGCGTAAGTAAGAAGATTCCCAGCCCTCTCAGCGAGGGAGCGGGACGTCACTTCAGAAGTGAAATCAAAGAATGTGAGAAGTGCTCGGCTCGTCCTGCGCTTCTCACATTTTCTATTAACCGATACCATCAAAAAGACATATAGATATGAGTATAACCCAGACTAATAGTAATATTTCCGCCGTTAAGGTGAAAGGTGGAAAATGGATCAATGACCTTCTGGCCATTCTTTTCTTCGCCGCTCTTTCCTTCGCTTATTTTGCCAGCCCTGTCAGCAATGGTTATATCTTGACGGGGCATGACCATAGTGGCGGTTCTGGTTCTGTTCACGAGATGGAAGACTATCGTGCCCAGCACAACGGAGAGCGCACACGCTGGACGAACACCCTTTTCTCGGGGATGCCCACCTATCAGATAGCCCCATCTTATCCGTCAACGGAGAAACTGTCTAAACTGGAAAAGTTCTATCGCCTTTACCTGCCAGATTATGTCCGCTACATCTTTGTCATGTTGTTGGGCTTCTACATCTTGCTTCGCGTCTTCGATTTCAAAGCGTGGATGGCAGCTCTTGGAGCTGTGCTCTGGGCCTTCTCGTCTTATTACTTTATTATAATTGCTGCCGGGCACATTTGGAAGTTCTATACGCTGGCCTATATTCCGCCAACCATTGCAGGCATGGTGCTCTGCTACCGCGGTCGCTATCTGTGGGGGCTGCTTGTAACCGCATTCTTCATGGCATTGCAGGTGGTGTCTAACCATGTGCAGATGACCTACTACTTCGGTTTCGTCATCGCCTTGATGGCTTTGGCGTTCCTTTGTGAAGCCATACAGGCACAACGCCTTCAGTCAGGGATGGGAGGAATCCGGCAATGGGCCTGTGCCACAGCGGTCTTCGTCCTTGGCTGCCTCATCGGTACTGCTGTCAATATCTCGAACCTCTACCATACTTGGGAATACTCCAAGGAGAGTATGCGAGGCAAGAGTGAACTGACACAGAAGACCAAAAATCAGGAAGACCAGACCCAAAGCGGCCTCGAACGAAGCTACATCACTGCATGGAGTTACGGCATCGGGGAGACATGGACATTGCTCATACCCAACACCAAAGGTGGTGCCAGCAACAAGGGTGACCACTTTCTGTCTATGTCTGAGAGCAAGACAGCCATGCAGAAGGCCAATTCGCTTTACACACCCGTTTATCAGAGCCTCAGTCAGTACTGGGGTGAGCAACCGGGAACAAGCGGTCCCGTGTATGTTGGTGCCTTCGTCCTTTTCCTCTTCGTCTTGGGCCTTTTCATCGTAAAAGGACCGATGAAATGGGCACTTTTTATAGCAACGCTTCTTAGCATTACCCTTGCTTGGGGCAAGAATTTCATGCCGTGGACCGACTTCTTCCTCGACTACGTTCCGATGTATGATAAGTTCCGCACCGTCGCCTCGATCCTCGTTATTGCCGAGTTCACCATCCCTCTCTTGGCCATGTTGGCGCTCAAGGAAATTGTGAGCCCTTCGTCCAATTCGCCTGAGAGCGAAAAACGTAAAATTGTTAGAGGGGGGCTTTTTGCTTTCCTCCTCACAGCAGGTCCCTGTTCCCTCTTCTGGCTGATGCCCGATGTCTTCTTTGGCAACTATATCAGTTCCAACGAGATGAACATGCTGAACAATGCTGTCGGACAAGGCTATATTCCCGCCGATATGTTTTCTGGTCTATTGGCTAACTTGTCAGAAATGCGCCGTGCCGTCTTCACGGCAGATGCCGGGCGTTCACTGCTCATCATCTGTGTAGGTTGTGCTGTCTTGGTTGCCTATTATTTTAAGAAGATTAAGGCGTGGGCGGTGGTGGCATGTCTCATTGTGCTCTGCACTGCCGATATGTGGGATGTCAATAAGCGTTATCTCAGTGATGACATGTTTTCGGCTCCTCAGCCTCCAGCACAGTTCTTCCAGAAGACACCTACCGATGAAATGATTCTTCAGGATCCAGACACCTATTATCGCGTGGCCAACTTGGCCGTGTCCACTTTCAACGACAACTCCACCAGCTATTGGCACAAGTCCATCGGAGGATATCATGCAGCCAAGCTTCGTCGTTATCAAGAACTTATAGAGGCTTATATCCAATCAGAGCTCATTGCCTTCCAGCAGGCAACAGCTCAATCTTCTGGACGTCTTGACAGCGTGCGTGGCGACTCTCTCTTCCCCGTGCTGAATATGCTCAACATGAAGTATGCCATCCTACCTCTGCAAAGTGGACAGACTCTTCCTGTCCGCAATCCTTGGGCGATGGGCAATGCTTGGTTTGTTAAGGATGTAAAGGTCGTTGGCAATGCCGACGAGGAACTGGCTGCGCTCGGCCAAGTGGATTTGCGAACAACTGCGGTGATGTCTCAAGAAATACCTGCCATTACACCCCAGAAGGGTGGAAAGTCTTCACTTCGTCTTACCGCCTATGAGGCCAATGCACTGACATTCGAGTCAGATGGTGACGGTGGACTTGCTGTTTTCTCAGACATCTACTATCCAGGTTGGCGCTGTACCATCGACGGCCAAGAAACTGGCATCAGTCGTGCCGACTATGTATTGCGTGCAGTTGTCATACCAGCTGGTAAGCACACCATTGCTTTCAATTTCGACCCGCAGACGCTTCGCACCACCGAAACCATCGCAAACATTTCCCTCTTTGCGTTGTTGCTTCTCTTCATCGGCCTGATTGGGTGGGAAGTATATCGCAGGAAGAGGAATGGCAATGGTGTAGAAAATCAATTGATCACATCGTCTGATAAATAAGCACAATGAAAAAGATTTTAGTGATGGCAGTAGCCGCCATGATGGCTGCAACAAGTGCTAATGCTCAAGACGAACAGAGGCATGAGGTCGGTGTGTTCTATGGCATACAATCGGCCTCTAACATCCTCTCTGTTTATTCGTCCATGATTTCCGCCTCTGCTGGAGACAGGAGCGCTTGGTGGGGACCTGTCGGAGCAGAGTACTATTATCATATCACGCCCGTTATGGCTGTCGGTGGCATCTTTGAGCTGGCAGGCTGTAAGGCTGTGGACGAGAAAACCGGCTCGAAGGATTTGAGAGAGACCTTCATCACGGTGATGCCCTCCGTGAAGTTCAACTGGTTGCGTAAGAAACATTTCGGTATGTATTCATCCCTCTCCGCCGGTTTGATGATTCTTTCGGTTTCTTGTGATGAAAACCTGAAGGCTTCTGATCCGAAAGCCAAAGATGAGACCTTGGCTTCATTCATGTTTCATGCCACCGCTTTGGGCATGGAATTCGGAAGTCCTGTCTTCCGCGGATTCATAGAGGCCGGTCTTGGTGAGAAGGGCATCCTCTGTGCAGGTCTTCGCTATAAGTTCTAATTCAACTCGCTCTAACTCGCACTGAATCATAAAAGAGAGAACCTCCCCTCGGAACCTATTAAGAATTCGGAGGGGAGGATTTTACATGCCTTCTGGCTCACCATCTTCGCCTGTACTTACCTGAACATACAATCTAAGGTTCTCATTTTAGGCAATGACGGCTTGAAGAGTACTGCGACATATCAGGAAGACGATAATCTGCATCGTTGTGTTCGCACATTACAGATAATAGATATCCAGTTGAAACAACTCGAGCATCAAAAAGTATTATTTGTCTCTGGGACACAGTTGCTTGGAAACCTTCAATTTTCTATTGACGACTAAAACGACCTACTTATGAAAACGAACAAGATGCTTGACGAGATTCGTCAGACCAATTCTCCAGAAATGAAGATGCAGATGGAACTATCTGTTTCAATTGCTAACCGCATCTATGATGTCCTTGAGGCCAAAGGGTTGTCACAGAAGGACTTTGCCCAGATGATGGGAAAGACCGAAACCGAAGTGAGCCGTTGGCTGTCAGGAACTCATAACCTCACATTGGCTACCCTTTGTAAGATTTCTGTTGCTCTTGGTCAAGACATCATCACGATTCCAAGGCATCAGTCCTACCCTATCTATCAGGCATCAGTTCCTGTCGTAGCGGAGGCAAAAGGGGAGTATGCTTAATCAAAATGCTCTGCTTTCCTGACGACAAATAATGAGGACTTCATCGTAGGTCAGGTCGTGGAGGTGACAGACAAGGAAGTTGATTTCGGATTGAATTCTTGTTGTAATGGATATAGGCTACTGTTCTCTGTCACGCCGACGAAGAGGATGGTGTCAGCCTGTTCACAGATATAGCGGTTACGGGCAAGGGCTGTTGTTTTCGACTGGCGCGTGGCGCTGCTGGTGGATATGATGAGCAGGCGACCGCTGTTGAGGAGGGGTTGCAGGTTTGCGGGAATGGTCTTGTACATGGCTCGTGCCAACACAAGGATGATGGGTTGCTTTCCCTTGACGAGGAAATCCCAGACATCCTTCTCCAATCGGCTGCTGAAACCGCTGATGACACACCGTCCTTCATCCCTCATCTTCACCGCCCAGTCATAGCACTTCAGCACCATGTCCACAGGGATGGTACTTGATGCCAAGAAAGCTGTCTTGGGTAGCTTCAGCAGTTCCTTGTTGCCGAGATACTGGATTTCCATCTACCTCCAATTTTCAGGTCTTCGAAGGACGTAGCCATTTTCAAGAAGAACTTCATCCGGCAGCATACTCTGTACAAAACGAGCCTTATAGCGACTCAACCAGACAATGGTGTCGCACTTGCTAACAAGTGCAAATGACTTCTGGTTTGGTGGAATAAAAGCATGTACAGGGTGAGTAGGATTGAAAGACTTAATAATCTCTACAGATGGAATCATATCACTATCAGCAGAGACTACAATAGTAATGTCGCATCGCTGGGAAAACATATCAACAAGCATACCTGTAGCAACTCTCACATCTGATTCCTTCTCTTCATAAGTCTTTATCTTATAGCCGCAGTTCTGACACTTGAACTTCTTTTTCTTGTAGCGTCCGAGGTGCAATTTGAATTTTGGATTTAATTTATTGGCACTAAACAAGACATCTTGATTATCTGCAGCCTGTTGGTCATCAAGGGGACAAGCAGAGTAATAATTTACTTCTACAAGTTCTTGATCAGGGAGCATCATTCGTTCAAAGAACTTAACGATATCCAGCCAATAGAGACGCTTCCACGTACTTCCACCATGTTTAAGGCCATAGTAGAAGTTATAGCCATCAACATATACAATTACTCTTTTCTTGTCCATAATCTTTTAAAAATAAAGCCCCCTTTCGGGGGCTTAAGCTTCGGTATATCTCACCCGAGCGGGATTGGTTTTTCTAAGTTGCTCTTTCACAACTGACCCAAGTATTTTGCATACAAGGGGGGATTTCTGCTGCAAAGATATACACTTTTTCATCGTCTCCCAAATCTTTTAGCAATTATTTCTCTATTTGGCTGCCATTTTTTTTGTTTTTTTATTACTTTTAGGCCTGAATCCCTTACTCTTCCTCATTCAGTTCATCGCCCATACGATATTTGATGTCGTAGTTAATGATGAAATCAAGTTCTTCTTCTGTGAAGCCGTAGTGCTTGGCAAGGACTTTGTCGATTTCGTCAATGATGGGCTTAGAAAGGCGGGGATAAAAAGCTTGAAACCTCCTCCATCCTGAAGAATAATTATATTCCAAATATTTGGAATTCTTCTGTAAATCCGTTGAGAGTTTCTTCGACAGAGATGATATCACTGAGCCTGAATCGCAATGGATTTTCTGGAGATCTATTATAAAGTCTTCAACTTCTGGCTTATTAATATTTCGACAGTCACTAAATGTATATGTAAACCAATAAAATAGATTGGAATGATAAAGAGAAAGAATTAATCCTTCATATTGTTTGTCAAATCTTAGGACTTTCATTTCTGTCGGATCCATAAGATTCATGTTTTCATCATACATTATTGGTTTTTTATCATAGAAAAGCATAAATGCTCCAAATGCTCTTCTATAATAGAATTCAGTTCCTGATACTCTTCTTGAAACAAGATAGTTTCCCATCCTGGCTTTACTTTTCAACATCTTATCAAGCATCTTTAATGCAAGAGATGAAGATATTTTGGGCAGTGTGGAACTAATCCTATTATCTACAATTCTTTTATCTAACATATAATAGAAGCATTTATTGAATAGATTTTTCCTCTCATCTGTTGTCCATTTATGATATCGTGTAACATAAACATTTTTACTCTTTGAATTGTCATTTATGATTATTGACAACCTAGGATGGGCTCCATCAAATAAACAACATGGGTGAATATTGAATGATGCATAATAATTATCTCCTGTATCATATAAAAGAGTTCTCAATGACAAATATCCTGGAGTTGACATTATTGATACTGGTACAATGTTGCCCATTCTTCCATGATTATTGATTATACGTTTTTCTCTTTCCAATACGAACGCATAAAGATTGCCACAATCAATGGTTTTATATTTAAGTATCTTATATTGGAAAGATCTTTCGTTATATTCTATGTATGGCGGATTCCCAATCACCACATCAAATCCCCCATTCCCCTTGATAATATCATAGTATTCAGCAAGCCAATGGAATGGTTGATGAGATTGCTTCCATTTCTCATAATCCATTCCTGGAGCAGTGGCGGTGTGAAGTGTTTGGTTAAGAATTTCGTTGAGTTTTGCCAATCGTTTCTTCAGTTCGGTCTTCGCTTCCTTATAAACCTGGAGGTTCGTTTCTTGCCCAAGTTGTACATGCTTGAATGTGTCGTAGGCTTTGGAAACAGCAGTCATCTCATCGTTCACTTTCTGCTCGAACTCCTGTTGAGCGAACAAATCCATGTACTGCACCCCTTCTTGCATCTCTTTCTCTGTGGCATAGCCAACCAGCGTATTCCCACAACGGATGTTGAAGTCAACGTCGGGCAACGGCTCCAAACCGAGGTTCGGATCACGAGGATTGACATCAACCACAGCTACCATCTTCAGGAACAAGCGGAGTTTGGCAATCTCCGTCGCTTCCACCATGATATCCACGCCATAGAGGTTGCGCAGGATGATGCTCTTGTAGATGAAATAGCGGATATTGCTGCGATATATGACATTCAGTTCCTGCAAATCCTCCTTGAACAAGTTGGGGTTCTGCGATGCCCAAGCCTGCATACGGTCAATGCAAGCCTCATAGAGCGGTTCCAGAATGTTGAGGGCTGCAAAGAGGAAAGCACCCGAGCCGCAGGTGGGGTCGAGGATGGTGACTCGTTGGAGGGCGTGGTAGAAATGGAGCACGAACTTGTGGTCATCGGTCTGAGCCAGGAAGTCCTGCACAAACTGACGGATGTCGAGGTTGTAGGTGATGAAGTCGTTGATCTCTGTGATTTCGCCCTTCTCAATCTTCGCTTTGATGCTGTTGTATCGTTGCAAGCGTTCTATCGTCTCTCGCCATATCTCCGTGGGCAGCGCCCAATCCTCGGGTGTGCGTTCGTTCCAGCGGCTGCGGCGCTCCAGCAGGTTGGGCTTCGAGGTGTCAATGCCCACGGCAATATGTTCTGGAATAGGGATGTCATGTCCTTTCTTTACAGCATCGAAGATGTAGCGGTCACCACTCTCGCGCAGAAATTGCCAGACAGTGCCATTTGCCTTGAACGGACGCTCATCGGCTTTCTTCGTGTCATCCATCAGGAACGGCAGGATGGTGTTGCGACCAATGTACTCTGTGATATCCTCTTTGGTGTAATAAGCACCCATCTGGGCACGGTCGTTGATATACTGCTCGAAGATATAGCCGAGTACATCCGGGTTGATGTCCTTGCCGCTGGCCGTGAGACGGTCGTCGAGATGCCAGTGCCATTGGTCGAAGAAGGCGAAGAGACTCTCAAAAGCCTCATCGGCAATATCGAGTTTCGGATATTGCTCTTCCAGTTCGTGGATGCTGAACATCCCTCCATTCAGATAAGGTATTCGACCGTACTTCTGCACGAAGTCCTGCTGATGGCGAGGCGAGTTCAGTCCGTCGTGGAATAAGCTCAAGAGGAATCCCTGATAAAAGGTTCCGTAGAAGCGGTTTTCGCCTTTTTTCCCCTTCACCCAAGCCAACTTATCTCGCAGATAGTTCACGTTTCCGTCAAGGAAGCCTTTCTTCTGGATGAAGTAGCAGAACATCAAGCGGTTGAGCATCACGGAAGTGTACCATTGTTTGTTGCGGTTCTTCTTCAGGTCGGTTATCTCATCATCGATGCCCGTGATATATTTGGCAAAGTTGGTGTGCTCCTTGCGGAAGCCCGTGTAGAAGTCTTTTGTAATCTTCTCCGAGTTGATGATAAAACCAGCCTGCACACGCTCTTTCACATCCATGATGGTGGTACGCTCATCGAGGCCGAAGGTGAGATCGTCAACTTTCTCGAAGAGGAAACCTGCACGCTCTGCCGTCTCATACTCCACCAACACGAGGTCACGCTTCTCCACCTTCTTCACGGGCACCACCCAAAGATGATGCTGCGAGTGTAGGAGATGATAGATGCAGATGTAATCGTTTGCCTGACGGCGCAAACGGGTGTCTATCTTCTTGCACATCGGGGACGAGGGGATTTCTGCCACTTGGCACGTCATGACTTGGAAACCATTGCGCTCAGCAATAAGCTGGAAGGAATAGTTCTCTCCTTCGATGGCAAGGTCAAAGGACTGCTGCCCGCGAGGATTGTTCCATCCCATTTCGCGAATGAAGAGTTCGCGGAAGTTGGATTCAGAAATATACTCAGTGAAGGTACGCTTGTTCATGAGTTAGTTGACGAGTTGATGAGTTGACAAGTTATTAGTTAAAATTCAGTCCCATCGAACAGATAATGGTGGGGTCTTTGTGCTCCGCATGGTCATGGTCAATGCGGCAGAGGGTACCGTTCTTGTACATCTCCAGCACCGTATCTACGATGTCATCGTTGGTGCTGACCCGTAGCAGACGTCCCAATATGACCTTGGTGCTTTCTACGAACTGGAAATTGTAGATGTCGTCGATGGCCAATTTGAGCAGCTGCCGTTTCTCTTCAGAGAAGAAGAGGTCTAGGGGGCGTTCGTAGTAGTTCTGCAGCAAGTCAATAATCCGATAGCGTGTGCTGAAGCGATTACCGAGGATGCCGCTGACGTTGGTGTTCTCGTTCTTCGTATTCTCTACCGCTTTCTCCACGAGGTCAAAGTGATTATCAAGGGGCTCCACTGCAGGTTCATTGGCTGCGCAGGCCAGTGCTTGAAGGATTTTCTTCTGCGACTGACTGATGATTTCGCCTTTGGAGTTGTACCAGGAGAGTACATCGTAGTCGTTGTGCGTCTTGATGTATGTGATAACGCCGTCATGCAGCGCATCGGAAGCTTTCTTTGTGGAATAGATGACGTCGGAGAGTTCGGGAATAATCTGTTTCAGGCGAGGGTTGGCATCTGTTGCGTTCTTCCAAATCTGGTAGGCGTAGGAAGCCAAATCGACATCGCTGTCATCCTCATCGTCATCAAGCACCCCACTTTTCTCATTATACATATCTGTAAGATTCTGAGCGTTGCCTTCAAAGAACACCTCATCGCTGCCGACGATGCTGGCATTCTCGTTGATGCGGTCGTTGAGCCGTTGACGCAGTCGTATGATGTTCTCCACCTGGTCAGCGGGGAAGAATGAGTAGCAGAAGATCTGTTCGGCTTCCTGACCGATACGGTCCACACGGCCGGCACGTTGGATTAATCTGATGATGGCCCATGGAAGGTCATAGTTGACGATGACGTGGCTGTCCTGCAGGTTCTGACCTTCGGACAGCACATCGGTGGCGACCAGGATGCGCAGTTCGTTGGCTGCCGAGATCTCTGCTTTGTTGGACAATGGCGAGAAATGCTCGACGATGGAGGTCGGATTGGAACTGGCGCCTGTAGCTCTGCCGATTTGCTGGAAGCCACGCCTCCGCAACTGGCGATAGATGTAGTTGGCCGTGTCGGAATATTGCGTGAACACGAGGACTTTCTCCTTGCCATGCAGTTTCGTGAGCAATTCCTGTAGTTCATTGAGTTTCTGGTCGGTAGAGGGGTTCCACTTGCCACAGAGCTCTATCATCTTTATCAGTCGTTCGCAGTCTTGCTTGAGATGTGTCTTCAGCGAACGTCTGAAATACGTGGAATCCAGCCAATCCACATTGTTCTTGCCACTAAGTATATTGTAGTATTCTCGGGCTTTCGCCATATAGATTTTCATGTCGGTCGGAATCTCTATCAACCCGTCGCCGCCCATGCGGTCTTCCTCATCATTGTCGTGGTCAAAGATATCATTAATATCCTCGTCTTCGATGAACGTCTCGGGTAGTTCATTCTCGTCGCCGATGGGCAATGGCAACTTGTTCTCGATGGCATACATGAAGACTGCATTTCGAAGAATGTGGCGATAGAGTGTCAGCAGGAAGGAGAAACCACTACTGTCAATGCGTTTGAAGAAGGTGCTCTTACAGAATCCCATCATCCGCTGTCCGGCACGGGACAGGTTTTCCAACAGACGCTTGTCACGCTCTGGGGCTGTCGTTATCTTGACCATATCCTCGTAACCGGAGAGCCCATATCGTGGCAGGCGCAATTCTTCCATCATGCTGATCATCTCCTCACTATAGAGGCGGCTGTATTGGTCGCCGCTCACCGTCTTGAACTTGATGGCCTTGGGAACTCGGTCAGGGAAATAGTTGCGCCGCCCATCATTGAATTCCAAGTATTTTCGACCGTTCTTCGGGTCGGTCTTGGCATAGTTTTCTTTGATGAAAGTACGTGTTCGACGCACGAGGAACAGCTTCATCAGTTCCATCCAGTCGTCGGCATAAGGACTCTTCTCGAAAGCTTTAATGCTGCGGATGAAGACTTCAGAATGTTGCTGCAGGAAGGCTCGGTCGCCACCCAACTCACGAATATACTCTTCGGGACGGATACCAAGGTCATCGTCCTCGCTGATGAACAACTTTAGTTGGGCTGCCAGATCCGAGAAATCCTTATTATAGGGGGTGGCGGTGAGAAGCAGGACCTTGCAATCCTGATGTTCTATGAGCTGTTTTATGTTCTGATAGCGTTTGCCCGAAGCATTGCGCAGGTTATGGCTTTCGTCCACGATAATCAAGCGGTAGTAGCGAGCATTGTCCACATCGATGGGTTTGGCCATGGACCAGATGTCAGCCTTGAGGTCGTAACGGCGACGATACTTATCCCACATATCCTGAAGGTTAGCAGGGCAGATGATAAGGGTACTGCTGGCGAAGGTCATCTCATAGATCTTAGCGATGGCACAGGCTGTGATGGTCTTACCCAATCCTACGACATCACCTATCATGGCCCCACCACGTTTCTCGCTGTTCAGGTGGCGGGCTGCTATCTTGACGGCGGTTTGCTGGAAGTCGAAGAGTTCACGTTGGAATTCAGGAGGTAGCGTGAATTCCTTTATTCCCGAACGAGCATCTGCGCTGAGGTGAAAGGCTGTCTTCAGATAAATATAATAAGGTGGTATGATTTCCTCGCCTGCCCAGCTGTTGTCAATCGCCTCGATGAGTTCCTTGGTGATGTCAATGCAGAAGCGGTCGTTCCAACGGTCTTCAAACCAATCAGAGAATCGCTGCGCATCATCGCTGTCGCCAAATTCTGCATTCAACTCACCCTGCTTAGTCAAACCTGAGTAGGTGAGGTTGCTGCTTCCCATGATGGCTTGAATCTTATTGAAGTTGTCATCGGGTCGGTGGGCAAGATAGAGCTTTGCATGGAGCGGTTCAGCCACATAGAGTTTTACGCATACTTTATCTTCTTTAAGCTGTGCAGAAAGGCGACGGAGAGTCCACTCATCCTGCTTGGTCGGAAGGCCAAGCAGGAGCTGACGTTTGAAATCACGGGCAATCTCCATCTTGCATTGGCTTGCGTAATTGCTGTCGGGCAGATGCTGTGCTGAGTATAATCGACGGACCAGCTCCTGATCAGGCTGGTGCATCCCAATGAGCAAACGGCAATAGCGCAGTTGCTGCTGATTGCCCTCATAGACATAGTCGCCAGGCAAATCATCAATCTGATTTACCACGAGGTTCCAACCTCGAAGATTGAAATAACCGACACAGAAATCCACACGCTTCACGCCCACATTCGTGATGATGTTCTGCAAGCCCTGTGTGAATTTCGACTCTATGTTGTCGTAAATTCTGGACATAGTTGCGATAACGTTTTTAATCAGCACACACGTTATCGGTAAGTTTATAGGCTTTTCCAACGGCAGGCCTCCGGACATGGAAATAGCGTAGGTCACGCTACTTATCCATATCTGGAGGCCGTGAGAATTGCCTATACTACCTGATAAGTTGTGCCTACGCTATCGCATAGGCATTAACTTGTCGTTTAGGTAGTATGTATATCTTTGAATTTCTCACGTTCCCAGATATATACCAACAACATTAATGCTGTAAGTTACTAATTCCAATAAGATTTGATCCGGACACCTTCGCTGAGTTTCTGCGGCCTGCGAGGAGGACGCTTCATGTCCGAAAGCGCGACAAAGATAGCGAAAAGTTGGGGAAGGGAAAAAAGAAAAGGGAGAAAATGTGGGGATTGGGGGGATGAAATATGAAAATTATTGGAGTCCGGTAAAAACGGCCTAAAAGGCCAATGACCCCATAGCCCAGGGCAGCGCCCCGGGGATGGGGCATAGAGTAAAGTCGCCATGAAAGGTAAAAAGCGTTGATTATCATTTTTTTGCCCCTTCGGGGTGCTTCCGTTCACCTCCTTCTACCCAGAGCGCTGCCCTGGGCTATATGCTGTTGGCCTTTTAGGCCATTCTTCCAAGCCTCCTTAAGGCGGAATCAATGATAAAAACCTATATAGAAGGGCATGATGAGGTACCGACTATAAGTTTACCGGACAGCAATAGGAAAGTTTAGACGTTCCACCTGGAAGGTGTACACGTTCCGCATGGAAGGCATACACCTTCCAGCGGCATGAACAGCTTCTTCGCTCCTGATACTATGTGTTTTTCTCAAAAAAGTCTCAATTCCTCACCTTTCACATCAATCGGCTATCATACAGATGTTTACGGGTGAGACTTCGGTGAGGGATAGGTGAGGGATGGTGAGGAATCCGTAGCATCGGGGCTATTTTCTGCGTGTTTCTATCTTCATTTTCGTCAATCCCTCACCATCCCTCACCTATTCCTCACCTATCCCTCACCCATAAGCGTCTGTATAATAACTGATTGAGGTGAAAGGTGAGGAATTGAGGGATTTGACACTAAAAGCAGGAGGAGGGGATGCGGGAGGCGGCGGGAGCTCATTGAGCGAGAGAACGGAAAACGCTCTTTCATCTGACCGTTAAGACTCCGGTAGAGGTGGATTGACATGAATGTCCTCATTATTGCCACATTTTGGGGGCGCATATTTGGCCAGAGGGGGTAGTTTGTCATCAGATTAGCACTTTGGGTTTTCTTGGTATTAGAGTCCACTTGAAAAAGTCATAATAAATGCTTCCGCCTTTGCAGGGCGTAATGTAACTGTTTGATTATGACTTAGGGCGCTGCCTTGGGCTGAGTGCTACAGTCCTTTCAGTACTTTTTCAAGTGGACTCATATTATGCTAGCGGCATTTGACATTATTATTATAAAGAAGTGCGATAAACGGAAAATATCCATCACTTCTGTCCCTCGTCTATCACTACCAGCCATCACTCATGAATACTTGATATTATGATTGCTGATGGAAGGAGTGATGGATGTGATGGGCGTTTTTGAAAATTCCTGAGTAGGACATCTTTCTGAGCCTTTTTCATGGTTGGTGAAGGCTTCCTTTTCATGCGTGCAGGATATGAGTGTCATACTTTTTTTTAATAAAAACGTAGATTATTTCAAAAAAACTTGGTTGATATTTAAAATAAGTTTAACTTTGTGCCATTAAAATGTACCTGAAAGCTGTTTTTTATCACACTAACCACAACATAACTTATTGAAATAACGTATTTTACTCACTTTTAAAGTATTTCCTTATGAACATTAAAAATCTTTTAACAGCAATGGCGCTTTTGCTCCCGTTGGCAGCAATGGCGCAACACTGGCAGGGTCCGTCGAACCCAGAGCGTCTCTATCCGACCTCAACGCCTCTTAATGTCCAGGTGAACATCAATGGTGAGCTTGCTACAGCCAACAGTGGCCTGGAGCTGGCTGCGTTCATCGGTGAAGAATGCCGTGTATCTGTCAATACCACCGAACCGGTTGTCGTTGCAGAAGGTACAATAGGAACGGAATACTTCGTCCTGCGTGTATGGGGTGACGATGGTACGAACGGCAAAGAAAGTGAAGTGGGTAAAGAAATCACGATCCGTGCCTTCTACGACAACATCGAGTATGAGTTCAAGACGAAAGCGACTTTCACGGGTGAAGCCCAGCAACTTACGCTGAACCTGGACGCTGTGATGGACGTGACGCTGCCTGAGACTATCACCATCAACCAGGCTGCATCTGCTTTCCCCTACACAGAGGATCTGGCGCAGTATATCACGCTGTCCTACAGCACGCCTGACAGGGCTTACGAGCCGCTTGGCGAGAGCTTTATCATCAGCCCGGTCAATTACGAGTGGAATGTAAACTATACGAATGAGCTGTCGTTCAATGGCACCAAATTGACCGTCACACCCGCTGAAGAAGCCAATTATGGTGTGATTCTCTATGTGACCTATGGTGATCCCAAAGGCGTCAACAGGCAATTCGTCCCCATTTCGACTACCATTAGTGTGACCATCACGGCTGTGACGGTGACGAGCATCACCTGTGACCTCGACAAAACGGATTTCTATGCCTTCGATGACTTCGCATCATTCATGGCAGACCACATCACCATCTTGCCAGAGGATGCCAGCAATAAGGGATATAGTTTAGAATGCGAAGGAGATGTGCTGACCAATGGCAGGTTTACGGAAGGTGGAAAATATACTGTGAACATTGTGCCGGCAGATAAGTCCTATGAGGGCGAACCTGCTTCGATAGAAGTGACCGTCTATGTACGTCCCTTGACCATCGCGCCTACAAACCAGACTATCGAGGTGAACTACGGAAGCAATGTCTATGAAGCTATCGCAGCGAACCAGACGCTGCAATGGCCTACGCGAACAGATCCGGGCGCATACGGCAAGAGCGAGGTAACCTATGACTTTGGTGAAACTGGGTATGTGGATGCAGACGGCAAGGCCATTAAGATTGGCAGCGTACGCGTGACTGTTGCCCTCAAGGATGGCATCACTCCTTCCGCAGCTATGCAAGGCCAAAGCAGCTACACGGTGTCGGTGAACATCGTCAGTGCACTGAGCGTGACAGCCAAGGCTTCTGGCATCACAGACTTCAAGAAAGGCATTCAAAGCTCAGACACACCTGCTTACGTGTATGTAACGAACCCGGCCAACGAGCCCTTCGATCCTGCCGACCTGCAGATTGCGTTTGAAAACCGCTTTGAGGCTTTACCCTATGCTAAACAAATCGAAGTCGTACAGGAGAATGCTGAAGGTTCAGCTACGAGTGGACAGAAGGTATATGTATTCCATATCCTGCCCCTCTATATCGGAACTCCCAGCTTCATGGTGACCTATCAAGGCCAGGAACTTTGCGGCGGTCAGATCACGATTTCCAAGGAAGAAGCTCTCAGCGCAGGATGGACATGGCTGTCTCTGGTCACTCCTGGAGGCGCAGTGAACGATCTCTTTACACAGAGCGACATCGTGGAAATCCGTTCGCAGCAGGAACTGCTCTGGAATGATCCCGTCTATGGATACGTTGGCAAGATCAAAGCCCTGAATTCTGACGAGGGCATGTACAAAGTCAAGACCAACAAGGCCATTACGGTGAAGTGGAGTGGCGATGCCGTGATGTCGCCGAATAAGCCAACGCAAGGCTCCAGCAAGACCATCTATCCAGGCTACAACTGGGTGAACTATCCGTATGAGTTTGATATTACCGTTGACCGCATTCGCGACATGTTTGGACCAGACTTCCAATTTGCTGAGGGTGACCTCATCAAAACGCAGGAAAGCTTTGCCACCTTCGACGGGAGAGACTGGAAGGCTGACGAAACCTTCGCTCTGAAAGAAGGCAAGGGCCTGCTCTACTTCAGCAACGGCGTGGAAGAGACAATTCTCAACTTCAGTCCTTATCTGGAACCTGTGGTCAATGACGCAGAGGGTGAAACCAACGGTGATGCAGCCGGACGGCAAATTGCCCGCCGTGCAGTAGCCGACATGTTCCAATATGACGTTCACGCCTTTGCAGACAACATGTCTATGGTCGCAGAGATTCAGGGTCTCGACAACCCCGAAGACTACACTCTGGGTGCTTTCGTCAATGACGAGTGCCGTGGCCGTGGCCGTGTGGTAGTGGATGGCAAGATGTTCGTCAGTGCTGTAGGCACCAGTGGCGAATCCGTAACCTTCAAGTTGGTGAACAACAATACTGGCGAGATGATGCCTGTAGACGGCACCGTTTCCTTCAGTCTGGTCAAGGGTTCTCTTCGTGCTCCAGTGAAACTGAACGTTGGCGCTGCCACTGGCATTAACAAGGTGGATGCTGCACGGCAGTCTTCAGAAGCCTATGACCTGAGCGGTCGCCGCATCAACGGCAGCCAGCGTGGCATCAGCATCGAACGGATGGCAGACGGAAGCTTCCGTAAGATCGTGAAGAAATAATCCCTTTTCTCTCCTTCTGCGCGGCCGTCGGCTCTGCGTTCGGCGGCCGTGCAGATTTACCTTTTATTATATAACGCGCACACGCGCGAAGTGCATTGATGATGCGGGCGTGCCCCCGCGGAAAAGACTGACAGCAATGAAAAAGAAAGGCATATTAAAGCTCATCTTAGTGATGATGCTGCTCGCCACTCTCCCCATGACGGTGCGGGCGGGGCATTCCATTCCGGCAGCACTCCCAGCGGCAGGCGGCTACAGCACCGTGGTCTATGCACGACTGCTTAGCGACATGACCGACGTGACGGCGAACACGGACTATGAAGTAAGTGCCTTCATAGGCGATGAATGTCGTGCCGTGGGCAAAACGTTGACCCTGTCCGACGACACCAAGGTTCTTGTGTTCCGCATTTGGGGCGATGTAGGCATGGGCGGCATTGATGAAACAGGACAGACGGTCAACTTCATCATGCATGACCGCGTTTCTGGTAAAGACTATGATATCACTCCGGAAGAGACCATTACTTTCCGTGGCGACTACACCTATGGTATGCCGAGTGCTCCCGTAGCATTCCGCTTCTATCTGGGACAAGGCATCCCCATAGAAGAGCTCAAGGTCACAAAAGACCATATCATTGTCTATCGGTCGGAAATCGATATCCGTGAGCGCCTCGACGCACTCATCACCAGACTGCCTGTCGAAAGCAAACAGACCTTCCATTGGGAGCTGGAGCAGGCGACGGTGCCTGACATGCTCACTTTCAACGATGAATCGGGCAATATAAATGCCATCAGCGAGGGTGTAGCCACTGTGGTGGCAGTAGCCGATGCAGACCCCGCTATACGTAGTACGGGCGTGACTGTCAGCGTGATCAATCCCGCACGTACACTGATAACTACTGGTGATAACAGCCTTATCGTATATATGAACGGGCAGGAAACCCTTGATGTGACTGATGACGTGAACGGTCTCATCTACATAGGTCCCAGCGACTATAGCAGCATCAACGTGAGCTATTCGTCCAGTGACCCTTCTGTGGTTTCCACTCGCCATGACGAGGCAAGCAGCCAGCAGATATTCCTGGCACACAAGACGGGTTCGTCTGTCATCACCACCTCCCTCACTTATCTTAATTGCTACACCGAGGCTGATACTACCATTACCCTGGACATCACGGTTTATGTAGCGCTTCCCCTCACAGGCGTCTCCATGAGTGTCACGTCTATGCAGGTGTGTCGTGACAGCGTGGCCATGCTCATGCTGAAAGCACAGCCTGAAGGTGCAGTCCTCACTTCAGAAAACATCAACCTTTCCATTGCCGATACACTCATTGCCCAATTGGGCAATTATAAGGTGGAGGATGGTGCCACCTTCATTGAGATACCCATTGAAGGACTCTTCCCAGGAACTACATCTATCCTCAACGCTATTCATCCTGAAGACGTTGCCAAGACCATCGGTGGAATTAACGTGGTGGTGCCCCTGCAACTGTCCGAAGGTTGGCAATGGGTGACTTGCTATCAGCCAACTGCCATCAGTGGCAAAACTCTTGAGGCTGCCTTTGGTTCCAGTCTCAATGAGGTTCGTTCTCAGAGCCAAAATCTTTTCAACGACCCCGATTATGGCTATATAGGTTCGCTTTATGATAGCGGCCTTCGCCAAAACGAATGTTACAAGATTCACATGGCCGCAGATGCCTCCCATGTGTTTGAACAACCAGAAGGCATCATGGCACCATACGCTGGAGGCACTATCAATATTGAAAAGCAATGGACTTGGTTCGGCAACCCCTATTATTGTAGCCATCCCATTGCAAACTATGTGAGTAATGCCCATGAAGACGACATGATCGTGGCCCTGGATGCCTTCGCTGTATTCTATGATGGAGAGTGGAACGGTTCACTGGAAGCGTTGCGCTATGGCGAGGCTTACATGTATTATTCTGAACAAGGCTATACGTCGTTGAAACTTGAGGCGGAAGGCTATGTCAGTGATGTTCCTAACGATGAAGAAAACGAAGAGGACTATGAGGAGGAAGACGAGTCTGAGGAAGAAGAAGACAACCTCGCTCCCTCTCACATGAAGAAAGAATCCTCTCGTCACAGACACAGCGCATTCAGTCCCTGTGACAGCCGACGTTTCATGGACAATATGTGCATGATAGCTACCCTCGGCAACGGCTTTTCTTCGATGGATAACTGCCAGATAGGGGCTTTCGTGGGCAGTGATTGCCGTGGAACGGCTTACAGTAAAGGAGGCATATTCTTCCTTACGGTTCACGGTGATGCCGGCGAGATGGTTCGTATGCGACTCTATGATGAAGATTCCGACGCCTATTACGATATAAAGGGAACGACAGAACTGCAACCCCTTGTGGGTTCCATGAGACAACCGCTTCTCATCCATAACGATAATAACACGCTGGTGCTGGACATCAATGGAGCTGCCCAGGAAGACTGCTATTATACATTACAGGGCATCCGGCTGCGTCAGGCTCCCCGGAAAGGCATTTACATTCACAAGGGGCGTAAAGTGGCCGTGAGATAATCATCCACATACCGACTACCCCCAAAAAGACCAACGATATGATCAGGCATACACACGAAGGTGCGAAATACCGAGGTTCTTCTGTCAGGACGATGCTCAGGCTGACAGTCCTCGCGCTGGCACTCCACATCCCTCCCTTGTGTGGATTGGGAGGGGCCTTTGCCCAGAGCATCGACCAGATCGCCAAGAGTGACCCGCTCATCATCACAGGTGCCATAGGCACGCAGAATACCTTTTACCACTCGTCGATGGGCAATGATGGACGTGCGAAGCTGTCCAACACGCTGTATGCCAATCTGAACATTTCGTTCTACGGCATCAACATGCCATTCTCCTTCTACCTGAGCAACGGTACTACCTCCTGGAGCTATCCCCAGTTTTCTCTGAGCATGAGCCCGTCGTGGCATGACTGGACACTTCATCTTGGCGAACGCTCCATGTCGTTCTCCAATTACGTGTATAACTCGCCTTTCTATGGTGTGGGTTTGGAATATGGCGGACACAACATCCGTTTTGGCGCCTTCTATGGCAGATTGAAGCGTGCCATCAGCGATGATCCCACAGATCCTGCTGCTCGCTCACCTCAGTACGCTCGTTTTGGCTGGGGTTTCAAGGTTGGCTATGGCACGGGTAAAAACTATATAGACCTCTTCGTGTTCAAGGCCAAAGACCGCTTCGGCAGTATAGACGAGTACTGGCAGAACAGCATCGTTCCCCAAGAGAATCTGGCCATAGGCGTAAAGGGACGTGTCAGCCTCTTTAAGCATTTCTCTTTGACGGCCAATGCAGCCACTTCGCTCTTTACCTACGACACCCGAGCCGCAGGCGTACCCGACAGCATTATTGGCAAATGGGGCAAGCTCTTCGATGCCAAGTACACCAGTAATTCACGTTTTGCTGGTGATGCTGCTTTGAACTATAGTATGCGTAACTTCAATCTCTCCCTTCAATATAAATACGTGCAGCCCCAATATGCCACACTTGGAACTGGCTACGTGAGCAACAACTACAGCAGCTTCGGGTTGGGAACTAATCTCAGTCTCTTCAGAGGACGGGTAACCGTGAACGGTAACTTCAGCCACCAGCAGGACAACCTTAGCGGCGATCAGCTCTATACCACCAAGGGACTTGTGTATAATGGGGCCTTGAACTGGCGTGTGAGCAACTCCCTCAACCTCAATGCCGCATACAACGGCTACCGGCAGCTACAGACCGACGGTTTGGCACAGGTGACCGACAGTTCTAAAGTGGATCGCCTGATGCATAGTCTCACCTCATCTGCCAACTATAACTTCCAGACAGATGAGCTTCTACATGGCATCGGCGTAAGCTACAACTTCTCAAAGAATCTGGATCGCAACATCCTCACCAGAGGTGCAGGCGATGTGACGACCCATGCTATCGGTACCAACTACTCCCTCAACGTGGATCCTTGGGAAATGGCATTCAATGTGGCTTATAACCACCAGAGGTCGAAAAATTCGAGCGGCAACTTTACCACCAATATGTGGTCGTTCGGAACGGGACGTGCATTCCTGAAAAACAAAGATCTGCATCTGGATGCCAGCCTGAGCTATGCTATCAACGAAGCTCAAGGTACGAAGACCAATACCTTTGGCGGCTTCCTCTCTTCAAGCTATTCTATCAAGGAAGTTCACCAGTTCGGTCTCTCTGCGGGCTATAACAACTACAAGCAGACATTCACCTATGCAGAGAACTCCGCCACTACAAAGAACTGGGACGTCAACGTAAGTTTCAACTATAGCTATACCTTCACTCTCTTGGAAATCAAGCGGAAAGTCAAAGAGAAGTAGAATCCGATAAAATGAGATACACCATGTCAGCAATACATTCCCTTTACAAGCAGCTCTGCCATACGTGGCTGGTCATCACCCTGTTGTGCACCGCACTCTTTGGAACGGGTAGTTTCGTCCATGCCTCCAACGAGGTGATGGTGAGTTTAAGTGCCCTCTATGATATCATGCCGCCAGAGGCCAGTGTCTATAAGGAAACGCCGGAGAAATACTTTGTTGTGAATATCAACAACCCGCAGGATCATACCCTCACCATCTATATGACGATGAAGATAGAGAAGATGACGGGCGAAAAGTTCATTATGGAGCAGAAGGTAACGGCTAGGCCGCAGAGTCCTATGAATGCCATTACTTTGCCGGCATCTACTTCCATAACGCTCACATCCTCTCAACTGCACAACCATTTCCGTCATCTAGTGCTGGGAGATTTCTATATCACCGGTTCACTTGGGAATGTGATGAACGACAACTTCGGCCTGCTGCCTGAAGGAGATTATATGGCCACGCTGACAGCCTATGAATACAATCCCGAAGAGGTCATCGTCGAAAAGACCAAGGAAGCCATCAGTGATCCCCAGCTTTCAACCACACACTTCAAAATCTGTTACAGCGTCAAGGCACCGGAACTGAAAGTGCCAATGAATGTGCCAAAGGAACCACAGGCAGAAGTAGAAGAGGAACCGGCACCAACGTTTGCAGGAGTGGACTATGATATTCCCGAAATAGACTTTGGAAAAAACAATACTTGGACGTGGTTGCATCTCATGGAGGTGTGCGGGCAGTTGCCCAACATGAACTATGAGTTGGAGTTCTATAACATGAAAAATGCCTCCAAGGGCTATGCCACAAGTCCTGAGAACGCTATCAAGGATGGCAATGACCGCGTGTTGGTCTATCCCGGTATACTTGGCCCACAGCTTAGAAACGTACAGTCGGCCACCTTCTTTGTGCCCAACCCCAAGTCTTATTTCCAGGAGGGTGAGTATTATGCCGTGCGCGTTCATGCCAAACCTGTTGGAGGCACAGCTGCCACGCAGAACGCTAAACTCGCTTCCTATAGGATGTATGAAAACGATGGTTACAGCAAACCAATCGTAGTGAGGTATAGTGAGAATATTCCTGACCCCACACCCGGTGAACCTGAGGTCGCAGTTGAGGTAGAACAGACCGATACTTGGAAAGCCATAGTCACTCATCCCAAGCTCACCTTCCCCGACAACATGGGCAACTGCTTCGGCGCCGTCCATCTGGAGGCCAACAAGGACTACGAGGCCAAATGGGAAAAGCCGGAATTCGTAGAGGGTGACCGCGCTTTTGCGGAGAAATTCAACTATACGTACGACATCAATATCTATAAGGCACCGGCTGAGGCCGCTACGTTCGAGGATATTATCACCAAGAACAACAAGCCGCTCTACACCGCCACCAACCTTGAGTTCAAAGAAGGCGATGACCTGAAGCATACCGTCCCTTGGAAAAAGCTGATGGAAGATGTGGACAGCATCACCCTTGGCGGACACTACTTCATAGAGGTGACGGCCAATCCCGTACCGAAGGCAAAAGAAGGTCAGCTTCTGTTCTGTGCACGCGGACAGAACTGTTGCACATACACCATGTTCCTCACCGAGGACATCGTCTATGAAGACTGCGGTGCCATCGTCGATTACCAGGACAAGGACATTGTGAGCCACGGAGAGACCATCACGAAGAAGCGTGGCGAGATGAACGGCTTCCACGTGGTGTTCACTGAACTGAAGGCCACGGATAAGGAGAAAACCACCTATTCAGGTACGGGCTATGTCAAGTGGCAGCCTCTCAACATGGGCACCTATATTGCTATGTCCTTCACAGGTATACGTCTTAATAAGAATATGGAGGTGATTGCGGGCACGGCAACGGCACGCAAGATGGAGAACGCCGACGTCATCCCCTATGACCTCATCGACTATGCCGCTGCCAAGGCCGGCAACTGGGTGAAGAGTACGGAAGCATATCAGGCCGTATCCGATGCTGCTGCCTCAGTGGGCGAAGCTTTCCAACGAGGTGCAGAGTGGGTTGACTCAAAGACGGGTGCCGGAGCCGAGCAAAAGCTCAACGAGGCGCAGCAAGCCGCCCAAAACAAGGTGCAAGAGCTGTATGATGCCCATGTTACCAAATGGCGTGACCCCGATGAGGTGGCCAAAGCCTGTGGCGACTATTGGACTAAGTATATCATGCCGGGCACCAACTACACGAACACGCTATTGAACTGGATCAACTCCGGCTCATACGACGAGGTTGACGTAGATGCCAAACCTACCTACCTGCCCTTGGGTCTGCCGCAGAGTTTCCTTCCCGACAGTCTCGACATAGACATCCAGGTGATGAAATTCGACCTTTCACCCACTAGAGCATCAGTAGGCGTGGCTGCCTTCTTCTACTTGCCCGATGCTGTGCGTATTGACAAGGCCGGCGCAGAGGAGAAAGACGGCGTCAAACTGAGCACCGTTTTGGCCTTTGTGGCGCCGCGTCTATGCGTCAAACCGACGGAGATATGGGCCAAGGAGGGTGAATTCGGACTGCTCTACGACTTCAGTATCAAGGATATGAGCACGGGCTACACCTTCACATTCCTTGCTCCCACCGACTACACCAAGCTTAACGATGGATGTGCTATCCACTGGGAACAGGTGAAGGGCGAGACTAAGGTGAACATGATGGTGCTCGATGCCAAGATGACCATTCCGGGTCTGCTTAATGAGGATCGTACACAAACGGCCCAGCTGCGCATCGGTGCCCGTATTGACGACTGGAAGGACTGGATGGCTTGGATTCAGATGGATGCCTTCCAGGTTGAAGACCTCGAAGGCTACGTGTTCAATGTGACTGGTGCCAACGGTATCCGTCTGGATCACTCTCGAGTGAAGAATCCAGACCTGAAGGATGAAAGCGGATCGCCTATCACCATCAGCTCCATCTTCAAGGACGTCCGCCGTGGTGACGACAGTGGGTTGAAGGGCTACAACTGGGCACACCCGAAACTTGGATTCCAAGGCGTACCCGAAGGCAAGGATCCTATGAACTGGATGGGTCTCTATGTTGATGAAATCTCCATGACCTTCCCCAAGGGGCTTAACATCACCGACAAAGCAGACACGGAGAGCAAGTCTTTGAAACTGGGACTGCGCAATCTCCTTTGGGACAACTCCGGCGTGAGTCTGACGGCCTTCGTGGGTTCGAAGGAGAATCCCGTGGTGAAATTAGAGACGGGACGCTTGGGCGGATGGGCACTGAGCCTTGATGAGGTGGCGGTGAATGTACTTCAGAGTCAGTTCAGCGACTGTCACTTCAACGGCATGTTCGAGGTGCCGCTGCTTGAGGGCACCTTCGACTATGAATGCAAGATGAACTATGTGTCGCAGGAGGAGCTGGGACAACTTTACAAACAGCACAACGTCACAGAATACAAGACCGATGAGAAGAAACTCCATCTCACCTTCAAAACGCAGCAGCACGATGAGATGAAGTTGGACTTCTGGTTGGGCTCTATCAATTTGGACAAGGATGGATCATGGTTCAACATAGACTATTTGGACGGCAACACGCAGGTGGAATTCATGGCCAGTGGTACGGTCACCGTAGGTGAGGCCAACGAGAACAAGACCGGCGGCAAGGTGGGAGATTTACCTTTCGACATCCCCGGAATACGCTTTGCCGGTCTGCGAATGGCCAATTATAAATATGACATCAGTGATGATTTCGCAGCGACCTACGCTGAGAAGCTGGCCAGCGGAACCTATAATAATAACAGCAAATGGGACAAAGGCGCCTTCCAGGTAGGTTTGACTAAAGAACTTACCGAGGCTGATTTCGAAGGCGGTAGCAAGGAGAATCCCTTCTACTTCAACATTGGTCGCTGGAGCTTGGCTTCAGAGGAGAAGAAGATGTGGGGCTTCCCGTTAGGCTTGAAGGATATCGGCGTAGATACCGACACCGAGAATAAGAAGATTGGACTGAAGTTCACAGGTACTTTGGGACTCTTAGGCGGTGAAAACAATCTGAAGGATAACGGCGACGGCGAGGACACTAGTTGGAATCTCTCTGCCGAAGCCGGTATGACAATATGGGCCAATTATGAATTCAATGGCCTCGATGATTTGGCCAACGCATCGTTGAGCTACGACAGATTCGAGTTCCACAAGCTCACTTTCGACGGCTCCTTCGGCGGTGGAAAGTGTACTATAGCGGGTGAACTGGAGTGGGAGGACAACGATGAGAAGAAAGGCTTTCAGGGCGGTCTCAGCTTGTGGATCTCGGAGCTATTCTCCGTCGATGTGGCCGGTGGTATCTGGGAGACAAAGAAAGAGAACTACAAGAACGGCTTCTTCTATGCCAAGTTGAGCGACATTACTATTCCTTGCGGTCCCGTCAACATCAACGGTCTCTCTTGTGGCTTCTTCTGGAACCGCTGCTTGCCCGCCGATGCCAATTTGGATGACAAGGAGAAGTTCCGACAAGCGATGATGAGTGGCGGAAATCCCTGTGAAAGAAGCTTCGGACTCACCTTTGGATTGGGGATGGAGTTTGCCAACAAAACGCTGTGCAGTGGTGAATTCAACGGCTTTATGGCCTACGATCTCAAGAACGATGCCCTTTCGCGCCTCACACTGCTTGGCGACATGGATGCCTTGAAGGGACCGGATGCCGATAAGGGTCTGCTCAATGCACGCGTGAAGATAGACTACGTGGACAATGTTGCCGAATCTAAGGCTGCGAAGGCGCAGGTAGATGCCGGAGTCCAGGGCGCGAAAGCCGTGGAACGCTGTCAGAGCTTCACGCTCAGTGCAACCGTCGATTTCAAGGCCGACACGAAGCAAGCCGTCTCGCAGTTCCTTGGAACGGACATCTCGGCCACCTTGGAACGGACACTCACTGAGGCTGCCAAAAAGGTGAAAGAGAGCGGAATGTCTGAATTCAGTGCTGACGCAGCCGATGATGACAACAAGGGTGATGGAAAGACCAGTGGAAAGGATGATGCCAAGGATAATCTCACCGTATCAGCGGGAGCTTCCTTCAGTTTCGAGTTCCAGTTGCGTCATTATAAAGACAAGAAAGAGACGAAGTGGCACGTCTATCTCGGTGAACCCACACGTGGAAAACGATGTGAGGTTGTCTTCATTGATTTCAAGTTCGATGCCAAACTTCTCAAAGTATGGGCCAAGGCGTATGCCAATGCCTATATCTGTCTCGGTAACGAATTGCCTGCGGACGAGAATGGTGTGTCGGGCGGATTGCCTAAACTTCCAGATAAGCTGATTGAGATTCTGGAAGATGGACAGAAAAATGAGAGCGTGGAAACCAACGTCGGTAGTACATCCGCCCTTCAGGCAGAACGTGCCAAACAGATTCAGAACGGCCCCTCTGGTGCTGACATTAAGGGTGGTATCCAGTTTGGTGCTGAACTTGGAGCAGAATTTGGTGTCCAGATACCTATCGGCTATGTCAATGTAGGTGCACTTATAGGATTCGATGCCATCCTGAAACAGTACGGCGACTGCGCTTGTAGCGATGGATCGAAGCTCGGCGGTAAGAACGGTTTCTATGCCATGGCACAGATTTATGCAGCCCTGTGGGGCTCTGCCGGTGTGAGCCTCGACTTCGGCTTCTGGCGTGGCGACTTCCCGTTGGTAGACGTAGCTTTCGGAGCTGTGCTCAAGGGTGGTTTCCCCAACCCTACATGGGTCTATGGCAAGATGCGTGTGAAGGGTAGTGTCCTCGGCGGGCTCATCTCCTTCAACAAGGCGATGGAGCTTCGCATGGGTAAGGTGTGTGTGCCCGAAGTGGGTTCTCCGCTCGACAATATAGACATCTTCAGCTCCTATACTGTGGGCGAAGAGGACAAGGATGCAGGCTGGGGCAAAAAGGGCAACGGCGAGGGAGCCGAACTGCACGACCCGTATAAGATGCCGTCGTTCACCACCAACATGGATATGGACAGCCAGTTGCGCCTTGTGGATGAGAACGAAATGAATACCAAGGCGGGTTTGGACGGCGATGCCCGTGCGGCTGAAGCCTCCTCCACCAAGTGCTTTGTGTTCCACCTTGAACGCAACGCCACTTTGCAGCCCTATTCAAACAATGGCGTCAAACAGGGCGAACCGAAATATTGCGACATGACACCTTCACAGAATAGCCGCACTGCGTTCACTGTCAACACCGGCTCGTTCGATCAGAAGAAAAACTACATGCTACATGTCCGCGGCTATGTCAAGCAAATCATTGATGGCTATGAGCAGGATCCTATTATTCGTAACCTTCAGACCCACAAGGACGAACAGAAGCCATGGGGACAGAACCTCGACCTCTATTTCCGCACCGACAAGTGGAGCGACGATCTATCACAGGAAGTGCAGCTCTTCATGCCGTTCGATGAAACTGGCGTCATCCTTGAAGATGCCAAGAATCCCTATTTTTGCATTGCCAATGACCGTCAGGACATGTTCAACTCGCCCGATAAGGAGTGGTATGTCAACATGGAAGTGAACGAAGGTACTGATTCAAACCCCAAATGGCGCTATCCCGACCTGAGATATGATGCCAACAACAACCGTCTCACCAGTGAGCAGTCCAAATGGGAGCACATCGGCATCCAACTGACCACTGAGTACGATGGCGACGCCAAGTTCTACACCGTGGGACTTGTTACCCCGCCGGGAACTACCGCTACCATAGAAAAGAACAAGCAGTACCGTTTTTCACTCTATAGCGTGGATAAGAAGCAGATGAATGATGACCTCAGTAAGATTAAGGAGGCACACAAGTCCGTTGTTTCGGGACAAGCGGATGTGATACAGGCACTCACCCTCATGGCTTACGATGAGGACGGCAAGATGACCGACTTGGGCAAGGAGATGATGGCATGGTACAACGAGCAGACTGCTGCCGGCAAACAGTTCTCAAATAGTTCTGATAAAGTGGAGCAGGTCATCAACGACTTTGAGAAGGACAAGCTCAGTGACTTGCGCTACACCTCGCTTGAATTCCAACGCGTGTTCAAGACCGGTTCCTGCAACACCTTTGCCGAGAAGCTGAACAGTTCGGACTATATCTACTCTACGCAGTCCTTGAAGTTCCAGAAGAATACAGTGACACGCTATGGCGGTGTCATCAGTGCGCGTATAAAAGCGGGGAACGACCAGCTATCTGGTAGCATAGACAGTAATCCCTACTATATGCTCAACTGGTGGGCCAGTACAGCTTGTGTATCCATGATACCTCCCTACCGCTTCACAAGTAAAAACGGTAGGGATGCAGTATACGAAATGAGTACTGCTGACCTTATCACCTATTACTTCGCGAAACCGTGGCACGGCAATCCCCAACCGCCTTCTGTGAGATATTCTAGCCACCATTCTTTTGAGACAGTGGTATCACCTTTCTATGCCACAGAATGGCGGAGGCAAAGCAATGGCTCCATTGTCACAGGCAAGCAATTGTGCCGTAATATGGTAGATAGTGTGTGTGCCGTGCTCTATGCCGACGGCAGATTGGCAGCCGATCTACCTTCGACACTCCGCCCAACGTGGAACTTGTTTGAGGTGAAATCATTAGGCAGTAACAAAACTAACGGTGTTAATACCATCCGTGACAAGAAGGTGGAATGGAAATATTCCACATGGGAAGCTGAGTACCTATGGTATGAGGCATCGGAAATAGAAAAACTTCGTAATTACAATAAAGAACAATGGTATGGTAACACGTACGGTTATGCCAGAGCGTTTGGTTGGAATGATACTTATTGGAAATTCCCCCATAAACAGTTGCTCTGCATTTTCACCTGTGATGTTTATGATAAAGCCAAATTTGAACCCTTGTGGCTTACTTATAAAACATACGGCTATACGAATTATTATTTTCATACGACGAATCATCAACGTAATGGGGTCACTTTGCGTGCTCCTACCGATGCTATCTACTGGATTGCCGGCGAGACTGCTCCCGACTCGAAGGGCTATTCTTTCAGCATGACCGACTATCTGAATACAATTCAGGAACTTACCTTTGAGATACGTCGCCCCACTGGTTACGATGCTTCTAGCGGTAAATACCTGCTACGGCCAAGCACGCGCTTCGGCAACACTGTGGATATGGCACAGAAAGTGAAACTGACGGACAAGGGCTCTTATCTGTCAAAACAATATAATGGTGATCCTACGATGACAGAGGATAATGATGTGCATTTCGATGATGAAAACTTCGAGAAGTATATTATTGCCAAATTTGATCGCAACGGCAATGGACGTCTGTCGAAAGAGGAAGCACTGAATATTAAGTATATCGATTACAATGGCCGTGAAAGAGGCTCATCCAGTGGAAATGCATGTACAATTTACAACCTGCATGGTATCGAGGCCCTGACTAATCTCGAGAGCCTTTCCATGGATCGTGTTACGTTTAGTTCATTGTCAGATTTCAATCTAAGCAACAATAGGAAACTTAGAAAAATAAAGTTTACCTTTAACTGGACGGGCATTAGTACTTCTAATGGAGTCTCTGTCATGCCCAATGTATCCAACCTTCCTGAACTTGATACGCTTATTATTAACCACCATTCCTGGGCTGATCCATCGGAAAGTCTAAAATCTACACAATTCGGTGGGTTATCAGGTACCATTAATTTGAGTTCACTGAAGCACCTGAAGTATCTCGATCTCAGCGGTAACCGGTTGAGTGGTGTTACTGGTCTGGGAGAGCTCACCCGTCTGGAGTATCTCGACCTGCGTAAAAACCAGCTGGAAAGTATTGATGCTGCCATGCTCACCCGTCCCTATATTTATGTGGGACAGCAGTATAAAAAAAGTTCAGATATCTATAGACTATATTCCACGGGCGAAAAGTGGGTTAAGCTAACGGTGAACGCGGCATACGTCCGCGAAAGTTCACTTTCAAGTACAGGAGCAAAGGTGGGGTCTAACAATGGCAGCACCTACAAGAGCAATTGGAACTATCACGTGCAAGTGACTAAGTGGAACGATGTGAAAACATTCATTGCAAAGTTGCCCGACCGCAATCTCATCACATACATTGCACAGACATACAAGTCGAGTAGCACGTTCAAAAACAATGAAACGCTCGACGAATTTGCCAAAGGTTTCCCGGGGCAGTCTGACTTCTACATTGCCAACAGCTACCTGTACCGTTTCACACTCAAGGAGGATCAAATCATAAAGGCTACCACCCTTAATGTCAATGGAAAGGGAATTAAAACGTTGGAGGGACTTGACAAGGTCATGCCTAATTTGTACTATCTGTACTGCAATGACAACAAGCTTGAAGAACTTGATTTGAAAGGTTTCCCGAACCTCACGTACTTGTATTGTTCCGGTAATCGCATTGTTAGTTTGGAATGCGGAGAAAAACTCACCACTATCAACTGCTCGGAGAACGCCTTGACCACCCTCGACGTGAGCAAATCGAAGAACTTGGAAAGTCTCTATTGCAATAAAAACGCGCTTAATGAGATTGTACTTTCCAACTGTACGAAGCTAAAATATCTGGAGTGTCAGAACAATCAGCTCAAGAGTCTTGACGTGAGCAAATGCACTGGACTCCTCAAAGTGGACTGTTCCTACAACTACAATATGACTGATGTGAGTACCTTTGGTGGAGCCATTATTGCGGCGGTGTATCTGCCGAAGAGCATAGAGACACTCATTCTGCGCGGTGTTTATACCAATATCGGAAACTATGCCTTGACGCTACATCTGCCCAACCTGAAGTGGCTTGACATGAGCGAGAATCCGGCTATTAAAGGTCTTCAGTCTTATATTGTGACAACGGAATGTACCAAGCTGGAGCACCTCGACTTGCATAGTACAGGCATCACAGAGCTGAGGAGCGACACGAAGAAACTGACGTACCTTGACCTCTCTAACACTAATTTCAAGGGTGATGGAGGCTGGGGCCTTAAGTTTACGGTCGATATGACGAAGGCAGACTGGAAGAATATTAAGACCCTTGATGTGTCGGACACCAAACTGGAAAAGGTCTATGTGAAGTCAGGATCTGATACATATATTCCAAATTATCTTTATGTTGGAGCTCCTAATCGCACCTCTGGCACCAAGGTTGAACTACAAATGGACAGCCGTATTTCGGCCAAGTGGGAAAAGACATGGAAGTATTACCAGCGTAACAAGTATGTCTATGCCCATCAAGGTAATGGCCAGACTTGGGCCTCCAGCTATAGCTCTGAGATGAAGATGGAGGGTCTGACCGAGAACGACAAGAAGATGCAGCGCAACCTCGGTGAGACGCTCTACGAACGGCTGAAAAAGAAGTATGAGCCCAATTCACGCTGGCTGCACACATCCACGGTGTCCAGTCAGGTAAAGGAACTCGACTGCTCTGGGCTTAACATCACCGACATCGACAGCATCGTCCTTTGGATGCCTAATCTGGAAAAGCTCGATTGTAGCCACAACCTTATCAAGAAGGCCAACTTCAAAAAGCTGTTGAACCTGAAGTCTCTGAAGATGAACCGCAACGAGAATCTCACCAGTCTGACGATGCCCGACAATAGTAGTTCTGTCGTATTCGACATCATCGATGTAAGCGACACTAAACTGCCAAGGGCTACTGTGGTAGATATGTTAGGTCGCTGCAAGAGATTGGTTGCCAGCGGTGTGGAGTCAATCAATGGAACGATAAGAATAGAAAAAATGCCGTCGTTGACCTACATTGACCTTCAACACACCAACGTCGGACAAGTGTTATTGTACTCTGCCAAGATAGATACGGCCAAGGTGGGATATTGTCCAAAACTGAAGACCGTTCAAATGGCATACGGAACACCAAAATTCTTAGCCACCTGTGGCGGACTCAATACTGATGTCGAAGTGAGACTGTGGTACAGTCCCATCGTCCAAAAGTGGTTCAACAACTGCGCCGGCAACCCCCTGAACGACCACGTTTCACCCGTCTATCGGATAACATGCTCCGACAATGAGAATATTTGGGTACCCGTCACCTCTGCGGAAGGTGCTGGGAATCTGGCCAACTTCTGCAAAAACAACTTGCCGAGTGCCAGAGTCACAGTTGAAGGTAAGGATCTGACGCTGTACATGAACTCAACGCAATTGACCAACTGGTATACCAACGGCTACAATCAAGGCAATGATAGCGTACAAGTCAAGCTGATCGTAAGTGTGGGTGGAGTAGTTAAATACTTCCGCGTCAAATCATTGCAAGAGGGCAAGAACATTGCTGCGATGGCATCGACACTCACCTCGTCGTCACAGCTTAGTATCGTTAATGACAAAGTCACGCTGATTTGTGACACAGAGGAACAAGTGAGGAAATGGTACGAAACATGCGATGAATTTTTCGGTGAAGGCGCCATTGTGAAGGTGAATTTGCGTTATAAAGACGGTAAGACGAATACGATTCTCGTGACGAAGGACGACTACGAAGGTGGCATTAACCTGCTCAAGTTCTGTAAGCTCATCTTTTCAGATCAGTTCGTCATCACCAGTCCGAAGTTCTTGTCATCGCTCAGAGTTTCTAACATAACTGTACAGCTGACATGTTATACTGAGGAGCAGATGAAGAAGTGGTACGAAACCTGCCATGATTACATAGGTGGCCGTGCCGCTGTACTTGCGCGCTTGATGTTCTCAGATAGGAAAACGCAGACGGTGGGTGTGATGAAAGACTACTACAAAGGAGGAATCAACCTCATCAAGTTCAGTCGTTCTGTCAGCTCCACCCAGTTTGTCATTACCTACCCGAATGTCAAGACGACACAACCCACAATTAATTCCATGAAAGTACAGCTGACATGTGATGATGCTCTCCTGCTGAGGACGTGGTTCGAGACTTGCGACGAATACATAGGTACCAATGCAACTGTACTTTCGCGCCTGAAGTTTATCAACGGAAGAGAGCAGACTATAGCTGTGACGAAGGCCTCCTACCAAGGAGCCATCAACCTGCTCCTATTCTGTCGGCGTCTCACCCCTGGTCAGTTTGTCATCACCTACCCGAATGGCTATACGACACCCTCTTTCAGTAACATGAGAGTGAGAGTAGTCTGTCAGGATGATGAATACCTGAAGTCATGGTTCAGAGACATTGATCCATACTTCAATAACAGACCGACTGTGGCATTGCAATTGGACTTTAAAGATTCCCAAACGAAGATCATCACAGTGACTAAGGATCAGTATTCAGGACGCATTGGCCTATACCAATTCTGCCGTCTGATTGACTCACCCCAATTAACCGGTGGTAACAACGCACCCATAAGCCTCTTACTCTCCGAAAAGGAGAATTCAGTATGGAATGGAACTATGGTGGCCGGACGTCGACGCAACTATGCCGCCGAGAATAGCGATATCAAGGTTTCCATAAGGCGATCAAAGTAGCTAGACCACTCCAATGCGGCGAACTGATAGTAGTTAACATAGGAATAAAACGAAAAATATATGCATACACGAAGAAATAAGATGTTCATCCTGCCACTCCTGCTAATTCCTTTGGGAGTGGGGGCAGCCCTCACCTCCATAGAGCAGCCGCTAACGTTGTCCGGCTACGCACACGTGATGTCGCCTCTGAACGACACCATTCCAGTGCCTCATGACCCTGTCCCCCAAGATCCTGGCAAGGTCGAGGTCAAGGTGGATAGCGTGGTGCGGGACAAAAAGGAAGTGGAGAAAGACCCCTACGGCTCTAGGATGAATCCTTACGTGTTCCGTTCCGACAGCACCATTATCCCCGAGGACAGCTTGGCGTTGCTTGACACTGTGACACGTCCGCGCATTGAGAGTTTTCCTGTTATGATTACGGCGCGTGCCTATGGCGACAGCATCGTACTGCGCTGGGCATTCAAGGAGTTTGCACCGTGGCGGCTTGGCCTACAGTACGGCTACCGTATCACCCGGATGTCAGCAGAAGAAGGTACTGACGTTGACACGCTGGAACAGCACTTCCTGCCCCTCTCGTTGGAGCAAATGCAGCAACGCTTCCTGCCCACAGATTCCATGGCAGGTATGGCAGCACAGGTGATGTGGAAAACAGGCAGCACCCTGGAAGATGCTATGACGCATGCCAAGTCTACTGGACAAGGAAATGGTATGTCGGCTATCATGGAAATCTATGACGAGCAACAGACCCGCTACGCCTATGCTCTGCTGATTGCCGAGTTCCGTGCCGACTTGGCAGAGGCCATGTGTATGCGTTTCACTGACCGCAACGTGAAACCAGGGCATCATTATATCTATTCTGTCGAACCGCTCATTCCTGCTGATGAATTGATTGCGGACGGCGATGTGGTGGAACTGGATAACACTCCATACGTTCATCCGCCCTTTGAGCCCGTGATCACCGACAGTGTCAGCTCTGGAAACGATGTCATTCTCTACTGGCCGCTGAATGCCGGAGGTTACACGGCCTACGACATCGAACGTCGCACACCAGGAGGAGAATGGACACAGCTGAATCACCGCCCCTTCATCACCTACAGCAGCGATGAACGCCCTGTTTATCAGAACCAGTATACAGACAAGGTGAAGGAGTTGGGAACATACGAATACAGAATCAGAGGTTATGACAGTTTTGCAGAGAAAGGACCTTGGAGTCCTGTACACAGCACCTACCACGGTGACATCATCGCACCAATGCCGCCTACCATTACCTTTATGAATGTGGACCGCAGCGACAAAGTGGACGTGTTTGTGGATGTACACTTCTTCAAGGACTCGCTCGAAGCAGACCTCGCAGGCTACAAAATTTTCTATTACAATGAAGTGACTTCCAATGACTGGATTCCCCTGCACGATGACCTTATCCCGCCAGGTGAAACTGTGAAGCGTGTGCAGATTAACGGCCTGACGTCTGGTATGATTATCATTGCCAGCGTAGACCACGCGGGCAATATGGGTTCGTCCATGCCAAAACCCATTGTGTTAGACGATGTCGTACCGCCTGACGCACCCACTGACCTGAGCTACACCATGCTTCCCAATGGTGTCGTGGAACTGCGCTGGGCACCCAATCAGGAACGTGACGTGCGCGGTTACCAGCTCTATGCAGCCAACGATACCACACACGCTTTTCTGCAGGTGAAGGGATTGGGTGTCATTCAAGATACTGTGACTTACGACACCACAGTGGTGACGGGACTGAACCAACGCTATATTTACTACCGGTTGAAGGCTGTGGATTATTCGGGCAACTCGTCGGAGTTCAGCGAGATACTTCAGGTGCAGCGTCTCAGCTATGACAAGCCCTTTACTTGTGTTGTTGACTCGGTGTGGCAGAACGACAGCACCGTGTTCATCGACTGGCGCACGCAGGCAGAGCACAATGTGATTGCCTATCGCATGTACCGTCGGCAGAAGGGCGACAATTCACCTTGGGTCATCGTCCAGGTGGTGGATGCCAACCACGTGAAGGGCAACATCGTCCACACCGAGGACATGCCGCCCATTGACCGCAAGAACCGCTACTTCTATGCTATTGAGGCTGTGAGCACAGCTCACATCGTCAGCGACCTGAGCCATCCCGTGGGTGTGCGTCACAATGGCCCCGACATCATCAACGTGCCCGTGACACTCTCTGCAACCTACGACAGCAAGGCACGCCAGCTGACACTGGATTGGGAAACCACCCCAGAAGCACCCGAAGGCTATTGGTGCTATGTGGAGATAGACCGTGGCAACGGACAGTTTGAGCCGTTGGCCAGCTACGAGCACACAGAGAAGCACGCCCGCATCGGACGACTCAAAGGGGTAAGTCCGGGCATGGCTGTCAACGTGCGCGCACAGTTACGTTGGTTCGACGACCGATACAGTCCATGGAGCAATGCGGTGAACGTCAACGTCACAGAAGAACAGCAGCAATAATATCAAATCTTCCATATTCAACAGATGATATGATCAAGAACAGATTTCATCAACTTGTGTCACGAAAGCTGGCACCCGTGGCGTTCAGCTTCTGCCTGGGGTTGACGGCGCTCACGTCCTGCGAAATCACCGTGGATGAACCCCTTGCAGCTCTGATCATGGCATTGGATCGTGACAGCGTAGTGTTGATGCTCGGCGACACCATCCGCTTAAATATGCTCGTCAAGCCCGACACTGTGACCAAAATCACCTCCTTCTGGGATATTATAGACACGACGGGTGTCATCAATGTGCTGCAAAACGGGGCGGTGTTTGGCACCCAGACCGGCGAGGCTGATGTTCGGGTGGTGGCGGTCAATGAACGTCTTGAAGACACCTGCCACGTGGTGGTCATCGAGGATTGGCGTGAGCTGTACGAGACTTATCCTTACGACATGTTGGTCTATGCCGATGTCAATGTGAAGGGCTATCATAATGATGCCAAGGGACTGCGCGTCGCCGCCTTCATCAACGACGAGCTACGGGGCTACGGAGAGGTGCGTACCGACCGAGGCGTCACCTACACACTGTTCCGCATCTGGCACGACCGTCCCAGCAGCGGCCAAATCAGTTTCCGCTATTACCTGCCCTACGAGTTCTCCACGGGAGAACTGAAATTCAACATGACTTTTGATGGAGCCGTCCACGGGCGGTTGAAACAATTAATACCCATTACACAATGAGACATTTTCTCCTTTTTATCCTTGCTATTATCCCATTGGGGCTGTCTGCGCAACGTGTTGAGAAACTACATTTCAATACGATGGTGATTACGCTCACCGATGGAACCATAGAAGAAGTGCCGCTGTTCACCGAGCCCCGCATCACTTATCAGGACAGCCTCTTCGTCGTCACCACCACCCTTTCTACCAAGACTTGGCCTCGTAACAAGGTGAAAGGCTATACGTTCAGGATGGAAGACGGCACCGGTATAGAGAACGCGTCCAACAGTAACGCTCAACAGGTGGAATGGAAACTTGTTGATCGCCAACTGCGGCTCAGCAAGTTACCAAGAGAGAGCACCATCAGTCTCTATACCATCAACGGACAACACATCATGACCACCCACCGCTCTGGCCACTGCGCTATCAATCTGAACCGTCTCGCTTCTGGAGTCTATCTGTTTGAGGTCAATGGTCAGTTCAATAAAATCGTACTATCATGAAACGCCTACTGAATATTCTCGTGCTGCTCACCCTGGCATGGCAGGCGTCATACGCCCAGAACCAAGAGCAAGCTCAGGACCAGAATCTGGAACAGCCCACCTTGGTGAAGAATGTGTCGTACACCTATCGTAACGACGACCATTTCAACGCGTTTGCCGACAGCGAGGTGGACAGCATCAAATTCTCGCGCATCGATGCCGATGGTGTGGAGCACACCGACTTTGTGACGCAAGTCGTATATACCCCGGACAGTATTTACCGCATTCCATTGGCCGTGATTGATAGCGTCGTGACAGAACAACCCAAGATAGAGTTGCAGGACGATGTGGTGATGCTCTCAGACGAACAACGTGCCTTTGTGGTGCGTGCCGACAGTACCAGCATCCTTTTCCGCAGCGACATTCCACGTGACTTGCTGCCTGAACGTGGGGAAGTAATTCTCGCCATGCCTTCAGGCACCCAGCAGAGCATTCAATTTGCCGGTCGTGTACTGCGCACCCAGCACACGGCTGATGGCGTGCTTGTCATATGTACCCCAGACATACAGCTCGGCGACATTTTCCGCCGGTTCACCGCTGTAATGTTTACCTCTCCGCCATTGGCCGACAAGAATAACGAGAACTGGGACGTACCACATTCGGGTAACAGAGAAAAGAAATTCGATCCCTTCAGCAATGATTTCAAATGGGAGCCGAAGACAGAGAAATATTATGATGAGAAGGAAAAGAAGGATATCTATTATACCGATAAATATATTAGCGGCACCAAGCAGACATTAGGGCCTTACGAAAAGAACTTGTTAGACTTCGTGGAAGAAAAGCCGGCATGGATGAACCATGGTTCATACGCCATCAACGCGGGGATGACATTCGATATAGCCTACAGACAAAAGTTCCTTATTGATTTTTTCAAAGATGAAGACGACTGGATTATTCCTTCGCTTTATTTATATTGGCGGCCTACTCTGCTTCCGTCCATTACTGGCACAGCACAGCTGAAAGTCAATGCTGAATGGGATCATGAAATAAAGAAGGTTATCCCAGACGTTCCAGCCATTGGGATATGGATTCCTCCGACTCCAGTGTCACCGCCTATTCGAATCGGTGAAGTGAATATCCACGTTACTCAGTTCTACGTGAAGCTTGGCGGAGAGATGGACGTCTCTTATTCCTTCACTGCTAAGAAAATATTTGATGTGGAGTTGGAACTCAATAGTTCTGGGACACATGCCACCGATATGACTAAAAAAGCAAATGGTGGTTATGTTGACAAGTCAGGACTATATAGTAATGGTTTCAAGTTCGGAGAATCTGATTTAGGCGACGATGTTGACCATATAGGTAAACTTTATTTCTGGTTTGCATGGAAGCCCACTGTTGGTCTCTCGCTCATCAATGAGAGGGTGCTCACGGCGAAAGTTGAACTCAAGGTCGGTCCGTGGGTTGAGCTTAATTTTGAGAAGGCAAAGGGAGAACCGACTAATGAATATGCACGCTTCTATCAGACGTGGGCTCCTTCCCACCTGATGACGAAGCTACACTTGGAAACTGACTTCAAGGTCATCTTTGCCGAGGGAACCAAGGCAGAACAGAAGTTCAGTCTGAGGGATCAGTTGGCGGATTGGAACATCGGCGATGGAAAGGGCTTTGATTTTAAGGTGAATCGTTTTGGCGTCTTTCCCGGTTTCGGAGTTCCGAAACTCACATCCAACTGGGAACAGAGCTTCAATCAGCGGGGTGTCCTTTCATTCACCACCCCTTACAAGAATCCTGACAAGGGAGATCCTAAATTCGACAAGCTCACCAACACTTTCCTCAGTGCGGATCTCGGTTTAGGAATTTACAGAGTGAATTTTGACGGCACACAGACGGAAGTGGCCACCTCTTTTACGCCCAAGAAAGAGAAGGGATGGTTCAATAGTGATGAAGGAACCTACACTACGGAATTCTCGAAAATAAAGCGAGGTGTTTATAAAGTTGCACCATTATTTGATGCCGCCTTTTTCAGCCCCATGCGTGCCACACCAGAGACAGAAATCGTCATACCGCCATCAGTATTCACGGAGGAAGCCACTGGAGTCGCCAAGCACCATTGTTTTATGAACGGCTATGCACTCGGCCTGCAGTCTTACGGCGAAGCAACGGGAAAGGATATAGAGCTGGGATTTATCATCAAAAAGGCCGAAAACAAAGATGGATCCAGCAATTCTTCACTCACCCTAGATGATTCCGACCTCGTGGTAGTCGATAAAACAGATAAAACCAATACTAGAAACAAACAGAACCCCCAGTTAGATGATAAGGGCGAAGAAGACAAACTCTACTTCAAAGAAATAAGGGCTGACCTCCTCACACCAGCCACCGAATATATTTACCGCGCTTGGGCATCCTATTGGGTCGGGGATACCAAGAAATACATCTATGGCGACATCAAGAAGCTGACCACCCAGGTGGACGAAGAAGCAGAAGAGCGATGCGTGAAAGATATGGGGCTTAGTGTGGACTGGGCATGTTACAACGTCGGAGCATCCCTTGAATATCAATTCGGCAACTACTATGCCTGGGGCGAGAAGACAACAAAGAAAGAATATACCGCAGCCAACTATAAGCTGCCCTCCAAGAAGAACATTGCGGGCGACAAGGAGTATGACGTGGCCATGGAATGGAGTGAGGGCAAGGCGGACAAGAAGGCAGGAAACGTCTGGCGAATGCCTACCCAAGCAGAATTTCAGGAGCTGATAGACAACTGCGACGTGGAATGGACTACCATCAAAAAAGTGCAGGGTATGAAGTTTACCAGCAGGATTACTGGTGTCAGCATGTTCCTGCCCGCTGCGGGAAACAAGTATGGAAAAAAGGTCTACAGCAACGGCATCGGAGGCTGCTACTGGACCGGCGACCAGGCACCCGAAATGGAGGAAGTGGAAAGCGCTGTATCCAATGAGATAGAGATTGGGGAAGAAGAAGGCGAAGAAGGCATCGGCGAAGGCGACCATAAGGAACTCACGCCCGAAGAGAAGACCAATGCTTGGCGACTCCACTTCAACAACGTGGAGGACGAAGGAAAGGAACCGCACAATGAGGCCGGACGATGCTTCTACGGACGCTCGATACGTCCCGTGAGGGAAAAGAAAAACCCTTAAGGAGAATTCAGAATTGGACAATTCATAATTTACGATTAATAATTTATATGATGAAGCATATTCTCTTTACGGTCCTATTACTTGGCATCCTGTCTTTGACAGCCTGCTCCAAGTCCACGTTGTCCGCTGGCGGTTCTTCCGCGTCGGCGTCGGGTATCACTTCCGTCGCCGCTCGTGACTCCCTGCCCAATAATGGCATGTGTGTCACCCTGCGCATGAGAGACGCCACGCAGCAACTCGCCTGTTTCCGGGTTCATCCCACGGTGAAGCAGGATCCGAAGCAGACAGTGGTGTCAACGCCGCTGACCACCATCACCTACGATGGCTATGATGTCGTGCGTCAGCAGCCTGGCAAAGCGCTTCTCGCCGGCACCTCCACCGCTGGCTTGCCTGCATCTGCCACGGCAGCAGGTAGCATGAATGAGCAGATCCTCTTCTTCGGACTGCCCAAGGGCAGCCATCTCAACATCATGACGGAATCTGGCCTGCAATGGCAGGACAAAGACATCGAGGGCAACACCTACGCGCTGGTGCTGACGGAACTGCCTCGTGGCAAGTACGTCATTTCGATGAATGCGACCACGTTCCGCGTAGAACTGAAGTAGCAGAGGTTGTTTAGGTGACAGGATTCCTCACATATACCAACAGTGCCTACGGTTCGAACCATAGGCACTGTTGGTTTTTACCGGACACCAATAATAAAAATTCATCGTTGATTGTTGCTGTTACTTGCTATCTTTTTCTTAACTTTGTCGCCGTAAAGCCACAAAAGCGTATCTTATGCGTAGCAAAAGCCAAGGTTTCATCTATTTCATCTGTATGGTTTCGGCGTTGGGCGGTCTGCTCTTCGGTTATGACTGGGTTGTCATAGGCGGTGCCAAGCCTTTCTATGAATTGTTCTTCGGTATATCAGATTCGCCTGTAATGCAGGGCGTTGCGATGACGACGGCTCTTGTGGGTTGTCTGGTGGGAGCCATGGTGGCCGGAGTAGCAGCTGACCGTTATGGGCGTAAACCGCTGTTGACGACTGCAGCTGTGCTGTTCACCGTTTCTGCTATTGGCACAGGACTGTTCGATGATTTCCTTTTGTTTAACCTTGCCCGCTTTGTGGGCGGTGTGGGCATCGGCGTTGCCTCGGCTCTTTCACCGATGTATATTGCCGAGGTGAGTCCTGCAGCCATTCGCGGACGTTTGGTGAGCCTGAACCAGATGACCATTGTGTTGGGCATCTTGGCTGCTCAGGTGGTGAACCTGTTGCTGGCTCGTGATACGTCGTTGGCTGAGAATCAAGCATGGAATATTGCATGGGGATGGCGCTGGATGTTCTGGGCAGAGACACTGCCAGCGGCGTTGTTCCTCGTCTTGAGTTTCTTCATCCCAGAGAGCCCTGTGTTTATGAGAATGAAAAATGAAAGAATGAAAAGTGAAAAATACAAGTTACCTGACAGCTGTGATGGAAAATCTTATTTTTCACTTTTCACTCTTTCAATTTTCACAAAACAATACCGCAAGGTTCTCCTCCTCGGCCTCTTTATTGCCATCTTCCAGCAATGGTGTGGCACGAATGTCATCTTCAACTACGCTCAGGAGATTTTCGTGGGTGCAGGTTTCGACGTGGACGGCATGTTCATCAACATCGTCATCACGGGTGTGGCTAATGTGTTGTTCACCTTTGTGGCCCTTTATACCATCGAACGTTGGGGACGCCGGACGCTGATGCTCATAGGCGCGGGCGGTTTGGGCTTGATTTACGCCGTCCTCGGCTACTGCTATTTCCAGCAGATGACAGGCTTCGTGATGGTGGCGCTGGTCGTGGCGGCCATATCCGTTTATGCCATGACATTGGGGCCTGTGACGTGGACGTTACTGGCTGAAATATTCCCCAACCGTGTGCGCGGTGTCGCAATGGCCACGTGTACCTTCGCCTTATGGGTGGGCTGCTGTACGCTGACCTTCTCTTTTCCCTCAATGAATGCGGCTCTCGGCAGCAGCGGCACCTTCTGGGTCTATGCCACTATCTGCGCTTGCGCCTTTGTGTTCCTTTGTAAGAACTGTCCTGAGACAAAGGGCAAGACGTTGGAGGAACTGGAAAGTGAGCTGGCGTCATTCCATCATAACGAAATAACATGATAACGTAATAACGTAATAACGAGATAACGGTATAACGACTTTAAGAATCATGAAAGCAAAAGCTTGGCGTGAAACGGTCACGATTCCTACGTACGAAGTGGGTGATGCTGAGAAGAATCCTATCTTCTTGGAGAACCGAGTATATCAAGGGTCGAGTGGGGTAGTGTATCCTTACCCCGTCATCGAGTCTATTGCTAATGAGGCGACGCCGCATGAGTGGCATGTGGTGTGGCTGGAGAACGAGTACATCAAGGTGATGGTGATGCCAGAGCTTGGTGGACGCATCCAGATGGCCTACGACAAAGTCAAACAGCGCCACTTCGTCTATTACAACCACGTCATCAAACCAGCACTGGTGGGGCTGACAGGACCTTGGATCAGTGGCGGCATCGAGTTCAACTGGCCTCAGCACCATCGTCCAAGTACTTATCTGCCGGTAGATTGCGACATTGAGGAAGAGGCAGATGGCAGTGTTGTCGTGTGGTGCTCTGAGATGGAACGGATGTTCCACCAGAAGAGTACCGTCGGTTTCCGCCTGCGTCCGGGATGTGCCTATCTGGAAATCACGGTTCGTCTCTACAACCGCTCTGAACTACCCCAGACATTCCTCTGGTGGGCGAATCCTGCTGTGGAGGTGAACGATGCCTATCAGAGCGTGTTCCCGCCCGATGTCAACGCCGTTTTTGACCACGGCAAGCGTGCCGTCAGCAGCTTCCCCATTGCCACGGGAACGTACTACAAGATGGACTACTCTGCAGGCGTGGACATCTCCAACTATAAGAATATCAAGGTGCCGACCTCCTACATGGCCGTCAATTCCCAATACGATTTCGAGGGTGGCTACGAGAACGACACGCAAGGCGGTATGCTTCATGTGGCCAATCACCACGTCTCACCTGGCAAGAAACAGTGGACATGGGGCAATGGAGACTTTGGAAGAGCGTGGGACAGGAATCTGACGGACCCATATCCATCCCAGGATTACCCTTCTTCCTATCGCCCTTATATCGAGCTCATGGCGGGCGTCTATACCGAGAACCAACCGGATTTCTCGTGGTTGATGCCCTACGAGGAAAAAGAGTTCACACAATATTTCATGCCCTATCGCGAGTTGGGAGTGGTGAAGCAGGCATCAAAGGATGTGATTTTCAACATTGAAGAGGTGGAAGGCAAACAGCCGGGTCTTGTTAGCATCAAGGTTCTTGTCACCTCGAAGCAGGCCGTCCGTATGGAGATGATGGCAGATGGCGGCTCTCTCATATACAACAAGGAGTGTACGTTGTCGCCTGAGGAGGTGTTTGTTGAAGTCGTTGATACCCAAGGCACGCCCTTCGATGAACTGACGCTGACGGTATATCAGAACGAACGCTATGTGAGACCGTTGTCGTGGCATGTCGAACCCGATGAGGTGCGTCCGATTCCCGATTCTGCCGAAGCCGCCCTTCCTGCTGCAGACTGCAAGACAGTGGAACAGCTTTATCTCACGGGACTCCATCTCGAGCAATATCGCCACGCCACATGGTCGCCCCTCGACTATTACGAAGAAGCGCTTCGTCGTGATCCGCTTGATGTGCGTTGCAACAACCAACTCGGCTTGTGGTATCTACGTCGGGGGCGCTTTGAGAAAGCTGAGCCCTATTTGCGCACCGCCGTCAAGGTGCTCATGAAACGCAACCCCAACCCCTATTGGGGTGAGCCTTTATACAATCTCGGATTATGCCTGAAATACCAGTACAAGCTGGATGAGGCTTACGATTGGTTCTACAAAGCCACGTGGAATGGAGGTTGGCAGGGTGCGGCCTATTTCGCCTGTGCTCAGATCTCCTCCAGACAGGGCCGTTGGGAAGAAGCCCTCTACCAAGTGGAGCGTGCTCTCGTGGCGGGGTATCACAACCAGAAAGCCCGCGTTCTGAAAGTGGCGACGTTAGCCAATATGGGACGTGAGGAAGGTCTTGTAGATTTCATGGAAGAAAGTTTGCAGCGAGACCGTTTTAACTATGGAATCCTCTTTGAAGCAAGCGAGACAGACCGGCTTGTCGCCCTCATGCACGGCAATCCACAGAACTACCACGAGCTCGCCCTTGACTACGCTCAAGCCGGGTTATGGATGCGTGCCAATGCCGTTCTCGACCTCGCCATCAAGGTGGGAGCCGTGAACGCCATGACCTTCTATTACAAGACTTGGATCAATGCAGAAGTCTGTCCTTTGCCAGACGGCCCCTTGCCCATCTGTTTCCCCAATCGTCTGGAAGACATTCTCGCTCTCAACCGTGTGATGGCGCTCGACAAGAAAGATGCACAGGCACCTTATTTGTTGGGTTGCCTGTACTACGACAAGCGGCAGTATGACGAGGCTGTCCGGCTTTGGGAACTTTCCGCAGAACTCGATCCGCACTTCCCGACAGTCTGGCGCAATCTTGCCCTTGCCCGCTTCAACAAGCAACATCGTCAGGAAGAGGCCGTGGAACTGATGGAGCGTGCTTTCTTTTTAGATGAGACCGATGCCCGTGTGCTGATGGAGCTGGATCAGCTCTATAAGGTCATGCAACGGCCACACGAACAACGGCTGGCGTTCCTTGAACAACATCTCGAACAGGTTTTGCAGCGTGATGATCTTTTCCTTGAAATGATAACACTGCAAAACCAGACGGGACGTTATGAAGAAGCTCATCAAAACATCGAAGATCGCATGCTCTTTCATCCTTGGGAAGGTGGCGAAGGCAAGGTGCCGGCACAATATCAGATTTGTCGGGTTGAAATGGCCAAGGATGCCATTTCAACAGAAGATGAGCAAGAGCTGGAAAGAGCCTTACGTCTGCTCAAGCAGTGTCTGGAATATCCGATTTGTCTTGGCGAAGGCAAGCTCTACGGTGCTCAAGAGAATGACTTCTATTTCCTACTCGGGCTCGTTCATGAGAAACGAGGCCACAAAGAAGAGGCGCGTGCATGTTATGAACACGCCACTGTAGGTCCCACTGAGCCTGCTGCCGCTATGTATTATAATGATGCCAAACCCGACAAGATCTTCTATGCTGCCCTTGCTTATCGTCGATTGGGCGATAATGATAAGGCCAACAGCCTTTGCTACAGACTCCTCAACTATGGCCGCCAGCACATCTTCGACCAAGTGCACATGGACTACTTCGCCGTTTCCTTACCCGACCTGCTCATTTGGGATGGGGACCTGAACGAGAAGAACAGGATTCACTGCAACCTAATGATGGCACTCGGATACCTTGGACTTGGAGACACGAAACGTGGATTGAGGTTCCTCGAAAAGGTGGAATGTCTCGACATCAATCACCCTGTTCCTCCCGCCCTACGCACGCTTCTTCCCCTCTTAAACATTCCGCTTTAAACTTAAACATTAAACTTTATCCCATGATTGTTTGTTTAGAAAGTTACCTTCGCCGTCGTGCCTGCCTGAAAAAAGAGATGGGCAACGGCCTTCTTCTCTTCCTCGGCAATGCCGAAGTGGGCATGAACTATGCCGACAACACTTACCGTTTCCGCCAGGACAGCACCTTCCTCTATTTCTTTGGTATGGACAACCCGGACCTCGCAGCCATTATTGATGTTGATGAGAACAAGGAGATTGTCTTCGGCAACGAACTGACCATCGATGACATTGTGTGGACAGGTACGATGCCGACGCTGAAGGAACGTGCCAGTGCCTTTGGCATTACAGATACGCGACCGATGAGCGAGTTGAAGGCTTACCTGGACAAAGCACGTAGCAAAGGTCATCCCATCCATTTCCTGCCCCCTTACCGTGGTGACCACCGTGTGTGGCTGTGGGAGCTGCTGGGTGTGGAACCCGCAGCACAGGCCTCACGAGCAAGCATACCTTTTGTCAAAGCCATTGTAGCACAGCGTAACCACAAGGATTTGGAGGAAATAGCACTCATCGAGGAAAGCGTGGATCTGAGCACCGAGATGCACTTGGCCGCCTACCGAACAGTGCGTCCAGGCATTCATGAGTCACAAGTCGCTGCCGCTGTAGAGGAGGTGGCTTGTCGTCATGGTAATGTGCTTGCCTTCCCCACCATCGCTACCGTGCAGGGACAGGTGCTCCACAACCACGGCTTCATCCACCACTGCCAACAGGGTGACATCTTCTTGCTCGATGCGGGCGCTGAGACAAAGTCCCACTATGCTGGCGATCTCTCGTCGTCAATGCCTGTGGGTGACCGCTTCACAGAGCGGCAGAAAACTATCTATGAGATTCATCTACAGAGCTTTTATGCCGCCGTGGATACCCTCAAGGTCGGTGTTCCTTTCCTCGATGCCCATATCGCAGCTGCCACGAAGATTTGCGAAGGAATGAAAGCGCTTGGGCTGATGAAGGGCGACCCTGCCGAGGCTGCACGCATTGGAGCCTACGCCCTCTTCTTTCCATGCGGACTGGGACACATGATGGGTTTGGACGTTCACGATATGGAGAACCTTGGAGAACAATATGTCGGCTACCTTGAAGGAGAAGAAAAAAGCAAGCAGTTTGGCTTCAAGAGCTTACGCTTCGCACGTCCTCTTGAACCTGGTTTTGTCTTCACCGTAGAACCTGGTATCTACTTCATACCCGAGTTGATGGACAAATGGGAGGCAGAACACCAATTTACCGACTTCATCTGCTATGACAAACTTCAACCTTGGCGCGACTTCACTGGTCTGCGCAACGAATTGAACTATGCTGTCATGCCCGATGGACAAGTGCGTCTGCTGGGCACGATCAAGAAGCCGATGTCAATTGAAGAAGTGTATGCCGCCAAAGAAGGCTGATGACAGAAAAACATGTAAAAGTTTTGTCACCTACGCTTTTTCATGTACCTTTGCGGCGCAAAACAAGAAAATGACATGAACTTCAGTATCAAACATCCAGAGAATGAGGGCGGTATGAACGAGCGCATCAAGCGCTTGCGCCAAGAAAATTTCGATACACCCACTACGCTCAGCATCGAGCGTGCGCTGATAGAAACAGAGTTCTATAAGAAGAATTATGGAACAATGCCTACACCAGTGCTGCGGGCCAAGAACTTCTATGAGATCTGCAAGAAGAAGACAATCTATATTGGCAAGGATGAGCTGATTGTGGGTGAGCGTGGCCCACTTCCCAAAGCTGTGCCTACTTTCCCGGAATTGACCTGCCATAGTGTTGAGGACCTCCATACATTGAACTCACGAGAGTTGCAACGCTACACGATTTCTCAGGAGGACATCGACACCTACGAGCGCGAAGTCATCCCCTATTGGGCTGGCAAGACGCAGCGCGAACGCATCTTCAACCACGTCTCTAAAGAATGGGAAGAGGCTTACCATGCCGGTGTCTTCACTGAATTCATGGAACAGCGTGCTGCCGGTCATACAGCTATGGACGGTAAAATGTACCACGAAGGATTGCTTGACGTAAAAGCCCGCATAGAGGCCAAGATCAAGAGCCTCGACTATATTTACGACCCTGAAGCAACTGACAAGCAACAGGAACTGGAGGCGATGGCTATTTCCTGTGATGCCGCTATCCTTTTTGCAGAACGTCATGCAGAACTGGCAGAGAAGATGGCATCTCAAACCAATGACCCTCAGAGAAAGAGAGAATTGGAGAAGATTGCCGATGTCTGCCGTTGGGTTCCTGCCCATGCTCCTCGCGACCTGTGGGAAGCCATTCAGATGTATTGGTTTGTGCACCTTGGCACCGTGACAGAGCTCAACGGCTGGGATAGCATGAACCCTGGACACATTGACCAGCACCTCTGGCCTTTCTACCAGAAAGGAGTGGAAGAAGGCACCCTGACTCGCGACCAGGCTAAGGAACTGCTCTCCTGCCTTTGGATCAAGTTCAACAACCAGCCTGCACCGCCGAAGGTGGGCGTTACCGCCCTTGAAAGCGGCACCTACAATGATTTCACGAACATCAACATCGGTGGGGTGGATCGCAATGGCAACAGTGCTGCCAATGAGCTTTCCTTCATGATATTAGAGATTCAGGAAGAACTACATGAATTGCAGCCTGGCCTTAGCATCCACATTGCAGAGAACACCCCAGACGAGTTCCTGCTCGAAGGCATCAAGGTCATTCGTCAGGGGCATGGCTACCCCTCGGTCTTCAATCCTGATACCTATATCAAAGAACTTGTCCGCGAGGGTAAGACCCTGGAGGATGCCCGCGAGGGAGGTTGCAGCGGTTGTATCGAGGTGGGGGCTTTCGGCAAGGAAGCCTACCTGCTGACGGGCTACCTGAATACCCCTAAGATTTTGGAAATCACCCTTCACAATGGAATCGATCCCGAAACAGGCAAGAAACTCGGTTTGGAAACTGGCGACCCGCGTAACTTCAATAACTTTGAGGATTTATACGAAGCTTGGCACAAGCAGATGGCGTATTTTGTGAACCTGAAGCTCAGAGTGAACAACTACATAGAACGCATGTTCTCGCTCTATGCTCCTGCTACCTTCCTTAGCCTCTACATCGACGACTGTATCGAGAAAGGTAAGGATTACTATAGCGGCGGTGCCCGTTATAACACCACCTACATCCAGTGTACTGGCCTTGGTACCATCACCGACTGCTTCACAACTCTGAAGAAGCATGTCTTTGAGGACAAACGCTACACGATGGAGGAAATCCTCGAAGCATGTAAGAACAATTGGGCAGAAGGCGAGGCTATGCGCCAGTATATCCGAAACCACACTCCCTTCTTCGGTAACGACGACCCGTATGCCGACGATATAGCCGTGCGAGTCTATGAGGATTTGGTGAAAGCCATCGAAGGACGTCCTAACACTCGTGGTGGCAAGACTCAGTTGAATATGCTCTCCACGACATGTCACAACTACTTCGGCAGCGTCTGCGGAGCTACGCCCAACGGGCGCTTTGCTCATTTTGCCATCAGTGATGGCACCAGCCCTGCACATGGAAGTGACAGCCACGGACCAACCGCCGTGATAAAGTCTTTAGGCAAACTCGACCAGACCAAGAGTGGTGGAACCCTGCTGAATGTTCGCTTCGTGCCCAACCTCCTGAAGCGCGAGGAAGACATGAAGAAACTCGCACACCTCATCCGAACCTATTTCAAGTTCGGTGGACACCATATCCAGTTCAACATCGTTGACACTGCTACCTTGCTTGATGCGCAGAAGCATCCCGACCAGTACCGCGACCTTCTTGTTCGCGTGGCAGGTTACAGTGACTACTTCAACGACATGACCGAACAACTTCAGAACGAAATCATCGCCCGCACGGAGAACGAAGAGGTATAAAGCCACTTAATTCAAAGACAGGAATGGCAAGCGGGTTGAATAGTAATAGCGCTCTCCTTAGGAGTGAGAGCGATGCAAGTGTCTGTGTATTCGACATCAAACGCTATGCTATCAATGATGGTCCGGGCATCCGGACCACCATTTTCTTAAAGGGTTGCCCGTTGCATTGCGTGTGGTGTCATAATTCCGAGTCGTGGCGGGCAAAGCCAGAATGGCTGTTCAAGCAAAAGAAGTGCATTGGGTGTAACAGTTGCGGCATCTATCCACATCAGTTGGAATGGATACAAAAACAACAGCACCATCCTCAACTTCTTCCATTATGGAGGAGAGAGAATGGTACTGAGATGTCAAACCATAACGACAATCTCCCAATAATGGGAGATTTAGAGGGAGTTTGTCCTACTCTTGCTCTTGAAAAATGTGGAAAGGAGTGGACTATTCAAGAACTGTTGACAGAAATCGAGAAGGAGCGTGACATCATGCATGACAGTGGAGGTGGCGTGACTGTTAGCGGCGGAGAGCCTTTGATGCAACCCCACGTGAGCCAGCTTCTTCACGAACTCGGTCGTCTCGGCATCCATCGCGCGGTGGATACTACTCTCTATGCCGATATGGAAGTAGTGAGTGCAGTGGCTTCAGAGACAGACTTGTTCCTTGTTGACCTGAAAGTGATGGACTCAGAAAAGCATAAACGCTACACGGGTGTTCCCAATGAACTCATTCTTAAAAATCTACGACAAATTGCAAACATCGGTGTTTCCTTCCAGATTCGAATCCCGCTCATTGAGGGAGTTAATGCAGACCAAGAGAACATAGATGCCACAGCCGATTTCATCAATGACATTGTAGAACATGCTGCACACCCTTGTATGAAGGGCGTGAACCTATTGCCCTATCATGAGATGGGACGCGACAAACACACTCGCCGCGGAACGACCTACAACCCCGACCAGATTCCCATGACCACCCCTTCCGATGACATACTCCAACGCTGCATCGACCAATTTGCATCCCGCGGCATCTCTGCCACCATCGGGGGATAGAAACCTCATGAAAGTATCTCTCGGAGCCTCAGATAAGTTCTCAAACGTAGTGTTCGCTATTTTATTGGCAGGTGCCATTGTCTATGATCGTCATAAACAGGTACGAGGCAGACTCTTCTCCCAAGGAAGGTTGTCTGCCAGTTTCCCAGCGGTTTGACTTGCTCAACCCAGAGAGGGATTGATGTAACTCAAACAGGTCGTTCCTCCAAGCCTCCTTAAGGCGGAATCAACGAAAAGACCTATGGAGACGGGCATGATGAGGTACCAACTATAAGTTTACCGGACACCAATAGTCTTCAATAACTCCTTTATCGACCTGGCCACTCTTCACGTCCCAGAGACTGCCATCGCGGCTTATAGTGAGGCCGAACCATGTAACGGCTTCAAGGACATCGAGACCTTCGACAGCGAACTGCTCGTAGGCATATCCGCCTTACCCGCCAGTCTCCTCTCTGCAAGTTTCTCCGCCGAGAACGACATGCAAGTGAGCTTTTCCGCCTCCGATAATTCCCCACTATCCTCCGCCAGCCTCAGACCGTCATCCTCTGCGTCGGCGATTCTACGCTGAAAGTCTGCCTACGATAGCCACTTCTGCCATCTCCCCCCACCCAATTCACTTACGTTTGCCAATCATTCCATCATGACCGAACAATCATTCCATGATGATGGAACAATCATTCCATCATCATGGAATAATCAATTCACTTGAGACAATCTACCGCAGGCACTGGCTATGCAGGCCCTTTCCCATCACCCTCCGCCACATCCATCACCTCATCTATCCCCCCTATCACATTATTCTACAATCTATTATGCTAAAAGGTGATAGATAATTGGTATTTGGGGCAACAACAAGAGTGCTCGTAAGTGCGAAGATAGTCTTATAATCTTGCAGACACCAATTATAACGATTGAGGGCGACGATGCTCATGCACCGCCGCCCTCTTGGAATTTGAAGTCATGCGTGGTTTATAGAATTGGAAGCTTCAAATCATAAAAAGTCACTTTCTGTCTAGTGGATATCGTAGCAGTTGCTTTATACGTTTTAATAGAGGCATTCTAATAAGACTATCCCTTTGCCCGATCCAAAAATCATGGGTAAACTTTTCATCGTAAAAAACGGACTTACGATAATAATACCACCAGACATCCATGTTGGGACATGGCTGATTCCAGGGTTTTGCCCCATTATAATGTACAATCCCTGACTTAAGGGCATGTTCAATCTCCTGAACACCAAACAGCTCTTCCATCTCCTTTCGTCTATTAACAATGAGCGAATAAAGAGTTGTAGTCAAGCAATAAGCTGGTGTCATGGGAGCAATCCTACCCTTACAGGCCAGATTGATAACCATCATTTCCTGCTGATTATACTTATTCTTTCCCAATTCTCTGAATTCCTGCATCTTCCCCTCATCAAGAAGTCTGGTAGCATTAACCACCAAATTGCCATCATAATAATAGCCATCCCTATAGTCATATCCAAGTACATCCGTCATAAACTTCTGTTCATCCGGACTTAAGGCAGCACAGGTTTCTACAGCTCCAAAGAAATTATCTTTCAGATCTATTATATAATATTTCCCTAAATCCTCTCGGAATATCACGTCCACGTCAGAATATAAGAACTTGCCATATTCGGGAATCAGTTCAGGAGCGATAAGTCGATAATAAGCAGCCTCTGTGATTCCTCGAATCTGATATGCTCCAACAAATTCGTTCCCCACTTTTCTAAACGCCAATTTGCAATTGCCATACATCTTGGGAAGTTTGTTGAGCATACTGGTGGAGAAATCGCAATCAGGATGATGCAGGACAAATATATCATAGAAGGTTTCACTATCAGCATTCTCCAACAAAGATGTCATGCAAACACCAGCAGGCATTTCCATATTCTTATCAAATGCAAAGACAATAGGAATAACGTTCATAGGACTGGAATTACTTACAATACACTTTGTTTTGTGTTAATAACCATCTGCCGGAAGGCGAGATAATTATTGTAGGAACGAATCACCAAATCTCGACTAAAATGCAAATGAACTACAAGACACGTCAAGAATGTTCTGACGTAACCAGTATGACGATGTAAAAGCACTGACATCGGAATGTCATGAAAGAACTCCCGAAAAGCCTTCATACTCATACTGCCCCCATCGAGAATACTAAATGCATTGTGTGCCTCAAAGAGATAATACTGCCAATTCTTTAATTCTTCCTTTACAATCAGCCGCGTCCTTTTCACGACCTCTGTGCGAGTAAAATCTATTCGCGAACTACACTCATTCCTCGTTGCTGGATTTGGATTACTATATTGGTCATAATGGTAGAACGCTTGCGGCAAATAAGCCACGTTATCTATTCTTTGCAGCAAGGCTATATTCACAAATAAATCTTCGCAATAGTCTAATCCCACAGGAAATCGGATGCCAAACTTGTTGTAACTATCAGATCTTATCAATTTATTACAGAGACTCCCATGAAGCCCCTGGAATAATACCCCGAGCACTTGTTTCGGTTGTTCTGACTTGGGATTCTGGTCAATATAGATTTCTCGGACTGGAAGGTTATAAAAGAAATCACAGATAACCATGTCCGCTTCACTTTCCATGGCTTTGTTGTATAGCGATTCGAGCATCATAGGGTCAACCCAGTCATCGGGATCTACATGAATGCTGTAAACACTTCCATCACTCAGCCTGTCAATACCATACTGTCGAGCAGAACTCACCCCACCATTATCTTTGTGATAGACTCGAAACCTTGAATCTTTTTTTGCATATTCGCGGCAGATCTCCAAAGAGTGATCCGTACTCCCATCATCTACGACAATAGCTTCCCAACGCGTATAGGTCTGGGCAATAATGCTGTCAAAACATCTCCCGAGGTATTCCTCAGAATTATAGACAGCTATGATGATAGAAATAAGTGAACGGTATTCAGACACTGATGAAAATGTAATTTCGTGAAATTAATAAGTTAGGCCAAAAGCCCACAAAGGAAATATGTTGCCAATATTCGGGCGAATTCTTTACTCCCAAAGTAAAAAATATGTGTTATCGCTTTTTACTCTCTTCGTAACGAGAAAAAGATGTTTTATGGCAAAAGAAATCGTGGATCTTTACAAGGATGGCCGTAAAATAATGTAGGAACTGGAATAAGAGTCTTCCATGAGTCTCCAAATAGAGAATCCTTTTGATGATCGGTTTTTCTAATTTAGCATATACGACAGGTAATTCTACAGCCATTCGAGAGCCGAAAAATTCCTTCAAAGCTCTTTCTCTCTCTCTTTCTACTTCACTCCTTTCACTACTAATTCCAACCACTTCTTGAATAGCAATGATAGTCGAAACATATTCAAAAGATCTGTTTTCAAATAAAAGCCATTGTATCCATGCCATCCAATCAGAGACGATTTTATAATCTTCTGAATACTTATAGGATTGAAAGAGCTCTCTTTTTATAAAAGATCCTTGATGGTTCAGCGTATCCAAGATTAATTGTTTCGCTATACTATGATCACAAGTCCTCAACAAATGACCATTAGCATAAATGACTTGACCACTTATGATATCCGCGTAGTGCTCCTTGCTCCAGACCTTGCTCAGGACTGCCGGGTCATATAGACGATCCCCAGAATTCAAAAACAACAAGTATTCTCCTTTGGCTTTCGCAATACCCTTGTTCATGGCATTATACACCCCCTTGTCAGGCTCAGAGCACCAGTAGGCAAAGTGTTCCTGATACTGTTCTATTAGCTCGCGACTGCCGTCCGTGCTACCGCCGTCGATGACAATCCATTCATAATCCTTCCATGTCTGAGCCAGCACAGAGTCGATGGTCTTTTGTAGCCAATCACAATTATTATAGTTGATGGTAATGATGGAAAGGGTCATAATACAGACTCATATATTATTGTTAGCTTTTCAGCACTCTTTTCCCATGAATACCTCTTCAGTTGTTCGTACTGTCTGTTTATAAGTATCTTCCTTTGAGTCTCGTTCATAGCAAGAACCTTTTCCAAAACTTCCGAAAGATTAGATCCCTTTTCATTCATGGTGAAATATACAGCGGCATTGCCTGCTATCTCAGGAAAGCAACTTGCATTATTCAGTAAAACTGGACATCCTGCTAGATATGCTTCCAAGATGGGAATTCCAAAGCCCTCGTATGCACTTGGATAGACAAAGCAAAGAGCGTGATGATAGAGAGCATACAAATCTTCATCATTATCAACCCAATGATGATGCACTCGCTGACTAATACCAAGAGATGAAAAGAGCAGCAGTTCTTCATCACTGAATGGACGTCCTGTACATATAATCTGCAAATCGGGACGACACTTCAGAATCTCTATAGCATATTGTATAAAAGATGAGAAGTTCTTGTACCCCCATCGTTCTCCAACATAGAGAATGTAAGGTTTTGTATCTGGTCCGTTGGACTCACTCTGTGGAGTTAAGGAGCAACCATGATAAACGACATGCACCTTGTCCTCTGGTACATTTAATATACTTATTATATCGTTTTTCGTGTTTTCGCTGACAGCAATGATAGCGCTGGCCAATGGTGCCAACTTACGTTTCATGACAATTTGCCTATCATCCTTTGCAAAGAATTGAGGATATAGTTCTGGAATCATGTCATGAATAGTCAGCACAAAAGGCTTTCCATTCAGATATGGCAGAAAATAGTCATCGAAAAAGGTGGGATGGAACACATCGAAGTTTCCTCCCTTCAATAACTCAATAGAATAGTTCTCGTTATAATTTGGATAATAACCTCCGTGTGTCAGCTTGTCATATAAACGATGGAGGTAACCTTTACCGCGGAACTCTAAACCACCCAGGAATTCATGATACTGATATTCTCTTTGCGGTAACATCGGAAAGAGCTCTTTGAGGTACACGTTATTTGTCTCCAGTACACTGAATTTCCCTTCCACGTCCTTGGGTAAATGCTTATACAGTTCCACAAAGCTACGCGACACACCGCCATGGGTCTGCATATCGAAAGCTTGATGGTCGTAGAGGATTCTCATGGTTAAAAGGAGATCTGAATGGTGGTCTTCAAATGAATAATAATTGACAGGGCTTTCTTATAAACATAGCCTATTAAATGAGGCATAAACTTGTCAAGATTCAATATCTTAGATTTAAAAGAACAATATACTTTTTTTCTTGTACCAATTGATCGCTTGTCACATTGTCGTAGCGTAAGATACCTTTGATAGGGAGGAACACCTTCCCGTTTCATAAAGGATACCAGTATTTCGATAATTCTGTTCTCGACATCTTCCACCCCTTCAAAACTTATATTCTTGGCTTCTTGAAATTCATAAAAACCTTGGAGGACACGCTTATAATGGTGCAATTTTATGTCAGTACCTTCTTCTTCTGTGATGGAATTCTCACGGATATAATAGATGTAAGTACAAATGTCAACACAGTATATAGACGTAGCGGTGGACGCTAAAAGTGCGCTCCATAATTCATCTTCATGAATGAGACCTTCTTGAAATAACAAACCATGTTTTTTAATATAGGAGAGATTGCATAATTTGTTCCATGCCATACAATGCCATTGATTATTATGATATGACTTTGCAATAACTTTTTGGTTTAGTAATTCCCCCCTTACGTCTTGCTTTGGGAATGTTTTTCCTTTTGCTTCATAATAACCCATGACAAAATTATACGGAAACTTGATTAACGGCTGAGCCAATAGGGCTATACAATTCTCCGTAATCTCATCGTCGCTATCCAGAAAAAAAACGTAATCCCCAGTTGCGGCATCAATACCTGTATTGCGGGCAGCAGAGAGTCCACGATTGTGGTCATGTTTTAGATATATGAAACGAAAATCGTTATTTTTTTCATCATCGTTAATAAGTTGTTTCGCAAGTTCCATGCTACGATCAGGCGTACAGTCATCTACAAGAATTACTTCCAGATTCCGATAGGTCTGATGTAGCACGGATTTTATGCACCGTTCAATATATGGTTCTACCTTATAGATGGGGATGATGATGGAAACTTTCACATTCATACGTCAGGATTCGTGTCTTAATTTTCGGAGTATATTAAACATACTTCGTTTGGGCCGTGCCATGATTTCAAGCATCCTATTGACATTTCTTCCCAATCTGTATATCCTTTTGAATTGTGGTGAGATATCATCTGGGAACAAATATTTATCTATGACACCTTCAAATCCTTTGTTTCGGAAATCTTTCCAGAAGTCTTCTCGAAGCGGTGATGCTTTAAAACATTGGTGGAAAGCTTGATTACTATTCATCGCTTCGTGGATGTCGCGCTGGTATGCAAAGGCCTGAGGTAGAATAATATTCCAAAGTTCTTTTGCTTTCTTGCTGTTAGGTATTACCAATGATACCCCCCAGTCTTTATTAACTGTTTCACCTTTCTTTTTATAATATCCCCAGTAGTCACAGAGAGTAAAGTCTCCACAGCGTGATTCTGTCGCAAAAAGACATTGATAACAACTTGGACGAAGGTAGTATTCTCGTAGAAACCCCCGATAAAAACAATCTTCCTCCCATTTCCCCCTGTATTGAGCACCATTTTCAAATGATGCAAATTGGTTGAACCTTAACCAACTCCATTTCTTTTCTCGAAAAGAAAATGCTTTTATCTTTGATTTAAATTTGTTTTCTAAAAAGGTGATATTTGCTTTAAAAACTATTGGAGAAGGTACCCCATGGCACACGAGGTCAATCGTAAATAAGCTGTCCGTATTACATTTACATATCTCAAGATACGACTTCAGTCCTGCAATCTGACATGGGGTTCCAGAATATAGAACCATTATCCCATGAGAAAGATGCTCCTTGACCTCTCGGAAAGTAGTTCCTACTGAACTTGCTACATACTTTGACCCACGTGTTTGGGAGAAACTATCTTCATCTGTTGTCGCTATATGACGCAGATTCCATTTTTCATCAAACGCTGCACCATATACAATACCGTTATTTTTTAATACATAATCAGCAATCACCGAATATATGCCACCAGAAGAGCTGTTTCGAAGGACACTTTTGTCTTTCGTCCATGCCGCATACGAGATGTTGGCAACTGGATGCTTCTGTAGGTTCCGTTGTATTGGGCAGGCATTCTCACATTGTTTACAACCAACACATAAATCCGATTGAACCATTGGATGAATGAAACCCTCGTCGTCAGTCCTCAGCGAGATGGCATCATGACGACATACATTATAGCATGAAAGACACCCTGTGCAGCTATCTTCATCACACAGGTGAGGAAAAAACTTCTTCAATCCGTTGTTTGAGTCCATCATAATATTTTACCTTAAAGTATGGAGGAAGTGCGGGAGCGGATTTTTGCCTTGCAATGACATCCGTCGCTTTGAGATAAGCTTCGTCTAAAGAGTTTGCAAACGAAACATATTCTGAGAATTCCTCTGGGAACCATTTCACGCCAGAGCTCAATTTGTGATCTGTTGAACCGATAACGACAACAGGGGTACATGCTATTAATGAAAAGATGGTTCCATGATACCGATCTGTAATAACTACTTGATATCGGGAGTATTCTTCGAATAGTTCTAATAGTATTTTCTCTCTGTTTTGGATGATATATTGAGTATCTAATTGCAGTGTGGTATCGGTCACATGTGTCATTATATTAGATGCTTCAAATCGCTCTTTCAATGAATCTAAATCCTTTTTGGGGTAAAAGGCCTCTTTGTCGTTACGAATGCAGAAGAGAACACCCTTTCGTATCTTTGTATAATCGTATGTTCCTATTAAAGATGTTACAATATCGGGCATTAATAGTAGTTTGCATGACGTGAAATACTGCTGCGCCGCTTTATATGACACCTCATCTCTACACATGAGCAATAAATTCCCGTGATTATTGAATACCTCAGCGTTTTCCTGAAGTTTGCTTTTGTCATTGAAAAAGACCGTTTGTGGAAATACTATTATTCGATGGTCTTTAAAGCGCTTGGCCAATTCCATATAAGGAAGTCTCTCATCATATAAATCTGTTATATGATATCCGCTATGACATATTAGCATGTCATTTTTTCGGATAAACCGTCTTAACAGGCTAAATGTCTTTTCTGTTGATTGGCATAAAGTATAAATCTTCAACCCATATCTAGGATAATTTTTTTCTAGCCATTTTTGAATACAATATGTCTGGGCTTGGTCTCCCATGTTTCCATGCCCAGGTGAGCCAAAGAGAAAAATCATACATTTTGGCCTAATAATAAAGGGCTTGTACTCTTTATATCTGAGTATGATTCCGCGAATTATTTTTTTTATCATATACCATGGTTGTTATACACTCCATTTGTGTTCACATAATACGACCTTACCAAAGACATGACTTGGTATTTCTCTTCCGAGTCCATAAAAGTCATCTTGTTCAACATTCATTATGATGATACGATCAATATAATCCGCACATTCTTTATAGATGTCACTCCATAATAATAATCTGTAAGAACCTACGGTCAAGGGTAGTTTCTCTATGTCTAGTATTGCATAGTGCTCGCCTTTTTCGATATGAAAAGAATCCATTGTAACGTCTGTTGGGAATGTTGTCAAGATACTCCCAAACATATCGTACACACCCAAAGATATCCTACATCCATTAAGTTTTTCTACAGCATTTAATTTTAGCCTTATTCTAAGGAATTGGCCACAATGGGGTGTAATAGGCATATTATTCCTATCAAGGAACTCTATTCCAATAAATTTAATTTTCCCTGAGCATTTACCCGTCCTTGGAAGATTGGCGACAGAAGTGCCCGATGAGATTGCAAAGGAGAGCATCATATACTCATCAATCGCAGAGTTTATCTCACCTTGATAATGAAGCTGTCCATTTGCCAGGACTACGCCTTTTTTGCACAACCTTCTTACTGCTGCCATATTATGACTGACAAAGAGCACTGTTCTTCCTTCCCCTCGCGAGACATCTTGCATCTTTCCAATTGCTTTCTTCTGGAACTCGGCATCGCCCACAGCGAGGACTTCATCAACTACGAGGATCTCGGGTTCGAGGTGGGCGGCGATGGCGAAACCCAAACGGACGGTCATGCCCGAGGAGTAGCGCTTAACAGGGGTGTCGATATAGCGTTCACATCCAGAGAAATCGACAATCTCATCCAGCTTGCGGGTTATCTCGGCCTTGGTCATGCCCATGATGGCTCCGTTCATGTAGATATTCTCGCGACCTGTCATCTCGGGGTGGAAACCAGTGCCGACCTCCAACAAAGAGGCGATACGGCCACGGGCACGAATTGTGCCTGTTGTGGGTGCTGTGACACGTGAGAGAAGCTTCAGCAAGGTACTCTTTCCCGCTCCATTCTTACCAATAATGCCGACGACATCACCTTCTTCAACGCTAAAGTTAATGTCCTTCAATGCCCAGACATAATCGCTCTTGCCTCGATGTGCACGGTCGTTGGTCTCACCGATGCGCAGATAGGGGTCTTCCTTACGCAGCACATTCATAGTCCACCAGCGGTTCAGGTCGTGGCTGATAGTGCCTGACGAAACCAGGCCTAATCGGTACTGCTTACCTATATTTTCAAATTCTATCGCATTCATACCGTATCCATGAATGAACGTTGTACTTTATTGAATACCACTACACCGAGGATGAGCAATACTGCCATGAAGGCGAAGCTGTAGCCTAATGCGCCCCATGAGAAGTAGCCTTGACCGAGCGTAGCATATTTGAAGGCTTCTATGACAGCTGTTAAGGGATTAGCCAGGATACAGGCTCTTAGCGTCGGGTCGGTTACCATGCTCAACGGATAGACGATGGGCGTGCCATACATCCATAGTTGCACAACAAATGTAAAGAGAATCGTGAGATCACGGTATTTCGTGGTCATTGACGAAATCAAGATACCAAAGCCTAACCCCAAACCTGCCAACATAATGACCAACAGTGGAATCAGCACCAAGGTCCAGTTCAGAGTGATATCAACGCCTTTAGCGAAGAACCAGATCCACATCACTACGAATAGAGCTAACTGGATGCCAAAACGTAACAGATTAGACAAAACAGTGGCAATGGGCACTACCAAACGTGGGAAGTACACCTTGCCAAACATCTGTTGGTTGGTAGTGAAAGTGCTGCTGGTCTGGTTCAGACAGTCGGCAAAGTAGAACCAACAGACATTACCGGCCATGTAGAATAAGGGCTGAGGAATACCGTCGGTGCTCATCTTGGCAATTCCACCAAAGACAATCATATTCATGATGACTGTCAACACGGGCTGGATAAGATACCACAACGGTCCAAGAACGGTCTGTTTATACTGAACGACGATATTACGCTTGACGAATAGCTCTATCAAATCACGATATCGCCAGAGTTCTCGGAAATCTACATTCCAAAGCTTGTGATATGGAGTGATGATCAATTCTTGTTTCATGAGAATGCTTTTATCAACTATCAACACTTTTTATATAAAGTCAGCGCTATGAGCAATGTCTTTTATGGTATCGCTTGTATGTCTCTGAAAAGAACTGACGTAGCTCTTGATTCATCTTCTCTATCCTTCCGTGATAGTATCCTTCGGGCACTACCCGAGCAAACATGATGGCTTCAGCAATCATTTTCGGGGTGAAATCATTGTAGAACGTCCACCCTTCCGACATCGGAACGTCGTAGAATGCTTCTGCATAACCCAACACCACCGACAGGTCGTGGCACATATAGGTGATGACCTTTGAGGGGAACGAATTGTTGGCGAAGTTGGTCCGCATCACATTGGAACTGAGACCGATATGACAGCTGAAGAGGTAGGCGTCCAGTTCTTTACCTCCCAGGCATCCATCATAGATAACGGCTGGTCGGTTGAGCGATTTATTGATTTCGTCTATACGTTGGCAGAGTCGTCGGATATGCTCCTCTCCCCCAAAGCCAATGATATGCATCATGTAGTTATCCGGCAGGTATTTTGCAGCCTCAACAGCAGTGGCGGCACCCTTCTTTTCACCCTCTATGGTGCCGGCATAAACGACATGTATCTTTCCATCGGTTTTCCGGGGGGCGGTTCTCACAGGTATCACGCCAGCACCATAGTTAACCACATATTTTCCTTCCTGCAATCCGAGTTGACGAGGCATCCCCTCATTCACACAGATAAAAGCATCCATGCGTTTGACGGCCTTGATTTCCTTCTCAACCCAGGGTTTGTCTTCTGTGGGGGAGTAGCCATAGAGTTCTTCTACCTCAATGATGACCTCGGCACGAAGTAAGGGTTTAATGAATGCTACGAAACGGGTTTGCGGATAGTTGTGATAGAGGACTATTTTATCTGTACTCCTGACTCTGAATACCAGTAAGAAAAAGAGTTCAACTAGTTTAATCATGTTGTTGAGCACCCTGCCAAAGGCCCCCATACCATTGAAGCCCGCCAAATATATGAGCGGCACCTCACCATGAAGTGCCTTCTTTATAGAACAAGAGAAACCTTTCTTTCTCTGCTGGGCCAATGACACGATAGCGGGCGATACGCCACTGGCCTGCATCTGCTCCACGACATATTTCATCTTCAGGACGCCCGTGACATTCCCTCGGAACGTGTCCTTGTCCTCATCGGCGATGTACCAGCATATATAATAGAAATGCTTCATTTACGCTTGAACAATCGTGTGAACCAGTTGCCGCCGTGGCGATGATGTTTGTGATGTTTTTTATTTGCTTCGGGATCGGTATAGCCGTAACCATAGCCGTAACCATAGCCATAACCATAACCGTAACCGTAGCCATAACCATAGCCGTATGCAGGCTTGAGGCTGGAGCCATTGAGGACGATGGCCATGTTGATGAGGGTGCCGTCCTGGTAGAGACGCTCTACCTCGGGCAACTGACGACGGTCGATGTTGCCAGCACGGATGACAAAGATAGTGAGGTCTGCTACACGGTTGACAATCTTCGCGTCGGCAATGCCGCCAATAGGCACATTGTCCAGTAGGATATAATCGTAATGCGGAGAGACGGAAGCAATAAGTTCCTCCAGGCGTGGACGCATCAGAAGTTCCGAGGGGTTCGGCGCATGATGACCGGCAGGGATAAAGTCGGGCATACCCGTGCTACCAGGGATAATAATCTCATCGACACTGGCATTACCTGCAAGGAAATCTGATGCACCTACTTGATTCCTGATGCCACGAAGACGGGAGAGTGAACGTTTTCGGATATCCAAGTCGATGACCAGCACGCGTTTCTCCGTCTGCGCCATACTCTTGGCCAAGTAAGCCGTGATGAAGGTCTTACCAGAGTTCTCATGGAAGGACGTGAGCATAAGTACCTGAGCCGACTCCTTCTTTTTGTTCATGAAGGTGATGTTCGTGCGCAGGACACGTATGGCCTCGGTGATGATTTTGTGCCCGCTCTCCTTGGAGTCACTGGAGAAGGCGGCTTCGACGTTCATGGTTTTGTCGAAAGGCACCTCTCCGAGGAAAGGCACTGTGAGGACTCCTTCTAAGTCTCTTCTGCTGCGGACGAGCGTGTCGAGGAAGAGGCGTGCGAGGAAGATGAGAGACGGGATGAGCAGTCCTGCGAGCAGTCCGAGGAAGAGAATCTTTGTTCGGCTGGGGCTGATGGGGATTTCGTCGCCGTCTGAGCTGTCGATGATGCGTGCGTTGTCTGTCACCATCGCCTGTGAGATGGCGTTCTCCTCTCGTTTGTTGAGGAGGAAGGTATAGATGGCATCCTTGATTCTCTGTTGCCGTTCGATGGAGATGACTTCGCTTTCTTTCTCAGGAATGTCGCCCATGCGGTTCTCGGCGCGTTTTCCTCTCTGTGCGAGGTTGTTGCGTTGTGTGCGCAGGTTGTTGAGGTGGTTGTTGAGCAAGACGTTCAGTCGGGATCGCTGACGGGCGATGTTGCTTTTCATTTCCACCATGATGGGGTTGTTCTCGTTGTTCTCTCCCTTGAGGCGGTTGTAGTCGAGGATGAGGTTGTTGATTTTGATGACCTGTTCTTCGACTCCTCCTCCTTCGATGCCGATACTTTCTGGAATCAGTCCGTCCTTGTTCTCTGGACTATCGAGGTATTCTTTCAACGACTGTGTCATGCGCAGTTGCACCTCTTTCTCGAAGAGGGCATTGTCGGTGGTATAGGACTCGTCGATGTAGCGTTGTGTGGTGAGTTCGGGGCTGACGAACTTGTTTTCTCGTTTGAAATCGGCCATCTTGTCGGCGACTTCTCCGAGTTCATGTGAGATGACTTGGATGCGTTCGTTGACGAACTCTGCCGTCTTTGTTGCCACCTGCTGTTTGATGGTTCGTGCATCGGCGTTATAGACCTCGATGAGTCCGCGTAGAATCGCTTGCGCGCGTTTGTAGGAGGATTCTTGCATAGCCAGTGTGATGATGGATGCTTCCTCATCGTCTTGTCGTATGCTGATGGCGTTGTGGTAGAGTTGTACGATGCTCTCGATGGGGTATTTGGTAACGTGTGTCTCGAGGTCTATCCAGCTGTTGTCAAACTTGTCGGAGAGCGTCATCATGATGCGTCCAGCAGGTGTCTTGACGATTTGGCCAAAGGGTACGTTAATTTCGGGGCTACCCTCATAGAACTCTGAGAGGACGGCGTGGGTGGTGTCCTTGATGTGCATGGTGAAGCGTGCGCTTTGTACATCGGCACTGTCGAGGAAGACGATGTTGACTGGCTCGTGTCCGTACATGTCGCCCTGATAGAGCTGGATGCGGATGGTGTAGAGCATGTCGGCGTGTGTGTTACGTACCATCTTCTCGATGAGTTCCTTGGAGCGTAGCATGTGTAGCTCGTTGGCAATGTTGACTGCGTTGAAGACGCTGCTGTACTTGCCAAGTCCGACGACGCCCTCTCCATTGTTTGGGTCGTTGATGAGGACGTCGATGGAGCTGAAGTAGGTGCGTGGCGTGTGTATGTAGCGGTTGTAGGCCAGGGCGATGCAGATGGCGAGTGAGAGGACATACCACTTCCAGAATGAGAGCAGGTATCGGAGGACGTCCATGACGTTGAAGTCGTAGGATGACGATGTCGTCTGGTGCTGTTTTTGATTTTCCACGATGTTATGAATGGGGGTATGGCGTGATTAAGTGATAACGAGATAACGTGATAACGAAGTCACAGAATAACGAAATGAACTATCTCCTGATCATGTAGGTGATGCTGTAAGCGAGGGATGCGAGCACTGCCACGAGTGAGATGATGGTGGAAGTGGTGCTGAAAGCTTGGTTGGACCGCTTTCTTGGCTCTGCATAGACGATGTCGTTCTGCTGGAGATGGAAGGCGGGTGATTCGTAAAGGTCTTTGGTGGTGACGTCGATGTCGAATTCCATACGCTGTCCGTCGTCTTCTCGGATGACACGCACCTTTTGGTATTTGGCCCGGCCTTGTAAGTCGCCGAGCTGTGCGAGGGCTTGCAGGATGTTGATATGGCCATCGGGTACGACCAACTTGGTAGGCGTCAACGCTCCGAGGCTGTAGATGGTGAAGTTGGTGATGCGTGTCTCGACGACGGCATCCGGGATGTGCTTGCCTTCGGTGAGGAGGCCGCGGATGTATTCCGAGGCTTGTGGCATGGTGAGTCCTCCCAGCTGCAAACGTCCAAGGATGGGGAAGTCGATGTTGCCACCCTCGTCCACGAGATAGCCTGATGTGGCATCTCGTCCAGAGGAGACCGTCTCGCCCGATTGTTTCACCTCGTAGGAGTAGGCATTGAACGGCACGGCCAATTCCTGATTCTTGCACTTGACGACGATGTCAAGGCGGTCACCTGGCTTGATGCGCGTCTCCATCTTGTTCGAGATGGGCACGAACTGGTCGGTGGGCATGTCCTCCAAGTAGATGTATTTACTGGTTTTGCAGGAGCTCAGCAACAGAACGGACATGCTGAACAGGAAGCCAGCGGACATCCTGTCCAGATGAGGAAAGTGATTCATAATGGAGAGATTGTGTTTTTAATGTAACAGAAAAGGAGGGCTTCCTGATCAGAGTCCTAAGCTGATGTTGGCAGAGCGTTTGCTTGCGTTGTTGCCTTCCACCCACTCTGTAGTGCCGGACTCGTTCGTTGTCGTTTGAGCCTTCACTTAGAGCTTGCTGTTGGATTCTGCCATGATGGGTTGACCTATGACTTTGACGCGCAGTGACGTCTGTCTTAAATAGATTTTCTTTTTCATTATATAATGAATTTAAATTTGAATATTCTGTTGTCCCTTTGCCAGCGAGAAGAGGAGGCAGAGGGCTTCTTTGGGTGCGTATCGGAGAGCGAAGGGTGCGTGTTGGCAATAGCTTCGCAGTGTGTGGAGTCGGTTTCTTCCGTTGGCGTGGGCTTGTTGCCACTGGATGGTGTGCTGTCCGAAGTTGCCGCCGTTGAGTGTCAGGTGGAGGAGGCGGTCACAATCAGCCTCAGATGCCAATGCGTCAGTGTGGTGCAGGGGTGTATCCAGACCAAGATTGCGGCAGAGGAATAGTTCCAGCAATCTTGACCAGCGCAGGAGGCCAGTTTGTTGGAAAGCCCCAGTGAGTAAGTCTTCGTCGTAATGCTCTCGCAGGTGGTAGCAGGCGAGTGCTAAATCGCAGAACTGTCTGAGCCCAATGCCCACGGATGCCGTATGTTTGAAGATATGCGAAGCATGGATGAGCAGGGTGGCTGTTGGACCTGCCATCGGCACGTTGATGGAGGGTTGTCCAGTGTTGCCAACGGGTAGGGTGTCATAGCCTTCGCACGCGACGATGTCGGAAAGTGCTTTTTGGTGGCTTGGCCAGAGGATGTCGGCCAGACGTGGATGTAGCTCGACCTCGATGCTGTCGTAGTAGAAACAGAGACTGCCATCGGCATGTTGTCGGGCGTGGATGCCTTGTTGTTCGAGGAAGGCCGAGATGGAGGAAAAGGCCGTGGGTGGCAGGTACCAGTCGATGTCGCCGTTGACGCGTAGTTGCGGTTTGGGGTAGCAGTGGGCGGAGGCGAGTCCTTTGAGCAGAACGGGCTCAGTGCCTGCTTGGCAGAGGAGGTTGTAGGTGGCTGCGACGACATGCTGCGTACGTTCGTATGCAGTGATGATATGTGTGACGTCAGATGTCCACTGAAAGGTGAGTGCCGTTGGCGGTACGAGGTGTTCGGGCAGAAGCCTCAGGGCGTCGTAAACAATTCCCTGCACGGTCTGGCGACAGGCTTCGCCGTGGAGTTGTTGCCATTCATCTGGCGAGAGTGGGAAGCAGACGGAAGCGGGTGTCGTGCCCCAAAGTCCGCTGCGCAGAAGCTCGAAGAAGGCTTGTCGGATGCGTGTCATGCGATGAGTCCGTACTCGTCCCATGTGCTCAGAAGTTGGCGGACGTCGGCCAGAGCTTGTGTGGGAGTTACGTCGTATGCCTCAGCGAGTTGCGCCGCCATCTCTTCGGGCGTGAAGTTGCGCCCCGTGAACTGTTCCCAGAGGTAGGCGGCGGCCTCGTTCATGACATATAGATCTGTCATGTCAATGGTGCCAGTATCGGCATCGATGACAAAGTGATCTTTGCCTACGTTGAGGTGAAGGAGGTCGGTCTTGAGTCGCATCAGAATTTCTTGCCTGTGATGATGGCGGTGGCGGTGAGTCCGATAATTTTGACATCGAGCCAGAGAGTGTGTTCCTCGAGGTAGGCGAGGTCCATATCCAAGCGCTTGATCATCTTGTCGATGGTGTCCGTGTAGCCGTTGTAGAGCGTAGCCTGGGAGAAGATGCCGGGTCGCAGTTCGTAGAGCCGCACGTAGTCGGGTCGGCGTTGGAGGATCTGGTCGATGTAGAACTTGCGCTCGGGTCGCGGTCCGACGAACGACATCTCGCCGCGTAGAATGTTCCACAGTTGCGGGAACTCGTCGAGGTGATGTGCGCGCAGGAAACGTCCGATGCGTGTCAGGCGCGGGTCGTTGTCGAGGTAGAGCATGGGGTGTCCGTCCATCTCGGCATTGGTTTTCATGGATCTGAACTTGTAGAGGGTGAAGGTCTTACCCTTGTAGCCGATGCGTTCCTGACAATAGATGACATTGCCACCTCCGCTCAAGCGAATGCTCAAGTAGATGAGCAACATGGGAAGGGCAAAGATGATGACTGAAATGATGGCTAAAATGATATCAAAGGTTCTTTTCATGAACGACTATTATAATGATGGCGTTGTCGCGTTATGATGTTATCTCGTTATCACGAGGTTTCGTTATCACGGAGTTTCAAATTCTTGATAAACCTAAAATCCGCAGCACATTAGTTTTACACTCTTTTTAAGTTCCTGGGCAACAAAATATTGCCCAGGATTTTGTCACCTCAGGATTTTCACTTACCTTAGTGCTGCGTTTCAAGGCAAGCAAAGACATCAATGACATGGCAAAGGTAAACATAAAATCTGAGAAAATCACTCCTTTTGGAGGAATATTTCATGTGAGAGAACAATT
>JAGCPY010000064.1 GCA_017965425.1 Bacteroidaceae bacterium | reverse complement strand
TCTACATGCCCAGGTGTATCAATAAGATTAAGGATGTACTTCTGTCCGTCGCGTTCATACTCCATTTGAATGGCATGACTTTTAATGGTAATGCCACGTTCCTTCTCCAAATCCATGTCATCCAACATCTGACCTTCAGTGACCTGAATGGTATTCGTGCGTTCAAGCAAACGGTCGGCCAACGTGCTTTTGCCGTGGTCGATATGAGCTATGATACAGAAGTTTCGGATGTTTTTCATGGCGCAAAGATAGAGAATACCAACGAAATCACAAAGAGAAGAGGCCGTTTTTCGTTGAAAAGGCCCTAATTTTACGTGAGATGCAGCCTAAAAAGCTATCTATATAGATGCTTGGCGGCGGCAAGGGTGTTCTGCATGAGCATACAGATGGTCATGGGACCGACCCCCCCAGGTACTGGTGTGATGGCTGAACAAAGAGGAGCAACAGCATCGAAATCAACGTCACCTTGCAGACGCCAGCCACGTGAACGAGTGGCATCAGGGACGCGAGTGGTGCCTACGTCTATTACGACGACTCCTGGCTTGATCATGTCGGCAGTAACAAAGGCAGGACGACCAATGGCTGCAATAATGATATCAGCCTGACGACACTCGTCCTTTAACTGTGGACTATGGCTGTGGCAGACGGTAACGGTAGAGTCACCACCACTTTTCTGCATCATCAACTGTGCCATTGGCTTACCAACGATGTTACTGCGTCCAAGTATGACACATTTTTTGCCTTTGGTCTCCACATGATAGCGACGCAACAGTTCCAAAATACCTTTAGGGGTGGCACTTATAAAGGCTGGTAAACCAATGGCCATTCGACCAACATTTATCGGGTGAAAACCGTCAACGTCCTTATGTGGGTCGATAGCCTCTATGACTTTCTGTTCATCAATATGACGCGGAAGAGGCAACTGCACAATAAAACCATCAACAGTGGCATCTTCATTAAGTTGACGTACCTCTGTCAACAATTGTGCTTCGGTGATGTCATCTTCAAAACGGAGAAGAGTACTCTGAAAACCGCACTCCTCGCACGCGCGTACCTTATTATTAACATAGGTTTCAGAGCCGCCATCGTGCCCCACAAGGATAGCTGCCAAATGCGGACGCTTGCCACCCTCTGCAACCATACGTTCTACTTCCTGCTTTATCTCGGCCTTAATGGCTGTTGCCGTGGCCTTTCCGTCAATAAGTTCCATTATCTTTTAGGCATCTTGGCCATCATTTGGGCCATTTTAGGATTTGTGACCATCTTCATCATCTTACGTGTCTGATCAAACTGCTTGATAAGGCGATTGACAGCTGAAATGTCCGTTCCAGAACCTTTAGCGATACGTTGCCGACGGCTGGTGTTGAGCAGTTCTGGATGTGTGCGTTCCTTGGGTGTCATCGAAAGAATAATGGCTTCAATGCCTTTGAAAGCATCGTCGTCAATATCTATGTCCTTCAAAGCTTTGCCAACACCTGGTATCATGCTGGCCAAATCCTTGATGTTACCCATTTTCTTGATTTGTTGAATCTGAGAATAGAAGTCATTGAAGTCAAACTGATTCTTACGAATCTTTCGCTCCAATCGCCTTGCTTCTTCCTCATCATACTGTTCCTGAGCACGCTCCACAAGGCTGACAATATCACCCATGCCGAGGATGCGGTCAGCCATACGAGATGGATGGAATGGATCTATGGCTTCCATCTTCTCACCCGTACCAACAAACTTGATAGGTTTGTCAACGACCGTACGTATGCTGAGAGCCGCACCACCACGGGTGTCACCATCCAACTTAGTAAGTACCACGCCCGTATAGTCAATACGATCATTGAATTCCTTGGCAGTATTGACAGCGTCCTGACCCGTCATGGCATCTACGACAAACAATGTTTCATCGGGGTTGATTGCTTCCTTAATGGCAGCAATCTCCTGCATCAGCTTCTCGTCAATAGCCAGACGACCGGCAGTATCGACGATGACGATGTCGTAGCCTTTGGCTTTTGCCTCATGAATGGCGTTCAGTGCAATCTGCACTGGATCTTGGCTGTCTGGTTCCATGTAAACAGGAACGCCAATCTGCTCTGCCAACACACGCAGCTGTTCTACAGCAGCCGGACGATAGACATCGCAGGCGGCCAACAAAGGCTTGCGTTGCTTTTTGCTTTTTAGCATATTGGCCAACTTACCTGCAAAAGTCGTCTTACCAGCACCGTTCAGACCTGCCATGAGGATCACAGCCGGATGTCCTTTCAATTGCAGTTCTGCTGTCTCGCCACCCATAAGAGCTGCCAGCTCGTCGTGGACAATCTTCACCATCATCTGCTGTGGCTTCACTGCTGTAAGAACGTTCTGCCCCAATGCTTTTTCCTTGACGGTATCGGTAAACTGTTTAGCAACCTTATAGTTCACGTCGGCATCGAGCAAAGCACGACGGACGTCCTTCAGAGTCTCGGCGACGTTAATCTCTGTGATTTTGCCTTCACCTTTCAATATTTTGAAAGAGCGTTCTAGGCGTTCTGATAGATTCTCAAACACGATGATATATTATGATTTAATGATTTACAATTATATGATTTCACATCTCTCGTCTAAGGTCGGACAAACACTTCATCCACCACCACACCTTCATCCAACGCCGCCACCACCAAACGGTGTTCACCAGATGACTTGACAATCGGAAGTTGAGCCTTCACAATGGCATAGCCTCGCAGGACATTCTGCTTCCATTCCTCACTGCGTCCCTCTGTCTGATAGGTGCATGTGACTGGTGATCCGCCATCAAGTGACACGGTAAAACGTTGCTGTTCGTTGATGGGATGGGTGGGCAACATACGTATTTCGATGTTAGCCACCTTTGTCTTTCCATAATTGTGAGAATAAGTATAAGTAAGATTACAATCTTTAGGTATTGGAATCGCACGGATGCTGGCTCCGAGCCCCAAAACAGGATCGAGCACTTGTGACCCCGTGAAGGAAGAAGCGTTGTAGCTCGCTCCGTAGAAAGTGGCTATAGCTGGTTCATCAACGAGTAGCGGTGTGACTGCATCCTTATGAGGGACAGGCTGAAAGACCGTAAGATTCCGGGGATTGGAACTCATGATGCCTTGCCACTTGTCGGCTCCAATGGCATTGTACTGAAGCGTCAAGTCCTGCACACGGTTATGTGCCACATCACTTCGGTTCCACGTCATCGCAACGTCTTCATTCTGCAAATATGAAATCCCATGACGAGCCAGCTGTGCACAGAGGAACTTTTCATTCTGTGCAGCTGCGGCCATAATAGGATATTCCACTAGTTCAAAGAAAGCGTCATAACGCTCTGGATGTGTGCGGCGTACGGAGTCGGCAATCCAGTTGACATTACGTTGCAACTGGTCGTAGCGGCTCAAACGCTTGCGGATATATTTCTCGCTCCAGGGTAAGTCTTGCACTGCGCTCCAGTCAACATCACCGTCCTTTGCCTCTTCAACTCGCGTGCCAGCCATGTGTTCCGGCTTACGCTGAAACGCAAGATTATAGTGCTCCTTGAGATAGATTGAGGACAGACGGGCTATGTCGCGCGCAATGTTCCTCGCACAGAACTCTTCCAAATGGTGATTAACGCTGTACTGGCCGATACTGTCGATGTTCCAAGCCATATCCATGAAGAGCGAAATCTGATACTCACTGGGCTTAATATCACCAACGTTCAGCACCCACATACGGGTGGCTCCGTGGTAGTATGCTTCCGAAAGCTGCTGGAACATCAGATACGGACTAGCTGTCCCCAACCACAGATAATCATGTGGACGGCCCCAATAGGAAATATGATAATAGACACCATTGCCACCCTCACGCTTACGCTCGGCTGCTGTCGGGAAGTGGCGGATATAACCGTAGTTGTCGTCACACCACAAGAGAGTTACATCATCTGGCACCTTCAAGCCTGCTTGGTATGCATCAAGCACTTCTTTGTAGGGAATGAAGACTTGTGGCAGCTGTTCCACATACTTGTTCACATGCTTTGCCAACAATTCACGTTGAGCCTTGATAATTTGTTCTAATGCTTTCTTCTGGTCACTGACAGACTTGAAGCCTTGCATAGCTCCATCGTGCACGCCACGCATACCTAAGGTGTAAGCCATTGGCTGATACGCCGTTTCCTTAACACGTTCTTCCCAAAAATGGAGCACTTGTTTCCGATTGGATTTCCAGTTGTATTCACCTTTTCCACGCTCTGCCCACTCTCCAGCCACGTTACATCCCAACGGCTCACAATGACTAGTGCCGATGGTGATACCATATTGTGCTGCCAGCTCCTTATTTCCGACAGTCAGGAAGAAAGGTCGTGTGCATTCGTGCATGGGTGGCCAATAGAGGTTCGCTCGCAAACGCAACATCAGCTCAAAAATACGACGCGTAGTCTTAGAACCAATTGCATTCTTTGTGTTAGGTTCATAAGTGTTACAGGCCCAAGGCAGCAGTCCCCAGTCTTCGTCGTTGATGAAAATGCCACGGAAGGAAACATCCGGAGCCTGACGGGTCACGAATCCCTGTTCAAGACGTAGCTGGTCAAGGGTATCGGGCACAACATCTGCCCACCATTCCCACGGCGACACGCCCAACAACCGTGTCAACTCAATGATACCATAAGCCGTACCATAGGAATCACTGCCGGCAATGACCAACTGATCGGAAGCATTCACCGCCATCACAAAAGCCTGACTTCGTTTCTGAAGCCACGAAAGATCCACACCTGTTTGCGACAAGCGAGTATCACCGGCTCCGTTCAAGGTCCCGATGATAAGTTGAGGCTGTGTATCAGAGACTTGCATCTCGCAATCAAGCACTCTTTTCAAGTCTGATTGCAATAGGTTGATGGCTGTAAACACAACAGACTTCTCCTTCCCGTCCACCGAGATCATACATGTCTGATGGGCTGGTAAAACGAAAGCGCTGGCCTCCAAGGTCAGCGCTGTCATTGCCAGGACGATAGTCAAGGCAAGATTCTTCATCCTGTTTCTCTGCATGACGCGCGTCGGAAATTAGTTGGCGGGCGTCTCAGCAGGAGCTTCCGTAGCAGGAGCCTGCTGGATATCTGCCGCAGGTATGCCAGGAAGAGTAGTGGGAGCCGTTGCCTTTTGAGCTGCTGCGGCATTCTCCATCACGGTCGTGTCGGCCACGGGAGTGGGAAGCATGTAAACAGAGAGCACGCTGAACACAACCATTGCTGCTGCCAGACCCCAAGTGATTTTCTCAATGACGTCAGTGGTCTTACGGACACCCATCACCTGATTACCGCTGGCAAAACCGCTGGCAAGACCACCACCCTTGGATTCTTGGATGAGGACGATGAGACACATGAAGATGGATGCAATGACCACGAGAATTACGAATAATGTGTACATGTTTTTATGATTTAATTTGTTTTAGTTTCTTATTATGACTACCGGTCTCTTAGGTGTTTTTGCTCTCTTCGTTGATGAGCAATTTCTCCAGGAACCGAATTTGGTCTGCAAAGTAACGGTTTTTTTTTGGAAAATTCAAACTTAATCGGCGAATTATTTCAATTGCCTTGCCATATTTGCCTTGTTTGATGTAAATTCGGGCCAAAGTTTCTGTAAAGAAGGCCTCAGATGGTTCGTTTTCGCCATTTTCATCAAGAACAGATGGAGCAAGTTCGTCATCATCATCATATAGAGTTTCTACAGGTTTTGTCCGTTCCTTTTTCTGTGGTACGCTGTCAATTTCTTTTATCACCGCCACCTCCTTCTGTTCCTCTGTTGGTTCGGCGTCTTCCATTTGCATCAGGTAGCTCATGTAATCCACAGACGCATCCACAGGACGCGCTTTTCGCGGCTGCGGTTCTTCGGTCTGCTGAGACAAGAAGAGATTGATAAGCGACTGTGTCCTGTCAACCGTTGGTTCCGTTGTCTGCTGACGCTTGTCATGACGACGTTCGGGGGTCGGCTTATATTTTTGCCCTTCTATCAGTTCAAACAGCTTCGAACGGTCGGGCACACTCAGAGCCGCACGTCGCAACTCTTGTCCGAAATGTTCATCCTGTAATTGATAGAGTCCTCGAACCAACAGCAAACGGGCTGGCTGGAAGAACGGAGCACGTTCAACCAACTGGGCAAGTTCACCAACGGCTGAAGCGTCTAGGCGTTCGGGGTGGCGGATGTAGGTAGTCAGAGATTCCATCGTTCTTACCAATTAGCGACCGTTGCATTGAATATCTGATCGGTGATGTCCTTCGTCATCTGAGTAACCAGTTCTTCCTGCACGGCTATAAGTTGTTGGGTTGCATCATATTCCGTAGTGGCAGAGAACTGACGCTCAAAGTCTTCTGTATGGTTCTTGGTATTGGTGAAGCGGACATTGACCGTCATCTTCAGCTGCACTTGCGAGCTGTATCCATCTCTGGACACACCCTTGTTATATTGGTCAAAGCCTGTTATTTCGCCTGCCAGCACCAGGTCGCCGCCTCGTTTCACCTGCCTTAGCTTCGTCTGCTGGGCATAGATATCTGTGAGCCGGTTATTGAAGATGGCTTGCATCGGTGCCCAGACATAGGACGACCGGATGGGGAACGGGTCTATCTGGATGGTCTTGGTCTTCTCATAGTCAATGCTCGCACCATTAAACTTGTAACTGATTGCACACGAAAAGAGAGTGCATAGTGCAAGAGTGCATAGTGCATAGTAAAAGACGTGCACTCCATCACTATGCACTTTCTCACTATGCACTTTCTCACTATGCACTATGCACTTCCTCACTATGCACTCCCTACGTTTCTTCCAGTCCATATTCCTTAATCTTGCGATAAAGAGTCCGTTCACTGATATGCAATTCATCCGCAGCTTTCTTCCTACGGCCTCGATTCTTTTCCAGCGCCTTGATGATGAGACGTTTCTCCTGTTCGTCTATCGAGAGAGACTCTTCGACATACTCTTCGGCATAGGGCGTCGCATCTGCATGACCGTTCTCTGCTTCAGTCTGATGGGGGTGGATGATAGCAGAAGGAACCACTGGAACCATCGTGGCGGGAGAAACAGGCACTGTGGTTGACATCTTGCCAGATACAGACATCGTCGAGAGTTGCTGCTTTAGTTCACTCACCTCGCGATGCAAAGCATTGATCATCTGGAAAAGCATCTCGCGCTCCGACTGATAGCTGTGAGCATCGCCGGCATGGCTAACACGCACCAACCCCTGTTCCTCGGTCGTCGGCCAAATCTCATATTCCGAAAGCACCTCTGGCGTCACGATGCGAGATTCACGCATGAGAATAGACATCTGCTCTGTGATGTTCTTCAGCTGGCGGATGTTTCCCGGCCACTTATAGCGCTTCATGACCTCTTCTGCTTCCGCAGAGAGACTGATGCGTTCAGGCATCTGGTATTTAGCCGCAATCTCCATTGCGAACTTCTTGAACAACAAGAGGATGTCTTCACCTCGTTCACGCAGGGGGGGCATTTTGATGGGGATGGTATTGAGGCGGTAGAAGAGGTCTTCGCGGAACTTGCCGTCGCGAATGGCAACCTGAATGTTGACGTTCGTGGCTGCCACGATGCGCACGTTGGTCTTCCTCACCTCACTACTGCCCACACGGATATACTCGCCCGACTCCAGCACACGCAGCAAACGAGCCTGGGTGCTCAGCGGCAATTCACCCACCTCGTCCAAGAACAAGGTTCCACCATCGGCTGCTCCGAAATAGCCTTCATGCTCGCCAATGGCTCCTGTGAAGGCACCTTTCTCATGACCGAACAGTTCGCTGTCGATGGTTCCTTCCGGGATGCTGCCGCAGTTGATGGCAAAGTACTTGCGCGTGCGACGGAGACTGTTATCATGAATCAGCCTCGGCAGCACCTCCTTACCCACTCCGCTCTCACCTGTGATGAGCACAGAGAGGTCTGTCCGTGCCACTTGCAAAGCCGTGTCAAGGGCATGGTTCAACGCCTCGCAGTTTCCGACGATGCCGTAACGTTGCTTTATCGGTTGTAATTCTTTTGCGTCCACCTTAAATATTTATACATTCATCATTCATCCCACTTGATTCCTCATTACCCCCTCTCGGCCTTATCTCGTTTATCAACATAGAGCTTGGGCAAGGGATCTTGACGTGCCTCGTCCCAGACGACGCGGTTCCGGAAAATGTCGAGAGCCGTGTAGATTGCCTGCCGGAAGGAGTTCTCGTTGGCAACGCCCTTGCCGGCTATGTCGAACGCCGTTCCGTGGTCTGGACTCGTGCGAACCAGGTTCAATCCTGCGGTGTAGTTCACGCCGTCCTCCATCGCCAACAGCTTAAAGGGTGCCAATCCTTGATCATGATACATGGCCAGCACACCGTCGAAGCTCTCGTAGATGCGCGAGCCGAAGAACCCGTCTGCCGGATAAGGTCCATAGGTGATGATGCCTTCGTCCGCTGCCTGTTCCATGGCTGGTTTGATCACCGTCTGCTCTTCGTCGCCCAGCAGGCCCTCGTCGCCGGCATGAGGATTCAATGCCAGTACGGCAATGCGCGGGTTATAAATCGAGAAGTCACGTTGCAACGAATGATGGAACCGGCGCAGTTTCTTCAACACGGTTTCTTTCGTGATGGCCTTGGCCACATCCTTTAAGGGCAGATGAGTCGTCACCAACGCCACGCGCATCCGCTCGTTCATCAGGATCATCAATGCCTCTTGACCTTCCGTTCCCACTCGGGCTTGAATGAACTCCGTATGACCGGGGAAATGGAATTGCTCGCTCTGGATGCTGTGTTTGTTGATGGGAGCCGTCACCAAGACATCTATCAGTCCTGCTTTCCAGTCGGCCACCGCACGCTCCAAAGCCGCCAGAGCGGCAGCGCCGGCTTCGGACGTGGCTTGTCCAAAGTCTATCTTCACCTCGTCTGCCGTACAAGGAACCAGATTCAGGTGTTCGGCCTGCACATTCGCAGCAGAGTTGACGGTCACGAAGTTCACTTGCTGATCCAACGCCTTGCGGTGATAGCTTGCCACCTTGGGAGAACCATAGATGACGGGGGTGCACAGCTCAAGCATCGTGGGATCTTCAAAGGTCTTGAAGATCACCTCATAGCCGATGCCATTCGGGTCGCCGTGCGTAATGCCTACTTTTATCTTTTCCATATAGATAGTCCTTATTGCTTATTTGATTGTTCTCATTTCATCCCTCGCGCCGCCTTTCTTTCCTCTGCCGTCACGGCCACTTCCTCCATCGTCGTCACGATGGGCGAAGTCTGCTCGTCGGGCAAGTTCAGCGTATAGAGCGAACCTTCCAGACGGCGGATGAGACCGCGTTTCATCTTTTCGGGGGCAAAGACGAAGCCTTCTGCCACAATCACCAGGTTGCGGGTCGTATCGACGCGCGAGTGGCTCACAAACGGACCGCCCATGCCGTCGTTCACCATATACCATAACCCGCGAATCTCCAATGCATATTGGTCATGCACTATGATGGGCTTCACAAAGGTGCAAAGGGTGTCCGTCGCCATGTGCATCGTCGGCAAGGTGCCGGGGATGTTCACGGCCATGACGCTATCTCGCTTCGCCAGCACATACTGCTTATTGAACGTCTGAGGACCCTCGTAGGGATAGCTGTACATGCAGATATTCACCAAACCCGAAGCCCCGTTGCTGCTCGTCCAAAAGAAGTCTTTCCCTTTCTTGGAACTCTTGATTTCGTCGGGGGCGTGGAGCTCACAGTCAAAAAGTTCCTTGGCCAGCTCGGCGGTCTTCTTCGAATACTTGCCTTTCAGGTCCTTGATCAGTCGGTTCATCTCCATCTTGGTCAGGAAGTCTGAGATGTCCTGTCCGTGAACGTTGCAGAATTCCGCGAACTCTGCTGGCGTGGGACTCTGGATGGTCAGCACAATCTGGTCCATCGCATACTTGTCCCGCGTGAACTTCATCGACGTCTTCGAGTAAATCTGTTTGTTGATATCTACAACCACGATGTTGCGGAAGATATTGAGGATATGATCAAAACGTTTCGGCGACACCTGCGACACCTTGAACGATGCCTCCGATTGCGGCAGACCAGGAAGGTCGGCATCCAACACATTGAACAGCGCACGACCCTCGGGTGCCTTCCATGCGGCATCGGGCATCACCACCATCACTTCGTATGGACGACCGCTGGCACGGGGCATCACAAACTCCTTCTTACAGGAAGAGAGGAAGAGTGAAAACAGAGATAGCATGACAAGTGAAGAAGACAGATGACTCTTCACCATCGCTTTCCACTTATTGATGAATGTTTTCTGATACATAGAGATTTGCTCAAACATATATTTATTAGAATATCACAGGGAGGGCCGGGATGGGTCTGTATTCAGCAATCCACACGCCGCTTCAATATCCTGACCCCTTGAAGCTCGGATGGTACACCGCACTCCATGATGCGTCAGGTAGTCGCGCATCGTCACCATCCGAGTCAGGTCAGACTTCGCGAACTGGCTGTCACCGGGAAGGGCGTGCCAGCGGATCAGGTTCACCCGACACCGCAGCTGGCCCAGTTGTTTCACCAACTCACGCGAATGGCGCGTCGTATCGTTTTGTCCGCTGAAGACAATGTACTCGAACGACAAACGACGCTGTCCCGACCAATCATACTGCCGCAACAGCTCCAGCATCTCAGAAAAAGCATAGCTGCGCTCGGCGGGAATCATGGCTGCCCGCTCCTCATGGAAGGGATTGTGAAGGCTGATGGCCACGTGGCAAGGGCTCTCGTCCAAAAGACGTTTCAGGCCCTTCTTCAGGCCCACCGTGGAAATCGTCATTCGCCTCGGACTCCAAGCCCATCCTTCGGGAGCCATGAGAAGCTGCGTCGCACGCAGCACCGCGTCGAAGTTATCCAACGGTTCGCCCTGACCCATGAAGACGATATTCGTCAGCTGGTCGCGTTCCGGCAAAGAGTAGATCTGGTTCAGAATGTCCGTCGTCGTCAGCTGGCCTTGAAAACCCTGACGACCCGTCATGCAGAAGTGGCAACCCATCTTGCAACCCACCTGACAGCTCACGCACACTGTGCCACGACCGTCCTCGGGAATGAAGACTGTCTCCACACGTCCACCGCTACGCGTCGGGAACAGGTATTTCACCGTTCCATCTACGCTGTGACGTTCGGCTATCGGAGCCATCAGACCCACCTCATAGCGCTCGCCCAGCTTCAGGCGACCTGCCACGCTGATATTGCTCATGCTCTGGATGTCGCCGACACCTTTCTGATAAACCCACTGTGCCAACTGCTTGCCAGCAAAGGCGGGCAAACCCTCCTCCACCACCAAAGCCTTCAGCTCTGCGGGCATCATACCCAGTAATGCTACCTTTTCCATCGCAAATACTTTTTGCGCCGCAAAGTTACACAAAGCCAAGCGAACAGCCAAACTTTTACACCTTTTTTCTTCCCTCTTCACGCTTCTTCACGTTGTGCCAGAACCTAACCGCCAATAAGATGCGGCATCATCTTCTTTGCGTACAACGTTGAGTAACAGGAAACCCGTACTTGCGCTGAGCATCAAACCCCTACCCTCCTCATGCCTTTTTTCCCAAAAAAGCCTCAATCCCTCACCTTTTCACATAGTAGATTGAACGACAAGCACTTGCGGGTGAGGAATAGGTGAGAGATAGGTGAGGGATGGTGAGGAATATGCTATTTTTCCACGTTTCCCTCACCATCCCTCACCTATTCCTCACCTATCTCTCACCTGCAAACATCTGTTATTCAGTACGCTATACAAAAAGGTGAGGGATTGAGCCTTTTCACGCCAAACCACATGTATATATGGACGTTCCGCTCGGAACATGTACACCTTCCAAGCAGAAGGTATAAACGTTCGTCACTTCACCACCACTTTCCGGCCATTCACGATATAGATTCCAGGCTGGAAACGGGCATCATTTTGCATTTTTGGCCATGCATTGTGGACTTTTCTGCCACTTAAATCATACACGTCATCCTCACACCCGACATGCTCACGACTTCGTCCTCCATCCTTGATGTCTTCGATTCTGTCGGCAAGACCATCGAACACGCTGAAGAAGTCTTCCTTGACTGCCCCACCATCTACGGTGAAGTACGCCTCGAAGGGTCTGACGTCGCGCAAGTTGCGTACGAAGACGCTGCCCTCGGCCAGGCCAGCATGGGTCTTGCCCACGTTCAGGACATAGCATCCTTCGCCCGTCAGCCGTTCCTGATAGGCCGGACGGAACGTCCGCCCGTTGCCCGTCACCGTGACGGCGTCCTGCGAAGCTTTCACCTCGGCATTCTCTGCCTTGAACGTCACGCTGCCCGAGAGGTCGTAGTGCGGGTCGTTGTGGTCGTCATTGGGCATGGAGAGGATGTAGGGCGTGTTCGCCCGGACGGCCTCTGCCGCACGGAACTGTCCCTCTTCGGTAAATTCGTAGAGCCAGAACGGGAGGTAGCTGTCCGGCAGTGCGTCCTCCGCATTGAGGTGATAGGCCAGGAAGGGCTTGATCTCTCCTTTCTGGTGCGTGATGGTCTGCACGTCGAATGGCAGCACCAGCGACTCCCATCCCCTGCACTCGCCCTTGTTGGTTTCTTGCAGGTAGGCGTGCGTGTAGCTGATGC
>JAGCPY010000063.1 GCA_017965425.1 Bacteroidaceae bacterium | reverse complement strand
GTCTAATAAACAAACCCATTCTTCGATAGCGCGTGCACGTCTGTTGACTTCCCTCGTGGCCTTGATGGCCTTGACAGGTGCCAGTGCACAGACGGCTCCCGAGCTACCACGCCTTGTGGTAAACATCCTCGTCGATCAACTGCGGACCGACTATCTCGAAGCCTTTGCCCCCCTCTACGGCGAAGGCGGATTGAAACGCCTCATGACCGAGGCCCGTTACTATGCAGACGCTCAGCAACCCTTCCGTGGTGCTGACCGTGCCTCGGCGGCGGCCTGTCTCAGCACAGGGGCAGTCCCTTACGACAATGGCATACCCGCCTTGACGTGGCTCTCGCGGCAGACGCTGCGTCCCGTCTATTGCGTCGATGATCCCGCTTTCAAGGGACACCAGACCAACGACTGTACCTCGGCCCGTTACCTGTTGACGACCACCATCTCCGACGAAGCCGAGATGGCCACCGGCGGCAAATCTGTGAACATCAGCATCTGCCCCGAACGCGACATGGCCGTACTCCTTGCTGGCCACACAGCAGACGGCGCCTTCTGGTTGAACGACCAAAACGGCTCATGGTGTGGCACTTCCTACTATGGCGACTATCCCTACTGGGCAGAAGTCTTTGACCGCATGGCTCCGCTGTCTGGACGTATCGGCAAGTTGCTGTGGGAACCTCTCTACGACGGCGGCGTCCGCAACTTCCACTACTTCCACAGCGCCTCCGACACCAAGGCACGCGACTTCCGCCACAAGTACGACGGCGACCGCCGCTACCGCCTCTTCAAGAACACCGTGCTCGTGAACGACGAGGTCGTCGAGTTCGTGCATCGCTGCCTCGAAGGCTCCGACATCGGCAAGGATCATCTGACCGACATCCTCCACGTGGGCTTCTATGCCGGCAACTACGACCACCAGAGCGTCGTCCGCTGTCCGTCCGAGATTCAAGACACCTATGTTCGTCTGGACCGCACGCTAGTACAACTCTTCCAGGACATCGAGAAGGTCGTTGGCAAGGACAAGGTGCTCTATGTCGTCTCGTCAACCGGCTATGCCGACAGCGACGCCGACGACATCGACTTCGCCAAGACGCGCATCCCCACGGGAACCTTCTCCATGCAGCGCGCGTCCATGCTTTTGAACATGTACCTCACCGCCATGTATGGCCAGGCACAGTACATCGAGGCCACACACGACAGACAATTCTACCTCAACCACAAGCTCATCGAGCAGAAACAGCTGAAGTTCAACGAGGTCCTGGCTCGTGCCGAGGAGTTCCTCGCACAGATGGAAGGCGTGCGCGATGTTTACACCTCCTCCCGTTTGGCTCTCGGAGCCTGGGTCAAGGGATTGGACCGCGTGCGGGCAGGATGGAACATGACCCGCTGTGGCGACATCCTCATCGATGCCAATCCGGGTTGGAGAATCGTCAACGACGAAAACAACAGCTACGTCAACCAAGGCGAACCTTACATCCCCTTCCCGCTCTTCTTCCTCGGCCCTGAAGTCGTGGCAGAGCGCATCTCAACACCTGTATCCACTGCTGCCGTGGCACCCACCCTGGCACGGCAACTCCGCATACGCGCTCCCAACGGCAGCCGAGACGCACCGCTGGTGCTCAAATAGAGATCTCCTGAATTCCTTTTAATCATTTAATCAACGCATAATCTTTATATGAACTTCATCAAATTCATCAGCAGTATTTTCGGAACCAAGAGCGACCGTGACCTCAAGGCTATTCAGCCACTTGTGGACGAAGTACTTCGTGTATATCCCGAAATCAACGCACTCAGTAATGACGACCTTCGCGCGCGTACCAAAGACCTTCAAGCGCGCATCCGCGAGGCCGGCGTACCCATCCGTCAACAGATCGACGAACTCAAGGCCAAGATCGAGCATACGCCCATCGAAGACCGCAAGCCTATCTTCGAGAAGATCGACAAGCTGGAGAAAGACCAGCTGGAGGTCTTCGAGAAAGTCTTGGACGAAATACGTCCCGTCGCCTTCGCCATTGTCAAGAGCACTGCCGAACGTCTGACCAACAACGAGAACGTGGTCGTGACCGCCACCGACTTCGACCGTGAGCTGGCTGCCCGCCACGACTTCGTCGATATAGACGGAGACAAGGCCATCTACCACAACCACTGGGTCGCGGGTGGCAACGAGACGATCTGGAACATGGTTCATTACGATGTGCAGCTCTTCGGCGGCACTGTGCTCCATCAGGGCAAGATTGCCGAGATGGCAACGGGTGAGGGTAAGACTCTCGTGGCTACGCTTCCCGTGTTTTTGAATGCACTTACCGGCAATGGCGTCCACGTCGTGACCGTCAACGACTATCTGGCTAAGCGTGACTCTGAATGGATGGGGCCGTTATATATGTTCCACGGCCTCTCCGTGGATTGCATCGACAAGCATCAGCCCAACAGCGAGGCGCGCCGACGTGCTTACCAGGCCGACATCACGTTTGGAACCAACAACGAGTTCGGCTTCGACTACCTGCGCGACAATATGGCCACGTCGCCCGAAGACCTCGTACAGCGCTCCCATAACTATGCCATCGTCGATGAGGTGGACTCGGTCCTCATTGACGACGCGCGCACACCTTTGATTATATCGGGTCCCGTTCCCAAGGGCGACGACCAGATGTTCGAGGAATATCAGCCGCTCGTAGAGAAGCTCGTCGGGGTGCAGCGGCAGCTGGCCACACAGTTCCTCGCAGAGGCAAAGAAACTCATTAACGAGGGACAGGCAGAGAACAACAAGGAGAAGACCGAAGCCGGCTTCCTCTCGCTCTTCCGTTCCTACAAGGCACTGCCAAAGAACAAGCCGCTCATCAAATACCTTTCCGAACCAGGCATCAAGAGCGGAATGCTGGCCACCGAAGAGATTTTCATGGAGAATAATAACAAGCGGATGCCCGAGGCCGTCGAACCGCTGTTCTTCGTGATAGACGAAAAGCTGAACAGCGCAGACCTCACCGACAAAGGCAACGCCTGGCTGGCGCAGCAGGTCAACGACGACGACCTCTTCATCCTGCCCGATATCGCTGCGCAGCTTTCAGCCCTCGAAGGCGATGCCAGCCTCCAAGGCGAGGAACTGACACAGAAGAAGGACCAACTCTACACCGACTACGCCATCAAGAGCGAGCGTGTACACACCATCCAACAGCTCTTGAAGGCATACGCCATGTTCAATCTCAACGAAGAGTACATTATCGTCGATGGCGAGATCAAGATTGTCGATGAGCAAACAGGACGCGTCATGGAAGGACGCCGTTGGAGCGACGGCCTCCACCAAGCTGTCGAGGCCAAGGAACATGTGAAGGTGCAGGCCGCCACGCAGACCTTTGCCACCATCACGCTCCAGAACTACTTCCGCATGTATCATAAGCTGGCCGGCATGACGGGTACGGCTGTCACTGAGGCGGGTGAGTTCTGGGACATCTACAAGCTGGATGTCGTGGAAATCCCGACCAACCGTCCCGTCATCCGCAACGATATGAACGACCGCGTCTATAAGACCCAGCGCGAGAAGTACAATGCTGTCATTGCCGAAGTCGAGAAGATGCGCAACAGCGGACGGCCAACCCTCGTGGGTACGACCAGCGTTGAAATCAGTGAACTGCTTTCACGTATGCTTTCCCTCCGCAAGATTCCGCATCAGGTGCTCAATGCCAAACTCCACCAGAAGGAAGCCGACATCGTCGCCCTCGCAGGTCAGTCCACCAACGGCCTCGGGGCCGTCACCATCGCCACCAACATGGCTGGTCGTGGTACGGACATCAAGCTTTCGCCCGAAGTTAAGGAAGCCGGCGGTCTGGCCATTATCGGCACCGAACGCCACGAGAGCCGTCGCGTCGATCGCCAGCTGCGCGGTCGTTCCGGACGTCAAGGCGACCCGGGCAGCTCCGTCTTCTTCGTCTCGTTGGAGGACAAGCTCATGCGCCTCTTTGCTTCAGAGCGCATTGCCAAGGTCATGGACCGTCTGGGCTTCGAGGAAGGCGAGATGATCGAACATCCGATGATCAACAACTCCATCGAGCGTGCACAGAAGAAGGTCGAGGAAAATCACTTCGGCGTCCGCAAGCGTCTGTTGGAGTATGACGACGTGATGAACAAACAGCGCACGGTCGTCTATGAGAAACGACGCCACGCCCTCATGGGCGAACGCCTCGGCATGGACATCGCCGACATGCTATACGACCGCGTCTGCTCCATCATAGAAAACAACGCCACGCACGACCAGATGAAGCAACAGTTCATAGAGCTCTTCGCGATGGAAGTGCCCTTCACCGAGCACGAGCTTGTCGAGATGAAGCGACCCGACCTCGAGGAGAAAGCCTATCAAGCAGTCCTTGCCCGTTTCCAGCAAAAGACAAACCTCATCGCGTCTGAGGCTTTCAAGGTCTTCAAACCCATCTACGACGGTCCAAATGGACAGGAATGGGCCGAGCGTCCGGTCATGGTGCCCATCTTGGATGGACGTCGCGTTTATAACATCGGTGGTGTCAGCCTGCGCGAGACATGCGATAGCGAGGGACGTGCCATCGTGACCGCCTTCGAGAAAGCCATCATGCTCCATGTCATCGACGAGGCTTGGAAGGAGAATCTGCGCGAACTCGACGAACTCAAGCACAGCGTGCAAAACGCGTCTTACGAACAGAAAGATCCTCTGCTCATCTTCAAGCTCGAGAGTGTGCAGCTCTTCGACAAGATGGTCAACAAGATCAACAACCAGACCATCTCCATCCTCATGCGTGGTCAAGTGCCTGAACAGCAGGTGCAGGCTCCTGACGATGCTGCCCAGCAGCGTGCCGCCTACGAGGCTCAGCGCCGTGCCCGTGCCGCCGCCGCACAGCGGGCACAATATACGGCAAGCCGCAGCGGAGGTGCTCCTGGCACGACGCAGGCACCCAATTACGGTCGTCCGGAATACGCCGGCGGCGCACCCACCGAACTCAACGACCCTGCCCAGCAGGCGGCCGCTGCCTACGATACCCGCGGACAGCAGCCCCGCACACCCTTCACTGCCGAGAAACTGCCAGGACGCAACGACCCATGTCCTTGCGGCAGCGGCAAGAAGTTCAAGAATTGTCACGGACGCAACCTCTAACAAACATCCATCCGTATGAGGAAGATAATATGCATCTTCTTTGCGGCGCTGTTGGGCACTCTCTCGCTGAGCGCCCAACAGCTCTTGAAGTTTTCTGTGGCCAGCTTCCAGCTCGACCCTTTCGACCAGACAGCCCTCAACCCCGAGTTTGAGAAAATCGACGGCAGCGGCTACCGCTATGCCATCATCAAGGTGACATCAGACAATCCCGATGACAAGCTTTCGGCTTTCCTCTTCAACTTCTTCAGCCTTCGCCACGAAGTCAGGGAGCACAACGGAGAGCTGTGGGTCTATGTCCAGAAAAACGCCAAGCGGGTGACCATCACCCGTCCAGGCTACATGGCCGTCAACCGCTATGACCTTGGAACCGCCATCCAGGAAGGCAAGGTCTATACGATGCAGCTCAGCGTGCAGACGCCAGAGGTCAAACACCGCATCCTGCAGTTCAAGGTCACGCCGCCCGATGTCGCCGCGCTCGTCAAGGTGAAACGCGAGGACAGCGACGGTGACTACGAACTCTGGGGAACCGTAGATGCCTCGGGCGGCATCGCCCGCCGCTTGGAAACGGGCATCTATGAGTACGAGGTCACCGCCGAGCACTTTGACCCCACTCCCGGTCGGGTCGTCCTCACCTACGCCGAAGACAACCTTGTCGAAGAGGTGCCGTTGCTGCCCAACTTCGGTTATCTTGAAGTGGCCGACGAAAACGGCATCGCCGGAGCACAAATCTATGTCAACGACAAGCTCATCGGCACCGTACCCTACACCAAGAAAGACCGCTGGGACGTTCGCGAAGACTACCGCATCATGATTTCCAAAGGCGAACTCTACAAGACCTTTAACGGCACCTTCAGCATCAAGAAAGGCGAAACCACGCGCCTCACGCCCAAACTGGAAAGCAACTTCGCCGAGACCACCATCACCGTGGCCGACAATGCAGAAATCTTCATCGAAGGCGAGAGCCGCGGGCGTGGCAAATGGGTTGGGCCGCTGAAGGCCGGAACCTACAACGTGGAATGTCGGCTCGACGACCAGCACCGCCCGACGCGACGGCAGATTACCGTCAAACCCAACCTGTCAGAGACCTTTCAGCTGGACGTACCCACGCCCATCGTCGGCAGCATCTTCGTCAACTCCAAGCCGCTCGGAGCCACCATACAACTCGACGGCAAGGAAGTGGGTAACACGCCAAAGGAGGTTCGCGAAGTGCTCATCGGTACCCACACCGTTCGTGTGATCCATGATGGTTACCGCGTCGAGCAGCAGACCGTCAAGGTCGAAGAAGGAAAGACCGCAGAATTGGACATCCAGCTGCGCGACCAGGCACGCTTCACCATCAATGCCCACCCCCAAGCCCGTCTCACCCTCGACGGTAAGGACGTGGGATTGACACCTTATAGCTTCGACGGTGCTTCGGGCGATTACGACATCCGCCTGGATTGCCATCGCTATAAGACCTTCCACCAGAAGACCGCCCTCCGCGCCTCTGCACCGCAACAGACCTTCCGCCTCCAGCGCATCTTCCAGATGCCTACCAGCTTCTACCTCGGAGCCGGTTTCCAAGCCGGAACACTGATGGGACTTAACGCGCACGCGGGCGCGTACATTTATAATATAAATATAGAGGCATACGCCACCTTCGGCATGGGCAGCGAGACAGGCTACCTCAACTACATCGACGGAACATCCTCTCAAGACGAGAACCTGAAGGCACGCCTCTTTGGCGGCAAGGTGGGCTATGGCATCACCGTCGGTTCCCGTCTGCGCATTACGCCGCAGGTGGGCTTAGGAGCGCTCTCCGTCACCAGCGACCACATCACTGCCTCCGCTCTCTGTGCCACCCTCGGATGCCGCATTGACTACGCCCTCACATCCTTCTTCGGTGTCAACCTCACTCCCGAAGGGCAGTTCGCCCTCTCCAAGAAAGATGTGTTCAAACAAATCTCCGAACAGTCCTCCAAGGTCAAGGGTTGGGGAACAGGTGCCGGGGCACGAATCGGTGTTTACCTTTACTTCTAACGACTTTGACACTAATTGTGATAAATGTTGTTCACTAATTGGGATAAATACATTCACTAATTGTGATAAATAAAAACAATCATTAAAGAGGAAATGACGAGACAGGAATATAGGGATATCTATGATGTGGTTGGGGTGGCTATGGAGGTCTATAATACGTTGGGGCGTTGCTTGGCAGAACCCATCTATCAGGAGGCCTTTCTCATGGAAGCCCGACTGAGGGGCATGGACGTGGAACGTGAGAAGAAGCTCTCTCTGACTTATAAAGGTATGCTCATGGAAAAGACATACTTTGCTGATTTCTTCTATAAAGATATTCTCATTGAGTTGAAGTCTGTGAGCGAATTACTCCAGGAACATCGCGCACAACTTCTCAATTACCTGCGTATCACCCATCTGGACAGAGGCATCCTTTTCAATTTCGGAGAAACAAACCTCCATACTGAACGTTATCTCTACCTCTCAGAGATTGATGAGTTTGTCCTCCTCACTCACGACAACTACCAAGAATACATCATCCCCTAGTTCCCACCAATGTTTAACCTAATTTGTGAATGATATTTATCCCAATTAGTGAATCCTATTTATCCCAATTAGTGAGTATATTTATCCCAATTTGTGAATGTTATTTATCTCAATTAGTGAATCCTATTTATCCCAATTAGTGACAAGTCAATCATCATTTGTTATTCGATTCAGATTAGTAGCTTCCTATGAAAAGTTCTTTTCGTTTCCTACTATTTGCGACCACGTTGCTGTCTCCCGCATTACTGTTCAACTGCGCTGAGGAGAGCATCCCCGAGGGTGCTCAGTTCTCCCTCGTCCGCCAGCACCTGCAGCTGCAAACCTCTTCCGCCTCTTTCGGCTTCAACACCAACCTCTCGCAAACCATCAGCGTGGCAGGCGAGCACACCCCGTGGGCGTTGACCGGTCTTCCCGAATGGCTTTCCGCCTCCGCCACCACCGGCCAGGGGGCGGCCACCATCACCTTGACTGCCAAGGAGAACACGTCTGTGGATGAGGCTCGTGCCGCTGTCCTCACCTTCGCCTCCACGGCAGGGGACTACCAGTACAGCAAGACAATCAGCGTCAGCCAGCCCGCAGCCACCATCTACCTCACCCCCTCCGCAGGCACGCTCAGCTGTCTGCCAAAGGGTGAGACGAAGACCGTCAGCATAGCCTCCAACGTCGATTGGGCAGCCACCGCCAGCGAATCATGGCTGACGGTGAAGAAAGCCAGCAATACGGAGCTGCAAATCACCGCCACCGAGAACCTCGGCCAGACCCGCACGGCCACCATCCACCTCATGCGCACGGGCACCACCACCACCATCACCACCCTCTCCGTGACGCAAGCCGAGGCAGGGGTGACGGGCAGCACGGCCAACATCGCCTTCATGGCGGATGGCGAGGAAAAGACCACCAGCTTCCACGCCGAAGCCTCGTGGACAGCCAGCGTCTCTGATAATGCTTGGCTTCGTGTCACGCCCGCTAACGGCAGCGACGGCAATGCCACCCTGACCATCACCGCCACGGCCAATGCCTCTGCCAACGCCCGCTCCGGCTTCGTTTACGTCAAGATAGGCTCCGCCACCAAGTTGGCCGTCCCCGTCAATCAGGAGGGTATCAAGTTCAGCGTGTCCGCTTCGGCGCTCACCTTGAAATCCACCACAGAATCCACCACCCTCAACGTCACCGCCAACGCCGCTTGGCAGGTCGTCAGCAAGCCCGAATGGGTGGAGGTCACACTGCCGGAGACACTCGTGGGCACCAACGTCCTCACGCTCACCCCGCAGGACAACCCCGACACCACACCACGCACAGGGCAGCTCATCATCGGTCGTGAAGGTTTCTCCGGCAACCAGACCATCACCCTCACACAGGCAGGCAAGACCTTCGGCGACCTCACAGCACAGATGGACTTCCCCGTCACAGGTGGCGCACAATCGCTGACCATCGACACCGACGGCACCTGGACGGCCTCCACCACCGCCTCATGGATACACCTCTCGCCCAACAGCGGCCAAGGCGGTGGACAGCTGCAAGTCAGCGTGGAGGCCAACCCCGACAAGGAAGAACGAAGCGAAACCATCACCGTCACAGTCGGAAAGACCACCCAAACCATCACCATCCATCAGGTAGGCCGATATGTCAATCTCTCCTGTGACGACGTGATTTCCAAATCCACGCCCTCGACCGTAAAACTCTCTGTCAGCTCCAACATGTCCTGGACCGCCTCGTCCAATGTTGATTGGCTGACATTGGCGAACAAGCAGGGAGAAGGGGATGCCACCCTCACCATCTCCGTGGCAGACAACCCCTCCGTCAACGCCCGCACAGGCACCATTACCGTCCAATCCGGCAATGTCGCTCAGGTGATTTCCTTCACCCAGCCAGGTCGAACGCTCACGGTGAGCACCACTTCGCTTTCCTTCACCCCCAGTGGTGGCACGTCTGAGACCATCACCGTGACCACCGATGGCACATTCGAGGTGACAGCATCGGAGGATTGGATGACCGTCAAACAGAATGGCAACACCTTCACCGTCACTGCTGCCACGTCCAATTCCATCAACAAGCGCAGTGGCACCGTCACCATCAGTCTTACGGGTTTGACAGGCGAAGAGAAACTTGAGCAAACCATCACTATCGAACAAGCCCCCTTGACATTAACGGTTGATAAGACGTCAATTTTCTTCTCTACTAATGGCGGCAAGTCTGAGACCATCACCGTCACGACGGATGGCAGTTACAATGTAACCACTTCGGACACTTGGCTCACCATTATCGAGACAGACAACAGCTTCACCGTCAGAGCTTCTGAGAATACGAGTGCAGAACGCACGTCCACCATCACTGTGGCGCTCACGAACCTCGTCGATGGTGAGAACTTAACGCAAACGATTACGGTGACGCAGGCGAAAAATGAACTTATTGGCTTATGCCCGGACAACAATCACCCCCATCTCATCGACCTTGGACTTGACGTGAAGTGGGCTTGCTGCAATGTGGGTGCCTCTTCGCCCATTGAATCTGGTGGTTACTATGCTTGGGGCGAGACTGAGGAGAAGACGATGTATGACTGGAGCACCTACAAGTGGTGCAATGGTTCTCCAGACACGATGACCAAATACTGTACCGATTCTTCCTACGGCATCGTTGACAATAAGAAGCAGCTGGATCTCTCCGACGATGCCGCTTACGTGAACTGGGGCAGTTCATGGCGAATGCCGACGCTTGATGAGATACAAGAACTCTTGAATAACACCACCAGCACCTGGACATCTGTGAACGGCGTATCTGGCAGACGATTCACGAGCAAGACCAACGGCAACAGTATTTTCCTGCCCGCCGCTGGCGGCCGCTGGGATGGCGAGCTGGGCTACGCGGGGGGCTGGGGCTTCTACTGGTCGTCCGCGCTCCTCGAAAGCAACCCGGACGGCGCGTGCCGCCTCGACTTCCGCTCGGGCTTCGCGCGCTGGTTCAACCGCAACCGCTACAACGGTCAATCCGTCCGCCCCGTCCGTTAGTACTGACCGTGCATCCTTTCGCCACGCGCCCGTCCCCGCCTCGCCTCTATCGAAAGTCACCCCTGGCGGCGGGGCGGGTCTCGCAAAGGCCCGTGAAGCCCCGTCGGGAGGGGTGACATTCGAGGGAGGCAAGATGGGTCTTGAACGGCTCGGCCGTGAACATCCTCAACAGGGTGTTTTCGGGAAGATTTGTCTCAATCCCTTACCTTTTGGTGCCGTGTGTCTAACCAGAACAACAACACGCCCGGCAACCGGAACAACAACCTCGGCTAGTCTCTTCCTTTAGCCGAAAAAGGTCACAGGATGATTATATATCACTAATTGGGAGAAATATAACTCACAAATAATGAAAAATATTTATCACAATTAGTGGAAGAGTATTTATCCTGATTCGTGAAATTGTATTTCTCCCAATTAGTGGAGTGTATTTATCACAATTAGTGGAGCATATTTATCCCAATTAGTGAAATCGTATTTTTCCCAATTCGTGATAAGGCCGCATATCACAGAATAAGGTCTGAGAAGCCAAAGGAGGTCAATCGCAGCTCTTATAGTTCCGTTGCTCCTTAGGCTATATATTCATAGATAATAGATGAAGGTGACAAAAGGATGCCTTTACACTTTTTCTCTCTCAAAGTTTGGTAGTTCAAGGATAAGTCACTACTTTTGCGGCGTGATTACAGAGAACAACTATTTCAGCTTTTTTACACCCATCAAACAATGGAATACTCTTTCAAGTTCAATCCAGCCCAATATGAAGTGCTCAATGCACTCTCTTGTCTCCAAAGCGAGGAGGATGTGAAGGCTCTGAAAAGTGTCATCGTCCAGTTTCTCAATGCAAGATTGCAAAACGAAATGGAACGACTTTGGCAAGACGGCACCCTGAACGAAGAAATAGTAGCTGGATGGCAGGGAGAGCACATGCGTACACCTTACAGAACAGCCTATGAACCGCTACATCGTTCTTGATACCAATTGCCTCCTACAATGCTTCTTCCAGCGGAGCCGCTATTATCTCATCTGGCAAAAGTTTATTGAGGGGAAATATGTCCTCTGTGTTTCTAATGAGATATTAGAAGAATACGAAGAGATTATTGCTTCCCACGCATCACCTTATGCTGCTAAGATCACCATAGAAACTATATTGAGAGCAAGTAATGTACTGCGTGTTGATGCACACTTCCACTTCAATTTGATAACTGTTGATCCTGACGATAACAAGTTCGTAGATTGTGCCATAGCTGCTAATGCAGATTATATTGTGTCTGAGGACAGTCATTTCAATGAACTCAAACAGATACCTTTCCCACACATTGAAGTACGCAGATTGCAAGAATTCTATCAGGAGCTATGTAACTAATAGTTTATGGCAGGCATCCAATAATCATCCCATCACAAATTAACCATCATCAGAATATCCATTCTTACATAAATTCGGCCATACACGGGGATATGACCCTACGGTGGACGTGATGTTTGATTCACTAATTATGAGAAATATCACTCACCAATTATGATAAATATTAGGGCCAATTAGTGGAAAAGTATTTCTCCCAATTAGTGGAAGAGTTTTTATCCAGATTTGTGAAATTGTATTTATCCCAATTCGTGAGAAGGCTTACTCTCCATTTGTGGCAGGATTCCTGTTAGGTCGTATGTCATATAATAATGTCTTATAAGTTAAGGAGCCTAAGCAATGCATCAAGTTTCTGCAAGTTGATTACATAGCCGTTGAGAAGCAGTACAAACGACATGCTGAGATTTGGCGGAAAATGACATTTTGGGAATAATAAATTTGGCGGGACAAGATAAAAAGAGTTATTTTGCGGCGAAACAATCGTCAGGAAATGGAAGAGAATACCATTTTTTACACAATATTGGTGTCCGATAAAAACGGCGGCCAATGACCCCATAGCCCAGAGTGCTGCCCTGAGCTGGCTGCTTGCTGCATAGTGTTTTTGGGAAAATATGTCTCAATCCCTCACCTTTTGGTGTAAGGGGTTGAATGATAGATGTTTGTTGGTGAGGGATAGGTGAGGGATAGGTGAGGAATGGTGAGGATTCCTCACTATCCCTCACCTATTCCTCACCAAAGTCTCACCCGTAAGTAGTTGGTTTTCAATGTAAAATATCAAAAGGTGAGGGATTGAGGCTTTTTTGTGAAATAAGCAGTGGAAGGAGGGTGGTGGAGGGCGAGCACCTGCACGCAGAGCGGGAGGAACGGCCTCCGGACGAGGAAGGTATTCACCTTCTGGCGAGAAGGTGTGCACGTTCAGCTAAGAACATGAGTATCTTTCAGGTTCTTGCCGAAATATGTGGTGGCTTTTTGCATAAAAATGGTGTGTTTACATTTGCTTATTACACGAGCATACCGTGAACCTTTGTACCCAGGGCGATGCCCCGGGCCGGCTGCTTTCTGCCCCGTTGCGGCGCTTCGTTGCGTCGTATCCATACTTCCTGAGATAATGCAGGAGGTGAGGGATTGAGGTTTCTTTGCGAAACTATAGGTGTGTGGTAGGTGGTAGAGTGAACAATAGCCTTGATAAGCAAGTGTTTACTCATGTGCATGTATCTTGCTTTCCCGTTTTTTATAACGAGAGCCCCATAAAAAGAGAGAATAATTTGTTTATTTCGTCAAAATATTCTACTTTTGTCGCGTTCTTCACTTGAAACGGATGCCCTTACGTAGGCACAGCGGTGCTTTTTAGTGCAGAAGCAGATGGGTGGAACGCATATATTGACAAAAGGCGTTTATCTGGCGCTTTTTTCTTTGAAGAAGAAGGATGAGTGACAGAGAAAAGACTCCCTCGTTTTTTTGTTAATGTACGCATAAACAGATATATTGAAGGTTCCTGTTTCGGGAGTGGCAGGAAAAGTTTTCCCAAAAAACAAAGAAAGCATGAAGAAACCAATCACCTTTTCTTTGTGTTACCTCTTCGCTCTTTCCGCTTTTGCTCAACAACCAGTGGGCGATTCACGGTTGAAGAATATTGACTGGAGCGAAGACTCTACGAAGATTGTGTCTGTTGAAGACATCATTGACACGCAATGTGAACTGACGTCGCGCAATCTGACGAGCAGTCATTATACCAATGTCTGGAAACGTAATAAGTATTTCAATTTGGGATATGTGCTCAACAATTCAGAGTTGAGTCCGAAGGAGGACATCCCGACAGGTGCAGATTACAACAATGGCTTTGTGCCTGGAAAATATAGCAGCAATTGGGGCATTTCCATGCAACGGGGAACGAATATACCTTTTGTCAAGAAGCCGATTGCTAATACATTGAGAATCAATTTCGACATCATGCCCTTCGACCTCCATGTCGCACATTTCACGAGAGAGAACGACGGTAGAGACATATACAATAGCGCGGTCATTAAAGAAACGGCTAATAAAGACAATAACTATAAAGGTTATAAGTATATCCCTTGGAATCTGGAGAAGTATAAGTTGGACTATGGCATCAGACTTGGTTTGTCACTAACGGTTACACCTTTCAACTACATTCATTCAGCTCCGGGCCTGCACCACTTGAAATTCAATACTTATTTCCATGCGGGCTATCGGTTGTCTATGCTGATTATAACAGGCAAGCACATCGAAGACGGTCAGGAAGTGAAAGAAAGTGCAGAGCTGAACTGGGGTCATGGACTCACTACTAACTGGGGAATCGTGGCTTCGTGGAAAGGAATCGGTTTCGGATATGAACGCACAGGCGGTCCTCTCCAATATAAACCCATTTTGACGAATGACTATAGCGGTGCTTCCTATAAATTCAAGGCAATTTCCAACCGTATCTATCTCCAATTCCTATGGTAACAACTATCTCGATTATGAAAAGATTACTATCTTTGGTCATACTGACTATATTGTTTTTCGGTTCAGCCTCAGCTCAGGAAGTATCCATTTTGAGTGAAACTGGAACATGCGGCGATGGTGTCCGGTGGGCATACGATGGTTATACGCTCTTCATCACGAGTGTCAACAAGAAAGGCTTGCCAGTGAAAATGGACGACTATGATGTCAAGAAGAAACTGTCTCCTTGGGTCAAGAAGAAACTGTCAGTGAAGAAAGTGCAAATATTCAAGGATGTTGAGTACATCGGTTCTTGTGCATTTGCCAATTGTAAAGACCTGCAGGAGGTGATATTTATAGGTACTGATGTAGAAGGAATCGGGTGGGGTGCTTTTCTTAATTGCAGCCACTTGCGCAATATCTCGCTGCCCACCAAGGTCAAGAAGATTGGTACGATAGCCTTTGCCAACTGCACGGCTCTGCCTAAAATCGTGCTTCATGACAATTGCAGCGTGGGCGAAAAGGCTTTTGCCAACTGCAAGAATCTTAACTCTTTGGACTTGGGCTTGACTACAGACCTGGGATATAAGGTGTTTGTCAATGAAGTCAAAGTGGATGATGTGGTGCGGCACGCTCTTTATACTGGTGGTATAACACGGTTGCCCATTCATGTGAATGAGCATAATTGCAAGGAGTTTGGCATCTCGCCGAAAGCGCTTGAAGGAGTACGCATGATGTCGAAATCTTCATACAATTATGACACACCGACTTCATCCTTGGATCTGGAAATCCCGGAAGCATTGGTCGCACGTAATAATACATACGCCCTTATCATTGGTAATCAGAATTACCGCTTTGACTCGGAAGTCACTTATGCCATCCATGATGCACACGTCTTTGCTGATTATTGCAAAAAGACGTTGGGTATCCCAGCGAATAACATTCATTTGATAGAAAATGCCACCAAACAAATGATTCTTGAAGAAGAATTGGAAGACTGGGTAGGTAATATCTCAGATAAGAAAGATAAAAAGCTCATTATCTATTATGCCGGACATGGTGTGCCTGATGTTAAAAACGAAAATAGAGCCTATCTGTTGCCCACGGACGTAAAAGGAACAAATCCCAAACGTGGAATTGCTCTTGATGAATTCTACAAGAAGGTCGGTGAGCTCGAGTTTGGACTGACATCTATTTTCATGGATGCATGTTTCAGCGGTGTGAACCGTATCGGTGGCGGTGTCTCAAAGGATTTGCGTAGTGTGGCCATCAAGCCGAAGGAGGCTGCTTTCGGTGATGGGAATGTGGTCGTTTTCTCCGCTGCTCAGGGTAATGAGATGGCACAAGGTTTTCCTGAAGAAGGGCATGGCCTATTCACCTATTATCTCTTAAAGGAAATACGTGAATCTAATGGAGAAGTTAGCTTAGGACAACTGTCTGAAAATCTTCAGAAGAATGTGTCGAAAAAGGCCGTTGAACTGCAGATGCGTAAAAAACAGACGCCAAGTACAACTTCGTCTTCGAAGGTAGCTGATGTTTGGAAGGAGATGACTTTCTGACCGCTTATCGTTTAGAGTTTTCTCTTTCGTTAAACAATAAACGTCATTTCCATCTATTTCTTGCAGGCCGTTCTTCCAAGCCTCTGTCAAGCGGAATCTACAAAAAGGACTATGGAGACGGGCATGATGAGGTGCCGACTATAAGTTTACCGGACATTGATAATATAGAATACACGAGACCCTGAAATTCGTGGTTTAAACTCTGTGTGTGCTTTATCCCTTGACGAGGCAGCGGTCGAGTTCTGCGGTGATGGCTTCGCGGTCGAGGCGTTGTCCGATGAAGACAAGTTTTTGCATGCGGTCGCCATAGTGTTCGTCCCAGTCTCGGACGAGGTCGGGTGTCTGTGCCTTGAAGGCTTCGAGCTCGTCGGCAGGCATGGTGGCATACCATTGTCCGGCGTTGCGGAGTGACACTTGTCGGCCAGCTTGCTCGAAGACGTAGCAGGTGTCTGGTTCGCCGTAGAACCAGCAGATGCCTTTGGCACGGATGATGGACTTGGGCCATTTTCGTGCCACGAACTCGTCGAAGAGTCCCATGTTCAAGGGTGCACGGCGGTAATAGACGAAGGTGCCGATGCCATATTCCTCGGCTTCGCCTTCATCGTGGTGGTGGTGATGATGGTGGTGGTCGTGCTCCTCGTGTTCGTCGTGCTTGTGGTGGTCTTCGTGTTCATGTTCGTCGTGGTCATCATCCTCTTCCTCGTGCCCATGATGGTTCTCAATCTCGTTGATCCAAGCGGCGGAGGTGGCCACTTTGTCGAAGTCGAACATGTGGGTGTCGAGGATGCGTTCGAAATCGACGTCGCAGTAGTTGCATTCGATGATTTCTGCCTTGGGTTGGAGTGCATGTATGATTTCGCGGATGCGTCCGAGTTCGTGGGGTGTCACTTCGTCGGCTTTGTTCAAGAGGATGATGTTGCAGAACTCGATTTGCTGTATGACCAGGTTTTCGATGTCGTCTTCGTCGAGGTTGGGCCGCAGGAGGTCTCCTCCGTTGCCAAATTCGTCGCGCATCCGCAAGGCATCGACGACGGTGGCGATGCAATCGACGACGGGTACGCCGTCGCGCACGTATTCCATGCCCATTGCCGGTATGGAGCAGATGGTTTGTGCGATGGGTGCGGGTTCGCAAATGCCGCTGGCCTCGATGACGATGTAGTCGAAACGTTGCTGGCGCGTGATGTCGCGCAGCTGTTCGACGAGATCCATTTTCAGGGTGCAGCAGATGCAGCCGTTCTGCAGGGCGACGAGGCTGTCGTCTTTCTGTGCCACGATGCCGCCTTTTTCGATGAGGTCGGCGTCGATGTTCACTTCGCCGATGTCGTTCACGATGACGGCGAAGCGGATGCCGCGGCGGTTGGAGAGAATGCGATTCAGGAGAGTGGTCTTGCCGCTACCGAGGTAGCCGGTCAGCAGGAGTACGGGAATGGTGGACATGAGGAGTTGATTGTTGAGCGTTGAACGTAGAGGTTTCTGATAAAAAACATGCAAAGGTACGTGATATTTGTGATTTATGGTTGCAGAAATTCATATTTCTGTGTTTTCTTCTCCATTTTTGTGGATTATTCACTATTTTTGCAGCCTCAAACATAAGGGGGCTGCTTATTCAGTCCCCATCTTAACACTCTTCAGTTTTCTTGTGCTATGTTATCTTCCTTGCCCCAAGATCCAGACATGCTCGTGTCTGTCATCAATATGTTGCTGCGCGACGGTGAGTTTGATTCGCTGGATTCTCTTTGCAGCTATTTCGACCGAGATAGGGATGAACTGGAATCGCTCTTGTTGCGTCACGGGTTTGTGTATAACGAACAGCAGCGGCAGATGCGCCCTGTGATGTGATTCTTTGTCCGATGAACATCATAGAAGTCCATTCGCTGTCGCAAGCTGGTGTGGATGTGTATTCCACGCTGACCGAAGCCCAGTTGCGTAACCGATTGGAATCGGAGAAGGCGGTGTTCATTGCCGAGAGCCCGAAGGTCATCCGTGTGGCGCTGGATGCCGGTTATGAGCCGTTGTCTCTGCTGTGTGAACGACGGCACCTCGTCGGCGACGCGGCAGATATACTGCGGCGTGTGGGCGACATTCCGGTCTATACGGGAGAGCGTGAGGTGCTGGCAGGCCTGACGGGTTACACGCTGACGCGTGGCGTGTTGTGTGCCATGCGTCGTCCGGCCCCCTTGAGTGTGGAAACGGTGTGCCGCGATGCGCAACGGGTGGTGGTGATTGACGGTGTCGTGGACACGACGAATATCGGTGCCATCTTCCGTTCGGCTGCGGCCTTGGGCATGGATGCCGTGCTGGTGACCACGCATTCCTGTGACCCGCTGAACCGTCGTGCCGTGCGTGTGTCGATGGGGTCGGTGTTCTTGGTGCCGTGGACATGGTTGGACGCCGATGACTATTGTACAACGCTTCGTCGTCTGGGGTTCCGCACGGTGGCGATGGCGCTGTCAGACAATTCCGTGAGCGTGGATGACCCTGCTCTCATGGCCGAATCCCGCCTGGCCATCATCCTCGGCACAGAAGGCGACGGCCTCTCCCGCGAGGCCATTGCTGCCGCCGACTACGTGGCGCGAATCCCGATGGCACATGGCGTGGATTCGCTCAATGTGGCTGCGGCCTCTGCCGTAGCTTTCTGGCAATTAAGAAAGAGCTGAAACGTCTATTGTTTTTGTTTCTTCCCTTTGTCCTTTGCCTTTGATTTGCTTTTTTGGAAATAGAAACCGCCGCAGAGGTTGATGGTGCCGAAGGTGTTGCTGAAGCGCAGGTCGTAGCGACGGTAATTGAAGTTGTGGATGACCCCGAACAGTCCTGCAAACCAACGTCCGTTGTTGTAGATGACGCCCGTGCGTCCTGTCACGTTGAAGTTGATGTTGCCGTGTTTGCGGAAAATCTCATCCATCTTGCTCATGAAGGCACTCTGATCTTGTTGCTCCGAGGTGGGTTCCTCCTCTTCGAGCACGACTGTCTTGGTGCTGGTGTATTTGTAGCCGATGCTTGGTGTCAAAGCGATGCCGAGACACCAGTTGCGCTTGAAGACCCAGTTGTAGGCATAGCCGCCGGTGATGCTGTAATCCATGTACTTGACGCGTTCGAGCGACAAGAACTGTTCTTGACTCTCGACTTTTGCCAATAACTCTTGCGGCAGTTCGTTCACGTCGAAGTTGATGTCGTGGGCGGTGATGCTGGCGCCCAATTGCCATGAGCCGGCAGAACGGCGCTGGATGGTGCTCTGGGAATAGACGGCAGGATTGGAGAAGCGACGATGATTGAAGTTGTAATAGACGTTGACACCAATCAGTTTGGTGCTGATGTAGCTGCAATCTGTGCCTTCGTATAGCTCTGCTTCTTCTAATCCAGAGATGTGGCGCAGGTAGAAATCGTTTCCCGTGCGTCGGTAGATGAGGTCGGCACCAAACATGGATGTGTAGATCGACAGCTCGAAGCGCGAGCCGCTCTTGTGGGCGCGGTTGCCCATGTTGAGGACGTCGAAGGTATAACCCAAGAACAGCCATTTCCATCCGAAGTAGGGGCCGATGCGAAGGTCTGGTTTCTGTGCGAACGAGAGATGGTTGGAATAGTCGCGTGTGCCGACGCTGTAGTATTCCAGATTGTGAGTGGCTTGCAGCATCACCGTGAAATTGTAGGGGATGCGTTCGACGTAGTTGGAGTCGATGTCGTCGAAGGCATCGATGACACGGACGATGAAGTTGCCATAGCCTTTGACCTTTTGCAGTGGGTTGAGTTCGCTGTCGCGATGGATGTCGCGGATTTCCGAGAGGTGGGGCAGTGAAAGGGCGGGGATGTTCTTTCCTTCTGTAGCGGTGGTGTCGGTGTGGACGGTGTTTTTCGGCGGGAAAACCGCCGAACACGAGATGGTGTCGGATGGGATGGCGTGCGGTGTCTCCTGCTGTGCCGAGGCACAGAGGGAGAGCATGAGGATGAATATGGTCAGAAGGATTCTGTTCAAAGCTTACCTAAGATTTTGTCCATGACCCAGTTGACAGGTGTGGCGCTGACGCTGTCCATGCGGCAGATGGCTTTTCCCTGAAGATGTGCCACGACCTCTTGGATGAGTGGCATTTGCACGTGTGGCGGGTTAGGGATGGTCAGCTGCTCGCGTCCTTGGCGGGTGAAGAGTTCAATGGGTTCATAGGTGAAGACCGAGAAACACACTTGTCCCTGGTCGCCGATAATCTGTACACGGTCAGTGCGTGCCGACTCGTGGGCGCAGAAGCACCACGTGCCACTGCCAGGCAATCCATCGGTAAACTGGAACGAGGCGCTGACCGTGTCTTCAGTCTCGTAGAGTCCTGCCCGATTGCTGCAAAAACCAGCAACACGCACGATGGGGCCGAAGATTTCTTGCAGCAAGTCGAGCTGATGCGGAGCCAGGTCGTAGAAATAGCCGCCGCCGGCGATGTCGCGCTGCACACGCCAAGGAAGCTGGTGGCGGTTGTAGTCTAAGTCGCGTGGCGGAACGGCAAAGCGGATCTGCACGCCAACGACCTTGCCTATCTGGCCTTCTTCGACCAGCTTCTTCACCGTTTGGAAATAGGGAAGGTAGCGACGATAGTAGGCCACGAAGCATGGCACTCCCGTCTCCTTGGACACGCGGTTGACGCGCAGACATTCTTCGTAGGTCGCCGCCAGCGGTTTCTCCACATAGGCGGGTTTGCCGCTTTTCATGGCCATGATGGCATAGGTGGCGTGGGAAGAAGGAGGCGTGGCGATGTAAACGGCGTTCACTTCGGGGTCGTCCAAAAGTGCTTGGGCATCGGTGTACCAACGGCGGATGGCATGGCGCTCGGCATAGCTGCGGGCGCGTTCTGCATTGCGGCTCATCACGGCTGTGACCGTGGAGCCGGGAATGAGGCTGAAAGCGGGACCGCTTTTCTTCTCGGTGACTTCTCCGCAGCCGATGAATCCCCACTTGATGATTCTTGCTTCAGACATCTTCGTTGGTGGAATGGTTGGTTTTCGGGTGCAAAATTACAATAAAAAGATGAATCCGTGGCAGTCTTCACCAATTTTTGTTGTGCCTTACAAAGAACAGCGGGCCTTGCGACTCGCTGTTCTTGCTGTATGAATGGGAGAAGGTCTTATTTCTTACCGGCTTTCCAGAAGTCTTCTTCGGCCTTGATCTCTGCCTGCTGACGATCGTACTCTGCCTTCTGGCGTGCGTACTCTGCGTTGTGGGCTTCGACGGTCTGGATGCTCTGCTTCAGGCGTTGTGCCTGACCGGCGAGCGTGATGTCTGCCTCGGCAGCAAGGTCGCAGTATTTCTTGGCTTCGGCATATTGCTTGGCTTTGGTGGCGATGTTGGCACGCTGCATGTAGCACTTGCCGGAAAGGTCGGAGTTGTATTGGACGGCTTTGTCGAGGTAGGCGAAAGCGTTCTGGTTGTCGCCGGCCTTACGCATGGCAGCGGCCACGCGCAGGCAAATGTTGCCCTTGAGGACGTCGCTCTTGCAGAGCTCGATGGCATCGTCGTAGTACTTCTTGCTCTCTTGAACCTTGCCGTCTTTCTGGTATTTCTGTGCCGTACCGATGGCGGACTCGTAGGTGGGCTCGATATTGTAGGCATACTCGGCGGCCTTATAGTAAATGGGTGTGTCGTCGCAGTCGTTGGCAGCCATGACAGTAAGCGCGCTCTTCAGGTAGTTGAGGTTGTCCTTGTTGGCCTCGACTTTCGGGGTGAAGATAGCAATGATCTGTTCGCGGTCGGCAGCCTTGGATTCGGCAAAGAGACCTTCGATGGTGCCGAGGGGCTGGTCGTACTTGGCCACAATCTTCTGTGCTTTCTCGGGATCGGGTTCTTCCTTGGCCAGTTGCAGCATCTTGTCGCAGACCTCCTTGCTTTCGAGGTAGTCTTGCAGGAATTGCTCGCGGAAGCCATTGTTGTCGGCCTGGTACTTGGCATAGCTCACGCGGAAGAAAGCATCGAGCACGAAGCCTTCGACTTCACGTCCACCCTGTTCGGCGATTTTCTTAATACCATCTGAGAACATGTCGTAGGCTTTGTTGAGGGTATAAGTGGGATCGCAGGAGGGACCGTATGCAGCATAGTCGTATGCCTTGCGGGCGATGACGTCGCCCTCCGTCGCACGACGTTCGGGTTTGGTGAAGGAGTTGAGGCCAGCAAGGTTCTTGACGCGCGTGTCATAGACGTTCATCAGTTCCTGGAAATACTGTTGCTTCTTGGCCTTGTCCTGTTCACTTTGGATGAGCATGGCCAGCATGTAAGCTCCGTTGGTGTAGATGCCCATTTGTGAGAAGGGTGCCTTTTCAAAGACGGGCTTCCATGACTCATAGGCTTCAATCCAGTTGTTGCTATTGATGGCGGTCTGGAAGAGACTGAGGTTCTGGCGTGTGCGCAGGCTATCTTCGCCAGTGCCGATGCGGTCGTACCACGCCGTTCCTTCGTATTGAGCCATCGCAGGGACGCACATGGCGGCAAAACCGATGGCGATGAGGAGTGATTTCAGTTTCATAATTGTATTCTTCTTTTTAATTAGAGGTTATTGTTTAGACAATGATTTCTGAATATGGTTTAAGACCGAGGTATATGTAACGGTAATTCTTTCCTTTGGGCGAAGGGAACTGGCTGCGCGGATCGACGTCGGAGCGTGTGCGCAGGTGGTCGATGATGCGGTTATAGCAGTCGAGGGCGCTGTGGGCTTTCACGCGAGCCACGAAAGTCGTGTCCCGGTAGTCGCATTTACCGGTCTCAGGATGGCGCACGACGCGCTTGAAATAGATGGTGCCCTCATACCATCCCGGCATTTCCTCGTTCAGCCGGAGCTGCATGAGTTCTTTCGGGCGGACGGAGGTGCGGGCGGGGGAAGGGGGAAAGTCGCCTTCGACCATGCTTTCAGCTTCTGGCAGAAGCACTTCGTCGCCAATGGTTCCCTTGCCGTTGGCCTTGAACTCGGCCAAAGATGAAGCCAAGGTCTTGATGACGATAAAATATACGCGCGCACGTACCTTATATCTTTTTGGATAAGGCATTGTGCCTTCAACGTATTGACGGAAGTCGTCTTCGAACTGGGGAGTCACATTGAAACCTTGAATCCCACGGATAAACTCGAGTGCTTCTTCCACACTCGTCACCACGACCTCTTCATCAAAATAGCGGATATACAGATTCATTCGTTGTACATGTGTTTAAAAACGGCCACAAAGTTACGTAAAATTCTGCCAACAGATGAGAAATTAGCCTTTTTTAAGTGTCTTCTCTTGCATTTTCACGTTCTATGATGGTGTGAAAATGTCTTGTGCCTTGTTTCAAAGGGCTGTTATGTGTTTTTCTTATCCAAGAGATCGGGACGCAACAGGCGTGTGCGTTCAAGGCTCTGCTGGAGTTCCCATTCCTTGATTTTGGCTTCATGCCCGGAGAGTAGCACATCCGGCACGCGCCAGCCTTTGTATTCGGCAGGACGTGTATAGACGGGGGCTGCAAGCAGATTGTCTTGGAAGGAGTCGGACAAGGCGCTTTGCTCGTCGCCGATGGCGCCGGGGAGGATGCGGACAATGGCATCGGCCATGACGGCAGCGGCCAGTTCGCCACCCGTCAGGACGTAGTCGCCGATGCTCACCTCCTTGGTGATGAGATGTTCACGGATGCGGTAGTCGATGCCTTTATAGTGGCCGCAGAGGATTATCAGGTTCTTGCAGAGCGACAATTCGTTGGCCATCGGTTGTGAAAACTGTTCGCCGTCGGGGGTGGTGAAGATGACTTCGTCGTATTCGCGTTCTGCCTTGAGGGCGCTGATGCAACGGTCGATGGGTTCACACTGCATCACCATTCCGGCAAATCCTCCGAAAGGATAGTCGTCGATGCGGCGGTCTTTCCTGACGGCATAGTCGCGCAGGTTGTGAAGATGGATTTCCACGAGCCCTTTCTTCTGAGCCCGTCCAAGAATGCTCTCCTGAAGGAAACCTTCAATGAGCTGTGGCAGGACGGTGATGATGTCGATGCGCATGGGTGTAGAAGTTTTGAAGTTGAGAAGTGAAGGAGTTGGGAGGTGTCACCATTGGTTGGAAAGCATCTCCAACATCTCCTTGGCGGTGAGCTTGAAGTTTTGGTCGGCTCCCTCCAGAATGCTGTCGGAGAGGGCGCGTTTGCTCTCGTGCAGACGCAGAATCTTCTCCTCGATGGTGTGATGACTGATGAGGTGATAGACGGTGACGGCCTGGGTCTGTCCGATGCGGTAGGCGCGGTCGGTGGCTTGCTGTTCGATGGCCGGATTCCACCAGGGATCGAGGTGGATGACATAGTTGGCGGCTGTCAGGTTCAGCCCTACGCCGCCGGCTTTCAAGCTGATGAGGAAGATGGGGCTCTTGCCGCGCTGGAAGTCGTTTACGAGCTGTTCGCGTTGCTTCAGCGGTGAGCTGCCGTCGAGGTAGAGGTCGGAGAGGTGGGCTTCTTTCAAGGCACGGGCCACGAGTTGTAGGAACGACGTGAACTGGCTGAAGACAAGCACGCTGTGGCCGCCCTCGAGGATGCTCTGCACAAGCTCGAGGAAGGCGTTGATCTTACTGGAGCCGGCTGTCCAAGAGGCATCGGTCAGTTCAGGGCTGCACGCTGTGCGGCGCAGTTTTGACAGTTCGGCCAGCGCGTTAATCGTCAGCTGGTCACCCTCTTCTTTGAATTTCTGTTCTGCCTCTCGGCGGATGACCTCATAGAAAGCCATTTCGTCGTCGGTGAGTTCAACTTGGAGGTTAATCTCTGTCTTTTCGGGCAGTTCCTTGGCGACGGCCTGCTTGGTGCGTCGGAGCATGAAGGGTGCCACGAGTGCCTGCAACTGGGCTTGGCGCTCTGTGTCCTGCAAGTTCTCGATGGGGATGATGTACTTCTGGTTAAAATGTTCGTAGGTTCCGAGCAAGCCCGGGTTGATGAACTGGAAGAGGTTCCACAGCTCGCCGAGGTGGTTCTGTACGGGTGTGCCTGTAAGGATGATGCGGTTCGTGGCTTGCAGAAGCATACAAGCCGCACTCGTTTTCGTTCCGCGGTTCTTGATGTTGTGTGCTTCGTCTAAACAAACCGTGTTCCACTGCTTTGCGGCCATGATGTCCTGCATGGGCATCATGAGCCCGTAGGTGGCGAGGATGACGTCGCCGTTTGTCGCTTCCTGAATCATCTTGTTGCGGTCGTAGTATTCGCTGACGACGAAGACTCTCAGCGTGGGTGCAAAGCGTTGGATCTCACTGCGCCAGTTGGGTACGACACTGGAAGGGGCGACGACCAGCGAGGCTCCGTGTTCGGCCTGTGACAGCAAGAAGGCGATGGTTTGTACGGTCTTCCCGAGACCCATATCGTCTGCCAGACAGGCACCTGCTCCCCATAGCGAGAGGCGCATCATCCACTGGTATCCGTCCTGCTGGTAAGGGCGCAGGGTGGCTTTGAGTTCAGCTGGAGTCGGAATGTCTTTCTGTTCGGCCTGTTCGATACGCTGCTGGAGTTCGCTGAGTTCGCCGTCGTGGTGGATGTCGATTTCACCATTGACAATCAGCCCCAATGTGCCGGCCTGCAGAGTTGGGATGAGTGGGCGGTTGTCTTCGGTGGTGGTCAGACTTTCCAGTGCATCGAGCTGTTGTCGCAGCTTTTGGCTGAGCCACAGATAATCGCCGCTTTGCAGCTGGACGTAGTTGCCGTGGCTGGCAGCGAGTGCCTGCAGGAGCTGTTGGGCGCTGAGGATGCTGTTGTCGTCGAGGCGGACATCGCCTTCCACCTCAAACCATCTGCCACGCGGGGTCAGCGAGAGGTTCCAGTCGGAGGCTTGCGTGGAGCGCATCCGGAGTCTTTCTCCTTCGGGCCACTCCACGGCGCAGATGTCGGTATGTGTGCTGATGAACGAGAGCAGGTCAAGCACCTGGGGCGTAGAGAGATGACCTGTGAGCGATGTCGTCCATTCGATATCGTGTTCTTGGCAGAAGTTCAGCAGGTAAGATAAATTGCGCGCCTCGCCCTCGAAATCACGTTCCACGCGAACGCGCCCCGACGTCTCGGTTTGGTCGATGATGGTGTGGTCGCCTTGTGCAGGCGTGAGCGCCATTTGTCCACCCATCAGCGGTCGCACGAGCACGAAAGCGTCGAACATGGTTTGTGTGGTGAGGTCGGGTGTGAGGCGCAGGAGGATGGTGTTTTGTGCTTCCAGCGTCTGCATCTCCTGTTCCTTGGGGATGAGGTCGCTGTGGATTTCCGTGGTGTTGGCAATGAGTGGCAGCAGCTGGCGCAGTTTCTCCTCGGCATCGGGCGGGAACGTGCTGACGGAGAGGAGTTCCTGGAGGATGGACCGCTCGTGGTCGCTCATCGGGAAGAAGATGTAGTGCATGGCGTCCTCGCGCCGATAGACGTTCGTCTGCGATAACAGGTTCTGGAAGAGAACGTTGGATTGCAGATGGAAACCGTCT
>JAGCPY010000062.1 GCA_017965425.1 Bacteroidaceae bacterium | reverse complement strand
GATGCCACCTTCAAGAACCTGAACATTGCCGGCACCTTCAACACCAGCAACCAACACGCTGCTGGCCTCATCGTCTATGCCGAAGGCGACATTTCCATCACGGGTTGCCGCAACAGCCTGACCATCAACAGCAGCTACAACGGTGCCGGAGAGCACGGCGGCTTTGTAGCCGTCAGTAGCGGCACCACCAACATCGATGGCTGCCTGTTCGATGGCAGCATCATCGGTGCCACGACTCGCAACTGTGGCGGTTTTGTGGGCAAACGTCGCGATGGGACGGTCAACATCACGGGCAGCTTCTTCACCCCAAGGACCGTCACACTCAACACCACCGAGGGCGACAACAGTGCTACCTTCTGCGCTGGCGGCACCATCACGAACTGCAGCTATACACAGCCGCTCACCGTCAATCAAGGCACGCCGTTCTATAGCGTCACCGCTGCCGAAGGCATTGACCTGAGTGTAGGCGGAAACAGCGCCATCACCTACCACAGCGGCATCACGTTTAAGGGCGACGGCTTGCTGTTGGATGGAGTCTATTATGGCCCCGCAGATGTGGAAGTTCCCATTGACGAACTGATGATTACTACGGGTTATAGTCCGCAGGATGCTACCATTGTGCCCAGTGCAGGCACCTACGCCAATGGCACACTGACCATGCCCGCACAGAATGTGGTCTTCAGCACCAGCAGTCCTGTCGCCTTGAGCACCTACACCATTCACTTCGATGCCAATGGTGGCACGGGCGAGGCGATGGCCGACATGCACTTCACCTACGGCGACGCACCTGTTGACCTGACAGCCAATACCTTTACCCGCACCGCCAACAACTTTGCTGGCTGGAACACCGAGCCCGACGGCAGCGGCACGGCATACGCCGACGGTAAGACGGTGGAGAACCTGACCACCGCCAGCGGCACCGTCATCACCCTCTATGCCCAGTGGGAGCCGTGGATTGCCGAGGGATTCGGCAAGACCGACAGCTACACGCCCGACGGCACTGCCGATTATCCTTTCATCATCAACACTGCTGAGGAATGGGATCTGCTGTGCGACTACGTCAGCTCGGACAAGGACGGTCTCGCTTCCTGCCATTATCTGTTAGGCAGCGACATCACAGTCAGCCGCATGATGGGCACCGAGACAAATCCGTTCCGAGGCACCTTTGAGGGTGCATCCCGTACGTTGACAATCGACTTGGCCGTAGAGGATGCTGAAGAAGAATCAGCATACGTAGAGCCGGGGAACGGTGAAGCTGTTTATATATCGATTGAAGACAATGAGAATGGACAATCCGGAGAATCTGGAGAATCTGGAGAATCTGGAGAATCTGGAGAAACCGGAGAGTCTGGAGAATCCGGACAATCTGGAGAATCCGAACAACCCGAAGAACCCGTTGTGAAGGTGCTGCCTCCTTTGGCTCCCTTCAGTTACGTCAACGGTGCCACCATCCGGTATCTGCGCACCATGGGCACTATCGATGCCGGCAGAAATTCCCGTGCGGGCGGTATCGTGGGCAGGGCCGAAGGGTCCACGACGCTGCAGTCGTGCTACAGCAGCGTGACCGTCAACAGCACCGCTCGAGACTGGGAAGCGCAAACCCCTGTGACTGGCGGCATGGTAGGCCAGAGTACTGGCACGCTCCACTTCATCGACTGCCTCTTTGACGGCACCATCAACGCAGAGTATATGTCAAACTGTGGCGGTTTCCTCGGCAGGCGCGAGTCGGGAACAGTGAAGTTCACCAACTGTCTGATGGACGGAGTCTTGAACTGTTATCCGGACAGCAGCGGTACCTTCTATCTGCCAGAGTCAGAAAACAGTTCCTACACCCTTACCAACAGCTACTACCACACGGCTTACGGTGAGGCCCAGGGCACACCGACCGAGGCTACGGGCGAGACGCTCCGCAGCAGTCTGGGCGATAGCTGGAGTGTGATGGGCGAAGAGTTCGTTGTTCCCTTTATCAGTGCGAATGATTTGAGGTCGGCTATCATCGTCTATTCCCCTGTCATTTCCTGGACAGGAGATGAGATTGCGGTCAGCTACACCGTAAAGAATTTCTATGGCGATCTGCTGTATGAAGGCTCTGATTATAGCCTCGTCATTTCGAACGCCGAAGGCACTGCTTCTTCGGTGATAAATCTTGGTGAATATACGCTGACAGTCACAGGTATGGGCGACTATACAGGCGCAAAGACCGTACACTTCTATGTGTATAAAGACAATGGGAACACATTCCCCTTGCAAATTGACCATGACTTCCAGGAAGACGAAGACGGATATTTCTATGTGAATATGCCGGGAGAGGAATATCCAATAGAACGATATAACGAAGAAACTGGTGAATCTGAATACATAGAAACCATCCCTGTCGAACACAATCCCAAAACCGTAGTCATCCCCGAAGGATTCACCCGTCCGTTCAAGGTGTATGACAGCGGTGGAAAGAAGTATGATTATGCGAATTCGTGGAATAACAATGATCCAGATTATAATGATCATTATTCTGGGGATGAGTACAGCACCCTCACACTGACCTGTCCTGAAGGCTATGTGTTCCGTCTGCAAGGCGCGATTCATACTTACGAAAGTTGTGATGAATTATCCATCTACGATGGCGCTTCCACGGACAGCGAGATGCTCCTGAACAGTGTTTGGGGAGACAGGACTGTCGCTCCCATTCTCAGCTCCGGCAACAGCATCACATTCTATTTTGAATGTGACGGCATGGATGATGGTGATCCTGGTTTTGACCTGACCGTGTCTCTGGTACCCCAGATTGTCCTCACACTTGTTGAGAACAGCCAGACCTACGACGGTGCCACAGTGAGCTGGACAGGAGTCACGGAAAGCTGCAGGCTGGAAATGGCCGAGGTCATGCCTCTCGGCGACGAATCCCGTTATGTCTGGACGACGGTGGACAACAATGCCACCAGCCCCTATAGCTTTGATAACCTTAACGTTGCGACGACATACGCAGTGCGTGTGAAGAGCCCTGGCAGCGACACACCACCGAGCAATACCATCCGCTTCACCACGCTGGGACACATCCAGGCGCCTGCCGACCTGGCCCTGGTTGCAAACAGCCTTACCGCTCATGGCGCCACTGTGAGTTGGACGGGCTCCTCCGACAGCTATAACGTCGTATTGGGTGAAGAAAGATACATTGCCAATGCCGACTTCGAGACGGGTGACCTCAGCCAGGCTGACATCACTGCCACCGGCAGTTATCCTTGGACGGTGGTGAGAAACAACCATAGCGGCTCTTGGTGCGCCAAGAGTACAAACAACGGCATCGAAGACAACGAAGGTTCGGAATCCGACATGGTTCTCACGGTGACCTTGGCGACTGATAAGACCCTCACCTTCTCGGCAAAGGTCTCATCGGAAAATGATTATGACAAGGCTTACTTCTCTATTGATGATAACAATAGAATCAAAGGTATCTCCGGCGATGGCGACTGGATAGATTATGAGTACCCTCTCACTGCCGGCACTCACACCCTTCGCTGGTATTATACCAAGGATGGCAGCTTCGACGGATTCGATGACTGCTTCTATGTAGATGACATTCGAATTGTCGACCAGACGGCAGCATTGGGCGTTTACACCTCTCATGTCAACAGCTACAGTTTTACCGGCTTGCAGAAAGAAACGGACTACGTTGTCTTAGTGCAGGGTGTTGGCGAAAACGAAACCTCAGCTTGGAGCGAAGCCTTCCATTTTACCACTCCCGAAGCTTGTCCCAAGCCAACGGATCTCACCGCTGGTACCCCAGGCACAAGAAGTGTTGAACTGAACTGGACAGAGAACGGCGAAGCTACACAGTGGCAGATCTGTATGAATGGCGATGAGAGCAACCTGACGCTGGTCAGCACCAATCCTTACACCTTGTCTGGTTTAATGCCTGACACTGAATATGCAGTGAAGGTTCGCGCTTACATAGACGAGATAGATCAAAGTAGATGGAGCAACGTAGTGACTTTCCATACCGAAATGATTCCTATTCCTGCCAATGTGGCCGCCAGCGACATCGCTGCCAACTCGGCGACCATCAGCTGGAACAGCGATGAAGAGAACTTTAAGGTGAAGTATAGAGAGGTAACGTACTCTATGAATGAGGTCTTTTTCGATAGCTTCGAAAATGGCCTTGGCAACTGGACGACATACGCCGTCGGTCCATATAATAAGGACACGTGGGAGCAGATGAGAGGGGATTGCTTTACAAAGCAAGATCAAAATTATCAAAGCTCTGCCCATTCAGGCGAATACGTAGCGATGTCAAGGAGTTATTATGGTGGTAAGGATGTCAGTGTTGACAACTGGCTGGTGTCACCCCAAATGACGCTGGGCGATGTCCTGAAGTTCTGGGTAGCGGGAGACAACAGTGGGTATCAAGAATACTTTGCCATGTATGTCTCCACCGGAACCAACACCATCAGTGATTTCGTTATGGTTGAAGAACCTGATCTTGCCCCAGGGGATGGTTCGTGGGCAGAAAGAATAGTTGACCTGAGGGCATACGCAGGTCAACAAGGCTACATTGCCATCCGTCATACCGATACAGGAAAAGACTTCCTCTTCATTGATGACTTCGGTGTGTATGAGACTTACACATACGGCCCTGAGAATATGGTTACCTCTACCACGAACTCAAGCGAGCTAACTGGTTTGTACGCTGGAACCACCTACGAAGTTCAGGTGCAAGTTGACGGCGGTACCGAAGGTGCCAGCAACTGGAGCAGCCCCATCATGTTCACCACCCTCTACGACCTCATCCTGGCCAACAATGCAGACAACAGTGATGTCATCAGCAAGGCTGCCGCCGACGGCAGTGAGTTTAACGTCACCCTCGCCGACCGCACGCTCTACAAGGACGGCGACTGGAACACGCTGTGCCTGCCCTTCTCGCTGAGTGCCGCACAGATTGCTGCCAGCCCCTTGGCCGGTGCCGAGGCTCGTACCCTCAGCAGTGCTTCATACGCTGGCGGTACGCTGACCCTCAACTTCAGCGAGCCTGTTCAGACACTCACTGCCGGTACACCTTATATTATTCGTTGGGAGAAGGCTGAAGGCTACGATGCATGCGACCCCTATACCTGGGACATAAAAGACCCACTTTTCGAAAACGTCACCATCGATTGTGCAGCCCGTAATGTGGAGACCACCAAGGTCACCTTCACCGGCACCTACGCCCCCATCACCTTCAATGCGGACAACCACAGCATCCTCTTCCTGGGCGCAGAAAACACCCTCTACTATCCCGAGTCCGGTGCCTCCATCAACCCCTTCCGTGCGTACTTCCAGCTCAACGGCATCTCCGCCGCCAACATCGATCCCAACAACGTGAAGATGTTCTTCGGCGAAGAAGGTCCCACCCTCGTATCCTCCCCGTCAGGGAGAGAGGAGGCTGGCGCGTGGTATGACATAAGTGGACGGAAGGTAAGCCCCTCCCACAATACTCCCTCCTATGGGGAGGGTCGGGGTAGGCTTCCTCGCGGTATCTACATCCATAACGGCAAGAAGGTAATCATCAAATAACACTCAACAACATAGAATAATATGACAAGACTGACAAGAATTGCAAAAAATCAGACGATGAGAATCGTCTTGAGTTTACTCCTCCTACTCATGACCACCACAGCGTGGGCTACGGATAATGGACCGTGGACATGGTATGGACAACGTTCAGGATGCTGTGACTTCTGGGGTAATTATTCAATTTCCTACAACGGACTGAACAATACGCATTGGGAGAATTTGTATATGCGCCAATACACTGATAAATTTGGCGCCTTTGTATCAGGCAATCCTGGTAGTGAAAAAAAGAATGCCGTTTACACGCTTTTTGGGCATACAGAGAATGTTCCTTCCTACACACGAATGAGGCTGAACTGTAATTACATGGTGAAACAAAGCTTCACTGGAACGACAGCTTGGCATACTACGGCTTTGTATGCCCGCGATGATGTGGACGCGCTCAAGGCTATGCCTGTGGATTTTACGGATGGTGGGTCTGATCATACCGGTGATGAGTATAGCCTCCATCGTAGTACACTAAAAGATAAGGGCACGGAAACCAAAAACTATTCAAATTCCTTTGATTTTGACAACAGGAATTCCTCGTCTGCACAGTCCAAGACGTGGGCGCTGATGATGACGACTGTTGTTGCTGTTCATGGAGCAGAATTTGTAGAGAGTTGGTCAGAATTCACCAACGAAAGCTACACATGGGACTATTACTACTACAAGCATATCACCTTCGACAACAACGGCGGCAGCGGCGAGATGTCGCAGCAGACCATTGAGAATAGTGGCACGCTGACAAGTAACACCATGTACCGTGACGGCTATGTCTTTATTGGATGGAACACCAAATCGGATGGCAGCGGTACAGCCTATGCTGACGGGGCAACTCTTACGGCCACCTCAGAGGATAAAGGGCCTGTGACACTCTACGCCCAGTGGGTCAATGAAGGGGATGCCGACCTTATCATCACTTCGGCTGCCGACTGGAACACATTCGCCAGCAATGTAACCAGCAGCACCGAGTCGTATTTGGGCAAGGTGGTGAAACTGGCCGCCGACATCAGCGTATCGACACCAGTCGGCAACCCCAACCACAGATTCAGGGGCACCTTCGATGGCTGCGGACATATATTGAATTTCAATTTCAGTTCATCAGATGCATATGCCGCACCTTTCAACCATGTGTATGGCGCCACTATCAAGAATCTGATTGTCACTGGAACAATCAACGGAGCCATACACTGTTCGGGACTCGTTGGCGGCATGGTTGGCAATCCAAATCTGATTGAAAACTGCGATGTGCGGGTGGCAATAACGTGCAGCAGCTCGCACTGCGGCGGTTTCATTGGTCATGCCAGCAGCTCCATCAATACTATCCGCAACTGCCGTTTTTCGGGCAGCATCACTGGTGGCAGTAGTGCTGTAGGTATTTTCCAGGGCTGGGCGGGCAACAACAACTCGCTCATCAATTGCCTGGCGGATGGTACCTATTACGGCTGCGTAGATCTTAGATTGGCTTATGGCGATAACAATGCCATTACCAATAGTTACAAAACACAGAATATCGGTTCACAGGGTACTTACACCACTGCCACAGGCGAAACACTGAGAGCTATGCTCGGTGACGGCTGGGAAGTTCGCGAAGGCAATGTGGTGCCGAAGATGACCAGCAGTCTCCAGGTGGAGGTACCGAGTGTATCCTACCGTGCTTATAATACCACCACACGCGATTTCGAGACACTGGCTGCAACTGGTTGCATTTCAGTTACGGCAAGCACCACGACGATGGGTGAAGCTGATACCGAGACGTGGTACTTTTTGAACAACAACGTCACTATCAGTAGCAGCCGCATCGAGGTGCTCGGCACAGTACACCTGATTCTTGCCGACGGCAAGAAGCTGAGAGCCGAGAAGGGACTCCATGTGGCACCAGGCATGACCCTCAACATCTATGATCAGAGCGGTGGCACGGGCCAGCTCCAAAGTTTTGCCACGACAGACGGACAGGCTGGCATTGGCGGCAATTATGAAGAGGCTGGCGGTACCATCACCATCCACGGCGGTAGCATCGAGGCCATCGGTTGTAACTGGGGCGCTGGCATCGGTGGCGGTCGCAACGGTAACGGTGGCACCATCACCATCTACGGCGGCACCATCAATGCCACGGGCGGTGATACGGGTGCTGGCATCGGTGGCGGTGTAGGCGCGAACTGCGGCACGGTCACCATCATCGGTGGCACGGTCATGGCCACGGCAAGAACTGCATACACAGGTGACGAGAGTCAGGCCATCGGTTCGGGAGCTGGTACCGGCATCAGTGCAGGCACGCTGATCATCGACGGCACGAAGGTTTATAGCAGCGCAAATGCCTCGAGTCCCGTCGCTCCTGCTAACCGTCTGAGCACCTGTCAATCCAAATACGCCAAGCTGATGCCCTGCACCTCGCATAACTACGTGGACGACGTTTGTACGCTTTGTGGAACTTATGCGCCTGTCAGCTATCTTGTCTATCAGACGGCCACACACTCGTTTGTGGAGCATACCGTTGATGACCCCACCACCATCAATGCGTCCACTACGACAATGGGTGCTGACGGCACTGAGACCTGGTACGTGGTGAGAAGCAATGTCACCGTGGGTAGTCGTATTGAGGTCAGGGGTACGGTACACTTGATTCTCCGTGACGGCAAGACTTTGACCGCCTCCAAGGGCATCATGGTGAATACAGGCAACTCATTGACCATCTATGGTCAGAGCGGCGGCACGGGTGTCCTGAATGCCACTGCATACGACCAAAACAATCAAGATGAGCCTTATAAAAATGCAGGTATTGGAAGCAACAATCACGCATCTGTTGGCGACATCACCATCCACGGCGGTCGTATCACAGCTGAAGGTAATGCCTGGTCGGCTGGCATCGGCGGTGGCGTATATGGCGGTGGCGGTTCAGTAACCATCTATGGCGGCATCATCAAAGCCAGGGGTCATGACACTGGCTCAGAAGCTATTGGCCACGGCTCCAGCGGAGCCGCTGTCACCAGGAACATAGCCAAAGGATTCCGCATATATGTTGGCGGCACTCTCGAAACGTATGGCTACCTATCGTGGAGTCTTAGCCAGAACCAAGATTTTATCACGCTCACGCCTTGCACGGAGCACCAAACCACTACCAATCAATGCGACTATTGCGGCATCGCCTGCGGCAGTGTCATCTACAACAGCAACAACGCCACAAGCGGAACAGTACCCCCCTCCAGCGCCACATGTCTGCCCGGTGAGACCGTCACCGTCCTTGACAATACAGGCAGTCTGGTACGCACGGGATACACCTTCGGCGGATGGAACACTCAGGCCGACGGTCTTGGCACCAACTACGCCCCCGGCGCAACAATCACCATCAGCGGTTCGGTCACCCTCTACGCCAAGTGGATGCCCATCACATACACCGTCCGCTTCCACAAGAACGACGGCGGCGAGGACGTTTATAGCGACCAGGAATTCACCTATGGTATAGCACAGGCACTCACTGCCAACGCCTTCACCCGCGACGGGTATGATTTCGTTGGATGGAGCACCACCACTAGCGGCGCAGTGGCCTACACCGATGGTCAGAGCGTGAACAACCTAGCCAACGTACAAGATGCTGTAGTGAATCTCTACGCCAAGTGGACTGAACTCTACTCCATCAGTTACGTCCTCGACGGCGGCACCGTGGCCACTCCCAACCCCACGACATACAGCGAACTGAGTGCGGCCATCACCCTAAACAATCCTACCCGCGACGGCTATGTCTTCATCGGATGGACGGGCAACGGACTCACTGAACCAACCATGACCGTCACCATACCGAAAGGCTCAAAGGGCAACCGCACATACACCGCCACGTGGGCTGAAATCTTCGCCATCACCTACGATCTTGACGGCGGCAGTGTGGCCACTTCTAACCCCACGACCTACACCATTGTTAGCCAGGCCATCACCCTCAACAATCCAAGCAAGCAGGGCTATACCTTCATCGGCTGGACAGGTAGCAATGGCGACACACCGCAGCTCACCGTCACCATCCCCACCGGTTCCTCCGGCAACCTCTCCTACACGGCTAACTGGGCGATTGGCGATTACTATCTTGCATACAACACTAGTTTACATGCCTTTGAAAGACTTCCCGTACCAGACAACCCCACCACCGTCACCTCCAGCAACAGCGCAATCACACTGAGCGCTGGCTGGTATGTGGTCACCAACAATGTCTCATTCAGCAAACGTGTCACAGTCTCTGGCGCAGTGAATTTGATTCTCTACGACAGCAAGACGTTGACAGCCACAATGGGTATCACTGTTAGTTCTGGCAACACACTGAATATTTACTCGCAGCTGGGCGGCACCGGCAAGTTGATAGCCAGCGTCAGCGGAAACCCTAACAACGCAGGCATCGGAAGTGTTGGCAATTCCAACGATTGCGGCAACATCAACATCCATGGTGGCATCATCACAGCGACTGGAGGACCTTGGTCTGCTGGTATTGGAGGTGGTGTCAATAGAGGTGGTGGCACCGTCAATATCTATGGCGGCACTGTCAATGCTACAGGAAGGGATGGCGAATCACAGGCCATCGGCAAGGGAAGCTCTGGTGGAGATGTCACAAGATACATCGCCGATGGGCAAAGCGTATTCGTAGGCAGCAACACCACCCCCGTCAACCATGAATCACGCATCTCAAGCCTCAACAACAAGTCCGTCAGAATCGAACCCTGTTACGAACACAACTATTCCGAAGGTATCTGCACCTGGTGCGGTACGGTCATGCTGACGCTGGCCAACAATACCGACAACCGCAATGCCATCAGTACGGCTAACGGCAACAAGCACGACGTCATCCTCGCTGGGCGCACGCTCTACACCGACGGCGATTGGAATACACTGTGCCTACCATTTGCCCTCTATAACTTTACCGGCACACCGCTGGAAGGAGCAACCGTGAAGACGCTCGAAAGCACCGCCTTCAGCGACGGAACGCTGACGATGACTTTCTCCAATAATCTCAACCGTATAGATGCAGGAAAGCCATACATCGTCAAATGGGGAGCCGACCTAGTCATCCGCTCGGCAGCAGACTGGAATACCTTTGCCGACAATGTGAACAGCGGTATCGATTCCTATCAGGGCAAAAAGGTGTTGCTGGCCGATGACATCAGCGTATCGACAATGGTGGGAACCAGTGATAATCCCTTCAAGGGAACTTTCGACGGCTGCGGCCATACATTGAACGTCACCCTTAGTGGTAGCAATAACACCGCCCCATTCAGCTACGTAGGTTCTGCCACCATCCGCAACCTGAAGGTAGACGGTAGCGTCACTACTACAGACGGCCATCCTTGCAGCGGTCTCGTAGGCTTTACTAATGGCGCACTGACCATCACCAACTGCGTAAGTAGCGTTACCTTCACCAGTGGTTTCAAAGGCAATGCAGCCGATGGAGGCATCGTGGGCGGCATCGACAACAACAGCGGCATAGTCACCATCGAGAACTGCTCCTTCACGGGTAAGATACTCACCACCAATGGTACAGCCTCTTGCGGCGGCATTGTGGGATGGCGTAGACCCACCGGTGTTACGTTGACCATCAAAAACTGCCTCTACGCCCCTGCAGCCCTCGCCAGCGGCGAGACAGAGCCGACGAGCGACAGCCAAACCATCTGCCGATACGGTAACCCGGCTCCTACCATCACCAACTGTTACTACACGCGGACACTCGGTGGTGCACAGGGCACTAATGCCAGCGGCATGAGCAACGAAACGCTTGTTAGCAATCTCGGCGACGGTTGGGAGATAAGCGGTGGCCATGTCGTGCCGAAGATGGTATCTGGCATCGTGAACCCCGTGTTCACGGGTGTCACCGTGAGCGACGCCACCGCCAACGTATCGACCGACTATGTCGATTTCGTGGGAACGTACAGCCCAGTCATCTACACCGATGAGAACAGGAGCGTTCTGTTCCTCGGCGGCGGCAGCAGCCTCTACTATCCTGATGGCCAGAACGCCACCACCATCGGCGCCTGCCGCGCATACTTCACGCTGAACGGCATCACGGCAGGGGATCCCAATGATCCCAACGCTGTCAAGGCCTTCGTGCTGAACTTCGGCGATGAAAGACCCACCGACGGAGTCGGCGAGGTTCAAGGTTCAAAGTTCAAGGTTCTAGGTGATGACAGCTGGTATGACCTCAATGGCCGCCGCCTCAGCGGCAAGCCAACACAGAAGGGAATCTATGTCAATAATGGCCGTAAAGTCGTGATTAAGTAAAATTAATAGACAATGTACGCGTATGTGCGCAAAAAAAGTTGGATCTTTGCGGCCGTAAACGATAAAAAACATGAATACGACAATGAATAGCTTGAATAATTTTATGATCCGGGTGGCTATGACTCTGCTCGCAGTATTAACCACAACGACGGCGATGGCAGACAGGCAGTCGCCAGTGTATAACATTGAGGTCTGCAAAGGCGGCATTGGCGAAGTCTATGTCAGAGGATGGGTGTATGACCCGAACCAAAGGGATCAGGAGATAGACTTATACATCACCATTGCAACTGCGTTAGATGAAAACGACCCTGGTTATGATTGGTTTTCGACTGAGGATTATCCAGAAAGTATAACACGCAAATCCCGCCAAGTCGTGAATAACGTGCATAACCTCACCACTGGCAATCATGGCTTCGAGGCAAGAATCCCAATTGAACCTTTAAGTAATACTTTCGGCGAAGATGTTGCGAAAACTTTCTATGTGAAGATTTATGCACGAACCTATGAATATAATCCCAATAATCCCAATCATGATAATTATCAGTATCAGCTGAATGGCCAGTACACAGCGGTAAACGTGGTGATCAATTCTGGCTATGGCACAGCGGCAGATCCTTTCCTTATCGCAAATGCCACCCATTGGGATGCGATGGCCGATGTCTTGGCAGATGCGGACGTGGCCTCATTCTACAACAGCTGTCACTATAAGCTGGACGATAATTACAATCATTATCCGGAGGGATACGTCAGCACGACACCTGTCACCAAGATGTGGGGCTCTGGCTATCTTGACCAGCACCCCTGTCCCTTTGCAGGAAACTTCGACGGCAACGGAAAGAGGCTCTACGTGAACATCAGCAACGAAGGGCTGACGGATGATTTCATGGCGGCTCCCTTCGCCTACGCTCAGGGGGCATCGATTCACGACCTTACTGTCTCGGGTACGGTCCGTGGCGTACCGGCAGCGGGTGGTATCGTGGGAATCGCCCATGCGGGTGGTATCGTGGGAATCGCCAAGGGCACACTATCGATGGATCGATGTGTCTTTGATGGCACCATCAGTAACTTCTATGAATCTGCTGGCGGACTGATATGCGTGTGTGATGTCTTGACGCTGCAAATACAGAACTGTCTGTTTAAGGGGTCATTCTCCCCCATGAGCCAAGTTAGCGATATCATGTACCACCCCATTACACTCAAGAAGGACACCGTCTCCGTAGTAAACGTTCTTGACGGTACTGGCGTTTACTACCTTTACACGGCACCCCCTACGGCAGAGCTTGGTGACTACATCATCAATGGGGCAGAGGGCACACCAGTAAGCACGGAACGTGTCCCATACGTATGGGATACCGAGGTATTGGCGGTAGCAGATGGAAATACGTATTATGCCCCTTACACCATTCAGATTCTGCAAAACCAGCCTTACACGTACGGCTTCGAGGATGATGATAATCTCGCAGGAGGATGGCGCATGTCGAGAGATGATGGCAACCCAGAATTCACTATGGACACACGTCATGGTGGTTATTATAGTTTACATCTTCATCAAATGTTTAACACTGTGATTTCGCCTCGGATTGACGCGACAGGTCCCATAAAATTCTCTTTCTATTACTATGTTTATGGTAATAATCTGACCATTCCTATGAGAGTGCGCTATTCCACGACAACAGCGGACGACTTTCGTTCCACCGCCCAGACCTATTGTACACAGGGGAGTTGGGAAAAATATACGATGATTTGCCCTGCGGGCACCAAGTATGTGGGGATCGATGTCCAGGCTAGGCCATTTAATATGTATATAGACGATATCACCATAGAATTGTCTGATATTACTCCAACAGCGCTTAACGACATAGCGGCTACCGACGTTACAGCCACGAGTGCGAACATTACCTGGACAGGCGAAGCTGAGACGTTCGACGTAAACTTCAGGGAGAAGGCTTTCTTCCACGATGACTTTAGCGGGGGAATCGGCCAATGGTATGCTTACGAGATGACTGACCAACTGTTTCATCAACAGCCGCCAACCACATGGCAAGTGGCAAATCCATCAGGGAAGAACCCGATAGCTGTTTCCATCAATTATTATACATGGCTTGACGAAGACGGCAATCCAACCGAAAGTACGGGAGTCTATGACATGGACGACTGGCTCATTTCGCCAAAGATACCCTTGAAGGGGACATTGTATTTCTCGACAAAATTCGATGCTTTAAGCGATGATTATGATCCGGAAACGGACAAATGTGAAGTGCTGGTAACCACTTCTTCCTCTGACTACACCACGATGAGAATGCAGTATCGTTTCTCCCCTGACGTCTTTATTAAGATAGATGAGATACCCACAACAGCCTCCACTTTAACCAATATAGATCATCGCACCTGTTCCCTTGACCGTTTCAATGGTCAGGAAGGCTACATCATATTCCGCCATAAGAGCAAGCACAAATCGTGGTTTCAAATCGATGATGTTTACGTCTATCGGACCACAAATGATTTCACCACCCAGACAACCCCCGGGCACAATCTGGAACTTACTGGGCTTAGACCCAACACAGCTTATGATTTCCAAGTGCGGTCCAAATTATACAGCTCTGTCTCTTCTTGGTCACAACTGCAATCCTTCACCACCGAGGACTTCAAATCCCTGGCCGACAACGCCGGCATCGCCGCCCTTGCCGACGGGAAGAAGCACGATGTGATTCTCGAGGACTTCAAGCTCATCCGCGACCGCAACTGGAGCACGCTGTGCCTGCCTTTCGACGTGGCCGATGGCGATGACACAGACGGTATCACCTTCAGCGGCACGCCGCTGGAAGGAGCCACGGTGAAGGAGCTGACGGGGTCGGGGTTCAGCAACGATGTGCTGACGATGAACTTCACCGAGGTCTCAAGCATCGAAGCCGGCAAGCCGTATATCGTCCAATTGCCTAAAGGTGCCGATCTGGTCATCCACAATGATAACGAGTGGGGCGCACTGGTCTCTCGCGTAGCTGCAGGTGAGAGCTTCGCCGGAAGGTATGTGACTTTAGACAGCGACATCAATGTCTCGACTATGGTGGGCACGGAGCAACACCCTTTCTGCGGCACCTTCGACGGCAATGGCCACACACTCAACGTCAGCATTGACAATTCAGGTGCTGATTACGCTGCGCCGTTCCGCTACATCAATGGCGCCACCATCTGCAATGTGAAGGTCACGGGCGCTGTCTCAGGAGGGCAGTATTGCTCTGGCATCGTGGGTGCGGCCTTGGGCGGCACGAACAACATCCGCAGCTGCTGGATGGCTGCAACGGTGACGAACCAGAATTATGTCGGTGGTGTGCTGGGGCATGGCACCACCTCGTCCGTCACGATCTCTGGCTGCTACCTGACCGGTAACCTCAGTGCCCAGACCATCGGCGTCTTCTGCGGAGGTTCCTCCGGCGGCACCAACGCCATCTCGAACTGTTGGACCTCTGGAGCGTACAGCAATGGTACGAGCATTACTATTAATCTGTTCCTGACGGACGGCGGTGAGGTCAGCCTCACCAAATGCTCCCATAATGACGATCGTATCACCCAGGGTGACCAGATAGGATTCATGGTTGGCAGTGGACCAATTGTTAGCTGTCTCGGTGATCAATGGACATCAGATGATAATATTAATGTGGTACTGAAACCGTCTGCCGACCTGCTCTCTACGGACATCCAGGATCCCTTGTTCGAGCGCGTGACCGTCAGCAGCAACGCCCCGACGCCTGCCAACCTTTCCTGTGGTCAGTTCGAGGGTACCTACAGCCCCTTCGCAGATACCAGTGAAATGCTGCTCGATACAAACAACACGGCTAACGAGGCCTTCCATGCCGCTTACGGCTACGACCGCACCTCCCTCGACGAAGGATTTGTGAACTGGTACAACGATGAGACGTTGACCTCGCCAGCCACCGTCATTCCCTTCAATGCCGACGGCAATGTGACGCTCTACGCCGGAATGAGGGTGGAACTGGCCGATAGCTCGGACAACAGCGAGACCATCGCGTCGGCTGTCAGTTCCGGCCGGACGCACGACAGGACGGTTGTCCTTAAAGACAGAACGCTCTACCGCGACGATGACTGGAACACGCTGTGTCTGCCCTTCAGCCTAAACGAAGCGCAGATAGCCTCCTCACCCTTAGCCGGTGTCACCATCATGGAACTGGATGGTACGACATCGAACCTGACCAATGGTACGCTGACGCTGAACTTCAAGGAAGCGTTTAGCATCGAGGCCGGACGGCCCTATCTCGTCAAGTGGCAACATCCCACTATCGTCATCGATAATGCCTCAAAATGGGAAAGCTTTGCATCAGCCGTGAACAACGGCACGTCGTATGCCGGCAAACTGGTGCGGCTGGCTGCCGACATCGATGTCTCGACCATGGCAGGTACGGCCGAACACCCGTTCTGCGGCATCTTCGACGGCAACGGCCACACGCTCAACCTCAGCATAGACGAAACAGGCGTTGCGTACGCTGCTCCGTTCTGCTACATCAATGGCGCCACCATCTGCAATCTGAGGGTCACAGGCTCCGTGTCTGGCGGTCCGTATTGCGCCGGTATTGTGGGTGCAGCCGTGGGAGGCACAAACAGCATTCGCAACTGCTGGATGGCTGCATCGGTGACGAGTCAGGGTAATAACATCGGCGGCATTTTGGGTCACGGCACCACTTCGGCCGTCACTATCTCGAACTGCTATCTGAACGGTTCACTCAGTGGCCAGGCCATCGGAGTCTTCTGTGGCGGTGGCTCCGACGGCGGCATATTCACTGCCGAGACCTGCTGGACTGTTGGGACCTACTCCTACACTTTTGACTCCACGGGCGCTACTATTAACCTCAATCTTGTACGGACGGACGGCGGCACCATCACCGTCTCCAACTGCCACCATAATGATAGTAACATCGAGCAGGGAGACAAATACACATTGATAGGTTCAGGTGATGAAAGATTAGCCAACTTCCTCGGCAATCAGTGGACAATAGATGAAAACGAACACCTGAAACTGAAGCCCTCCATCGAATTTGATAATACAAACATCGTCAGCCCCGTGTTCAAGGACGTGACCATCGATGCCTCGGCACCTACCCCCATCACCTTCACCGGCGGGCAGTTCGTGGGCACATACAACCCTGTTGCCCTCCCTGTTGATGACAAGAGCAACCTCTTCCTCGGTGCTGCCAACACGCTCTTCTATCCCAATGCCGCCAACAACGCTGACGGCAAGTACTACCTCAACGCCTGCCGTGCCTACTTCAAGCTCACCGACCCCAGTGCCACAGTCAAAGCCTTCGTGCTCAACTTCGGGGATGATGAAACAACAGACAGCCTCACCCCCAACCCCTCTCCCGTGAGAGAGGGGAGTGCTGGCGCGTGGTATGACATGAGTGGACGCAAGGTAAGCCTCTCCCACAATACTCCCTCCTCTGGGGAGGGTCGGGGTAGGCTTCCTCGCGGTATCTACATCCATAACGGCAAGAAAATTGTAATAAAGTAAAGACCCACCCTGCCCAAAGGGCATCCCTCCCGTCAGGGAGGGAGCCTGCGGGTAGAAAGAAATAAGAAAAGATTAACTCATAACAGAATGACCCTATAGACTTCCAAGCGCTAGCCGCTCCCCTCCCTGACGGGAGGGGTCTGGGGGTGGGTCTTAACCTATGAAAAAGTATTATTCGAAGCCTGCGACCATGGTGGTCAACGTGGCAACCGAGAGCATGGTAGCTCAGAGTGTGCAAAATGTTAACACGAACATGGATGAGGGTAGCAGCCTGCGTTACGGCGGCGGCAGCTCTAACAACGCAGGTGGCGTTGCCCGCGTGAAGGGCACCACCGTCGATTGGGACGACTGGGACGAGTAAGTGCAAACCGAACTCCCACAGAAAAAATTTTTGTTCGAAACAGACCTCAGACCTCAGGATTCGTCTAACACAGCGTAATCGTCTGCATCAAATAGTACGCATCATGAAAGATATCAAGACCCTACACAACGAGGCGATGGACCTTGCCCTTCAGGGCGACATCGCGGACAAGGCCGACCCCAAGGGTGAGCAGAGCCTGAGCCTCTACACCGAGGCCTTCGAGAAAGAGCGAGAGGCCGCCCTCCTGGCCGACTTTATGCAGAACCCCGAGCCGGGTCTCTCCATCCTCTACCGCAGTGCAGCCAGCCTTGCCATCCAGTGCGGACGCTACCGTGATGCCGAGCAGCTCATTGCCAAGGCCCTCAGCGGCTCCCCCACCAACGAGATTGCCCGCGAGCTTCGTGAACTGTTGCAGGAGATCTACGCTCAGTCTGGAAGCGACGACGAGGTGGTGATGTACCGGCTCGAAGTGCCCGACCGCGAACGCAGCCGCTTTGAGAGCATCCTCAGCCAACTCGGCATTGCCGCCTCCAGCATAAGGCGCGTCATCGGGCATGTTGCACTTTTATAAATCCCCCCATGCCTCCGCTCACCCTCACATATAACCCCCCAGTATAACAAATAACTCACTACCAATATGAAAACTACATCTACTATTAGCATTAACAAGTCTCCCCTTATGGGCGAAGAGGGCCTTCAGAGGATTGCCCTTTGGCAATCCGTGCCCGATGAGGGGAGGCGTATCTCTTACGCCGACGGAGGGCAGGGATTTAGAGGGGTCTTTAGAGGGGTCTTCCTCTTCTTCCTCTTCACCCTCCTCTCCACCCTCACGGCGGGGGCACAGGATATCACATACTACGACCTTTGGCTGGGCGATACGCAGGTGACATCCGCCAATAAGGACAATATCCTGAATCAGGTGGATGCCGACGGCAATCCCACGGCAAAATTTGATCCCACGTCCAATACGCTGACGCTAAATAACCCGACCATCAGTGGGTCTGCAAGACATGTTGATGGTCCCATCAGGACGGATGCCAAAATCTTGTTCCTCATCAATAAGTTGACTATAGAAGGCAGTTACCACATGACCGAGGATGATCAGACAAAATATGGTTTATTCTCGTATGATGAAAATGATGAAATAGGTTTTGAAGGAGATTTCACTTTCTATGGTTCAACATGCGGAGTGTATGGGAATGATATTATAGAAATGCGTTCTGGCTCTTTGAAAGCAATAGGTGGGAATTATGGCTTGTATGGTGAATTAGATTTATATGACGGCTCTTTGGATTTGGAAGGTGGACTGCAAGCAATTAATGGATATTTTGATGACTTTTCTAACGTAAATGATGGAGAAATTATTATTGTAATGCCCGGAGGTGGCAGTATAAAGAATTATCAGATTTATGAAGCCGACGGCACCACCATTGCTAAACATGTTGTGACAGACATCAAAAAAATAGGAAAAAAATATCCATTATGGTTAGGCAGTACCCTAGTGAATTCCTACAATCAGGATGATATCTTCGGTGATGGCAAGGCGAGTTTCGATCCAACGACTAACACGCTGACTCTAGACAACCCGACAATTCATGGCTGTTACGGACGAGAAAAGAATCGTTATGGGAAAATCTATGCAGAACACATGGACCTTATCATCAAGGGTAGCTACCACATGACCGAGGCGGAAACGGATGACGGAATTGTGATGTACAGTCGAAGTAGTCAGGGTTGTTCACTGACGCTTGACGGTGACTTCACATTCTTTGGCACCAACGCTGGTATTAGCCACGTAGAAGGTGGCACCATTACTGTGAAATCTGGCACTCTGACGGCTGTAGGCATGGATCATTTGGGCTTTGGAGCTGGCATCTTTGGCAATAGCCTTACCATTGAAGATAAGGTTAGCTATGTTGAGCTACAAGGCGGAATCACTGCCTATGCGCTGAATTTGTACTATGGTGGCGGGCTTCATCTGGCAGAGGGATATGAAATCACCACTCCGGAAAACGGCATCTTCAAGAACAACGTCATCTATCACTCGGACGGTACGACCATTGCCACGACTGCCATGATACAAAACCCCACGAACCCCATCCAGTTCTATGACCTCTGGGTGGGCGGCAAGCATGTCAATAACAAGAACAAGGATGATATATTTGGCGACGGCAAGGCGAGCTTCAACCCCACGACCAATACGCTGACACTGACGGACAACCCGACCATCGCGGGAACGACAAACAACAGCAAAATCTATTCCAAGCTGCCCAGCCTGACTGTCACGGGCACCTACCACATGACCGAGGCCGAAACGCAGAACGGCATTTACTCCGATGGCCCTCTGACCTTAGACGGAGATTTTACCTTCCTCAGTAAAGGTGATTGGATTACATTTTCTGATGGTCACTCCAAACTTAATGCAGGCAATACGCTTTGGGCAACAGGCGACATCACGCTGAACGGCAATATTACCGTCCAGGGGCAAGATGTGGCTTTCAGTGCCATCTATACTGAAAACGGCAATATCACCGTGCAGGGTGGCAACCTCCTGGCCAGTGCCAACAATAGGTGTGCTGCCTGGTGCGGAGGCACGTTCACGGCCAAGGGAAGTGCCGAGAGCATCACCCTTGAGGGCAATCCGGCCGCAATTCATGCCGGCAATCTGGTCATTGACAATGCAGATGGGCAGCTGCTGGGATACTACGAACCGGAGGATCCCTATTTTAGTAAAACCTGGAAATCTGTCTATAGCAGAGAAGGCAACACTGGCATTCTCGCTCCCCGCGTGGTGCTGAGCCAGTCGCAGATCTATAAACTATGGGTAGGTGGCACGGAGGTGACAAAGGACAATTGCTACGATATTTTGGGCGACGGCAAGGCAAGGTTCAACCCTGTGACCGCGACCCTGACACTGGACAACCCCACCATCAGCGGCACGACGAACGACTGTGCCATCTATGGCGAATGGATGGATCTAACCGTGAAGGGCAGTGCCAACGTAACCACGGCGGCATCATGCGCCATTAAGTTGATGTATGGAGAATTGACGTTGGACGGCAACTTCACTTTCTCCGGCAGCGATTATGCCATTTGGTTCAACCGCACTATGAAGCTGGGGCAGACCACAGAGATTACCAGTCCTAGGGATGCCGTTTTCATGGGTGAGAATACTGTGATGTCCGGCGGAACCGCAGCCAAGAGCGTGACGATGCAAAACGTAGATAGGTATAAGATATGGTTAGGAAGTACCCAAGTGACATCGGTTAATAAGGATGACATATTTGGCGACGGCAGAGCAAGCTACAATCCCGACACACAGACGCTGACGCTGCATGACCCGACCATCAGCGGCACATATAGTGTTGGTAAGATTTTCGTCAAGGACTATGACCTGACCATCAGGGGAAGTTACAATATGAGTGCGGAAGAGGAGCGCATCGGACTCTACGCCAGCAACTGTACCCTGAAGCTGGATGGCAATTTCACATTCCGTGGCAGTATCGTGGGAGTGGAATCCGATAAGGACATCACGGTGAGAGGTAACCTGAAAGCCATCGGCACCAGTACAGGCATCCATTTAGACAACGAGAACTGCGTCCTCACGTTGGAGCATGGCATGATGACCACGAGGGTGGAGATGACTGGCGGCCAGTATGCTATGTCTGGCGGCAGTGTCTCAACCGATGCCACATTGCTCATACCAGAAGGAGGCCACTTAAACAGGTTCGGATATATCCGTACGGTGAATGATGAGATTGCCACGGAGGCCGTATTGGAGTGTCGCTATGCTAATCACGGCGAGGGTACGGAGGCGAGCCCCTATATGATTAAGAGTAAAGAAGACTGGAATCTGCTGGCAGAGGACATTGAAACGGGCGCCGCAACCAGCGGCATGTATTTTGCGCTGGTTGCCGACATAAAGGTCCGGAAGATGATGGGCACGGAACAGAATCCCTTCAGCGGAACGTTCAATGGTTATGGCTGTACCCTGACCGCCGACATCAACGAGAACATGCAAGGCGTTGCGCCGTTCCACACCATCAGCGGCGCCACCATCAGGAACCTGAAGGTGGCAGGCACGGTGATAGGCCAGGGGTACAGCTCAGGCCTCGTAGGCTACGTGAAGGGCGACGGCAACCTGATTCAAAACTGCGAGGTGAGTGCAAGCATCGGTTCCTCCGGCGGATACAACGGCGGTTTCGTGGCCCATGCAGGCAGCTACACCACGACTTTGGACGGCTGTGTGTTCCGCGGCGGCTTCTTTGTTCCGTATACCAGTATGACAGTTCTTTACAACGGCACCTTTGTGGGCTGGGATGAGACGGGCGCACAGCTGACACTAACCCGTTGCCTGGATCTTAGCAAAAGCGACCCCATCGGCCGCGGCCTGACAGAGCCCACCACGGTAACCAATATCTATAGCACGTTTGACAAGAGTCAGGAATCCGGTCCAAACCTTTGGACGACTGTACCCCAGCTGGCCTACAAGGTGACGGGCGCGGACGTGAACCTGACGCTGACGGGCACAACGGGCGCATCATGGAACGGCAACCTCTATGCGGCACAGGGCGAGACGCTGAGATTCACGGTGAACCGCCCATACGTGGCCTTTACCTCCACCGCCGGCACGTTTACGCAAGACCATGAAGAGTGCACATTGGTGATGCCTACTCCAGGCGAAGACGTGACTATCCTTAATGCGAATGCCTCGTCGTTCGACATTGCCTTGGCTACCGTGACGAATGGTTCGGCCGTTGTGAAAGATGAAAGCCGTGCGGGTGCCGTGGTAGGTATACACATCACGCCCAACACCTACTATCTGTTAGATGAAGTGACGGTGACGGATGCCAACAACAACGCTATTGAGGTGGAGATAGATGGAGAGTACGGCTTCTTCACCATGCCTAACAGCGACGTGACCGTCAGCGTGACGTTCAAGAAGCAGTACAGCTTTGAGAACGGCGTGCTGCACCTGAAGTACGGCGACTTCAACATCATCAACCGAACCGCCTTTGACACAGACGTGCTGGCTCATCCGGAAAATGTGACGAAGGTGATTGCCGACGAGGGCGTGCGCTTCACCCAGAGTTGCAGCCAGCTGTTCAAGGACTTCACAGGGTGCACGGAGATGGACCTGAGCAACGTGAACACTGCGGGACTGGTCACCACATCGGAGATGTTTAGTGGATGCTCGAGCCTGCAGAAGCTGAACCTGACGGGCTGGGAAACGTACCAAATCAACTATATGAACAGCATGTTCGAGGGCTGCAGCAACCTGCGCGAAATCGACCTGTCAGGCTTCCATGTAAGCGAAGGGACAAGCATGACGCGGATGTTCGGCACATCAGGCATCAGCAAGCTGACCCTGCCCGCAGGCATGGCCGTGACGAAGGAGATGGAGCTGAACAAGGGCAGAACATACACCAATACTTATGAGGGCTCATGGAGTAACGGCACGTGGAGCTACAGCGGCTGGACCGTCTTAGGTGCCAACGGCGAATTGGTTTCCACTGTGGAAGCAGATGACAACAGTCCAAACTTCACATACGCTGTGATTCCCGCTCCGCCCGTGGCGATGACCTTCGTCTGGAAGGATATGCCCGATGACTTCATCCTGGAACTGCCCGACGGTCAGGACAACAGCAAGACCATTGCGGACTGGAACGGCATCAGGACAAGCGTTCAGCTTACCGGCCGCAAGCTGTGGAAGGACGGCGACTGGAACACGATCTGTCTGCCGTTCATGCTCGGTCCGTCAGAAATTATTAGTTTCTTTGGCAATGGTACCGATTTCCGCGGTCTTGATATCTACTCCCGTTTCAATGCTCAGGATCCGTCATCTGAAGGCGATGACACAGATGAAGGCGTGGAGCCAGTTGAGGGCGAGGAGCCGGAGGAGGATGACACACCTTATCAGACTGGCTTCGACGAAACAACAGGCACGCTACGCCTCTACTTCACGCCGCAGAACAGTTTGACCCACATCATGCCCGGTGAGCCGTACATCATCAAGTGGGCGAATGACACCGAGCACCCGTACATCGAAAGCCCAACATTCTCTAATGTGACCATTGACATCAGCAGCAACGATGCCAATGTCAGCAAGACCGTCACCAGCAACGACGGCACCGTGACCTTCACGGGCACCTACGGCCCCATCTCGTTCAGCACCGCCGACAAGAGCGTCCTCTTCCTCGGAGCTGAGAACTCGCTCTACTACCCCGACGGCACCAGTCCGACCACCATCAAACCCTTCCGCGCCTACTTCCAGCTGAACGGCATCACAGCGGGTGACCCGACGGATCCGTCATCTCCCGTCAAAGCCTTCGTGCTGAACTTCGGGGATGATACAGAGACGGGCATCGTCTCAATGGACAATGGAAAATGGACAATGGACAATGAGGCTGGCGCGTGGTACACCATCGACGGTCGCAGGGTCAATGGCAAGCCCGCACAGAAGGGAATATATATTCATAATGGTAGAAAGGTAGTGATGAAATGATTCAACTTTCACAATTCGGAAAGTCAAACGAACCTCTGTAGAATGAAAAAGAAAAGTCCGCTGATTGTCAGCGGACTATCTTTTTCCTTCGTGGAGCATGCGACTAGCTCGGAGTGAGAGTCCATGAGATTTGATTGTTTGTAATGATTTGGTAATCACGCCAATGCGAAGCTTATGCTCTATTGTTTACTATCAATTTCTATCGTTTAACCTCAGTTTCTTGGAACCTTTTGGCTATCTCAAATAAAGGATGTACCTTTGTACCGAATTAGTCGGAACCTAAATGGAACCTGCTTATTTCGAGTGTAAATTCAGAGACAATAATTGATATAGCCAAATGATTCACATAAATTTTTCAATTAGACCCTATATTAAGGGTTCTACAGGACAGGTTGCCATCAAAGTCAGGTGGAATCAGAGCAGATTTGAAGCATCCTTCTTCACCAATGTCTGGGCTGAGGCCGACAAGTGGGATCAGGATCGCTTGAAAGCAAAAAGAGGAACAACGCACTATGTACGTGATATGAAGTTCACCTATCTCGAAATCAACGAAGCTATTGCTGAGTATCGGGAAGAGATAGAGAACATTTTCGACAAGTGCGCACTGAAGAACACGCTGCCGACCGTTGACGAGCTAAAGACGATGGTTAACAACGCACTTGGCCGCAATAGCGCTAAGGAACCAGCGACGACCGAGGTTGTTAAGAAGAAGTCATTTAAAGAAATGACGGATTTGGGCTCATTTTCAGTTCGAGGATGATGCAAGCGGCAGACTTTCGCGGGCTCGCGATTTTTGGTGCTTTATGGCTTTTACCTCTTTGAGAGTTTCTGACCTCATGCGCCTAAAGACTATGCATATTCGTGATGGCCGGATTGAAATGTTCGCCAAGAAAACAGATGAACATCTGACCATTCCACTGACAGAGGAAGCCCTTCGTATTCTTGACAAGTACAAGGACAAAGCAACTACAGACGGTCATGTTTTTGATGTTATTAGTGCTCAGAAACTTAACGATGCTGTCAAAGAAGCTGCTAAAGCTGCTGGGTTAAACAGGATAATAACCGAAGTTTATTACATCGGAACAGAGCGTAAGGAGGTTGCAAATGAGTTCTGTAACATCATATCCAATCACGACGCACGTCGGACATTCGTTTCATGTTCTCTGGCGATGGGCATTCCGCCTGAAACTGTTATGAAGTGCACAGGCCATAAGAACTATGAGACCATGAAGCCTTATATAGAGACGGCGACAGAGACTGTCATCCTTGAAATGGAGAAATGGAATAAGAACCAGTATCGTAGTAAAATCATAAACTGACTGGATGACGTAGATGAAGAATTCATGAAGAATCTACTCTCAGACTTACAAATAAGGTTGGCAAAAGTCAATTAGTTTATAGCAAAACAACGTGATTTCATGTGAAAAGTATCCACTTTCGCGTGATTTCACGTTATTTAATTCGTTTTATTTGGTCATAACAGTAAATATATCTACCTTTGCAACTGATAATTATTTATCACTATCCTACATAAAATGTCAGATACTAATAATATATTATCACTTCTTGAAGGTTATACACTTAACAATCCTGACGACATCGCCAGAAGTATGGCCGACGACCTACGCAAGAGGCGTATCGAGAAGAACATCACGCGCGACCAGTTGGCGGAACAGTCAGGCGTGGCGGTCAGTAATATCGTGCGCTTCGAGCAAAAGGGGCTTATCTCGCTGAGGAACCTCATCAGTCTTGCTATGGCGCTGGGCTATACATCGGAACTCAAAAACGTTTTCGCACAGCCCAAATACTCCACGATGGAGGAGCTCACGCAAATCCGCAAGAACAGCAATAAGAAAAAAGCGCACTCCATTCACAATGGATAATGGATAATGGACAAGATAGATAAACTTATCGTGAACTATCACGACCGTAAAGTCGGAACCCTTTCGCTGACCCCTGACAACCGACTTTGCGCCTTTGAATACGACAAGGCATGGCTCATCGACGGCTTCAGCTTGTCACCATTGGAGCTACCCTTACGTACAGGACTTTTCGTTGCCAAGCCAACACCCTTCTATGGAAACTTCGGTATATTCGAGGATAGCCTGCCAGACGGATATGGGCGGTATCTGCTTCACAAACTGTTGCTGAAGGAAGGTATCGACGACTCCAGGCTTTCCTCGCTCGATAGACTGAGTATCGTTGGAAGTGGTGGAATGGGAGCATTGACCTATCAGCCAGAGACAAAGTTACAGGCTTATGATGCTGTGACCGACTTTGATCTGCTTCAGGAGAAAGCCCTCGAAGTGTTGAAGGAACGGCAGGACAATGATGCGGGTCTCCTATTATATAATAGTGGTAATAGCGGCGGTTGCCGTCCCAAAGCGGTATTCTCTGATGCCGAAGGCCACTGGCTCGTGAAGTTCCGCCACACTTACGACCCACAGGACATGGGCGCGCAGGAGTACCATTACAACGAAGTGGCTCGTCAATGTGGTATCAATGTGCCAGACTTCAAGCTCATCAACAACAAATACTTTGCCTCCCGCCGCTTCGACATGATGGCTGACGGTACAAGGATTCACACGGCTACCGCCGGTGGTCTGCTCTGCCTCTCACTCTCCAATCCCGTTCTCGACTACAACAATTTGCTGGCGCTGGCAGGCTACCTCACCCAGAACCCGCAGGATGTGGAGGAGATGTATCGTCGTATGGTCTTCAACTACCTCACCGATAACAAGGACGACCATTGCAAGAACTTCAGTTTCCTAGTTCGCAGAACCGGCAATACATGGCGATGGGTGCTAGCTCCCGCCTACGACCTGACGCTCTGCACAGAGGGTTACAACGGTGAACACGCCACCTCTGTCAACGGAACGGGCCACCCTACCCTCCAGGATTTCATCGCCGTAGGCACCAAGATCAAGATGAATGAACAGCGTTGCCGCGAGATTATCGATGAGGTTAGGAGCAATTGCGGCGACTTGCTGTGCGAAGGTGTCATATAGTATTTATTATAATGAGAGTCCCATGAATAAGAATATTGACATTAGCAAATATCTTCAATTCCTTGACGACGAAGGGTGGTCGGAGTTGATAGATGGTAGATGGAAGGAAGAAGTGAAGCTGACGTTGACTTCACACTTCCCAGATATGACGGATGAAGAATGGGACGTTATTGTAGATGTGTCTTTCGTTTAAGGACTATTATGACGACAAAATATGATTGACCAGGTTATCGAATGAAAAGTCAAATGATGACCATCGATATTACCAACATGTGTTCACACCTGCAAAAGAAGCTATTTGAAAAGGATGGTGAGTATCATTCTCTTTGGATGGCTATGAAGGTTGAACCAGAACTGACGGCTGTAATCCGCTCCCGCCAGCTACACATTTACCGCAATGGCAAAAAAGTGTTGGTGCTAGCGGGTAAGGCCGCTCCAAAGATTATAAGGGAAGACAGACTCTGTAAATTACTGCCAAATAATAACGTATGAAGATAATAGATGATAACTTATTGAACGGTTTGGCTGAAGAAGCCAAGAAGTCACCAAGACTGAGGAAGAACTATAACTTCCATCTGAGCCTTCAGGACAAGTGCCATCGATTCCTCAATGCTTTGGAGCCAGGCACTTTCATCCCTGTGCATCACCATCCCGACAAAGCAGAGACTTTTGTAGTTCTGAAAGGAAAAGTCAAGGTGTCAACCTACAATGATGATGGCGAGGAACTAGAGTCTTATATCCTGAGTCATGAGGATGGGCGCTATGGCGTTGACATCCCAGAGAACGTCTGGCATGGGCTGGAATGCTTAGAGCCGAGTGTTCTTCTGGAGTGTAAGGCAGGGCCATTCGTAGAGCACGAGGTGGACGGGATATTAGAGATAAGGAAATAAGCGATTAATCAGAAATGGATAATCAGCAAGTGATATTCCGTGTTGACTAATGGAAAACAAGTACGCCCTCTTCTTCGATATTGATGGAACGTTGGTGAGTTTTAAAACCCATGAGATTCCGTCTTCCACGGTATTCGCCCTGACCCAAGCAAAGGCAAGAGGGCATAAAGTGTTTATCGCCACAGGTCGCCCGCCGCTCATTATCACAAACCTCGGCGCTATTGAGCATCTGATAGACGGTTATGTTACTATCAACGGCGCTTTGTGCTACGTGGGCGATACGGTGGTCAGATGCAGGGAGATTCCCAATGACGCTGCACGCCTGGTAGCTCAGGATGCGCAAGAGAAGAACTATGGCCTAATTGTTGTTGGAGAAAAAGATATAGCCGTCCTTGATCCAAACGGTGAGGTCGATAAGGTGTTCAGGCAAGAGATAGCTGTGGAAAATCTCGCTCAGGCGCGACCTATAGACTTGGTATTAGAACAGCGAATCCTTCAACTCACTCCTTTCTTCTCTGAGGAATATGAGCATGAGCTGATGGCTCGCATCCCAAGTTGCACGTCTGGCCGTTGGCATCCCGCTTTCACAGACGTAACCACACAAGGAGCCGACAAAGGAGAGGGTATCATGGCGATGGCTGCTTATATGGGTCTCGACCCACGATATACAATGGCCTTTGGTGACGGCGGCAATGATTCTTCGATGATAAAGAAGGCTGGAATAGGCATTGCTATGGGTAATGCTCTCGACTCTCTGAAACAGGAGGCCGACTATACGACTACTTCCGTTGATGATGATGGCGTGCTAAATGCCTTGCGCCATTTTAATTTGATATAATCTTCTGATATGCTAATCGCTCATCGCCAGAGGCCAAATAGATGATGCCACAGTAGCTGAAACCGTGCTTCAAGGTATTGTGCTGCATGATTTTGTTGTCCCTGTGGGTGTCAATGCGAATATTTGAATCATGGGAGAAGCAGAAGTCCATGATGCTGCTGAATATACCATGAACATCGGGATAGCTGGCTATACGGTGGACTACATGATAAGGGCGTTCATCATCAAGCCAATCACCTTCATAGATCTTGGCATAAGTGGGTTCAGGTGATGGTAGGAAAGCGAAATAGCCGACGATTATTCCATCATCTTCAACCACAAAGCCGCCGTTTTTCTCCATATCAACAGTTATGACAGCCTCCGACGGGTAGCCTTCTCCCCATTGGTGCATATTCCCAGACTGCCGCATAATCTTCTTTGCAGCATCCATGACCTTCATGATCTCAGCCATATCCAACGGTCGAGCTTCTCTGATAATCCTGCTCATGTTCCTACTGCTTAATAAAATGAGGGTAATCAGTTTCTCCAAGTTTAGGTTCGTAGGTAAATCCCTCGTAACTGAAGGCTCTGAGATCTTCGGGCTTGTCGATGCGGTTCTCAATGATGAATCGTGTCATTGCGCCCCGGCATGTCTTAGCCCAAACAGCCTGAATCTTCAACTCGCTGCCTTTTCTGACGTAGAACAAAGGCTGAACGATTCGGACTTCTTTACGGACACGCTGCCAGTCAAACAGGTGCTGGTATTCCTCCGTAGCAAGATGTACCAAAGTACCACCATCTGCTTTTACAGCATCAATCAGTACATCAGTCAGGCGGCTCTTCCAGAAACCAAGCATGTTCTGTCCCTCTCCGCTTGGCAGTCCCACATTGCCCTCCATCCTATAGGGAAGAATGGCATCCAATGGGCGAAGCAGTCCATAGAGGAAAGAGGTAATCCATAATTTTTGCTGGGAATAATTGAGGTCATCGACATTTAGAGTCTCAGCCTTCAGATGCTTGTAAGCCTGACCGTGATAGGCAAGAATGGCTGGAAGTTTGGGAGCATCTTCAAAGAATCGCATATACCGCATCCTGTTCTGAGTAGCAATTTGATGACTACAGTCCAGCATATCGGCAAGAGTCTCTGTTGAATACTGAGCCATATCCCTCGCAAACCTATCTGCCTCTTTCTGGAAACGAGGTGATGACAGGCTAATGTCGGGGACAGATTTCAATCTGTCATTCATTATTTTTGCGGAAGCGAGTATTATCTGCATGACTTATATTATAGTTCCACATCCGAAGGACTGTAATTGTTCTCCCATCACGCGCTTCATTACCTCAAACACATTATCACCAGTGCAATGGCTTGTATAGAATTGTGTAGTTGGATAACGTTCTTTCAATCTTTCAGCCAAAGCCTGTAGTTCTTCTTCCGATTCTTGACCATCAAGCAAATGAAATCCTCCGACTACAGAATGAGCAGGATAGGGACAAGCTGCAAGAATATTCTCCAGTCCGCTATGAGCACAGCCCGTGAACAAGATACCGTCGGTATATAACGCCAATTCGTGATGGAAATCATCATTCACTAATGCGTCATTAGCACTTTTTACGAAGAGGTGCTGATTCCCCTTGGGCATTGGATAAATATGAGGAATACGGGCTATAACATATATGCAGTCTGCTATCTCACTAGTCCTTTCTACTGTTATAAGCCTGTCCTTAACACACTCTGGCCACGCCGTCGTTATGCTATGCAGATTTCCTCGTTTGGAGTAGAACTTTCCGCTCGTTGCATCAGGTGATACAATGACCTTTGCTTGTTGGTTCTGCTCCAAGAAATATCGTAAGCCTCCAGCATGGTCGCCATGTCCGTGAGAAATAAAAGCATAGTCAACAGTACGGAGGTCTATGCCTAACACCTCGGCATTTCTGACAAAAACGTCACTTGCTCCAGTATCAAGCAGAATCCTATGCCTCTCCGTTTCTAGAAAGATGGATAGTCCATGCTCTGTAGAGAGTCGGCTATTACTGCTTCGATTATCTGATAATATTGTCCACTTCATAGTTCAATCATTTCTCCTTCCTTGGTTATCTCCCAGAATCTGATACCTTTCTTTTCTGCATATTCCTTGAATCGCCATGAGGACTCAAAACCACTTGCCACAAAGTGCATGGGGACAAACAAGCCTACCTTGAAACTGTCAATGAACTGTCTGCCACCAAGGGTATAGCCATTTCCTATGCGCCCGTCTATCGGGAACATCACCAGGTCGAAGCCATCTGCCAGCTTGCGGATGTCCTTCAGCTCTCCAAAATATTGCTTCTCATGGGCAATCGGGTCTATGTCCTCGTCAAACTCTTCACTGTAGATTGTCTGTCCTGGCACTGCTTCGGGGAGGAATCTTGCATACCAGTTGTTCAAGTCACCAGCATGAAAGATACGTTTCCCTTCTGCTTCAACTATCCATGAGACTCCGCTATCCGTACTTCCTAATGCTTTGACAGAGATTCTATCGTCAGACCATGAGGCACCTTTCGCTAACCAAGCATCGGCTTCTGCCTTATTGGCTCTCCTGTGTTTGAGAATATCCTTGCTCAGTATGTATGTGATATTACGCTTCCGTTTTTTCCATTCAAAGATTGCCCTTGTGAAGTGATCCTCGTGGAAATGACTGGAGAATACATAGAGAGGCTTGTCGCTTTTCAATACACCTGCCATCACACCGCTTGGATCCAGCCAGTAGTCGAATACCTGGATGGACTGCTCTGTTTCAAGAACAAAGCCGCTGTGGAAGATGTAGGTCAGCTTCATTGGTTCATTTTTTATATAAACATTTTCCTTTTCTGTAATGATTGGGGGATAATCTTTTTATGCTATCAAAAGCTAATATGTATTCTTCCCTGCACCATTCCCAAGCTTCTTGTATAACATAGTTCTTATCATACAAAATCCAAATCAACTTATCCCATTCATAATTTGATGCTTTGGGAACCATTGTTACAAAACTTCCAGGTTTACCACTTGGACGATTTGCTTTTACTTGGTATCTTGTATGATTGAAAACAAAGTCCGAACCTTTGTTTACAGCAGTTTTATCCTGCATGTATTCAGAGTAATCATTTTCAGGCATACCAACCAACATTGCTGCATCATACTCAGAAACAACAGTAGTAATCTGTGGCGCAACGCCGTATTTTGCTTGCCATTGCAAAGCTATCTTAACAAGTTCGTCTCTTAGCATATCATTCATCCTAATTCATCTTTGTCATGTGATAGCCCATCCTGTTTAACTGTATAGCGGCTCCAAACAGGTAGAGTTGATGCAGATAGGAAACGTAGGCATTGAAAGCCTCTTTTGTTCCTGGCTCTATGTTCTGGTGACGTAGTGCGTTGTTCACACGGGAAGCACATTCACCTACCAGTTTCTCCAAGGCATCATAGTCATCCCCTTTCAGACGGAGGACTTCTTCACGAATATACTCATCCATGCAATCGTAACCGCGTTTGTCTCTCATGTAGGTATAGAGATCTTCAATGTTACCATAGATCTCCCATTCCTCATCCCAGAACTTAGCCACAGCCATACCAATATACATCATCCAACCGAGGGACGTAGTGGGATAGGCGGTAAATTCACGAATGCCATCTGGGAGGTAGGATTGGGCTATCGATTCCCACTTCTCTTCGACATCCTGACATTGGGGTAGCTTATCATCGACCTCATGCATACCAATGAGGTACTTATGGAGGTCATTATGTATCATTTCAGTGAAGCTTTCGGCCATTTTCTTTCTTTTTTTCGTTAAATTGACTGCAAAAATAGAAGTTTCTGAGCAAATACGCCATTTTTAACGGATCTTTTTGCTATTTTTGTACTCTCAAATATTGATTTCTAATGAAAATTAAGATTCAAACCACACTTGGCGACATTATTGTTCGCCTATATGACGAGACTCCCATACACCGTGACAACTTCTTGAAGCTTGCGAAGGAAGGGTTCTACGATGGTACTCTCTTCCATCGTGTCATAAAGGACTTTATGATTCAGGGTGGAGATCCAGATTCAAAGGGCGCACCAGCTGGAAAGATGCTTGGAGTGGGAGATCCTGGCTATACACTTGAAGCCGAGATAAAGGACGATCTTTTCCATAAACGTGGAGCTTTGGCCGCAGCACGACAAGGTGATGAAGTGAATCCTGAACGTCGAAGCAGTGGTTCTCAATTCTATATTGTCTGGGGACAAGTGTATAATGAGGGACAGCTCCGCCAGTTCTCAAAACAGCTACGAATGCAGAAGGTACAGGCGGCTTTCAATGAACTTGCATCCGAACATCGTGCCGAGATTATGCAGATGCGCCGTGACAGAAATCGGGCAGGACTCCAAGAACTGCAAGATAAACTGGCGGCTGAAGCTGAGAGTAAGGTTGGAAAATCTGGGTTGACCGATGAGCAGTTGAAGATATATTCTACAGTTGGTGGGACTCCCCATCTTGACGGCCAATATACTGTGTTTGGAGAAGTTGAAGAAGGTCTAGATGTAGTTGAAATGATACAGAGTTCGGCTACAGGACGTGGTGACAGACCTGTTGATGACATAAAAATGAGGATGGTGATCGTTGAGTGAGTTCGTGTCAATAATTGGAGAAGTATGGAAACAGGCACCTTTTTTAATAACAAGCTAGAGAAAGAGAAATTTCTTTCTCTCTTTGAATTATCCGAGATTCCCAATGAAATTAAGGATTCATTTTGGGATATATACTATAGATATGAAGGTACAACCGATCCCGATAAGCGAAGAGAGGCGGAGATTCGTATGAATGGCTTGTTGGCAAGATTAAATAAGGCCCAAAAGAAAGAGGTAGAAAATGCTTGTAGGAGCATCATAGAAAGGTATGAACAAAGTATGGATCAATATCCTGCTTTAGGCTCTATCGATTATATGAAACAGTATATACAAGTGTTATCAGATTTGCAGGACAACAAATCACACCCCCAAAAACCGTTCGACTATAGAAAGGATGATAATTCTGAACATCTGAAATGGTATGTTTCAGTTTTGAGCAGCAAGTATTCTAAGGACGAGGGAGATATGGGCTTATATAATTGTTTAAGTCATTTATATGACTATTGTCTCAGTGAAGTCTTGATAGACAATACAACAGATAGGGATTTGTTTGTGTATCGTTTTTCTGGTCTATTAAAACCAAACAATTCGTTTCCTCCAAATGATTAGATTAAATGGAATGGTTCGAACGTATTATTAGGCTATTTTGTACGTTGTCTAATATCTGATAATAGCAATCCGCCCACAGGGATGAAGTTCTTTGCCGACTTCTTTGAATCATCAACGGGGAAAAGGATGAATTTAGCAACAGCAACATACGAAGAGGGTAAAGACTTTGATAAAAAAAGAGGGTCATTACGCGAATCATTTGAGAAAGCTGTAGATATACTTAGAGAGTGTGGTTTTATCAATGTAGAGTTTACGTCAAAGAGGAGTAATTAACTCCACAAAGCTTCAAAAAGTGAACAAAAACCCGCTTTAAACGTTAAAAAATCATAATAAAAACGGAACCTCAAACGGAACCTCTGCGTGAAAGAAAGAAGAAACCCGCTGGATGTCAGCGGGTTCTGTTTTTGTTTTGTGGAGCATGCGAGACTCGAACTCGCCACCTCTTGACTGCCAGTCAAACGCTCTAGCCAGATGAGCTAATGCCCCAAAGAAGTGCCTCCTTTCGGATTTGCGGTGCAAAGGTAGTGTGTTTATTTGATTTCACCAAATTTTTTGCTTTTTTTTTAAAGAAAACTTCTTTTTTGCATTTTGTTTCACCATGTCAGTAATTCTTCATACCTTTGCAGAGGAAAGAAATAAAAGAGTAAAAGTGTTATGAGTCTTATCAAATGTCCAGAGTGCAATCAAGAGGTATCTTCCAAGGCTCCATTGTGCCCTCATTGCGGTGTGAAGATTGCAGATAATGTGAAGCGTTGTCCTGTCTGTGGTGCTTTTTTGCTCATGGATGCAGAGCAATGTCCTAAGTGCAACACGAAATTCGTCGTCGGAAAGACCAATGAGCCCGATGGCGAAGAGCTGACTCAGAATGAGGATGTTGAAGTTGTTGAGAATGCAGGAGATGTTGTCATTGAGGAAAAGTCAGGCACTATGGATGAAACGCTGTCTTCTTCTGACACACCCAAGAAAAAGAGCGGTGTACCTTGGTGGCTACTGGTCTTGTGTATCTTGGTGATTGCCGTCGGTGGCTTTTTCTATTGGGAAAAGCAGAATCGTGAACGGGCAGAAGAGGCTGCTTATAGTCGCTTGCAAGACTGCACGAATCCCCTAAGCTATGAAGATTTCATCGCTCGCTTTCCCAAAAGCAGACATATAGAGGACGTGAAGACCCAGCTTCAAAACTTGTATCGTGTGGACAGGATGTGGGCAGACGTCGCCAGCAGTAAGGATGTGGTTCGTTTGCAACAGTTTGTCGAAGAGAATCCTCATTCTGCCTACAAGCAAGAAGCCCTTCGTATCATCGATTCCTTGGATTGGCTTGAAGCGAATCGGATTGGAAAGTCTGTAGCTTATGATGCTTATATTCGCAAGCATGAGAATGGAGAATTTGTCACTCAGGCATTCACAGCCCGTGACAACGCCAAACGACGCGAAGAACAAGCCCTCAGAGACTCTTTGGCACAGGCCGACTCGGCAGTGGCTGTCGTTCCAGCACCCCAAGCCCAGTAGGAGAGGTTAACGCCTCAGAAGTTGCACGACGTTCTCGACGTGCTGGGTGTGAGGAAACATATCGACTGGTTGAACACGCGTGACCTTGTACGCTACATCAAGTAGAGCAAGGTCGCGCGCTTGTGTAGCAGGATTGCAGCTCACGTAAACAATGCAGGCTGGAGCTGCTTTCAGGATGACGTCAATGACATCGCCGTGCATTCCAGCACGTGGAGGATCTGTGATGATGATGTCTGGGTGTCCGTGTTCGGCAATGAACTCCTCTGTGAGGATGTTTTTCATGTCGCCGGCATAAAACAGGGTGTTGGCGATGCCGTTGAGTCTGCTGTTTTCCTTTGCATCCTCGATAGCTTCTGGTACATATTCGATGCCGATGACCTCGCGTGCCTGACGTGCCACGAAATTGGCGATGGTGCCTGTGCCCGTGTAGAGGTCATACAGGAGAGGATTGGCTCCAGCATATTCAAAGGCAAACTCTCTCGCGACCTTATACAATTCAAATGCCTGTTCGGTGTTTGTCTGGTAGAAACTCTTGGCTCCAACCTTGAAGCGCAGGTCTTCCATTTGAAGGAAAATGTGATCCTCTCCATGAAAGACATGGACAGGAAGGTCGTTGAATGTGTCGTTGAACTTTTGGTTGTTGACGTAAAGTAATGATGTTATTTCCTGGAATTTGTCTCTTATGTATTCAAGCAATGCTTCAGCTTGGTGCTGTTCTTCTTCTGTGAAAATGCAGAACTGGATGAGCAACATTAGACCGCCTGTATTCGATAGGCGGATCATCATTCCCCGCAAGAGTCCTGTGTGCTCTCGTGCATCAAAGAAAGTAAGTCCGTGGTCATAAGCATAGTCGCGAATTGCCAGACGCAGGCGGTCATTGATTGGTTCCATCAGATGACATTCTTCGATGGGTAGGATCTTGTCGAAGGTGCCATTGGCATGATAGCCGACACTTTCTTGCCGTTCAAATTGCTCGCCACTGACAATCTGCTCTTTCGTGAGCCATCGACGGTTGGCAAACCCAAATTCCAACTTGTTGCGGTATTCTTGTGTTTTCTTTGAACCGAGGATGGGAGAACATTCTGGCAGTTGCACCTTGCCGATGCGTGTCAGAGCGTCCATCACCTGCTTCTGTTTTGCTGCGAGTTGGAGCTGATAGGGGAGCATCTGCCATTTGCAGCCACCACACACTCCAAAGTGTGGACAGAAAGGGATAACCCTGTCAGGGCTTGGTTCGACCATTTTCACTACCTGTGCTTCCGCATAGCTGTGTTTCTTCTTTGTCAGTTGCAAATCGACCACGTCGCCAGGTACGGCAAACGGTACGAATATGACCATGTCATCCACGCGTGCCAATGCCTTTCCTTCGGCTGCCACGGCTCCTATCTTTACGCCCTCCAGCAAGGGCAAAGCTTTCTTTTTTCTTGCCATTTCTCTGAGATTTTGGTGGCAAAGATACAACTTTTTCCTGATTTATTGTGTTGACGACGGAAATAATCGCTATCTTTGCACTCTGAAAGGTATATTGATAGATAGAACTTATGGAAAGTTTTGCAGAATTGACACGTTTGCGTCGCTCTATGCGCAAGTTCACAGACGAGCCTCTGAAGCCGGAAGAAGTTGAAACATTGTTGCGTTCGGCTTTGATGTCTCCGTCGAGTAAGGGCAAACATGCCTGGCACTTCGTCGTGGTCGATGACAAACACTTGCTTGAACAACTCTCTCATTGCAAGAGCATTGGCTCGGATTTCCTTGCCGGTGCTCCGTTGGCTGTCGTTGTCGTGGGCGACCCACAGGAGAGTGATGTCTGGGTGGAAGATGCAAGTGTGGCCACAACAGTCATGCTCTACCAAGCAGAAGACCTCGGCCTTGGAGCATGTTGGATTCAGTTGCGTAACCGCTTTACTCCAGGCGGAACACCGTCAGAAGAAATCGTTCGTTCATTGCTCGACATTCCTGAAACGTTGCAGCCTGTGGCGATGGTGGCTATTGGGCATAAAGGCATGGAGCGGAAGCCTTTCAACGAAGATCGTCTGCTTTGGGAAAAGGTTCATGTGAACAAGTTCGCATAGCGTCAGTGAGCATGAAGATAGCGTTTATCGGTGCAGGTCGCCTTGCCACGAATCTCGCTCCAGCTTTGCAAAAGGGTGGGGCAGAGGTGGTTGAAGTGTGGAGCCATACCCGTGCCTCTGCCTTGTCCTTGGCGTCGAAGTTGGATTGTGCTGCTTCGTGGGGTAGGGTGGAAACGGCCACCAAGAGTGCCGACTGTTATCTGCTTGCCGTGAAAGATGCCGTGTTGAAAGATGTCATTGCGCGATTGCATGAAGGAAGGGAAAAAGCCTTGCTGACTCACACGGCAGGTTCCATGCCCCTCTCTCTGTTCAAGGATGCAGGCCATGCGCGTGGTGCTGTGTTCTATCCTTTGCAGACGTTTTCAAAGGAACGTCAGGTGGATTTCAGTCAAGTGAATTTCTTCCTTGAAGCGACGAGCCACGAAGACGTGGAAATCCTGCGGACTTTGGCCGAAAGGATAACGTTAGCAGAGAACATCCATGAACTCTCTTCTGCAGGCCGTCGGCATCTGCACCTTGCCGCAGTTTTTGCTTGTAACTTCACCAACCATTGTCTGGCTCTTTCCGAGGAAATCCTGCATTCCTATCATCTTCCTTTCAAGGTCATGCTGCCTTTGGTCGAGGAAACTGTGAAAAAGCTTCACGTCCTCTCTCCCCATGCGGCTCAGACAGGACCAGCAATCCGCGGCGACAAGAATGTGATGGGTATGCAACTGTCCATGCTCAGCGACCGTCCGGACTTACAACAGATTTATACATTGCTTTCAGAGAGCATTCAACATGACCGACAATGATTAACTATGACTTAACCCGAATCCGTGCGTTGCTTTTTGATGTTGATGGTGTCCTCAGTGCGGAGACCATCCAGCAGGATACTGACGGAGAACCCATGCGCACGGTGAATATCAAGGACGGCTATGCGCTGCGTTTGGCTTGCATGAAGGGTTTGCATGTGGCCATCATTACAGGAGCACACCCGGAAAGCATTCGGCGCCGCTATGAGTATCTTGGTGTGCCAGACATATTCCTCTCTTGTTCCGTGAAGATTGAAACCTACGAACATCTGAAAGAGAAATATAGCCTCTCGGATGACGAAGTCCTGTATATGGGCGACGACATTCCCGACTACGAGATCATGCAGCGTGTCGGATGTCCTGTCTGTCCTGCCGATGCAGCCCCTGAAATTAAGGCTATTTCCATTTATATCAGTCATAAAGAGGGCGGCTATGGTTGTGTGCGCGACGTGCTGGAGCAGGTCCTGCGGGCACAAGGCAAATGGATGTCCGACAAAACCGCCTTCGGATGGTAATACCATAGTGATGATGAAACTCATATTAGCCAGCAATTCTCCTCGACGTCGTGAACTATTGGCAGGTCTCGGCTACCCTTTTGAAGTGCGGGTGTTGCCGGGTATCGACGAGAGCTATCCTGCCGAACTCCGTGAAGGAGAAATACCACTTTATATTTCGCGTGCGAAAGCCAGCGCCTATCTTCCCTCCTTGCAGTCGGACGAACTGCTGATTACGGCAGACACCATCGTGTGGCTGGACGGCATGGTTCTGGAAAAACCGCGCGATGAGGAAGAGGCTTGCCAGATGTTGCGTCTGTTGTCGGGTAAAACCCATCAAGTCTTCACCGGTGTCAGCTTGACGACGACGGCAAAACAAGTCTCGTTTTCCTGTCGCTCGGATGTCTCCTTCTGTGAGTTGGAGGAAGCCGAAATACGCCATTATGTCTGCGAATATCAGCCTCTTGACAAGGCTGGAGCCTATGGCGTGCAGGAGTGGATTGGCTACATCGGAGTCGAGCAGATTGAAGGCTCGTTCTTCAACGTGGTCGGTCTGCCCGTGCAAAGGCTCTATCAAGCATTGAAACAAAATTTTCACTTATCATGAATAGATTACACATTTCCACTTTTCTCTTCTCCCTTCTCTCTCTTCCCTTCGTCGGCTTCGCTCTTGTTTCCTGTGACAAGGTCGATGGCGAGAGCATCGTACCCCACTTCGACAAAATCACCTGTTCGCCAGAACGTCCTCACCCAGGTGATAGCATCACCTTGACAGCTCATCAGGACGTGAAAGGCAAGAATGTCAATGCCACCACCTACAATTGGAGCTTTACTTTCAGCTATTTCTCCGATGGTCAGGCAACCCGCGACACAGTGGTGACAATGCCTCCTGTGGAGACCAATTATGATGGCATCAGCAGTGCCGACCCCGTCATAGGTTTCCGGTTGCCTACTAATATTGCCAGTGAATCCGTGACGGTCAGCCTTCATGCCAACTACAACCTATCGGGTCAAACGGCTTTAGGGCAAATCTATGGCAGTGCGAACAGGTCGTCCCGTATTATTATTGATTACCAATGAAACGTCATCACTTTCCTTTCTGGTTGCTTTTGCTTCTCGTCGGGACTCCTGTCCATGCGGAAACCGTGGTATTTGAGAAGCATTTTGCCGACTCCACCCTCCGCATCGACTACGTCTTCTCTGGCACCAACCACACCCAGCATATTGCCGTTGACAAGCTCTCGAAGACCGCTGGATGGTATGGCCGACGCTACCGTTTAGATCAGTTGCCTTTGGAGGGCAATGGACAGCTTACCGTCCTCGACGCCGCCTCGGGCGATACGCTCTACCGCCACAGCTTCTCCACTCTTTTTCAGGAGTGGCAAGAGACAGAAGAGGCACGTCATGCGGAGAAAGCCTTCGAGAATACCTACCTCATTCCACTGCCCAAACGTCCTGTTGATGTGATTTGTCAACTTGTTGACACCCATCGTTCTGTGTGTTCAACATTAAAGCATCGCGTGAATCCATCAGACATCCTCATCCGAGACCGTAGCGAAGAGGCTCAGACACCTTGGCGTTATCTGCGTAAAGGAGGTGACTCGCGAGATTGCATCGACGTGGCTTTTGTTGCAGAGGGCTATACCGAGAAAGAAATGCCAGCCTTCCTCGCCATGTGCGATAGCAGCATTTCTGCGCTCGAAGCTCATGAGCCTTTCCGCTCGATGATCCGTCGTTTCAATTTCATTGCCGTCATGCCGCCTTCGAGGGACAGCGGTGTCAGCATACCTCATCGGGGCATCTGGAAGCAAACGGCGCTCAGTTCAAGTTTCGACACCTTCTACAGCAACCGTTATCTTACCACGTTGCATATCCAGCGCTTGTATGATGTGATGACAGGCATTCCCTTCGAGCATTTCATCATTCTCGCCAATACCTCGGAGTATGGCGGCGGTGGCATCTATAACAGTTACAACATGGCTTCGGCTGGCTCACCGCATTCCAAGCTCGAGGTGATTGTCCACGAGTTTGGCCACAGCTTTGCAGGGCTTGGCGATGAGTATGCCTACGGCGATGATCCGGAGACCCATTATCCTTCGGACACCGAGCCTTGGGAACCCAATCTGACCACTTTGCATGACTTTTCCAGCAAGTGGCAAGATATGTTACCCCCTGGTACCGCCATCCCCACCAAGCCCGATGGACGGGAGCTCACCACCAAGGTTGGCGTCTATGAAGGTGCCGGCTATCAGGCCAAAGGCGTCTTTCGACCAGCGCAGCAGTGCCGCATGAAAGTCAACGAGGTTCAGGACTTCTGCCCCGTATGCCAGCGTGCCATACGCCGCATGATAGATTTCTATACCCCTGCCACGTTGTTGTCAGGACGCTGGCAACCCCGTTATCGCGAGAACGTGCCGACAGACAGCATCCAGCTCAGTGATCCGTGCATTCTGGCCGATTCAGCCACGCATACGTACTATATGACAGGAACAGGCGGCTTGCTTTGGACGTCAAAGGACCTACAGACGTGGGACGGTCCTCGCAACGTCATAGAGATTGACACGACGTCGTGGATGGGAGCGCATCCGCAGATTTGGGCAGCAGAGTTGCACCAATACAAAGGCAAGTATTATTATTTTGCCACGTTCACCAACAATGCCATCACCATCGACAACGTCCGCGGCCACCGCATCCCACGCCGAGCCTGTCATGTCTTCGTTGCCGACAAGCCCGACGGACCTTATCGTCCCATGCCCACGTCGGCTTATCTGTCTCCCTCCAAACCCACCCTTGACGGCACACTCTGGGTCGATGTGGACAAACATCCCTATATGGTCTATTGTTACGAATGGTTGCAGGCGGGGTACGGCACCATCGAGAAGATACGCCTCGCCGACGACCTCTCGGCTTCCGTCGGCAGTCCTCAACACCTCTTCAGCGCAGCCGATGCTCCTTGGAGCCGAGGCGACGATGTGCCGGAAGAGGTTGCTGCCCCTCATCGGCGTCCCGACGGGACGGTGCCGAATGTTGTTACAGACGGCCCTTGGCTTTTCCGCACACAGACGGGGCGGCTTGGCATGATTTGGACAAGCTGGATCGGAACGGCATATACCATGGGAGTTGCCTACAGCCAAAGCGGAACGCTCAACGGGCCTTGGATTCATGAGCCAGAACCCCTGACGCCTCCGAATTATGGTCATGGAATGCTCTTCCATGATTGGAAGGGGAGGCTTCTGCTCAGCGTGCACAGTCACAGTGTCGTCAATGGACGCACCATCCGCCGTCCACACTTTTTCCTCATGGATGACGAGGGCGACAAGCTCATCACTTTGGCTAACTTCGTGCCTTGATGCCTCGTAAACGTCTCTCATACTGAAGGTTCAGCTGTTGACAAACGTTGTCTTCCGTCAGTGTGACTTCCGAATGATGAGCGTTGTTTGTTGGTTGATGCAGCGGCGCCTCATGCTGTTCTCGGCGTTCCTCGTCATCTTTCTCTCTTGATTTTTCATAAAAAATCCTCAAACCCTCACCTCCTTCAATATCAAACTGTACTTCAAACACTTACGGGTGAGGAATTGGTGAGGGATAGGTGAGGGATGGTGAGGAATAACGCCCAAAAGGGCTGGAACGCTGAAAAACAAAATCCCTCACCATCCCTCACCTATCCCTCACCAATTCCTCACCCGTAAGTGTTTGAAGTACAGTTTGATATTGAAGGAAGTGAGGGATTGAGGGTTTTCCGACACAAAAGACATAGATAGGAGGTGTGGCGAGCCAAGTCTTCGCAAACAGCTTGGAAGGTGTGCACTTTACGCTTGGAAGGAGCGTACGTTCAAGGAGAAACGTGTGCGCATGTTTATGTTTTCCTGTTCTTTTCACTAAAGATGCCCGTGTGTGGTTCCATTTGCAAGTATCAGTACGATGTTGTAGATGTCTGAACGGTCTAAAATGTATGCGATAATTGTCCATAAGAGGGGAATGGACGTTGGAAACAGCAGAAATGTATGGAAGAATACACATCTCAAACGAAAAAGTGTGTATCTTTGTGGCGTGAATGGAAAGAAGAATGTCGAATATCGAATGAAGATAGGCGTATGAAAAGGTTTTTCATAACAATGTGTGTCTCTCTCTTCTCTGGCTTCGTCGGGGTTTGGGCACAAGGAGAGTATAGGATGTCGGGGCCTTACGAGGTCGTGGCTCGTGACGGTGAGTTTCGTGGCAGCAAGAGCGGCAGTGAACGTGATATGAAGGCCGCTTGGGACTTGGCAAAGGCTGGCCGCCACGAGGAGGCGTTGGGAATCATCAATGCTTATGCGGCTGTACTTCAGCGTTTGGACGGTCACGATGCTCCTTTGTGTCTGATTCAGGGCTATTGGCTGTGCAGGGCGATGCAGGAAGTGAAAAGCGCAGGAGCTGAAAGCGGGAAACTTGAGTTGCCATTGGGCTCTTGGGAGGCGATGTTGCGTCGGGCAATGGTGCCGACGATGGAGCGTTTCGAGCGAGATAGCCCTTATGCGAACGGGAACTGGGGCGCCATCGTCAACCGTTTCCGGATGGCGTGTGCCATCGCCATTGGCGACTCTGCAATGTACCGCGCTGCCATCGACTACTTTCTTCACGCCTATGACAACGGCTCCCTGCCTCGCTACATCAGCGAGACGGGCCAGTGTCAGGAAACGGGACGCGACCAGGCTCATGCCCAGTTGGGATTGGGAGCGATGGTGGAGGTCTGCGAAATGGCCTGGCAACAGGGCGACGACCTGTGGGCTGTTCTCGACAACCGCCTCATGAAAGGTCTTGAATACAGTGCCCGTTACAACCTTGGATATGACGTGCCTTTTGAGACATGGACAGATTGTACGGGACTCTATAACGACTGGACAGAACCCGGCTCTATGGGTAGGGGTGTCATCCGCGACATCTACCGGGCTGCCTACAATCACTATGTGGGACGCCGCCACTTGAAGATGCCTTACACCAAGAAAGTGCTCGAATTGCAGAAGAAAGCCGAAAAGCGCGGCGAGCTGAAGTTGAATCCCGAAGCCAACTATTTCCAGGTTCCCGGAGTGAAGGAGGGAGCCAAGCTCCACCGGATCTTCACCTACCCAGCTCCAGAGGGTGCGCCGATGAAGGATGACTACGACGTCTTCATCCAGCCTCGCGGCAGCAAGGAGTGGACAAAGGTGGACACGTACATGGCAAAGGTCAATGCCTCGCTCGGCAACAACAAGCACGCTGTCCGTGAGATTTCCTACTGTTTCTTTGACTTCACTGGCGACGTGTTCGTCAAGGTCATCTGCAAGCACAAGACGTTCAAGAGCGCCCGCATTCGTCCGGATTATCGTGGCACGATAGCCAACGTACTGAATGACTCGACAGTTCAGTTCCTGCTGTTCCAGCCAGAGAACGTGAGTGTGGAGTTCGACGGTGACATCACTGACAACCTGCTGGTGTTCACGTCTAAACCGCCTGTGAGCAAAGAGGACGCCGAGGTCGAGGCCAAGCAAGAAGGACGGAACTTCATCTATATACCGGCTGGATATTACGACAGCATCAAGAACCTGTCCCCTCTCTTTCGTCAAGGAGCCAAGGGCGAGGTCGTCGTGCCTTCAAATACGACCATCTACATGGCTGGCGGCTCATACTTCACGGGCACTTTGGCTGTGAACGATGCTGAGAACGTGAGCATTCTGGGGCGTGGCATCGCGCGTCCGTCCAGTGGCTATGAGGGGGGGCATGTTTACCGCTCGAAGAACGTGCTTGTAGATGGCTTGATTCTCAACACCTGTCCCATCGGCGAGAGCAAAAATGTGACGCTGCACGACGTTCGCAGCATTTCGCATCCCGGTTGGGGCGACGGCCTGAATGTCTTCGGCGGTTGCAGTGATATCCTTCTCGACCGTGTGTTCTGCCGCAACTCAGACGACTGCACCACAGCCTACGCTACCCGCAAAGGTTTCAACGGTTCGACCCGCAATGTGAGGATGCGTAACAGCACGTTGTGGGCAGACGTAGCTCATCCTATCTTTATCGGCATTCATGGCAATCCCGAGGTCGGCGACACCATCGAACACCTTGTGTATGAAAACATCGACATCCTTGGACAAGCCGAACCGCAGGTGGATTATCAAGGTTGCATGGCGATTAACTGTGGCGATGGGAACCTGGTGCGTGACATCCTCTTCGACAACATTCGTATCGAGCAGATTGAAGCGGGTTGCATCACTCAGGTGAAGGTGAGCTACAACCAGAAGTGGTGTACTGCTCCGGGCAGGGGCGTGGAAGACGTGACATTCCGTAACGTGCGTTACAAAGGCGAAAAGGGCTATTCCATCATCAACGGTTTCGATGCCGACCATCGCGTACAGAATGTGACCTTCGAGGGGTTGAAGATTAACGGAGAAACCATCTACGACGACTTGCCCAGCAAGCCGCGTTGGTATGCTACTGCCGACTATGTGCCGATGTACGTGGGCAACCATGTCAGCGGTGTGGTCTTCACGAAGGAAATCGGACAGTTCCATGTGAACCAACAACTTGCCTACTGCTCTAGTCAGGTCGATAGGGCTTTGGAGAGGTTGCGCCCGTATGATTTCACCATGATGCCGAGGAACATTAGCCGGGAGGAGAACTCATGGAATCTGCGCAAGGCATGTCCCCAGGAGTGGTGCTCAGGCTTCTGGCCAGGCATTCTGTGGATGGCTTACGACTACAACAAGAGCGAAGCCGTGCACAAGGCCGCCGAGGGTTATACCGAGGCCATCGTTCCCATCATCAGCCAGCCAGTCTTTGACCATGATCTGGGATTCATCACCATCAACTCGCTTTTGAAAGGCTATGAGCAGACGAAGGATGAACGCTATAAAGAGCTTGCTTTGCAGGCTGCCGACTCGCTCGCCACATTATTTAATTATAAGGTGGGGACGTTGCTCAGTTGGCCCCGACACGTGAAAGATTACGGCGGGCACAACACCATCATGGACAATATGATGAACCTGGAACTGCTGTTTTGGGCAGCAAAGGAAGGAAAAGATGAAGAAAAGGGCAAGAGATTCTATGAGATGGCCACGCGCCACGCAGCGACGACGATGCAGAATCACTTCCGCAAGGATGGAAGCTGCTATCATGTGGCTGTCTATGATACGCAGACAGGTAAGTTCATCAAGGGCGTGACGCATCAGGGCTACAGCGACGAGTCGATGTGGAGTCGCGGACAGGCGTGGGCCGTCTATGGCTACACGATGGTTTATCGCTTTACACACGACTCGCGTTTTCTCGCCTTTGCCCAAAAGGTGGCCGACATCTATTTGAAACGGTTGAAGGAAACCAGCGACGACGGGGTGCCATATTGGGATATGGACATACCTGAAGCGAAAGATAAAAAACTGGGAAAAGAGCAAAGAGCAGACAATCTGAAAGATGCTTCTGCCGCTTGTGTCGTTGCCTCAGCACTTCTCGAACTGGACCAGTATGCGCCTTCGAAAGATTATCGAACTGAGGCTGAACGCATGATCGCTGATCTGAGCACATCCCGATACCAGAGCCGTGACCGCAACGTCTCCTTTCTCCTTCACTCAACAGGACATCATCCAGCTGGCACCGAACTCGATGCCAGCATCATTTACGCAGATTACTACTATCTCGAAGCGTTGAGCAGGCTGAAGCAGTTATCCCTAAAATAATTGAGGTTTCGGCGGCTGACTACTTGTAAACGTTTCCTTACCCCATCCATGACACGGCATACGTATGTCCTAAGAAGCTAACGCGTATATCCGAAAACGCTCACATGTATATACGCGAACGGAACCTTATTCGGGCAAATGGTTGTGTTCGTCGGGGAATACGACCTTGGGACTGAACGCTTTGGCTTCTTCAAAGTCCATGAGGGCATACGCCATGATAATGCAAACGTCACCCACCTGCACCTTTCGGGCAGCAGCTCCGTTCAGGCAGATGCATCCGCTGTGGCGAGGACCTTTAATAATATAGGTATCGAAACGTTCCCCGTTATTGTTGTTGACAATTTGGACTTTCTCGCCAGCGATGAGACCTGCCGCGTCCATCAATTCTTCATCGATGGTGATGCTGCCCATGTAGTTGAGGTTGGCTTCTGTCACGCGGACGCAGTGAAGTTTGGATTTGAGGACTTCGATCAACATCTTATATTAATAATGTATATGGTCAATGAGTCGGATGGGTTTTTGTCCACAATAGACGGTGATGCAACCTACGACATCGTCGCTATCTGCCCAGTCGTTGATGTCTGCGAGGGTTCTCCCGTCAACAATGGAATAGTACTCTACACGTAAACCGGGAACAGCATTGATTTGTTCGGTCACGTATTGCAAGGTCTGCTCAACGGTATGTGTGCGTGCATATTGTCGGCTGGCCGTTAAGGTGCTATAGATGTGAGGAGCAATGGCACGTTCTTCAGGGGTCAGGAGGGTGTTGCGGCTACTCATGGCCAGTCCATCGGCTTCGCGCACGACTGGACACGGTACGACTTGCAGCTGAAAGCCTAAATCGTCAACCATTCTGCGGATGACGGCAATCTGCTGGAAGTCTTTCTCGCCAAAGTAGGCACGGTCGGGCTCCACGTAACTGAACAACTTCGACACCACTTGGCACACGCCATTGAAGTGACCTGGACGGAAAGCTCCTTCCATCACGGTGTCCGTGGGAGGATAGGAGAAGTGGCGCGTATCAGGTTCGGGATAGACTTCTTCGACAGAAGGAGCAAAGGCAATCTGCGCGCCGCACTCATTCAACAAGGCACAATCGGCTTCCAATGTGCGCGGGTAGCGTTCAAGGTCGCTCTTGTCGTTGAATTGAGTCGGATTGAGGAAAATGCTTACAACGGTAACATCATTTTCGTTGACACTGCGTCGAACGAGCGAGGCGTGGCCGGCATGAAGTGCCCCCATCGTGGGGACGAGACCGACGGTCTTTCCTTCTGCGCGATCCTGTGAAAGGATTCTTTTCAGTTCCTTGATGGTTGTTACTACTTTCATTTCTTTTTTCGAATCATGCTTGAGGAGACGTTTGTTCCTGAAAAGTGGCGCAAAATAACACATAATTTGTCAAATGAGGAAGAGAAAAAGCAAAATAATTGCAAAAAAACGTATAGAAATGAACTTTCTTACCCTCTCTTTTGCTTTTATCCGAGTTTTTTTATATATCTTTGCATCGAGAAACAACAAAAATGGTTATGTTGAAGTCGAAAAGAGTCCTGTTCATCACTCAAGAAATTATTCCGTATGTGGACGAGACGAATCTCTCGTTACTGGGTCGCAGGGTTCCCCAGTTTGTTCAGGAAAAAGGTCGTGAGATACGGGTCTTCATGCCCAAGTGGGGAACCATCAATGAACGAAGGAGCCAGTTGCACGAAGTGCAGCGTCTGTCAGGCATGAACCTCATCATTGATGATACCGACCATTTGCTGATTCTGAAAGTGGCGTCCATTCCTTCTGCAAGGATGCAAGTCTATTTCATCGACAACGATGATTATTTCATGCGCCGTCTGGAAGCCTTTGATGAAACAGGGGCAGAGTATTCTGACAATGGGGAGCGTGCCATTTTCTATGCACGCGGCGTTTTGGAAACAGTCAAGAAGTTGCGTTGGGTGCCAGACATCATTCATTGTCAAGGCTGGATTTCGACCATAGCTCCTCTTTACATCAAGACAAGTTTCAAGGAAGAGCCGTCTTATCGCGACAGCAAAATCATCTTCACGCCCAGCGATACCAAACTGGATTTGGCGACAGACGATCAATTCCGTTCCAGTCTTATTTTCAAGAATATGACAGGTAAGGAACTGGACGGCTATCCAGAACGCTTGACGCAACGCGACCTTTATCATTTGGCGCTTCAATATAGTGACGGTTTGTTGCTTACGGCAAAGAACAGAGATGAGGAACTGATTTCATTGGCAGAAGAAAAGGGATTGCCTGTCATGACAGATGTGGACGTGAGTGCAGAGGGAATGAGTACGCGGGTGACCGAGTTCTTCGACAGCGTGTGGAGTCAGGGCAAAGAGGAGGAAGAGTCATAAGAAACGAAAGTCTCAGTATTAGAATGAATATTAGATATACGTTATTTGTTGGTGCATTGGCTGCACTGATGTTTTCTGCTTGTGATGAAGAAACGGGAAAGATAGGCATCCCTTCTGACAGAGACACCATCTCATCAGTTTCGCATACGTTCGAGTTCACGACACGTTCGTTGGCACTTGATTCAGTGGTGGCAAACAGCTCGAAATGCTATCTCGGACAGGTGCATGATCCCGAAACTGGAACTGATATACGAGCAGAGTTCGTGACTCAGTTCTATGCCTTTGAAAATTACAGCCTTCCCGACGAAGGGCAAATCGTCAAGACGGATGGCATGTTGCAAGCTGATTCCGTTGAACTTCGCCTCTATTTCAATAGCTACTATGGTGAAGCCAACAATGCCATGAAAATTTGGGTTTACGAGTTGGATCGAGACCACATCCTCAAGGAAGACACAACCTATTACGCAGACATGCAGATTGAATCCTATCTCCCAGCCAACGCAGGACATGTGGCGGAGAAGGTGTTCTCTCCTTCGGATTATACGTTGACAGATGCAGATCGCACCAGCTCTACCCATGACGATAATGTGCGGATTCGTTTACCACAATCAATAGGAACGCGCATTATGAAGGCAGCTCTTGAGCATCCGGAGTATTTCCTCAATTCATGGCAATTCACTCATCATGTCTGTCCTGGTTTCTACTTCAAGCTTTGCAGCGGTGTTGGCACCATGCTCACGCTTGATGTCTCAGCCTTGAACGTCTATTTCCGTTATCATGGGACGACCAAGGCAGGTACAGATACCATTTATAATGGTTTAGCCCGTTTCTCTGCCACTCCAGAAGTCATTCAGACCACCCGCATTCAGAATGAAGGTGTTAAGGATTTGTTGTCGGACGAATCTGTCAAATCAGTCAATTACACTTACCTCAAGTCTCCTGCTGGCATTGCGACCGAACTGACCCTGCCCGTCGATGAGATTTTTGAGGGGCACGAACTCGACAGCATTAGTCGGGCTCGTATCATCCTCACACGGTGTAACAGTAAGAACCAAACGGGATATGAGTTAGACGCGCCGCAGACCTTGCTCATGTTGAGGAAGCAACTTCGCAATTCGTTCTTCCGCAATCGCGAGGTATCGGATGGCGAGATTAGCTACACGACAACTTTCGATTCTAACTATAACACCTATACCTTTACAAACGTTGCTCGTCTTTTGTCCTATCTCCACCGCGAGAAGCAACGTGGCATGTTGGCAGAGGGAATGACGTCGGCGGAATGGAATCTCAACCATCCTGATTGGAACCGTGTGGTCGTAATACCAGTCACCGTCACCACAACCACTAATCAGTCAACAGGCATCTCGACAATTGTCAGTGTTTCACATGATTTCTCCCTTTCGAGTGCCCGTTTGGTGGGTGGTACGCAGCCCTTGCAGATGCAGGTGATTTACAGCCGTTATGAATAAGGCTTGTTAAGCCAGTCGTCAATGAGCGCTCTTGCGATAGATGACTTTCCGGGTATGGGGGGCATGTTGTCGCGTGTGAACCAGCCGCCAGATGCCAGCTCCGAACGCTGTAAATGAATGTCCCCTGAGACGTAGTCGGCGGTGAATCCCACCATTAACCCGCAAGGGTAAGGCCAAGGCTGAGAAGCGTAATAGCGAATGTTCTTAATCTCAATGCCTGTTTCCTCGCGCACTTCGCGTCGAACGGCTTCTTCCAGCGTCTCACCCGTCTCTACGAAACCCGCAACAAGTCCATAGTAAGGACGGCGGAAGTTGTTGGCGTGGACTAATAGGACGGATTCGGAGCCTTTAATAGGCTCAATCCCTGCTCTCCCAGTGAGGGACGGGCATTCTTTCCCTCTTGTCACTCTTACAATCACAGCTGTAGCAAGCTGAGGCCATACCTCCTTGCCACATTCGGTGCAGCGTTTGGAGATTTCGGTATGGAGCTTCATGGGAGCTCCGCAACAACCACAGAACTTGGTGTTTGCATCCCAATAGATTAGTTCCGCGGCTTTGCCAGCAAGGGCATAGTGCTCAGGGGGTAGAACGTCGAAGCTGGCGCGGAGGTTCATCATCTCCAAACCTTCGAAGCCAATCACAGGCTTGTCTATACGGACGACACGCAATGAAATATCCCTGCTGTTTTTTTCCTTGGTAGGGAGGGTGGAGAGGGTCGTGACGATATTCCAAGGCTTCAGCGGCACGGGCGGCTCGTCACCAATGGGAAGAGAGAGCGTGTCGCCCTCTCTCCTCAGTAGTATGTCGCCTGCGCAGAGGCAGGCCCAAAGTGTCGCGGTGTCAGTCTTCTTCATGGTTGCTGATGAGCCAGCTGAAGTAATCGTTGGAAACGTTGTCGATTTCGTTCTTGTCATAGATGGTCAGCAGCGTCACGTTGGCGTTCTCGTCCACCAAGACAGCGAGCGTCAACACTCTGGCTCCACCGCTCTTTCCATTGCCTTTCGAGCTGATGGCCATGCGTACTTTGCGCACGCCGTCACCCAGGTCGTCGCCTTGGAAGGGGTTACAGAGGAGTGCTTCTTGCAGGGCATACAAATCGTTTTTCAGCGAACGATATTTCATGTTCAGCCTTTTGAACTGACACTTGAACTCGTCGTGCAGGGAGATAGTCACGTTCATGCCGTTTCCTCCAACTCGAGTTCTTTCAGGAATTCGTCCAGCGTCTGCAGTTTGATTTCCCCGCGTTGTGCTGCGCGAGCCTCCTTGAGGGCCCGTGTCAGGGTCTCCTTGACGTAAGCTTTCTGTCGTGCCGTCTTGGGGTCGTCGGCCGTCGGCGCTATCAGCCTTTCGGCCAGCCACATGCGGTTTCTCTTCGAGAGCGACAATCCTTGGATGTACGCCCACAGGTTATTCATTGCTAATGTGGTCATAACTCTAATATATATAGGTGTGGGGCTGGTGTCGGCCAGCCCCGACTTCCTCAAATCCCCAGGTCCTTGCACACGGCCTTCACCTTGTCCATGCCTTCTGCGCAGGCTGCGGGGTAGCACTTCGGGCATTCCATGGTGGCGGGAGCCTCGATGTAGAACTTGATCTTCGGCTCTGTGCCGGAGGGTCGTACGCTGACCTTGGTGCCGTCCTCGGTGAACCACTGCAGCACGTTCGACGTGGCCGGCATATCCAGCTTCACGCTCTTGCCCTCGGCGTCGGTGGCGGTGAGGGCCAGGTAGTCCTTCGTGCACACCACCTTGGAGCCTCCGAGTGTCTTCGGTGCCTTGGCTCCGCGGAAGTCCACCATCATCTGCTTGATCTCGTCGGCACCCGTCTTTCCCGGGCGCACCACGTTCACGGTGTGGTTCATCGTGAAGCCGTACTCGAGATAGATGTCCATGAGCAGGTCATAGAGCGTCTTGCCGTTGTCCTTGGCCCAGGCTGCGATTTCGCAGATGAGGCAGATGCTGGCGGGTGAGTCCTTGTCGCGCACCTTGTCGAAGGGCAGGAATCCGAAGCTCTCCTCGCCGCCGCCGATATATTTCTTCAGTCCTTCGTTCTCGCGGATGAGTGCTGCTATCCACTTGAAGCCGGTGTAGCAGTCCATCATCTCCACGCCGTTCTTGTCGGCGATGCGCTTGATGAGCTCTGTGGTGACGATGGTCTTCACGAGGAACTCGTTGCCGCGCAGCTGTCCGAGTTTCTTCTTGTTGGCGATGATGTACCATGCGAACATCATGCACGTCTGGTTGCCGTTGAGGATTTCCCATTCGCCCTTCGGGTTGCGGCACACGATGGCGAGGCGGTCAGCGTCGGGGTCGGAGGCGATGACGAGGTCTGCGTTGAGCTTCGTGCCGAGCTTCATGCCGAGCGTCATGGCTTCGGAGTTCTCGGGGTTCGGCGACACCACCGTGGGGAAGTTGCCGTCGATGACCATCTGCTCGGGCACGACGTGTATGTTCTGGAATCCCCATGAGCGCAGTGCTTCGGGTATGATGACGCGTCCCGTGCCGTGCAGCGGCGTATAGACGATGTTGAGGTCCTTCTGCCGCAGGATGACGTCCTGATCGACCATGGCCTCGCGTACGGCCTGCAGGTAGTCCCAGTCCATCTCTCCGCCGATGATCTGGATGAGGTCGGGGTTGCCCGTCCACTTGACGTCCTCCACGCGCACCTTGTTCACCTCGTCGATGATGCCCGTGTCGTGGGGCGAGAGCACCTGTGCGCCGTCCTCCCAGTAGGCCTTGTAGCCGTTGTACTCCTTGGGGTTGTGCGATGCGGTGACGTTGACGCCGGCCTGTGCCTTCAGCTGTCGGATGGCGAAGGAGATCTCCGGCGTGGGTCGCAGGCTCTCGAAGAGATAGACCTTGATGCCGTTGGCCGAGAAGATGGCGGCCACGGTCTCGGCGAACTCACGTCCGTGGTTGCGGCAGTCGTGTCCCACGACCACTGCCAGGTCCTGGCGTCCGGGGAAGGCCTTCAGGATATAGTTGGCGAAGCCCTGTGTGGCGGCGCCCACGATGTAACGGTTCATGCGGTTGGTGCCTGCCCCCATGATGCCTCGGAGGCCTCCGGTGCCGAATTCCAGCGTCTGGTAGAAGGCGTCGATGAGGGCCGTCTTGTCCTCGGCCTCGAGCATGGCGCGCACCTCGGCCTTTGTCTGTTCGTCGTACACGGGTGAGGAGAGCCACTCTTTGGCTTTAACCTCGCAACTTGTAATCAATTCTTTGTCCATAAATATAGATGATGAAAAGTAAATGTATCAATTATGGACACAAAGTTACAAAGTTATTTTTACATCATGCAAACTTTTGTGCCGATTTCTTCTTCTCTTCATTATTTTTAACGTGATGATGGCTTCTGGCACATCTATGACAGACGGTTAAGCTTATCGATTGATGTTTTGATTATCTATTATTTACGATTTAGGTTCCATTCGATGCAGACTCTGTTCCTTCTGTTTTTCCAAGTAAATCCCTCAATCCCTCACCTTTTGCGATAATCATTTGAAAGAAAGCCGTTTGCAGGTGAGGGATTGGTGAGGAATAGGTGAGGGATGGTGAGGGATAATCCCATTCCAACCATATCTAACTGATTTTCAACCGTTTTTATTTTTGCTCTCTACAAGGATTGCCATGTTGGTAAAACAATGGTAAAACGCTTTTTCAGGTCTTGAAATTCAATGTCATTGCTGTATTTTTAAGTAAATAAATGGTGTGGATTACGTTGTAAATCTGGGGCAAAGGTACGAAAAAATATGGAGATAACAACAAATTTCCCTAAAAAAAATACGTTAAAATACGAAAAATCTGTTTGAAAATTGTTGTTCTGTAACGAAAAATCCGTAACTTTGCAACAACTTTAATATATTTCAGTATGCTGATTAGAATTGTAACGACGAATTTTAGGTCATACGGACAGGAAACGGAGTTCACGATGTTGCCGTCATCCAATGTCCGCAGGAAGGACTGGCACGTGCATAGTCAGGGACGTGGGGCCAATGTGTTGCGCACGGCAGTGATTTACGGTGCCAACGGTGCGGGCAAGTCGTGTCTGGTTAAGGCGCTTGGCCGACTACAGACTATGGTGGCAACGGGAAGTCTGCCTCCCACGGCCTTCAGGGATGCCAACAAGTATAACGACCCGGAAATGCCCGTTTCCATTGAGGTGGAGTTTGGCACGGAGTCAGACCAGTATTCCTACGGGGTGAGTTATCGTGGCAACATCTGTATGGAGGAATGGCTGTATTCTACCATCAAGAAACCCGTGTGTGTGTTTGAACGCAAGTACGATGTGCAGACAGGCAAGACGAGCATCAATCTGACGGCAGGGAAAAAGGATGCGGAGAAAACAAAACTGCTGGTTTCGCTGTTGGAGGACAATCTGCTGAAGGGGAACGAACTGTTGCTGTCGAAGCACGATGTTGTGAAGAACGCCCAGATGACGGATGCTTTCCTTTGGCTGACCACCAAACTGCACGTCATCTTCCCTGAGACCCGTTCGACCTCTATCTTCGACAACAGGTATTCCGATGAGGGATTCAAGTCGCAGTCCGAAGCACTCATTTCGGCCTTGGATCTCGGCATCAACGAACTGACCTTGAAGGACGAGGATATTGAGTCGTTTAAGCAGAGCATTTCGGAATGGCCCGAACTGGTGCAGGGCGTGGATGGCATCGTCAAACGGCTTTCCCGTTCGCCGGAGGGACAGGAGGAGGTGATGATAGACACGGGAGCCTTCACCGTCAGTATGCGCCGCGAAGGCAACAAGTACTTCGTGCGTCGTGTAAAAGCGTTGCATAAGGTGAACGACTGCCTCTATGACTTCGAACTGAAGGAAGAGTCGGATGGCACCCAGCGCATCTTCGACTTCGTGCCGATGGTACAGAATGTCAAGAGCGAGGCTTGCACATACGTCATCGACGAACTGGACCGCAGCCTGCATCCCACGCTGGTACGGGCACTGGTTTCGAGGATTGTCACCGACAAAAACATGAAAGGCCAGTTGATCTTCACGACCCACGATGCGGGTCTGCTCGACGGACAGGTGTTCCGCAACGACGAAATTTGGTTTGCCGAGAAAGACCGCGTGACGCAGAGCACCCACCTCTACACGCTCGACGAGTTCAAGCCCCGTGCAGACTTGGATTTAGAGAAAGGCTACTTGAACGGACGCTTTGGAGCCATTCCCTTCCTGGCACGTTTCAACGAATTAAACTGGGAGTGATATGGGATTCAAGGTTAGAGGTTATACGAGGGAAGTTCCCCAAGAGAAGGTCCGCGACTACTCCCTGTTTGCCATCGCAACGGAAGGAACGGAGCGTGAACCCGATTACTTCAGGCTTTTCGACGGTATAGACCGCATCAAGGTGGATATTATCGAGCCGGAAACGTCGGACGACGAGGATGCATCTGAAAAGCGGAAAGCCTCTTCGCCCTCGAAAGTGCTGGAGAAGGTCAAG
>JAGCPY010000061.1 GCA_017965425.1 Bacteroidaceae bacterium | reverse complement strand
GCATCAGCTACACGCACGCCTACCTGCAAGAAACCAACAAGGGCGAGTGCAGGGGATGGGAGTCGCTGGTGCTGCCATTCGACGTGCAGACCATCACGCACCAGAAAGGAGAGATCAAGCCCTTCCTGGCCTATCACCTCACGGCGGAGGACGCACTGCCGGACAGCTACCTCACTTGCCGAAAGGCATTTATATCATCAACGGTCGTAAGGTCGTGGTGAAGTAGACGTCCCTTTTTGATAAATGATTCGCCGCCAGTTCCATCGTGCATGGGACTGGCGGCGGTGTGTATGTGGAAATGCAGAGTAATCAGCGGCGGCGCTTGCCTATCTTGAAGAAAGAACGGGCGGCGGCGATGGCGCTGAGTCCAATCTGGACGCCTCGAAAGATGGTAAAACCGTTCTGAACAAGGTTGGACACGTTTTCCCATTTGTCCTTGTGTTCAGATGGTGGAGCAAGAATTGTGCTGGCCGTGGTGCGAAGTTCTTCTTGGTTTTGTTCGAGTTGCTGGCGTGTGTGTTCCTTTTCTATGGTCACTGCCTCCAAGGTTGGAATGACGAGTTTGGATGCCAACAAGTTGACAATAAACCGTGTGGTTGGAGCAACGATCCAAGCGACGCGATTCGCATAAATCATGAATATGAGCAATGCGAGAACGGCAGCAATGATAGCGAAACCGAGCATGTTGCTGTCCAACAGGCTTCCGAGCCAGAAAGCGAGGGCGAAGCTACCGAAGAGCAAAACTAACGACCCTACCAAGATGATGATGCCCCAAAGAGCGATGGCAGAGAGGATGCGGGTAAGCACCTCAGCCGTATTGAGGCTGAGGTACTTTTTCTGCAGTTGCCAAAAGTCGCGGGCTTCCGCAAACAGCTGGCTCATGCGTTCGGTGTTCTGTTCGTTGGAGAAGAACATGCCGCGTGCTTATTCGTTTTCGTCGGTGGCGTTGGCCAGTTCCTCGGAGATGTCGTTCACGAGTGCGTTCATGTCCTTTCGGTTGAGGCGGATGCCGCGTTTACGCAATGCTTCTGCGATGCGTTCGCGGGTGTCTGTGCCTTTTTCGGGTGCGAGGAGGATGCCTGCGGCAGAGCCTATAGCCACGCCACCGAGGAATGCTACGAGATAGTTGAGTGCTTTCATTGTCTAAGGATGTTGTTAATGGTTGATAATTGAGGTTTGCGACGGCAAATGTAAGCTTTTTCTGTCTTATTTGTTCATGAAAAGGCGGGTTTTTCACAAAATATCCGTTAAAGTGCACACTTTTAACGTTTTTTTTATATGTGAATCCTTTGTGTCATACCTTTTTTGTGTACATTTGCAGCGGAAAACATATTTATATATTAAATAAGGAGTATAAAACAATGAAAAATTATCTCGTATTAGGTGCTGCCATTTGTGTGGCTCTTTCGATGGTATCCTGCAAAAGCAAGGAGAGCGCTTACAAGAAGGCTTATGAAAAAGCCAAACAACAACAGACGTCTGCTCAGGCACCTGTGCAGCGTTCAACGGCTCAGCAGCCCACAACTGTCGCTCCTGTGCAGACGGTTACCACAACCCCTGTTACCAATGAGGCAACCCGAACCGAAAACCTTACTGTCGTCAATGGCGCTGGCCTGAAGGCTTTCAGCGTGGTCGTCGGCAGCTTCAGCGTGAAGGCGAATGCGGAGGCTTTGCAGCGCAAGCTCAATAGTGCCGGCTATGCAGCCCAGATCGCTACCAACCCACAGGGCATGTATCGCGTCATCGCATCTACGTTCGATGACTTGAATAGTGCTGTTGAGAGTCGCAACAATCTGCGTTCACAGTACTCCGATGCTTGGCTCCTGCGCAAATAAAGGCATTTCTTTTTGGTAAAGTGAATATATGTAAGATTTTTCAGACAGGAGTGGGCTGTGAAGCTAACTCCTGTTTTTCCTTTTAGAAATGTATGCGCGTCCTTGCTATTGACTACGGAAAGAAACGAACAGGCATAGCGGTCACCGACCCATTGCAAATCATTGCCAACGGACTCTGTACGGTTCCCACGACAGAGTTGGAGGCGTTTGTGCTTGATTATGTGAGTCGCGAACCTGTGGAACGCATTGTCGTGGGCTATCCCCGGCAGATGAATGGTGAGGACAGCGAGAACATGCGCCGCATCACGCCTTTTGTCAACCGATTGCATAAGTTATTGCCTGCGATGGAAGTGGAATTCTTTGATGAACGTTTCACCAGTGTGCTGGCTCATCGTGCCATGCTTGATGGGGGATTGGGCAGGAAAGCACGGCAGGACAAGGCTCTTGTTGACGAAATCTCTGCCACCATCATCCTCCAAGGATGGATGGAGGCGAGGAAAACGAAGAATTAATAGTGAAGAAATAAGAAATAAAAGTATGGTATTGCCTATTTATACACTTGGTCAGTCTGTTCTTCGTCAGGTGGCTGAAGACATCGACCCTGCAGACCCTGAACTCCCACAATTTGTTCAAGACATGTTTGACACCCTCGACCACAGTGGCGGCATTGGTCTGGCGGCTCCGCAGGTGGGCCGTTCAGTGCGTGTCGTCGTCATCGACTTGAACCCCATCAAGGAGGATTATCCACAGTACGAGGGTTATCGACATGTTTTCTATAATCCTTACATCGAGGAATATGATAAGAGTAAGCAAGAATCAATGGATGAAGGCTGCCTTTCATTGCCCGGTATGAGCGAGAGTGTGAAGCGTCCCACCCGTGTACGTGTCAGCTATCAGGATGAAGATTTCCAAGAACACGATGAATGGGTGGATGGTTATCTGGCGCGTGTCATGCAGCATGAGTTCGATCACCTTGACGGAAAAGTTTATACCGACCACATCGTTGGCTTGCGTAAACAGATGCTCAAGGGAAAACTCAATGATGTTATTAAGGGGCGGTTCTCCTGTGATTATAAGGTAAAAGTGAAGAGATAAGGAATGAACCTTGATGGAGTGAAAACGTGAAAAGTGAAAATGATGAGTTTCTTTCGGACGATGCGTTCATGCAGGCTTCTCTGTCTGCGTTGCATCATTCTATTTCTCAGTTTTCACCTTTTCACTGTTCATTCTTTTGCCCAGATTAACACCGACCGTGTGATGATGATGGGGCGCAATGCGCTCTATTATGAGGATTATGTGCTATCGATTCAGCGCTTTAACATGGTCATCAATGCGAAGCCTTATCTTTCCGAACCCTTTTTCTTTCGTGGCTTAGCGAAGTTCTATCTGGAGGACTTCACGGGCGCAGAACAGGATTGTTCGGAAAGTCTCGCTCGCAATCCTTATGTATCAAACGCTTATCAGTTGCGTGGCTTGTGTCGTGTCAACCAGAAGAACTACCTTGGAGCCATTGAAGATTATCGTAAGGTAATCGACATGGAACCCAAGAATAAGGCCAGTTGGCACAATCTCGTACTCTGCTTGTTTGAACAAAAGCAATACGATGAAGCCAACACAGCTCTTGACCAAATGATTCGCTACTGGCCGCGTGAAGCAGAGAATCAGACGATGAAGGCACAAGTGGCAATTGTACAGGGAGATACTGTAATGGCATTGGCTTATGTGGATTCGGCCTTGGAGATGGATGCTTATGACGCTCAGGCCTTGGTGATGCGGTCTGGTATCAGTTTGCAAAGAGGCGAGTATGCGCAGGCCGAAAGCGAGCTGGATCGAGCCATCTTGCAGCGTCCACGTGTGGCTGGATATTTTATCAACCGTGCGCTTGCGCGTTTCCACCAAAACAATCTGCGTGGTGCCATGACCGACTATGACCAGGCACTTGAGATAGACCCGCGTAATTACCTGGGACACTTCAACCGTGGATTGCTGCGTGCACAGGTGGGGGATGACAATCGTGCCATCGAGGATTTCAACTATGTCCTTTCCGTGGAGCCTGACAACATGATAGCGCTCTTCAACCGTGCCTTGTTGCTTGATCAAACGGGCGACTACCGTGGGGCTATCCGCGACATCTCCGCTGTCATCGATGAGTATCCTGAATTCTGGACAGGCTACCAGCAACGCGCCTCCATCCTTAGGAAGATTGGCGACACATACGGAGCCGAACGCGATGAGTTCCGAGTGGTCAAGGCTCGTTTGGATGCACGTTCCGGCGTCAAGACATCTTCGCCAGCCAAGACCCGAAAGCAGAGTCAGCGCAATATTGAGGACTATGCCAGCATCGTTGAAGCAGATACCGATGAGCCCGAACGCGAGTATGCCAGCGCATACCGAGGTCGTGTGCAAGACCGAAAGGTAGATGTGCAGCCACAACCGCTCTATGTGTTGTCAGGTCACAATCAACAAAGTCCTACTGTCCGATACCTCCCTTATTATCGTGGGTTGGATCGGTTGAATGCAGAAGGACCTTATTCCGTGTATCTGACCAATATGGAGCCCCAATTGGATGATAGTCAGATGCAAGCGCATTTTGCGTCCATTTCTCGTCTGACAGCACAGCAGAACGAGTTGTCCAAAGGCCGTCTGTCCTCAAACGATACTCAACGCTTGGCTCTCCTGTTCTTGTTCCGTGCGCTCGACTACTATCACGTCCGTGACTTTGAGGCGGCAATTGCCGATCTAGAACATGCTGCAACCTTGGATGCGAAAGAAGCTCTCATCCCGTTCATGACAGCTCAGGTGCGTTGCCGTCAGTTAGAAGCACAAAATGTGGATGCTGATGTGCTTGGCGTAACAGCGAAATTGGGTTATGCCCGTGCTCTTGACGAGTTGAGGCGTGCTGTGGAATTGCAACCCGAATTAGTTTATGCCTGGTATGATATGGGTGGCATCCACATGATTATGCACGACTATAATGAGGCACGAAAAGCTTATTCACATGCCCTAAACATCGATCCGCGTTTACCCGATGCCTATTACAATCGTGGCTTGGCGTGTATTCTTGACGGACAACTGCAATTGGGGCTTTCCGATCTCAGTCAAGCTGGTGAATATGGGCTCTACCAAGCCTATCACCTTATCAAACGCTTTTCAAAGGAAAAGCATTAAGGCCGGGGGATAGGTATTTGATCAGTAGTCTTCGGGACCAAACTCAGCTTCGGTGAAAAGCTTTCCCGTAGCGGAAGAAATGTATCTGTACGTGAAATGGAAACCACGCTCCTTGTAAGGTCTGAGGGAAATGTCTTTGCGTACTTGGTCAAGAAGGCTAGAAGTAAAAACATTCAAAGCTTCTTCTGTCAGTATCTCAGGATTGTCAAGTTCGCCCTGAACTCGATAATGATAAGCAAAACCAGCCGGTTCGTCCACGTAGGTCATGCTGTCTATAATGATGTACTTGCCAACCAGCCTCGGGCATTGTCGTTCAGTAAATTCTCTGGCTTCCCGGCGGCATCGGTCCTCAAACGATTCGGTACAACCCATGACAGCCAGGGCAGAGAATAAAAGAAATAAAGAATAATGTACAATGTTCGAATGCTTATGCATGGCTATTAGTTTTTAGTTGTTCAAGGGCGTGACTGAGTTGGTCTGGACATGAGGTGCCACGGTTGCCACACTGCGTACCTTTCAGTTTGGCGATGACATCCTCCACCTTCATGCCGCGGACGAGCTGTGAGATGCCTTTGGTGTTGCCGTTGCATCCACCGAAGAAGGTCACGTTCTCGATGATGCCGTCTTTGGCCGTCACTTCAATGGCCTTCGAGCAGGTGCCTTGGCAGGTGTAGAGGATAGACTCTTCCTCCGCCCTCCCTTCAAGGGAGGGAGCGGTATCTGTTTGAGAGGTTGGAATCATAAGCTAAAGTTTATATGTTAACCACTAGTGTGGCTTTTTATCTCTTGAAAGGTATTCGCTCTCTCCTGAACGGGGAGGGCGGGGGAGAGTCTGCTTATTATTGTTCGGCGGGAGTCTTGATTTCTAAGAACAACTCGTCGAGCTGCTTCTGTTCCAGGCGTGCCGGAGCATCGAGCATGACGTCGCGTCCGGAGTTGTTCTTCGGGAAGGCGATGCAGTCGCGTATGCTGTCGAGCCCTGCGAAGAGGCTCACCCAGCGGTCGAGGCCGTAGGCGAGACCTCCGTGAGGAGGTGCGCCGTACTTGAAGGCATTCATGAGGAAGCCGAACTGCTCCTGTGCACGTTCTTCCGTGAAGCCGAGGATGCGGAACATCTTGTCCTGCAATTCCGGGTCGTGGATACGGATGCTGCCGCCGCCCACCTCGACGCCGTTGCACACCATGTCGTAAGCATCGGCACGCACGGCGGCCGGGTCGCTGTCCAGCAGGGGGATGTCCTCGTCCTTCGGGTGCGTGAAGGGATGGTGGGTGGCCATCAGTCGGCCTTCCTCTTCGCTCCACTCGAACATCGGGAAGTCGATGACCCAGAGCAGGGAGAACTGATTCTTGTCGCGCAGACCCATGCGTGCGCCCATCTCCAGACGCAGTTCGCATAGCTGCTTGCGCGTCTTCATGGCATCGTCGCCCGAGAGGATGAGGATGAGGTCGCCAGGTTGGGCCTGCATCTTCTCTTTGAGCGTGTTCAGCACGTCGGGGCCGTAGAACTTATCCACGCTGCTCTTCACGCTGCCGTCGTCGTTGACACGTGCATAGACGAGGCCCTTGGCGCCGATCTGCGGACGCTTGACGAAGTCGGTGAGCTGGTCGAGCTGCTTGCGCGTATAGACGGCCTGCCCTGTGGCACAGATGCCGCCGATGTACTGGGCCTCGTCGAAGACCGAGAAGCCCGGTGCCTGTGCGAAGACGTCCTTCAGTTCGACGAACTTCATGCCGAAGCGCGTGTCGGGCTTGTCGCTGCCGTAGTACTTCATCGCATCGGCCCATGTCATGCGGGGGAATGCCTCCTTGATGTCGATGCCGCGCAACTCGCGGAACAGGTGCTTGGCCATTCCCTCGAAGGTCTGAAGGATATCCTCCTGCGTGACAAACGACATCTCGCAGTCGATCTGCGTGAACTCCGGCTGGCGGTCGGCACGCAGGTCCTCGTCGCGGAAGCACTTCACAATCTGGAAGTAGCGGTCCATGCCGGAGACCATCAGAAGCTGCTTTAGCGTCTGCGGGCTCTGAGGCAGGGCGTAGAACTGGCCAGGGTTCATGCGGGAAGGTACGACGAAATCACGGGCACCTTCGGGCGTGGAGCCGATGAGCATGGGGGTCTCTATTTCGAGGAAGCCGAGGCTGTCGAGGTAGCGGCGCACCTCCATCGTCATCTTGTGACGCAACTCCAAGTTGCGGCGAACGGGTGTGCGGCGCAAGTCGAGGTAGCGGTACTTCATACGCAGGTCATCTCCGCCGTCACTCTGGTCCTCGATGGTGAAGGGAGGAGTCGCGCTCTGGTTCAGGACGCGCAGCTCAGTCGCGATGATTTCGATGTCACCCGTGGGCAGGTTCTTGTTCTTGTTGGAGCGCTCGCCTACAGTACCCGTCACTTGAACAACGTATTCACGTCCGAGATGGTTGGCGTGTTCACAGAGGTTTTGGTTAGTGGCTTCTTCGAAGACAATCTGGGTGATGCCGTATCGGTCGCGCATGTCCACGAAAGTCATGCCGCCCATCTTGCGGGTGCGCTGCACCCATCCGGCGAGAGTAACTTTTTCACCCACGTTGGCGAGACGAAGCTCGCCACAGGTATGTGTTCTGTACATTATTTAATTGAGGGTTTAAGGGTTGTTTAATGTTTTGAGTTAATTACGGGGGACAAAGGTACGTTTTATTTCTGAAAAAGTGGTAAGGTGGATGGAAAAATTCTTTCTTCCGAACGCTGAATTACGCATTTCGGAAGAGAGAAAAGAAGAAAAGGAGCAAAAACTTTGCAGTAGATTGAAAAGAATGTGTAACTTTGCAGCGTGAAACCTCCAAAGGTTGCATGAATTGACCGAACGTTCATTAGGCTTTATAAACAACAAACTAATAGAATCATGAGAAAGACAGTCTTAACGCTGGCCTTAGCGGCTGGCATGATGTTTGCTCCTTCGTCTGCTGTGGCTGCACAGAAGGGGGGCAGTTTCCGCGTAGGCGACAAAACGTTCCTGCTGAACGACAAGCCTTTCGTGGTAAAGGCGGCCGAAGTGCATTATCCTCGCATCCCGCGCGCCTATTGGGATCAGCGCATCAAGATGTGCAAGGCGCTGGGCATGAACACGCTCTGCATCTACATCTTCTGGAACTCACACGAGCAGCAGGAAGGTGTATTCGACTTCACTGGCAACAACGACATCCGCGCCTTTGTGAAGCTGGCACAGGCCAACGGCATGTGGGTCATCGTTCGTCCTGGCCCTTACGTATGCGCCGAATGGGAGATGGGCGGTCTGCCCTGGTGGCTGCTGAAGAAGAAGGACATCCGTCTGCGCGAGCAGGATCCTTATTTCATGGAGCGTCTGGAGATCTTCGAGAAGAAGGTGGGCGAGCAGCTTGGTGACCTCACAATCGAGAAGGGCGGTCCTATCATCATGGTGCAGGTGGAGAACGAGTACGGCTCCTACGGCGAGGACAAGCCCTACATCAGCGCCGTGCGCGACTGCCTGCGCAAGAGCGGATTCGACAAGGTGGAACTCTTCCAGTGCGACTGGTCGTCCAACTTCACCAAGAACGGACTCGACGACCTCACCTGGACCATGAACTTCGGCACGGGTGCCAATATCGACCAGGAGTTCAAGCGCCTGGGTGAGCTGCGTCCCAACTCGCCGAAGATGTGCTCTGAGTTCTGGAGCGGATGGTTCGACAAGTGGGGTGGTCGCCACGAGACGCGCGGCGCAGAGGCAATGGTCGATGGCATCTCGCAGATGCTCGACCGCGGCATCAGCTTCTCCCTCTACATGACCCACGGCGGCACCAACTGGGGCCACTGGGCTGGTGCCAACAGCCCGGGCTTCGCTCCCGACGTGACCTCTTACGACTACGACGCGCCCATCAACGAGGCAGGTCAGGTGACCGACAAGTTCTGGAAGTTGCGCAAGGCCATGGAGAAGTACAGCGGCGACTGGGATCCTGTGGCTCAGAAGTGGGTAGGCTCGAAGAAACTGCCAGCCGTGCCGAAGGAATATCCCACCATCGCCATTCCCAAGTTCGAGCTGACCGAGTTCGCACCGCTCTATAACGGTTTCGACTACAGATACACGTGGTGGGATCATGAAGCTGAAGCACATGGTAATCTCCCGAAGACTTTTGAAGAGCTCGATATGGGTTGGGGCTGCGTACTTTACACCACGCGCTTGCCTGAGATCAACGACGTTCAGGTGGAGGGCGTAACCCTTCATCCCGCCGACAGGGACAAGTGGCTTTGCACCCTTAACCTCGAAGCCCACGACTACGCACAGGTGTTCATTGATGGCAAGTTCATCGGCAAGCTCGACCGTGTGAAGAGCGAGAAGACACTTGCCCTGCCCGCCATCAAGCAGGGTCAGGAACTGCAGATCCTCGTCGAAGGTATGGGTCGCATCAACTTCGGTCGCGCCATCAAGGACTTCAAAGGTATCATCGGAAGCCCCACCATCAAAGCTATACTCCGTTCGCATCTCGGCGGCGTTGACGAGACGATAGTCACCTTCACGCCCAACAAGTGGGAATGTATGCGTATTCCCGATGACTATGATGTGGCGGTCAAAGCGCTGGAGGAGCAGAAGACCAAGCCTACGACAGTCGAAAAGTTAAACGAACCTGTCATTGGACGCGGTTTTCGTTATGCTAAGGAGAGCGAAGACCTCATCTTCGGACGCGGCTACTACCGCGGCTTCTTCAACCTCTCCAAGACGGGCGACACCTTCCTCAACCTCGAGAACTGGGGCAAGGGACAGGTCTATGTCAACGGCCACGCCATCGGTCGCCACTGGTACATCGGTCCGCAGCAGACGCTCTACGTGCCGGGCTGCTGGCTGAAGAAGGGACGGAACGAGGTCATCGTGCTCGACATCATGGGACCGCGAGGCGAACGCACCATCGAAGGCCTCCAGAAGCCCATCATCGACAAGCTCAACCTCGACCGCCCGCAGACGCACCGTCTCGAAGGGCAGACCATCGACCTCAGTGGCGAGCCATACGTGATGGAAGGCGAGTTCAAGCCCGGCAACGGCTGGCAGGAAGTCAAGTTCCCGCAGCCCGTCAGCGGACGCTACTTCTGCATCGAAGCCCTCAACAGCCACATGAACCGCGAGTACTGCTGCATCGCCGAATGGTACATCCTCGGCGCTGACGGAACACGTCTCTCGCGCGAACCGTGGCAGGTAGCTTACTGCGACGATGAGGACATCACCTCGGGCAACAAGACTGCCGACAAGATCTTCGACCTCCAGGAATCCACCTACTGGTCAACGAACCGCGGCGTGCAGTTCCCTCACTACCTCATCATAGACCTCGGTCAGGACCAGACCTTCACGGGATTCCAATATCTGCCGCGCGTCGAAGCGGGAGCGCCGGAGAGCATCAAGAAATACCGCATATACGTGAAGAGCGGAGCATTCAAGATGTAAGCGTCGGCTATTTCTGCTGATAAACCCGCACGTAATCCACTTCGTAAACCATCGGAAAGGCTAAGTCATTCACTTTCCCGCCACAACTGCCGATGGCAAGATTGAGCAAGATATAGTGTCCGAAGTCTGGAACATTGTTGGAGAAAGGATTGGCATCGTGGTTCTCGCCTCCGCCACCATTGGCTTGTGAAGTGGGAATGTCGTTCATCAGCTCATCGTCCAGATAGAGACGGATGACTTCAGGTGTCCAATCCATTCGCCAAATGTGGAACTTCTGAGTCCAATCAGGATCTCGGTCAGTGAAGTGGGAGAGAGGTACACGGCTGGAATCCCATGCGTCGCGTCCGTTAGCGCCCTGCCAGCATGCGTTGGCCAAGATGATAGGTTGCGTCCTTTCGTTGGATGCTTCCTGATGGTGAATGTCGGTGGTAGTTGGCGGTACTCGGTAGAATTCCATGATGTCGATTTCTCCACATGCTGGCCATCCCCATTTGTTGCCGAGTGTCCAAATGGCAGGCCAAGATCCCGAAGCATCTGGAATGCGGGCACGCACTTCAAGACGTCCATAGCGGAAGTTGAACCGCTCTCGACTTTCAATGCAGGCGCTGGTGTAGTCCGCAAATTCGCGGTTGAGCGTCCAATGCTTGCTGTTGGCTTTGTAGCGAGGATTGTTGACACGTTCCTTTCTGCCTGTGATTTGCAGGACGCCATCCGTGACACGTGCATTCTGAGGCTGATACCATTGCAATTCCTGATTGCGCACGAATCCATGTTCAAATTGCCAGCGAGCGGAATCTGGACGGCCATTGTAATCAAACTCGTCGTGCCAGATGAGTTTCATGCCTTCGGGGACGGTAATCTTGGTTGTCGGTTGGGCTATGACGACGCTCGTCAATAGGGCCAGGAGTAGGGATTGAAGTAGTCTTTTCATAACTTTATGACGGTTTTCTGCGGCAAAGGTAGAAATTATTAGAGAAAGGTGATGGCTTGTTGCCGAGTTTTTTGTACTTTTGTGCCATATTTGACAAATGGAACGGTTAAGAATAACAATAACTGAGATAAAATGAATCTGAAGATTAGACTGACGGTTCTCAATTTTATTGAGTTTGCTGTCTGGGGCGCTTACTTGACGTCCATGGGAACTTATCTGGCCAGTGTAGGGTTGGCCTCGAACATTGGCTGGTTCTATTCAGTGCAAGGTATTGTGAGTATTTTCATGCCAGCGTTGATGGGGATTGTTGCCGACCGTTGGATGGAGGGTCAACGTGTGCTGAGCCTCTGTCACGCTCTGGCCGGCCTTTTCATGATGGGTGCTTCTGCATACGCTTATCAAGCAGGGAACACGGTGCAGTTTGCTCCTCTATTTGCACTCTATACATTATCTGTGGCTTTCTTCATGCCCACCATCGCCCTCGGCTATTCGGTGGCATACGCTGCCTTGGAAGGTGCCGGCTATGATTCTGTCAAAGCTTTCCCGCCTATCCGCGTTTGGGGGACGGTTGGCTTTATTGTGACAATGTGGGTTGTTGATCTCTGTGGCTTGCAGTCAACCCCAGGACAGTGGATGGTCAGTGGTGGGCTGAGCCTTGTCATGGCTGCTTATTCCTTGACGATGCCTCGTATGAGGATTAAGAAGGGCGGTGCTAAAAAATCTATGGCTGAGGCTCTTGGACTGAATGCCTTCAAGTTATTCTTGAATCCTCGGATGGCCATGTTCTTTAGCTTTGCCATGTTGTTGGGTGTTTGTTTGCAGATTACCAACGGCTTTGCCAATCCCTTCATTACAAGCTTTGGCGCGATACCTGAATATGCCGACACGTTTGGTGTCCAGCACGCCAATATCCTCATCTCTCTCTCACAAATGAGTGAAACGCTGTGTATTCTGCTCATCCCTTTCTTTCTTTCGCGTTTCGGCATCAAGAAGGTAGTGCTCATAGCTCTCATGGCTTGGGTGTTGCGTTTTGCGTTCTTCGGTTTAGGCAATCCTGGTAGCGGTGTTTGGCTGTTCGTTTTATCGATGATTGTTTATGGCGTGGCATTTGACTTCTTTAATATAAGTGGTTCTCTTTTTGTTAATCAAGAGACCGATGAGAGCATCCGTAGCAGTGCTCAAGGATTGTTCATGATGATGACCAATGGTTTAGGTGCATTCATTGGCACAGTGGTGGCTCAGCAAATAATCAACCACTATGTCTTCTTTCCGCAGGAAGCTGGTGCTACAGGATCCGAAACCATCGAAGGCTGGCAAACTTGCTGGTTCATTTTTGCTGCCTACGCCCTTGTCGTGGCTATCTTCTTCGCCCTATTGTTCAAGGATGGCAAGAAACCAGATGCCTCGTCTATTACCCATTGATTCAACATCTTGTTAATTTGTTATCGCTATGATTGAATTACTCATCCATGCCGTTGCCGGTACTTCGTCTGAGGGTGATCGCTCAATGGTCATCATGAAGGAGAAGGGGGGAGAACGCATCCTGCCTGTGATGATGTCAACCCGTCGGGCGATGTTGTTGATGATGCGTTCTAAAGTACCTCTGCCTATGCCAGTGCCAGTGTCCGTGGCCGACCTCAGCTATCAGCTGATGAACAAATTCGGCATCCGTCTTGTGCGTGTCGAATTGACTGCTATCAAGGATGGGGTGTTTTTCAGCCGTGTGGTCGGTGAACGCGAGGGTGAGGAGCAAGTTGTCGATTTCTGTCAGGCTCCCGATGGACTCGTGATGGCTGTAATTGCCAACTGCCCCATCATGATAAATGAAGAGTTGATGGAAGCGCAGTATATGCATAAGACAGGCGATAACACCTTTGCTCTCAATATCAATACACTCAGTCGCCAAATGCTAGAGGACGCCCTGAAACACGCAGTAGAAAGTGAAAACTATGAAGCAGCTTCTGCATTACGTGACGAATTGGCCAAACGCTCGCCGGCACAACCATCATGAAAGAAGTCCGTTTCTTCTATACCCCCACACCCGAGGCAGGTCAGCTGCCGGAGGATGAGACACAACATGTCGTACGAGTGTTGCGTCTGGGTGTGGGCGACGAGTTGAATCTGATGGATGGAGGTGGTACATTCTATCATGCAGTCATCACCGAGGCGGACAACCACCATTGTCGCTATCGTATTGTCGAAAGCCTGCCACAGCAACCAGAATGGACGGGGGCGATCCATCTGGCAGTTGCTCCAACGAAAAACCTCGACCGTATGGAATGGCTCGTAGAGAAGGTCACAGAGATTGGTTTCGACTGTCTCACTTTGCTTGATTGCCGCTTTTCAGAACGCCGTGTCGTGAAGAAAGATCGCCTTGACAAGATAATCGTTTCGGCCATGAAGCAGAGTCACAAGGCGTGGAAACCTCAATTGGACGAAATGATTCCTTTTAACCAGTTCATTGCCCGCACTGACTTACCCTCACAGCGCTTTATCGCCCATTGCTATGAAAAAGAAAAGCCTTTTCTCCTTGACCTGCTTGAACCTTGTACTCCAGCTCTTGTCCTCATAGGTCCTGAAGGAGATTTCAGCATTGAGGAAGTGCGTGCAGCAGAGGCCGCAGGTTTTCGTTCAGTCTCACTCGGAACCAGCCGTTTACGCACGGAAACAGCTGCCCTCGTGGCAGTGCATCTGATGCGACTTGCTAACAGATAAATCCACAATAGCCGTCCGCAGTCTAATCTTAGATAGAACCTCATGAATAAAACAAAAATCATCCTTCTCTCCTCCATCGCCGTCACTGTTGTGGCGATGTTGGTCACATTCTTTATTATGCGCACGTCGGGTGATGCTTATGTTAATGCCATTCCTCGAGATGCTACAGCCATCGTCCGTCTTGATGCCAAGGCTTTCCTTAGTGAAGCTAAGTTGGGACTCAAAGACCTGCTGAGATTGTTTCGCAGAACTAAAGCAGAACAGGAAAATGACGAGGTCAAGTCTTTAGGTATTGATATGAAACGTCCTATTTATGCCTTTACCTCTTCATCTGGCAACTTGGGATTTCTCGCATCCATAGACGATGCCGATGACTTAACGAACTTCCTCAAGGAGGAACATGATGCAGGTCGTGCTTCTGAGATGACTCGCCAGCGAGGTTATTCGTGGATTGTGGTGAATCAACAGTGGTTGTTAGCTTTTGATGGTAAGAGGGCTCTTATGATGGGACCAGCCTTAGGATCGGCTCAAGACCTTTTACGCACAGAAATGGTCGCTCTGCTGGAACAAGATAAGGATGAAAGTGCTTGCAGTCAGAAACTTTTTGCTCGTCTGGAGGATGGTGATGAACCTTTGGTGGCTGTCGTTGCGCCAGAGGTTTTTCCGGCAGAAGCACGTCGTTTTTTGCGGACATTCAAAGTTCGTTCGATAGAGGATGCGATGATGAGGCTTTCCTGTGAATGTGAAAACAACGAGTTGAAACTGGAAGCCGATGTCCTTGCCGAAAGTCCTGAAGTCAAAGACGAACTCAAACGTTTAGGTCAGCTTATGCGTCCTCTCAGAGGGCAGCTAATTGATTATGCTCATGCCGACCATGTCGCTTGGCTGGCTGTGAATGTTGAGGGCTCCACTTTGCTTGATGCACTACGTTCCAATCCTACCATTCGAGCGGCTCTTGTGGCTTTGAACTTAATTGTCGATGCTGACCGCATTATTCGTGCCGTTGATGGTGATGTGGCTATTGAACTGACAGGTTCTCCATCGCTCTATTCCAGAAATTTCTCTGATTTTCAAATCCAGAATATGTATGTGACAGCGAAGGTTGCCCATACGGATTTTCTTGATGGGGCTACTTCTTGGGGTAATAGTTTCATCGGCGTGCAAACACTAACACCGACAGATTTTGCTCTGAACCTCGGGACGTCAACCTCATATTTTGGCGTGAAAGATAAAATCTTTTACTTTGGTTCCCGTCAGGGACTGTCAGATGAAGGTAACCGTTATCTTCAAGATGAACGCAGTGATATCCGGCAGGCACGGTTCTTTGCTACTTTTGACCTACCTGCATTGACCTCATCAGATATGCGTATTCCTCTTGATTTGAGTCGGTTTGAACGAGTGAATATCGTCATGGAAGATGCTGGTGAGTTCAAGTTAAAGTTGATTGCTCCTGAAGGGTGCAATATCGCGAGGGAAATCCTCATGGGTAACATTTTGTAGAACTTATATGCGTAGATAGTTTTGGAATCTATATCTCTTCATCAAACTTTGCCGCGGGTATTCCGAAACCGCACAGACATTCATTCCGACATTTGGCATCAGGAAGTCGTGTTCGAGCGCGGCCACCTTTATCTCATTGAAGCAGCTTCTGGTACAGGCAAGTCATCGCTATGCAGTTACCTCATCGGCTATCGCGATGATTATGAAGGTACGATGTGCTTCGACGGTCATGACATCCGTGAACTCTGTACTTATGATTGGACGAAGTTGCGTCAGCACTCTTTAAGTGTTATGTTTCAAGAGCTCCGTGTCTTTCCAGAACTGACCGCATGGGAGAATGTACAAGTCAAGAACCAGCTCATGCATTTCAAGAGTGATAAGGAGATTGCAGAATGGTTTGAAGCTCTCGGCATTGCAGACAAACGCGATAGCCGTCTCGGCCATCTCAGCTATGGTCAGCAGCAGCGGGTGGCACTCATCCGAGCCCTTTGCCAGCCCTTTGATTTTCTGTTGGCCGACGAGCCTGTCAGTCACCTTGATGCAGACAACACACGTATGATGGGTGCCTTGATGCTGACAGAAGCACAGCGACAGGGTGCAGCAGTGGTCGTGACCAGCATTGGTCATCACATGGATTTACCTTACGAAAAGACTTTCAAGCTATGAAACTCATCTGGAAACTTCTTCGTCGTCATATCAGTATCGGTCAGCTCGTCGGTTTCTTTCTGGCGAATCTGTTGGGTATGCTCATCGTCCTGCTCTCCTTGCAATTCTATGAAGACGTGCTTCCCGCTTTCTCTGGAGAAGACGGTGTGATGAAGAATACGTATATGATTGTGTCAAAGCGTATAGCAGCCGTTTCTTCCATCAATGGTGAGGCACAGCCGTTTACAGAGGCAGATGTGAAGGAGCTTGAGGGCCAGGGGTTTGTGAGGCGTGTAGGTGCGTTTACGGCTTCACGGTATCAAGTCTATGCGTCATTGTCGATGGGTGGTATTGGCATGGGAACTGATATGTTCTTCGAGAGCGTTCCTGATGCCTTTGTCGATCACCGCTGGCCAATGGTGAGCGAAGGCGAGGTCCCGATTATCCTGCCGCGTTCATATTTGGCTCTCTATAACTTCGGGTTTGCCCAAACCAAGAACTTGCCGAAGCTATCAGAAGGCATCATCTCCATGATTCAGATGGATATCCGTTTGCGTGGAGAAGGAGGTGCAGAGCGACATTTGAAAGGTCGTGTGGTGGCTTTCTCTACTCGTCTGAATACGGTTCTAGTGCCAGAGTCATTCATGCGTCGAAGCAATGCCGAGTTGGCTCCTAATGCAGTTTCCGAACCTACGCGTCTTATTGTGGAAGTGAAGAATCCTGCCGATGATGCCATCGCCACATTCCTTCAACAGAAAGGCTATGAGTTAGAGGACAACAGCCTCGAAGCAGGTCGTATCACCTATTTCTTGAAGGTGGTGGCTGCTATCGTTATGGCTGTGGGATTGCTCATCAGTGCCCTTTCTTTCTATATCCTCATGCTCAGTATTTACTTATTGGTACAGAAGAATGCCGAGAAGTTGCAGAATCTTTTGTTAATCGGTTATTCACCAGCCCGCGTGTCACGACCGTACCAGCTTCTTACGATAGCCATGAACGCCCTGGTGCTTCTATTGGCCTTTGTCTTCCTATTTTTTATTCGCGGTTGGTATCTCAATCTGCTTTGGCAGATGTTCCCCGCGATGAGCGAGGGTTCGACATCAATGACAATACTCATGGGCGTAGCACTTTTTGTGATTGTAACGTTCTTTAATATCGTCGCTATTCGCGGGAAAATCAATAGCCTCACACCTCGTCGGAAAAAATTAACGGGAGGTTTATATCATAGCATCAATGGATAATCAATTATTGCTCGACCTCTATAATTCCTTTACAGGTGCTGCTCCAAAGTCAGTTGGATCTATAACCGGTTCTGGTTCAAATCGAAAGTACGTTCGCTTCACTTCCTCAGAGGGGAAGAGCATCATCGGTGTGATCGGTACTTCGTTGGAGGAGAACCATGCGTTCATTTACCTTGCACGCCATTTCCAGGAGAAGTCATTGCCAGTACCTCGTGTTCTCGCAGTGAGTGACGATGAACGTTGTTACCTTCAGGAAGATCTTGGTACGTGTTCCCTTTTTGATGCCTTACGTTCTGCTCGTGAAGCTGGCGGTCGATATGGTGAGGTGGAGAAACAGCTGCTCCGTAGAACCATTGCTCAGTTGCCTCGTTTGCAAATTATTGGTGCAGAAGGTCTTGACTTCTCTGTGTGCTATCCACAACCAGAGTTGGACGAAACCAATATTTTCTTTGACCTCAATTACTTTAAATATTGTTTTCTAAAAGCTACGGGTGTTGATTTTCACGAAGTTCGACTGGAACAAGATTTCCGTCTGTTTGCCCATGATCTTCTTATGGATTGTGAAACGTCAACTTTCCTCTACCGCGACTTCCAGGCAAGGAACGTGATGCTCGATGCCTCTGGTAATCCTCGTTTCATCGACTTTCAAGGTGGTAGGAGAGGGCCAGTTTACTATGACCTGGCCAGTTTCCTATGGCAAGCATCGGCTCGCTATCCCCAATGTCTTCGTGATGAGTTGATAGATGTTTATTGCGAGAATTTAGAAGAGACAATCCAGTCAGCACAATTCCATGTTCCCGATATTAAGTTTTCTCGTTCTCGTTTAAACCTTTTTGTTCTTTTCCGTCTTCTCCAAGTTTTGGGTGCATACGGTTTCCGAGGGTATTTCGAGCGTAAACAGCACTTCCTTGACAGTATCCCACCTGCACTGGAAAATCTTCGTGAGCTGTTGGCCGAAGAAGATGGCTGTCCCTATCCAGAGTTGAGAAAAACATTGGAAAAGCTGGTGGATGTCATGACTCCCTCCCTTTCAAAGAGAATTGGAGGAGAACCCTTGCCTCTTCTTAATGTTCGAATATTCTCTTTCTCTTACAAGCGTGGCATTCCCGAAGATACCAGTGGCAATGGTGGCGGTTATGTATTTGACTGTCGCGGCACGCACAATCCAGGACGCTATGAACCTTATAAACAGTTGACAGGGTTGGATGCTCCTGTCATCAAGTTCTTGGAGGACGATGGAGAGATACAGACATTTCTTGACTCTGTGTATCGTCTGGCTGACGCCCATGTGGAACGCTATATCCAACGAGGTTTTACTGACTTGATGTTCTCCTTCGGCTGTACGGGTGGACAACATCGTTCTGTTTATTGTGCTCAGCATTTGGCGGAGCATCTTCACGAGAAATACGGAATCCGAATTGACCTCACCCATCGTGAACAAGGGATTCATACTCTGTTTTCTGCACAATAAATGATGGCGGAAAGGCGTTAATAGAAATGATGAAGCGCTTCTTGCACCTTCTCTTGTTAGCTTTCTTGCTTCCGCTATCTGTGGCAGCACAGACGGATTCCGTAGCTGTTGTTCAGGCGGACACGGCTGCCGTGCCCATATCATTATGTACTATCAGTGGACGCGTGGTTGACGAGGAACAGAAACCGCTGCCATTTGTCACCGTGAAAGTGCAAGGTCAGATTGCTGGAGGCGTTACCAACCTCGATGGTCGCTATTCGTTTGATTTCCATTCTGAAGACTCTGTAGCCATTATCTATAGTCTTATAGGTTACGAGCGGAAAACGAAAGTGTTAATGCGCCCGCAGGGTAAACTCACGTGGAATCTCACCTTGCGTAGTAGTGGTACAGACATGGGTGAGGTCGTCGTCAAGGAAACACGCCGACAGATGGGTAGCACCCAAGAACTCACAACAGAAGACTTGAGACGTCTGCCTTCGACCAGTGGCAACGCCGTCGAAGATCTTGTGGCCACGCAGGCAGGTGTATCAACTCACAATGAGCTGTCAAGTCAGTATAATGTACGTGGTGGTTCATTCGACGAGAATTGCGTCTATGTCAATGGGGTGGAGGTCTATCGGCCTTTGCTCATCAGCAGTGGTCAACAGGAAGGGCTCTCTGTCATCAACTCCGACATGGTGGAACGCATTCAGTTTTCTGCCGGAGGTTTTGAGGCAAAGTACGGCGACCGAATGTCGTCAGTGCTTGACATCACTTATAAGAAACCTGTCCGCCACGAAGGTTCGTTCAGTGCCAGTCTTCTCGGTGCCAGCCTCTACGATGGTATGCGTGCAGGCAAGGTGTCGCTCTCTCAAGGATTGCGCTACAAGACAAACCGTTATCTCTTGGGTTCTCTTGAAACCACGGGTGAGTATGATCCCTCGTTCCTTGACTATCAGGCATATCTTTCATGGTCACCGTCGAAAAATTGGACATTCGACGCCATCGGTTACATCTCTCGTAATAACTACCGCTTTAAGCCTAAGGATCGTGAAACGAACTTCGGCACGATGGAAGACGTGAAGAGCTTCCGTGTTTATTTTGACGGCGTGGAGGAAGACCTCTTCCGCACTTTGTTCGGTGCCATTTCAGTCACGCGTCGTTTTGGCCAGCGTTCTATGCTTACTTTGGGTGCTTCGGCCTTCTCTACCAAGGAACGAGAGACCTATGACATTCAGGGACAGTATTGGCTTGACGACACCAATACCAGTGAACAATTAGGAGTAGGCACTTACATGGAACATGCACGCAACCTGCTGACTTCCAGTACACAGACATTGCGTGCTATCTATGAATTTCGTCCAAGTGAACACCATCTGCAAGCTGGCATCCTCTGGAAACATGAGAGCATCAAGGAAAATTCGCGTGAATGGGAATTTCGTGATTCTGCGGGTTATTCCATGCCACACTATGGCGACCGCCTCGAACTCATCTATAATCTCAAGAGTGTGCAGGAGACATCCTCTAACCGTTTGGAATTTTTTGCACAGGACACATGGCGACGTGAAACAGGGCTTGGCATCTTCTCCCTTAACTATGGTGTGCGACTCAGTCACTGGTCGTGGAATGGCGAGACATTGTTATCGCCACGTGTCAGCGTGGGCTTTGTGCCAGCCAAGAACGATCGCCTTACTTTCCGTCTGGCTACTGGCATGTATTATCAAGCCCCTTTCTACAAAGAATTGCGCGATACGATGACTATCGATGGGGCCACGGTCGTCCAACTAAATAAGGACATTCAGAGTCAACAATCTTTTCAGGTCGTTTTAGGTGGAGAGTATCGTTTTCACGTAGCCGGACGTCCCTTCAAGTTTACAGCTGAGGCATATTACAAGGCTCAGAACCGTCTCAATCCTTACAACGTAGATAACCTCAAGGTCGTCTATTACGGACGCAACGAAGGCAATGGTTACGTAGTAGGCGCAGATTTCAAGGTGTATGGCGAGTTCGTGCCTGGCACAGACTCCTGGATATCTTTTTCGCTGATGAAGGCACAGATGGAGCTTCACGGCAAACACATTCCACAGCCAACCGATCAACGATGGAACATCAACTTCTTCTTCTCTGATTATTTCCCTGGCACAGATCGCTGGAAGATGACTCTCAAGATGGCTTTTGCAGATGGATTGCCCTTTGGTACGCCACACTCAGGTCTTGAACGTCATGTTTTCCGTGCACCTCCCTATCGTCGTGTTGACCTCGGCATGAGCTATCGATTGCTCGACAACGAAGATCATCACCGTCATGGTTTCGGGCGAAACCTCCGAAATGTGTGGCTGGGGCTTGACTGCTTTAACCTTCTTGGCATCAGCAATGTTGCTTCTTATCTATGGATTACTGACATTCGGCGTCAGCAATATGCAGTTCCCAATTATCTTACAGGACGCCAGCTAAATGCACGCTTCCTTATAGAGTTTTGATTTTTTACTTGAAGACAAAATAGACGGCGAGGACGAGGCAAATAAAGGCGGCGAGATGGTTCCAATGAAGACCTTGCCCCTGGAAAAGGAAGCCGACAATGACCGTGAAAATGCTGAGGGAAATCACTTCCTGAATGACTTTCAACTGCACGAGTGTAAAAGGTCCTCCGTTCCCCATGAACCCAATGCGGTTGGCAGGTACGGCAAAGCAATATTCGATGAAGGCGATGCTCCATGAAAAGGCGATAACGGCGATAAGTGGCCAATGTGTGCTGATGCCTGCTTGTTGGAGGCGTAGATGGCCATACCATGCAAAGGTCATGAAGACGTTGCTGGCTAATAATAGAAGGATGGTTTGAAGGGCAGGCATGATGGACAATTGCGACTATTTTACTGCTTTTCCTTAAAAATCGGTTGCAAAGTTACTGCTTTTTCACGAAAAAAACGTACTTTTGCACGAACAAAAAGCCAAGAAGTATCTGATTGGTACAAACAATTAAACTTTTTCATCGAAAAAGGGTCTTTTTTTGAAACGTCTGACGGAAAAAATGAACAGGGCGTGGAACGAACAGCAAGTGGTGGAACAATTGCGTGACGAGAATCGTCGCGAGCAGGCTTTCACGGTATTGGTGGATCACTTCAAAGAGCAGCTCTATTGGCAGATTCGGCGTATGGTGTTTTCGCATGATGATGCTGATGATGTGCTACAGAACTCGTTCATCAAGGCGTGGACGGGCTTGGACGGTTTTCGTGGCGAGGCACGTCTTTCAACGTGGTTGTTTAGAATTGCCAGTAATGAAACGTTAAATTTTCTCGAACGCAAGCGTCAGTCGCTGAGTTTGGACGATGATGCTGCTGTGGGCGTGGCTGCGCGTTTGGAAAGCGACCCTTACTTTGACGGTGACGAGACGGAAAGACAGTTGCAGGAGGCTATTGCACAGTTGCCAGACAAGCAACGTCAAGTCTTCAACCTAAAGTATTTTGATGAGATGAAATATGAAGATATGAGTGACCTTCTTGGAACCAGCGTTGGGGCTCTGAAAGCCTCATATCATCATGCCGTCAGGAAGATTTCAGACTTTTTCCACCAACACGATTAAACCTTTGACTCGCTTATGGGTCTTAGAATCAGATAAAACATAAAAAAATGAAAGAAGAAGAACTCATACGACAGCACGACACAGGACGCAACCCGTTCCAAACGCCTGACGGCTACTTTGAAAGCTTCACCAGCCGGTTGATGGAACGAATGGAGCGTGAAAGGTTGACATCGCCTGTGCACGAGGCTTCAAAGGTGGAACGATTAAATCTGTTCCGCCGTATTGTCCGCTATGCAGCAGCTGCCGTTTTTGTGGGTGTGTGCATAGGCGCGGGCGCTTATCTTTATCTGCATCAGCCTGTCATGGATGCATCGATGGATGCTACGGAGTTTGTGTTTAACGACGAGAATCTGGACGATGTCCTTGACTACGAACTGCTTGACAATAACAAGATTGCCTACTATCTCACAGAGGCGTATTAACGGACGCACTTAAATTTACATGACTATGAAAAAGATGCTATTTTTGTTGCTCATGGCAACGCTTTCTATAGGCGCATGGGCACAACCTCATGAACGAAAAGGCGGCCCACGCTTTGACCCTCAGAAGTTTCAGCAGATGGTGGAGGAGTCGCTGACGAAGGCTGCTAATCTGACGTCTGAAGAGGCTAAGGCGTTTTTCCCGCTCTATAACGAGATGCGCGCGTCGCAGCGCAAGATGGGCAAGCAAATCCACCAGTTGAAGAAAGACGCGAAGGGCGATTCTGATGCTTATGCAAGCACAATATTGAAAATCAAAAAACTACAGGTTGAAATGGCACAGTTAGAGGAGAGCTACTACAAACGTATCCTCAAGACAGTGCCAGCTGAAAAAGTTTTTAAAGTCATGTCGGCAGAGGATGATTTCCACCGTCGCATGGTGCAAGGTCAGCGAGGTGGAAAATGGGGAAAGGATAAGTTTCACGAAGGTTCTCGCCCACAGCATGAACGTTGAGGCTATCGCTGCATTATAAAAGAATCTCAGGACGACCTACCCTTTAAGGCCGTCCTTTTTTCGTCTCATTCGTTGAGGGAAGAGGGAGAATACTTAATTATCCTTCATTAGTTTGGCCAGGAATTCGTCCAGCTCTTTATCCAAACCTTTCAGCAATTCGGTGTCAAGGATAAGATTGTCATCATCGACGAGATAGAGGTCGCAGATTGTTTCCTGGTCTTCACCCATCAGCACAAAAGAGTAGGGGCGCAGGATGCTCATGTGTTCCAGTTCCTCACGCATTGTACCCAGTACCTGTTTGATGATGGTGGCAGCTGCTTGGTAGAGGTCTTCCTCGGTGGGTTCCAGCCATTGGTCAACGACAATGCGTGTGAGTTCGTTCATCTCATCGTCGAAAGCCAGCAATTCACCACTGTCTGGTTTCACTTGAAGGTGGATGTCTGTGAGCACTGCATCTGCGTCTTGCGGGAACTTGATGGTCACTTTACGGATGGCACGTTCGATTTGCTGGAGGGTTTGCTGGGTGGGTTTCATGTGTTGAGTTGGTTTCTGAAAAGGGCCGGAAGAGGATTCCGACCCTTAGTGTTCTTATGATGGTATGTGGTTTGACAAAGTGGTGTGATTTGAAATGTGGTGAAGTGGATTACTTTATCGAGACTTTACGGACGACTTTTTCCAATTTGAGGATATAGCATCCACGTTTCAGGTTAAGATTGAGTGTTTTTTCTTCGCTGTCAATCTTAATAGTGCCTACTCTTACGCCTAAGACATCATAGATTTCCAACGTTTTACCCATGGCACCCGTGATGTGGATCTGCGTCCCATTCACGCTAATTCTCACGGTAGCCAATTCTTGCTCAATACCTTCATTTTCACCGTCTTCATTGGCGAAAATGGGCAGAGGAACAAGTATGGCGACAAGTGCCAAGATGAGATATTTTTTCTTCATACGCTACGTTTCTTTTATTTTCCGTTGGCAAATATAGGTCTTTTTCTTGGTTCTCACAAATTTTTTCGTAAAAAAACACAATATTTTTGCTTTTATGGTGTTATACGCAGTCCTTCATGAGCCAAAATGGTGTCAGAAAAGACTTCTTGAGCCTCTTGTAAAAGCAAATTTTCATTTTCATATCGAGAGGAATAGTGTCCGATGAGCAGACGCTTGGCATGGGCTTCCTTGGCGATTTGGGCTGCCTGACGTGTCGTGCTGTGGCTGTATTTCACTGCGAGGCTGGATTCTGTTTCTGCGTAGGTGGCTTCGTGGTACATCAAATCGACTCCTTCGCACCACTTCGTTAGTTCCATAACTGGGCTTGTATCAGAGCAGTAGGCATAGCTGCGCACGGGGGAGGGTGGGGTGGTGAGGAGGTTGTTTGGAATGATTTCCCCTTCTGCTGTCGTCCAATCTTGACCTGCTTTGATGTTGTTGATGGCCCATAGTGGAATGCCATAGAAATCAATCATTTCTCGTCGTATATGTCGCTGTTCAGGCTTCTCTTTAATGAGGTAACCACAACAAGGTAAACGGTGCTTTAAAGGCAACGACCAAATTTCCATCGAGCGGTCTTGGAAAATGAGGGCGTGTTGCGTCGTATCTATAGCATGAAACTGGATTTCATAGTCGATGTCGGCGAAAAAATGAGCTTTCATAAACTCCAAATAGGTCTGCAAATTAGAAGGACCATGGATAAATAGTGGCTGAGTTCGTCCAAGCAAGCCCATTGTGGAGAGGAGGCCTGGCAAGCCAAAGACGTGGTCGCCATGGGCGTGAGACAGCAGGATGTGGGTGATGCGCTGCCAATTCAACCCTGTATAGCGCCATTGCAATTGTGCACCTTCGCCACAATCGATGAGGATGAGTTTATCTCGCAGGTTCACTACTTGACACGTTGGAAAATGTTTCCTCGTGGGTAGTGCAGAGCCACATCCAAGTATCTGTATTTCAAACTTTTGTGCCATTATTCAAAATATGCTCTTGTTCCGCTTTAAATATTGTTCCAACCCCTCTCTTCTGAGTTTGCAGGCCGGGCAGTGTCCGCATCCGTCGCCAGGGATGCTGTTATAGCAGGTGAGCGTCTTGTAGCGTACGAGGTCGAAGACGCCCATTCTGTCTGCTTTTGCCCACGTCTGCGCCTTGTCTATCCACATGAGAGGCGTGTGGATGACGAACTGCTCGTCCATGCCCAGGTTCAAGCTGACGTTCAATGCTTTGATGAAGGCATCGCGGCAGTCGGGATAGCCGCTGTAATCGGTTTGCGAGACGCCTGTGACAAGATGGTTGATACCCCTTTCGCGGGCAAAAACGGCTGCTATCGATAGGAAAAACAGGTTGCGGCCGGGCACAAACGTGTTCGGAGGGCCATCGGCGGGCTTCTCTTGGTCCATCGTAATCGTGCTGTCTGTGAGTGAATTGCGACCGAGATGCCCAATGAACGAGACGTCCATCTGGTGCCATTCTACGTCGCCTCCGCCCTCGTTCAGGCCGTTTTTGCGGGCCACTTCGCCTGCTATGGCTGCTATTTCACGGGCTTTTTCCACTTCCAGCACGTGTTTTTGACCGTAAATGAAGGTCAGTGCGACCACTTGCTTGAAATGTTTCAGTGCCCAGAACAGACACGTCGTCGAATCCTGACCGCCGCTGAACACCACCAAGGCGGTCTCTTTATTCATTGGTTTCATGATTTTCTTGTCTTATATGTCAGATGAAAGGTGCTTGTTTCTGTGACTCATCCGATGTCTTATGAGTCTTGCCTCGCTCTTTTAAGAGTCTTGCCCAGGTGATATATGAGTAAAGATTATTCTTATGCTTATATCACGCTGTAATGGATGCCGTCATCGTAAACGTCCACACCCTCGGTTCGTTTCAGCCATGCCACGACGCGGATGGTAACGGGTAGCATGACCACTTCGTATAGCGTCTTGACAACGACCTGGCTGACGATCATCAGTAAAAGGTTCTCTTTAGGGACAATGCCGCCCAGTGCGATGGGGAAGAAGATGAGCGAATCGGAGAGTTCACCGGCGATGGTCGAGGCGATGGCACGCAGTGAGAAACGACGTCCTTTGTCGCGAATTTTCATCACGCTCATCACGTAGGCATTCAGCAATGACCCCACGATGAAGGCGGCAAACGATGCCAATGCCACGCGCGGTGCCAGGCCGAACAGGGCGTGGAATCCTTCTTGGTTCGTCCAGTAGGGTGCACCCGGAATGAGGTCGGCCAGCCATGCCAGCAGCACGAAGGCGAAGTTCATCACGAAACCCGTCCAGATGATGAGTTTGGCGCGACGATAGCCCCACACTTCTGTGATGCAGTCGTTTACCACATACGAGATGGGGAAGACCAGTACGCCTGCCGTTAGATTCAACGGACCGAATTGGATTTGTTTGGTTGCCAAGAGGTTTGCCAGGATGAGGCAAACGCAGAACGTGACGCCGAGCAACATGAACGTTACGCTCACAGGTTCTTTTCTATTCATAATTCCTTGTTTTGTTATAGGGGGTGGTCTGGGATACCCCTGCGGTTTGCGGTTGCAAAGATACGGCTTTCCTTCGAGACGGCCAAATAATAGTGCTGCATTTTGCACACCACGACACATTCTCTCCGCTGTGACTTTGTGACATGTGACTTTGTGACATTAAGGGGTTCCAATAGTGGGAAAAAGAGTTGGAATAGAATTTTATTATTATATCATATATAATAATAACTTATATCTTAGCAGTTTTATGGTACGTTGGTAGTGCCGTATGCTGCGAGAACCTTTTTTCGATGTCGGGAAGTCCTTAATGTCACAAAGTCACATGTCACAAAGTCACGTTCCGAAGCAATTGCGCCGCTTTAACGGTTTTTTACACATTCCTGCCCGTTAAAATTTGGTCGTTTCAGGAAATGAATGTATCTTTGTGCCGAAATAAGCAAACCTAAGACTAACTAAAAACTGAAAACCTATGAAGTTCGAGAAAATCAAGGGCCTCATCGACGCCCCCTTTACTCCGATGCACGCCGATGGCAGCATCAATCTCTCCATCATCCCCGAATACGCTGCTTTGTTGCATCGCAACGGACTTAAAGGCGTGTTTATCAATGGTTCCAGCGGCGAAGGCTATATGCTGACCGAGGACGAGCGCAAGCAGATCGCAGAGGCTTGGATGGACGCTACAAAGGCGTTGGACGACTTCAAAGTCATCGTGCATGTCGGCAGCACTTGTGTGCGCAGCAGCCGTAAACTGGCCGAGCACGCTCAGGCTATCGGAGCTTTCGGAATCGGTGCCATGGCACCTCCCTTCCCTAAGGTTGGCCGTATCGAGGAACTCGCAAAATATTGCGAGGAAATCGCCTGTGGAGCACCACAACTGCCCTTCTATTTCTACCATATCCCCGCCTTCAACGGCGCGTTCCTCTCCATGTACGACTTCCTCGGCGCTGTCGATGGGCGCATCCCCAACTTCGCCGGCATCAAATATACCTTCGAGAGCCTCTACGAGTACAACAGATGCCGCCGTTATAAAGACGGAAAGTTCGATATGCTCCATGGTCAGGACGAGACCATCCTTCCATGCCTCGCCATGGGCGGTGCACAGGGTGGCATCGGAGGCACCACCAACTACAACGGCCGTTGCCTCGTAGGCATACAGGAAGCATGGGCGGCAGGCGACCTCGAGAAGGCTCGCGAACTGCAGAACTACGCACAGGATGTCATCGACGTCATCGTTCACTTCCGTGGCAATATCGTGGGCGGAAAGCGCATCATGAAGCTCATCGGACTTGACCTCGGACCCAACCGCACACCCTTCCAAAACGTTACGCCCGAGGAGGAAGTGCAGCTTCGCAAAGAACTCGAAGCCATCGACTTCTTCAATCATTGCAATAAATAAGCTTCACCCCGTAATCAATAAGCATCACCCCAATTCCGGCCTCATCCCTCGCCTTGGCCCAGCAGGACGACACTTTCGGGAACCCCTCTCCGCAGGGCGAGGGAAACCTTGAGGGCGAGGGGAGTAGTAACCTTTAAAAAAGAGTGATAATGAAAAAAATCATGTCTCTTTTCGCTCTGGCGATTCTCATAGCAAGTTTTTCATCAGCAAACGATACTACTCCCCTCCCTGCGAGGGAGGGGCAGGGGGGTGAACCTGCAGTCGTGACGGGAGAGTCCCATCGCTTCAACGACGTCTCATTCCTACCCATCCCAGCCCTCTCCGCCTTTGGCGGTCAAGGCGTCAGTGGTGCCTTCGCAGGTCAGACCGCAGGTCGCATCCTCATAGCAGGCGGCTGTAACTTCCCCGGCATCCCTGCCGCAGACGGCGGTCAGAAAGCCTTCTACACCGACATCTATGTCCTCGACATCGCTTCTGCCTCCGCTTCTGCTTTTGGTTCTGCCGCTTCTGCTTCTGCTTCCGGCGCTTCCCCCTCCGCTTCTGCCTCTGCTTCTGCGTGCGGCGCTTCCCCCTCCGCTTCTGCTTCTGCCTCTGGTTCTGCCCCCTCCGCTTCTGCCTCTGCTTCTGCGTGCGGCGCTTCTGCTTCTGCCTCCGCCGCTGGTAGTGTGCCCGGCGGTTTTTCCGCCGGGGCGGCTCTCTCCTCCCCAGGCGCTGCCTGGCAGCGCGTTGGCTCCCTCCCTTGTGCCCTCGCCTATGGCGCCAGCGTCACCACTCCCGAGGGTGTCGTCTGCCTCGGCGGTACGGCCGACGGGCAGAAGAGCGAAGATTTCGCTGTCCTCCTCTCCTTCACCAAGGCAGGACAGCTGCAGTCCCAGGATCTTCCCCCTCTCCCCGTCGCCCTCGACAATTTTGCCGCCGCTTATGGTGATGGCTTCATCTACATCGCCGGAGGTCAGCATAATGGCATCATCAATCGCCAAGCCTTCCGCCTGAAATGGCCATTGCCTGCCGCATGGTTTGAGGCCCAGACAGGTGCCGCGTGGGAAGAGCTGCCCGAGATGCCCGGTCCTGCACGCGTGCAGCCCTGTGCCGTCGTACAGAAAGGTGCCTTAGGCTCCAATTTCTACCTCCTCGGTGGCTTCGACCCACGCTATTGCAAAGCCGTCGCCAATGGTGTCTATTACGACACGAGGAAACGAGAGTGGCTGCCCACATCACTGATGGCAAAGCCCCAGCACCTCCCATGTTCAAACGAGAGTGAGGCTCTCCCCCAGACAATGGGGCAGGAAGCGAGTCTTGATGTCCTCGCCTTGGTAGGTGCCTCTGCCATCCCCTCCGGTGCCGCTCATATCCTCTGCTTCGGTGGCGTGAACAAAGCCATTTTCGAGACTGCCCTGCAGCGCAACGCCCTCCTCGCAGACACGGCTACCGCTGCCGACCGTCTTCAAGCCCTCCGCGAAGAGGCACATACCTACATGACGCAGCAGCCAGCATGGTATCGCTTCCGTCGCAGCATCCTCGTCTATCACACCGTCACCGACTCCTGGGCAGAGCTCTTCGACAGTCCCCTCATCGCCCGTGCCGGTGCGGCCGTAGTGCCTGTTCCGTCTGGAACAGGAAGCTCCTCCCTCTCTGCCATCGTCGTCGGAGGTGAAGAGAAACCCGGTGTCCGTTCTTCCGATGTCACACGCGTCGATATCTCATACACCGCTCACTTCGGATGGCTCAACTGGACAGTCCTCATCCTCTATCTCCTCGGCATGGTGTATCTCGGCTACTACTTCATGCGCCGTGCCTCGAACTCCAGCGACGACTTCTTCAAGGGCGGCGGACGCATCCCCTGGTGGGCTGCAGGCATCAGCATCTTCGCCACCATGCTCAGCGCCATCACCTACATGTCGATTCCCGCCAAGGCATACGCTACTGACTGGACCTACTATCCCATGCAGATCTGCATCCTGCTCGTCTCGTTCCCCGTCATACGCTACTATCTGCCCTTCTTCCGTCGCCTGAACGTCACTACCGCCTACGAGTACCTGGAGCGTCGTTTCAACAGCGCCACCCGTCTCATGGCCTCCATCCTCTTCATCGTTTTCATGGTGGCACGCACGGCTCTCGTCCTCTTCCTGCCATCCTTGGCCATGACCGCCGTCACAGGCATCAATATTTATATATGTATAGCCCTGATGGCCCTCATCACCATTCTCTACTGCACCATGGGCGGTGTCGAAGCCGTCGTCTGGGGCGATGTCATCCAGGGCATCATCCTCGTGGGAGGTGCCATCCTCGCCGCCGTCTATCTCATCGTGAATACAGGCGAGAACGGAGCCTCCGACTTCTGGCAGATTGCCACCGACCACGACAAGTTCCGTCTCTTCCTCTTCGATGCAGAGAATCCCTTCGACTTCGTCAATGCCACATGGTGGGTAGTCATCCTCGGAGGCCTGGCCAACAACCTCATCTCCTACACCAGCGACCAGACTGTCATCCAGCGCTACCTCACCACCTCCGACGAGAAGAGTGCTGCCCGCGGCATCCTGACCAATGGCTTGATGTCCGTCGTCGTCACCATCGCCTTCTTCACCATCGGCACAGGCCTCTACACCTTCTTCAAGACCCATCCTGCCGAACTCGACATCACCATGGCCAAGGGAGATGCTATCTTCCCCTTCTTCATGATGAGCCAGCTACCCGCAGGCCTTGCAGGGCTACTCATCGCAGCCGTCTTTGCTGCCACCATGTCCACCATCGCCTCCAACATTAACTCCATCTCCACCGCCTTCACCGTGGATCTCTGGTCGAAATGGAAGAAAGCCGCCAAGAGTGTGTCCGGCGCTTCCTCTGCCGGCGATACCTCCGTCCGCACCGCCCGCATCGCAGGCATCTGTGCAGGCCTCATCGGCATGGCCATCGCTTGGCTCATGGCCACCGTGGACATACAGTCACTCCTCGACTATTTCAACACCATCCTCGGCCTCCTCAGCGGTGCCATCGGCGGTCTCTTCATGATGGGTATCTTCTTCCCGCGCATTGGCTCCAGAGCTGCCATGATCGGTTTCCTCTGTGGCACAGCCACCGTCCTCTACATGAATTTCTGCACCCAGGCCAACTTCCTCCTCTTCGGCTTCGTCTCCATGCTCGTCAGCGTCCTCGTAGCCCTCATCCTCAGCATCTTCATGCCTCAGAGAGAAGAGCAGAAGGGACTCACATGGAAGACGCTGCCCAAGGAATAGAATTATTTTACACGAATTCCAGACATGAATTATTCACGAATTCAAGACATGAATTAGTATTGTGAATCCCAAGGAGTATAAAGATATCGTATATAGCATTATTGGAGCTGCGTTAAAAGTCCACAAGGAATTGAATTGGGGACTATTAGAAGCTCTTTATGCTGAAGCCTTGCAGATGGAATTGGAATCAATGGGTATTCCCAGCCAGCAAGAGGTTGAATTGCCTTGCTATTATAAAGGCCGTAGGATGAACAAAACCTATCGGACAGATTTGTTGGTTGGAGATGTAATGGTTGAGTTGAAAGCTACATCAGATATCATTCCTGCTCATAGGGCACAGCTCTTTAACTATATGAGACTAACCCTTTCGCCTATAGGACTACTCCTCAATTTCGGACGTCCATCATTACAGGGTGAGCGCTATGCCTATATTCATGAGACAAATGAATGTATATTGCTTGACCGAAACATGGATTTCCTTTATCCTGCTGATAGTGAACCTCAAGATGATGACTATCAACGTTTCTCCCTTACTCACTAAAACCCATCCCAACTCTAAGATGATGAATACAGACCATTATATAATTTATGTCTTGAATTCATGAATAATTTATGTCTCGAATTTATGTAAAAACAAATTATTAACTCTAAGATGATGAATACAGACCATTATATAATTTATGTCTTGAATTCATGAATAATTTATGTCTCGAATTTATGTGAAAACTAATTATTAACTTCTTTATAAATAGAAACTATATGGTAGATTTCAAACAATTAGCAGAGCAATATCGCTCTGAACTCCTCGACCGCGTCGTCCCCTTCTGGCTCAACAAGTCCCAGGACCTCGACTTCGGCGGCTATTTCACCTGCCTCGACCGCGACGGCAGCGTTTACGACACCGACAAGTTCATCTGGCTGCAAGGCCGTGAGGTGTGGATGTTCTCCAAGCTCTACAACACCGTAGAGCCCCGGCAGGAGTGGCTCGATGCCGCCATTCAGGGTGCCGAGTTCCTCAAGAAATACGGACACGATGGCAACCTCAACTGGTACTTTGCCCTCGATCGCGAAGGCCATCCCCTCGTAGAACCCTATAACATCTTCTCCTACACCTTCGCCGTCATCGCCTTCGGACAACTCTCCATCGCCCTCGCCACAGCCGCCAAGAGTGGCCTCTCTGCGGTGAGTGTGTGCGGCGATTCCATCGCCGCAGATACCCTCTCTGCCGAATACGCCTCTATCGCCAAGCGCACCTTCGACATCGTCCTCTCCAAGACCGACAACCCCAAAGGCCGCTGGAGCAAAGCCTCTCCTGGTGCACGAGCCCTGAAGACCTTCGACCTCCCCATGATCCTCTGCAACGTCGCTCTGGAAATAGAACCCCTGCTCGAACCCGCTTTCCTGCAGAAAGCCATCGACGACTGCCTGCACGAAGTCATGGATGTCTTCTATCGTCCCGAACTAGGCCTCATCGTCGAAGCCCTCGGCAAGGATGGAAACCTCGTGGACAGTTTCGACGGTCGCAAGCTCAACCCCGGACATGCCATCGAAGCCATGTGGTTCGTCATGGACCTCGGCAAGCGCATGAACCGTCCCGAGCTCATCAGGAAAGCCGTCGATATTTGCCTCGCAGAAGTGGAGTACGGATGGGATAAAGAGTACGACGGCGTCTTCTATTTCATGGATCGCCTCGGCAAACCCCGTCATGAGCTCGAGTTCGACCAGAAGCTCTGGTGGGTACACCTCGAGACACTCATCTCACTCATCAAAGGCTACCAGCTCACAGGCGACCAGCGATGCCTCGAATGGTTCCAGCGTGTCCACGACTACACATGGACCCACTTCCGCGATACCGAATATCCCGAGTGGTACGGCTATCTCAACCGTCAGGGCGAAGTACTGCTGCCCCTCAAGGGCGGCAAGTGGAAAGGCTGCTTCCACGTTCCTCGTGGCCTCCTCAACGTCTGGAAGATCTTCGAAGACCTCGCTGCACGTCAGTAATATTCCTCTTCTCTTTTCATTATTAACTCAGTTCTCTCTCCAGTTATGCTCATCGGAATCCCCAAAGAAATCAAAAACAATGAAAACCGTGTCGGCATGACACCTGCAGGTGTTGCCGAACTCGTGCGCCACGGACATCAAGTGGTTGTACAACACACAGCAGGCGAGGGCAGTGGCTTCGCCGATGAAGAATATATTTGTTCTGGCGCCCAGGTGTTGCCGTCCATCGAAGATGTCTATGCACAGGCAGAGATGATTGTGAAGGTGAAGGAACCCATTGAGCCAGAGTACCCGCTGGTGCGCCCCGGTCAGTTGCTCTTCACCTACTTCCATTTCGCATGCGACCGTCCGCTCACCGATGCTATGCTCACCAGCCATGCTGTCTGTCTCGCTTATGAAACCGTACAGCTTCCCAATGGCGCCCTGCCGTTGCTGCTACCAATGAGTGAGGTGGCCGGACGTATGGCAGCCCTCAACGGAGCATATTATCTCCAGAAAACGAAGGGTGGTTCAGGTAAGCTCATCAGCGGTGTGCCAGGTGTGAAGCCGGCACGTGTCTTGGTGCTCGGAGGCGGTGTTGTGGGTGAAGCTGCAGCACGCATGGCAGCTGGACTTGGTGCCGACGTCACTATTGCCGACATCTCCCTGCCGCGTCTGAAACAGCTGTCAGCTGAGCTGCCCGTCAATGTCCGTACGCTCTATTCCACGGAGCACAATATCCGCAAGGAGCTGCCCACGACAGATGTCATCGTCGGAGCCGTCCTCATCCCTGGTGCCAAGGCGCCTCACCTCATCACACGCGACATGCTCGGTCTGATGCAGCGCGGCACGGTACTCGTTGACGTGGCCATCGACCAGGGCGGCTGCTTCGAGACCTCACGTCCCACCACGCACAGCGAACCCGTTTATGACATTGATGGTATCGTCCACTACTGCGTGGCCAACATTCCTGGTGCCGTGCCTAACACCTCCACCATCGCTCTTACCAACGCTACCCTCCGCTACGCCCTTGCCCTTGCCGACAAAGGCTGGCAGCAGGCTTGCCGCGATGACGAAAGCCTCTGCCGTGGACTCAACATCGTCGATGGCCGCATCACCTTCAAGGCCGTCGCCGATGCCTTCAACCTGCCCTACAGCCCAATTGAGCTGTAGGGCGGCAGCCTTTTAATGCTCCCGTCCACACTACCATCAATAAAGAATAGTGAGAATATTACGTCTATTCCCTCATAAAATTGGCAAAAAGTATGGTGGTTCGTCCAGAAAAGTGTGATTTAAATGAAGCAAAGGAGTTTGAATTGGCAATCCAATGGCTATATACCATTCTATGGTGTTCTGGGATACATTAACAAACAAATCATTCAAGGCTTCTTTGTACCCTGACGTGTAATAGTCTCATACTTGCTGACGATTCGAGAAAAATCACTATATTTGCCGCGTCATAAGCGTAAATCGGACTTAAATCATATATAATAAAGAATGGCAAATCAAAACGAACGTGCGGAGTTGCACAAGACAATATGGAAGATAGCCAATGATCTGCGCGGCAGCGTGGATGGATGGGAGTTTAAGGCATACGTCTTGGGCAGCATCTTTTATCGTTTTATCTCGGAGAATATCTGCGACTATATTCACGGATTGATGGTGGATGCAGGGCAACCTGACTTCAACTATGCCACCATCAGCGACGAGATGGCAGAGAACATCCGCAAGAAGATGGTGGAAGAAAAAGGTTATTTCATTTTGCCCTCGCAATTGTTCCAAAATGTGGTACAATCTGCCGACAAGGACGAGAACCTGAATGAACGTCTGACGAGCATCTTCCGCAGCATCGAGGCGTCGGCGCAGGGCACCGAGTCGGAGGACGACCTGCGCGGGCTGTTCTCGGATTTTGCCGTCGATAACTCGGCGCTGGGCTCCACGGTCATCAAGCGCAACCAGCTGCTGGCAAAGGTGCTGCGGACGGTGGCGGCGATGGACCTGGGTTCGCGCTACGACGACACGGAGAACGACACCTTCGGCGACACCTACGAGTTCTTGATGCAGATGTACGCCGCCAATGCCGGCAAGAGTGGCGGAGAGTTCTTCACCCCTCAGCAGGTGAGTGAGCTGTTGGCTCGTCTGGCCTCATGGAATAACTCCAATATCCAGAAGGTCTATGACCCTGCCTGTGGCTCGGGCTCATTGTTGTTGAAATTTGCCAAGACGGTAGGCAAACAGAACCCCAATCTGCAATACTTTGGTCAGGAGGTGAACCCCACGACCTACAACCTCTGCCGCATCAACATGTTCCTGCACAATGTGAACTACGATAACTTCGACATTCGTCTGGAGGACACGCTGCTGAAGCCCCAGCACATGCAGGATGCTCCCTTTGATGCCATCGTGAGCAATCCTCCTTACTCGCTGAAATGGGAAGGCAAGGACAATGCCATCTTGATTAACGACGATCGCTACGCTCCTGCTGGAGTCTTAGCACCTAAAAGTGCTGCCGACTTGGCTTTCACCTTGCACATGCTATGGCACCTCAGCGAACGAGGCACAGCTGCCATCGTAGAGTTCCCAGGTGTGCTCTATCGTGGCGGCGACGAGAAGAAAATACGCCAGTATCTCATCAAGAACAACCGCGTCGATACCGTCATCCAGTTGCCTGCCAACCTCTTCTTCGGCGTGGGCATTGCCACCTGTATCATTGTGCTGAAGAAGAGTGCCAAGACGGACGCCTCTGTCCTCTTCATCGATGCCAGCAAGCTGTTCCAAAAGGATGGCAACAAGAACGTACTCCTGCCTGAGCATCAGGACAAGATTATGGAGCTGTTTGCGAACCGCAAGGACGAGCAATACCTTGCCAAACTGGTGAAGAATGATGACATCTTAGAGAACGATTGCAACCTAAGCGTCAGCAGCTATGTGGAGCAGGAAGACACGCGCGAGGTGATTGACATCGCAGAGGTCAATGCCAAGCTCTTGTCACTTGTTGCAGAGGGCAATGAGCTGAACAAGAAGATTGAGGCGATAGTGAAAGAATTAGGAGAGTAAAATCTGTAGATAGCGATGACAAAGAAACAAGCCATACAACTTTTTCAGGAGCGCAAAGTGCGTACCGTTTGGGACGACGAGCAAGAGAAGTGGTACTTCTGCGTAGTAGATGTTGTGGAAGCACTAACAGATAGTGTCAACCCGACGGATTACATTAAGAAAATGAAGAAGCGTGACCCGGAACTTGCTAAAGGGTGGGGACAAATTGTCACCCCCCTTTCTATACAAACTCCAGGAGGCAAGCAACGGGTGAATTGCGCCAATCAAGAAGGCCTTTTCCGCATCATTCAGTCCATCCCATCACCTAAGGCTGAACCTTTCAAGCAATGGATGGCACAGGTGGCGAGCCAACGTCTTGACCAGATGCAAGACCCGGAGAAGAGCATTGATCAGGCCATTGTTGACTACAGGCGCTTGGGGTATAGCGAGGCATGGATCAACCAGCGCATCAAGTCGATAGAAGTGCGCAAGGAACTGACGGATGAGTGGAAGCGCACAGGAGTGCAAGAGGGGTTGGAATATGCCTCTTTGACAGACATCATCACACGCGAATGGAGTGGCTTTACCATTAAGCAATATAAGCACTATAAGGGTTTGAAGAAGGAGAACCTGCGCGACAATATGAGCAACCTGGAGATAGCCCTCAATATCCTTGCGGAAGCATCTGCCACAGAACTCTCCAAAGACCGAAATCCTAAAGGCTACAATGCTCAGACACAGGTGGCGAAAGAAGGTGGTAGCGTAGCTAAGGCAGCACGCAAGCAACTGGAGAGCAAGCTGGGGCGCAGTGTCATCACCAAAGAAAAGGCCAGCGACTATCTGCTGCCCGAGAGTACGGATGAAGTGGATAATCAAAAGATAGGAGAGTAGGGTATGGTGGAGTGGAAGAAATTAGGAGAAATAGGTAAGTTCGAGAACATTGGAACAGATAAGAAGATTGTTGAAGGGGAACAACTTGTTACCCTGTTAAACTATGTTGATGTGTATCATCACAAACATATAGATTCCACTGTTCCTCAAATGCTGGTATCAGCTCCGGAAAAGAAGATAGCAGATTGTACCGTTAAAAGAGGCGATATTTTTGTTACACCATCATCCGAAACAGTTGACGATATAGGACATTCTTCAGTTATTGAAGAAACTATTTCTAATGCAGTGTACAGTTATCATATAATGAGGTATAGATTATTCGAAAGTGATATGCTTTTATCTTATTATATCAACTACGCTTTTGATACAGAAATTGTCAAGAAACAGATATTAAAGAAAGCTCAGGGGCTGACAAGGTTTGGACTTTCTAAAGATAAATTTGCATCTATCCTCATCCCCATCCCCTCCCTCTCAGAGCAGGCTCGGATAGTGGGAATTCTTGATACCTTCACTTCTGCTATAGACAACCTTAAGGAGCAGATAGCCCAGCGAAGAAAACAATACGAATATTATCGTGACCAACTCCTCGACCTTGAAGGAAAAGAGGGGGTGGAGATGAAGACGTTGGAAGAAGTTGTGTCTAATAATTGTTCTCTTTCTTACGGTATTGTTCAACCAGGTGATGATGTTCAGCATGGAGTTCATGTTGTTCGGCCAGTTGATCTTATAACTATGTATGTAGGACAAGAAGGCCTAAAAAAGACAACCAAAGAAATATCTGATTCATATAAGAGAACAATTTTACGCGGTAATGAGATTTTATTCTGTGTTCGAGGAACTACAGGAGTAATGAGTTTGGCTTCAGAGACGCTTAAAGATTGTAATGTAACAAGAGGCATTGTTCCTATAACAATAGATGACAAGATAACCAAGATGTTTGTTTATTATCAATTAAAAGGGGTACGTCTTCAAAAAATAATCGCAGATAAGACTAATGGTACTGCGTTAAGACAGATAAATGTTAAAGATTTAAGGTTGTTAAGTCTTATGCTCCCTTCCCTCCACGAGCAGCAGCGCATTGTCTCCATCCTCGATACCTTTGAGGCCTCTATCCAGAACCTTGAAGCGCAGCTGAAGCAGCGCGAAAGCAATATGAGTATTATCGGAATAAACTGCTAACTTTTGAGTGAATATGAGCAAGATATCTTTCCGCTTCTATAAAGACCATGAGGTTAGAGCCATTTGGGATGAGGAGAATTCCAAGTGGTGGTTCTCTGTCCAGGATGTGGTGGGAGCTATCAATGACCAGTCGGACCACAAGAAGAATCGCAACTACTGGAAGTATCTTAAGACCAAACTTCGCAAGGAAGGAAATGAGTTGGTTAGTGCCACTAACCAACTGAAATTGCGTGCTGCTGATGGTAAGCGATACGATACGGACGTGTTAGATGCAGAGGGCATAAGATTGTTGGCGAAATACACTAATAATCAGCGTGCAATGGACTTCCTCGACTGGTTTACATATAGCGACAATACTATCGATGGACAAAGCCGAAAAAAGGCTTATACACTATGGGAAAGTAACCTTGTGGCAGATAAAGATGTGGGTAAGGTAAAAGCGCTGCAGCAGATTCATGCTTACCTCTTTGGCGGGTTGTACGACTTTGCTGGTAAGATACGCACGAAGACTATCTCTAAGGGTAATACGCTGTTCTGCCTGGCTGAATATCTGCATGATAATCTAAAATCCATTGAGCAGATGCCAGAGACAACTTTCGATGAGATTGTAGATAAGTATGTGGAGATGAATGTAGCCCATCCCTTTATGGAGGGCAATGGCCGTTCTACACGTATCTGGCTTGATTTGATCTTTAAGAAGCGTTTGAAGATGTGCGTAGATTGGAGCAAGATAGATAAGAAAGAATATCTGAACGCTATGATAGAAAGTCAGACGGATAGTGCTCATATCAAGCAGTTGCTCGAGCAAGCCCTTACGGATAAGATTAATGATCGCGAAACCTTTATGAAGGGTATTGATTACTCTTACTATTACGAACAAGAAGAATAAAACAACGCCTTATGGACGACTATAAAATCATAGTAGAACAGGAGCATTCGACGGTGATGGCTCACTACGAGGTGGAGCCAAAGCCTGCTGAAGGGTACCAGAGCGAGGCTGCACTGGAGACATCGCTGATCAAGCAACTCCAAGGGCAGGGCTATGAGTACGCCCATATCAAGGATGAGGCAGGGCTGCTGAAGAACCTGCGCCGTCAGCTGGAACTGCTGAACGAGGTGGCGCTGAGCGACTCGGAATGGGCGCGACTGCTGCCTATGATTTCGAATGAGCAGATGACCATTGTCGATAAGACGGAGATGATACAGGGCAAGGGCTATGTGCTGAACCTGACGCTGGACAACGGGTTGACGAAGAACATCAAACTGATAGACAAACAGAACGTCTATAACAATCGCCTTCAAGTCATCAACCAATACGAGGTGGAGGACGGAGCGCATAGGAATCGCTATGACGTGACGATACTGGTCAATGGTCTGCCCTTGGTGCATGTGGAGCTGAAGCGCAGAGGGGTGGCCATCAAGGAGGCTTTCAACCAGATCAACCGCTATCTGCGGGACTCCTTCTGGGCAGGCAGGGCGATGTTCGACTATGTGCAGATATTCGTCATCTCTAACGGCACGGAAACGAAATACTACTCGAACACTACCCGCTATGCCAAAGAGAAAGAGGCCGACGGAGGCCCGCGCCGGCAGAAGACCGACGGCAACACGTTTGAGTTTACTTCTTACTGGACCGATCAGGAGAACACGCTGCTGACCGACCTGCGGGACTTTACCACTACCTTCTTTGCCAAGCATACCATTCTGAACATCCTGACGAAGTACTGTGTGTTCAATGTGGATAAGCAGCTGTTGGTGATGCGCCCCTACCAGATAGCAGCAACGGAAAAGATTCTCGGGCGCATACAGACAGCTATCTACAACCGTTGGCAAGGAACCATCAAGGCTGGTGGCTACATCTGGCACACCACAGGTTCAGGCAAGACGCTGACCTCGTTCAAGACTGCCCAGCTGGCTTCGAAAATGGAGCAGGTGTCGAAGGTTCTGTTTGTGGTGGATAGAAAGGATCTGGACTACCAGACGATGAAGGAGTACGACAACTTCGAGAAGGACTGTGCGAACTCTAATTCATCGGCAAGGGTGCTGCTGAGTCAGCTGAAGCGCGATGACTGCCATATCATCATCACGACCATTCAGAAGCTGTCGAACCTGATGAAGCCAAAGTTCTACGACAATGACGAGCGGCTGCGCGAGATATTGACGAAGGAGAACATCGTGCTGATATTCGATGAATGCCATAGGAGCCAGTTTGGTGATATGCGCCAGGAAATAGCCAAGCGGTTCAAGAAGTACCTGATGTTTGGTTTTACGGGTACTCCCATCTTTGCAGTCAATGCGCACAAGGGCAGCAAATACTCTACGACGGCACAGCTGTTTGGCGGTGAGCCCGACGACCAAGGCAAGCCCACAAGGCCACTACATACCTATACCATCATCAATGCCATCAGGGATAAGAACGTGCTCCGATTCCATGTGGATTACGAGAGCACGATGAAGATGAAGAACGACGTGGAACGCAAGCAGGTGTGGGGCATCGACAAAGACGAGGCGCTGCACCATCCACAGCGCATCAGCATCGTCACCCGCTACATCATCGAGCACTTTGCAGAAAAAACGAAGCAGGGCGCAGAGGCATACGGCATGAGTAAGCTGCTGAATGTGGAGGATGTCATCAGGAAGGGTAAGAAGGCTGAGGAGCAGAAAATGAAGGTGAAGACGCGCGGATTCAACAGCATCCTGGCCGTTGATGCCGTGCCCACAGCCATCCAATACTACAACGAGTTCAAGCGGCAGCTGGCCGAGGCAGGAGCTCCCGACCTGAAAGTGGCCATCATCTTCACCTACTCAGCCAATGAGCCTGAGGAAGATGAATGGGGACTTGGCGAGGACGAGAACCCCGAAGGAACAGGCAAGATGGATATGCAGTCGCGCGACGCGCTGGAGGCTGCCATCAAGGACTACAACCAGATGTGGGGCACCAACTACTCAACGGATGGGGATTCGTTCCAGAACTACTACAAGGATGTGTCGCTGCGCATGAAGAACAAGCAGATAGACATCCTGATAGTGGTGGGTATGTTCCTGACGGGCTTCGACGCGAAGACGCTGAACACGCTGTGGGTGGATAAGAACCTGAAGATGCACGGTCTGCTGCAGGCATACAGCAGGACAAACCGCATCCTGAATGCCGTGAAGAACTGCGGCAACATCGTCTGCTTCCGCAATCTGGAGGAGGCCACCAACAAGAGCCTGGCCATCTTCGGCGACGAGAAGGCCAGTGGACTGGTGCTCCTGAAATCGTTTGAGGACTACTACAGCAACGGATATGAAGACGAGAAAGGACACTTCCACGAGCCCTATACGGAATTGGTGAGAAGACTCCTGGAGCAGTACCCCGTGGAGAAGATTGCCAACATACTGGACGAGGAAACCAAGAAGAGCTTTATCCGACTGTTTGGCGAGTTCCTGCGACTGAGGAACGTGCTGAGTGCCTTTGACGATTTCGAGGGCGAGCGGCTGCTGGTGTCAGAATCGCAGTTCCAAGACTACAGAGGATGGTACAACACGCTGCACGAAGAGTTCAGGCCACAGACGGGCGGCGATCAGGAATCCATTGCCGACGACATCGTGTTTGAGATGGAACTGGTGAAGCAGGTGCAGGTGAACATCAGCTATATCCTGCAACTGGTGCAGCAGTACCACGACAAGAACTGTGAGGACAAGGCCATCATCGTGAAAATCCGCAAGGAGGTGGAAGCCAGCCCTGACATGAGAGACAAACGCGACCTGATAGAGAAGTTCATCGAGAGCATGACACCCGAAAAGGGCAGGAATGTGGGTGACGATTGGGAAGCGTTCATCGAAGCAGAGAAGAAAAGACAGCTGAACACCATCATCGAAGAAGAGCGTCTGAAACCTGTAGAGACAGAAGCCTTCATGCAGCGTGCCTTCATGGATGGCTATGTGACCGAGACGGGCACGGGAATCGCCAAGATACTGCCCCCCGTGAACCCCTTCCTGCCTGAAAGCGGGGAGAAGAAACAGACGGTCATTGAGAAGCTGAAAGCATACCTGCATAAGTTCCTGGGCACGGCAGAAGAGACTGTGCAGCCGCACATCGTGACCATGTATCCTACGTTTGAGGAAGAGAACGAGCCGTTGCCGATGGCCGCCGAAGAAGACAGCTATGAATAAAACCATCTTCGCGCGCGTGAACAAACCTCAAAATGCCTTCACATCTTCACGTTCTGGCTTAACTTGCTGAATGTCAATAATTAAAATCGTGAAGGGATGTGTGAAGGTTGTGTGAAGGGGTGAAGGTTGCAGTCGTGATGGTAATTGTTTTCGTATTCTACGTTTCACGGCAGTGAATGCGTGTTTCCCGTCCATGAAATCTGTGCTTCACGCCGAAGATTTGGTTATGCAGCTATGAGTGTGTATCTTTGCAGCGATATTCAAGGACGAAGTCTTCTATGAGGTTCTGTTTACAAAGGTAGTAAAAATTCGTGTATTGAATGCTTTTTAGTGGATTTTTTATATCTTTGCGCCCAGAAACGATAAACATGTTGGCACGATGTGTATGAATGTCGCTATTATTGGCACAGGTAAGATTGTGCATGAGGCGCTGCCGGTGATGGCAGCTACGGACGGCATAATGGTTCGGAGCATTTGGTGCCGCGAACATTCGTTGGCGAAAGCGCAGGCGTTGGCTGAGCGGTTCGGGATTCCTGTGGTCACGACGGATTATGCAGCTGTGCTCGCTGATGCGCAGGTCGATACCGTCTATGTCGCTCTTGTCAATAGCGTGCATTACGCCTACGCCTTGCAGGCGTTGCAAGCTGGGAAAAACGTTATCCTCGAGAAGCCGGCGTGCATGAGACATCGCGAGCTTGCCCGTCTGGCCGAGGAAGCGCGCAGCCGTGGGCTGATGCTCTTCGAGGCCGTCACGTTGCTGCACTTGCCCGCTTTCCACCTCCTGCAAACGGAACTCCTGCCACAATTGGGAACCCTCCGTCACGTCGAATGTAACTACAGCCAACGTTCCAGCCGTTTTGATGCTTACCTGCGTGGTGAGGTGCTGCCGGCCTTCGACCCTGTAGCTGGTGGCGGTGCTATGATGGACATCAACATCTATAATCTCCACTTCACCCTTGCTCTTTTAGGTCTTCCCCTGGCTGCACATTATTTTGCCCGTCGAGGCTTCAATGGTGTGGATCTGTCAGGTTCTGCTGTATTGGAATATGTTGGCCTTACAGCGCTTTGTACAGGTGCCAAGGACACCGATGCGCCCAGTTTCGGTCTCCTTCAAGGCGACGATGGTTGGCTGCGCATTGATGGCCCTGTCAGCACCATCTCGTCCATGACCCTTTCTCTCCGTGGTCAGCCATCCCGTCAGATTCCTTTGCCGCCTGTCGTTCATCGGCTTGCTCCTGAGTTTGAAGCCTTTGCCGACCTTCTTCGTCGAGAGGACTTCATGGCTATGAATCGCCTCCTTGACCATTCTCTGACGGTTATGCAGTTGATGGATGAACTCTCAACCCCGAAATCCCCTCGACCAGTTGCTTGCCCACATCAATAGACACAGGACACGAAAAAAAGCAAATTATTTCAGGAAAAAGCTTGCGGGAATGGGTAGAAAGCTGTTTCTTTGCAAGCGAAAAAGCCGTTAGGCATCGTGGACATCAGTATTTCTTCTTTGGTCATTGGGCTGTTGTTGTTGCTCGTTCCGCTCTTCTTCTTGTGGAAACTGCGGACAGGGTTGGTGCGTGCAACATTGATTGCTGCTGCGCGAATGATTGTGCAACTGTTTTTCATCAGCATTTATTTACGCTATCTCTTTGAGTGGGATTATCCTTGGTTGAACACGCTTTGGGTGATTGTGATGGCGGTGATTGCCACACATACGATGGGTGAACGGACACGGTTGCGTTGGAAAGTAGTGGCCATTCCTGCTTTTTCCAGTTTCGTGGTGTCTGCTCTGATTGTGGGTTTCTATTTCCTTTGTTTGGTGTTGCAACTCGACCATCCATTCACGGCACGTTATTTTATTCCCATCATGGGCATTCTCATGGGGAATATGTTGGGTGTAAATGTCCTCACGCTTTCGACTTTCTACAGCGGCATAGAGAGTGAACAGGCAACTTACTACTATCTGCTTGGCAATGGCGCTTCCCGTTATGAAGCCTGGTTGCCCTTCATGCGTGAGGCGGTGATTAAGAGCTTCACTCCCTGCATCGCGAATATGGCGGTCATGGGAATCGTCGCTTTGCCAGGTACGATGATTGGCCAGATTCTGGGTGGTTCTTCGCCTGACGTGGCGGTGAAATACCAGATGATGATAGTCATCATTACAATGACATCTTCCATGCTTTCCCTGATTCTGACGCTGTGGCTTTCCACTCGTCGAGCTTTTGATGCCTATGGTAAGCTTCTGGAAGTCATGAAATGAGCTATAGGTCAAAAATACACAGAGGATGCGTAAGAAGAAAGGGCCTGGCTGTCAGGAATCCGGCTCGAGGTCACAGAAATAAGGATTGTGTTTCTTTTCGTCGGCAGTGGTTGTGGGCATTCCGTGTCCGGGATAGACGATGACGTCGTCAGGCAGTTCACGCAAGAGTTTGTGGAGGCTTCGTATGAGTGACCAATGGTCGCCTCCAGGGAAATCGGTGCGTCCGATGCTCATTTGGAAGAGGCTGTCGCCAGAGAAGAGGATGTGCTCTTCGGCACAGTAAAAGCAGACGCCTCCAGGTGTGTGTCCGGGTGTTGGGATGAGGGTGAGCTGGTGTGTGCCGAAAGTGATGACGGAGTCGTCGGTGAGGGGTTCGCCTGCGGGGCTGTTCGTATAATGCCGTAGGGCGTGACCGAGAATGTCGCGCATCTGTTCTTCAGCATGCTCGAAGAGTGGCAGGTCGGCTTGATGGCAACGGGCTTTGAGTCCATAGCGGTCATAGATGAAGGCTGCGCTAAAGATATGGTCGAAGTGAGCGTGCGTAAGGATATGAGCAACAGGTTTTAACTGTTTTGAAGAAATGTATTTATCAATAGCTTCACGCTCTTGGTCGTAGAACGCTCCACAGTCGATGATGACGGCTTCTTGCGTCTCGTCGCTGACGATGTATGTGTTCTCTGAAAGAGGGTTGACAGGAAATGTTTGGACGGTAAGCATGGGGATGAGAATGAGGAATGGTGACAACCTAATCAGAGTTGTACGTAAACGACTTTCTTGGTTTTGAAATACTCTTCCTGAAAATAGTCAGAGAGGGATGTGATGAGCTTCTCGCCTTTGGTGGCAGCGGCTTCGTGCACCAGTTCTCCTCCTTTAAGGGCGATGAGTCCATTGGGCAGGGCATTGTGATGTTTCCGTGAGATAAAGGGCCTGCAAATCTTGACGAGGTCAGCCAGAGGCATGACTGCACGGCTCACGATGAAATCATATTGGACGCGCTTCATCTCCTCTGCACGTGTCTGTTGCGTTGTCACGTTCTGCAAGCCGAGTGCAGCTATGACTTCGTTGCAGACGCGGATTTTCTTGCCGACGCTATCGACCAGATGGAACTGCACTTCTGGGAAGAGGATGGCCAAAGGGATCCCTGGGAACCCTCCACCGGTGCCAAGGTCCATCACGCGGGTGTCTGGGCGAAAACGGATGACTTGTGCGATGCCGAGGCTGTGGAGCACATGGTGTTCATAGAGGTTGTCGATATCCTTGCGGCTGATGACGTTGATTTTGGAGTTCCAGTCATGGTAGAGTGCATCGAGACCCGCAAAGCGGTCGAGCTGTTCAGCCGAAAGACCTGGGAAGTATTTGTTGATGAGTTCCATAGTGATGTGGTTGATGGACAAGTTAAGAGTAGCGTCTTGGATAACGTAAAAGAATGCAAAGCAAGGCGCAGGCTCCCATGGTGAACGGATAATATAAATAAGGTATAATCTCAATTGGATTGATGGCTGCAAGAGAGGCCGCCATGAGCAGTTGTGCGCCGTAGGGAATCACGGATTGTGCCAAGCAGGAGAAGGTGTCGAGAAGGCTTGCGCTCTTGCGCGGGTCGATGCCGTAGCGGGTGGCCACTTCGCGTGCGATAGGTCCCACGGTAAGGATGGCCACGGTGTTGTTGGCCGTGCAGACATTGGTGAAGGCAACCAGAGAACCAATGGCAAGTTCGGCTCCACGTTTTCCGTGGATGCGGCGCGTCAAGTGCTGGACGACATATTCAATGCCTCCTCCGTGCCGGATGAGCTGCATAACTCCTCCGGCCAGCATGGTAACAATCATCAGTTCGCCCATGCCCAGGATGCCGTCACCCAATGCACCGAACCATCCGAAGATGTCGTAGTTGCCATAGGCGATGCCAATGATTCCGCTGAGGATGATGCCGACAAGGAGCACGACCATCACGTCAATTCCAGCAATGGCGCAGACGAGCACAACCACGTAGGGAAGCACTTTCAAGGCATCCACGACGGGAAGCGTCTGCGGCGAGTGGATTTGTGTTCCGAGAGCGACGTATGCAACGAGGACGATAGCTGCGGCTGGGACGACAATCATGGAGTTGACCTTGAACTTGTCGCTCATGCGACAGCCCTGTGTGCGCGTGGCCATAATGGTGGTGTCGGAAATGAAACTCAGGTTGTCACCAAAGAACGCTCCTCCGACGACAATCGCAGTCAGGAACGCTGTCGTGGTACCCGTGGCATCGGCAATGCCTGCAGCGATGGGTGTGAGTGCCACGACGGTTCCAACGCTGGTTCCAATGCTTAGCGAAATGAAACATGCGGCAGCAAACAAACCTGCTAACAAAAGGCCGTCTGGCAAGAGACGAAGCGTGAGGTTGACCGTGGCGTCGATTGCTCCCATCCCCTTTGCAGAGGCTGCGAAAGCGCCAGCAAGGATGAAGATCCAAATCATCTGCATCATATTTGGATGGCCAGCTCCCTCAGAGAACAGGGTGATGCGGTCGTGAAGCGGCAGATGGCGAGTCACACAGATGGCGTAAACCGACGTGATGAGAAAGGCCACGCTGATGGGCATCTTGTAGAAATCTCCTGCAACGATGCTGGTGACGACATAAACTGCCAAGAAGACAGCGATAGGACTGAGGGCAACTAAACCTTTATTCATTTAGGCGCGAAGATACGGCTTTTATTTGAGATAATAGCGCATTCTACCGCGAATATCTGTCTTTTTTACCCATTTTGCCTTAAAAAACGTCAGAAGAGCATGACTTTTTAAGAGATTATCTCTAATTTTGCACCGAAAACACATCAAACATTCATAAAGTACCATTGTTCTATGGCAAAGATTGTCACTCTCGGCGAAATCATGCTTCGCCTGTCGCCTCAAGGCAACGACCGTTTCATCCAATCAGAATCCTTCCGCATCATCCCCGGTGGCGGCGAGGCCAACGTGGCTATCTCGTTGGCCAATTATGGCCACGACGCTTACTTTGTGTCCAAGCTTCCCAAGCACGAAATCGGACAGATTGCCGTTAATGCGCTTCGTCGCTATGGCGTCGATACCCGCTTTGTTGCTCGTGGTGGCGACCGCATAGGTCTATACTATGCTGAGACGGGCGCTTCCATGCGTCCTTCCAAAGTCATCTATGACCGTGCCCACAGTTCCATTGCTGAGGCGGTGCCTTCAGATTTTGATTTTGATGCCATCATGGAAGGATCCGATTGGTTCCATTGGAGCGGCATCACTCCGGCTATCAGCGACAAGGCAGCAGAGCTGACTCGTCTGGCTTGTGAAGCAGCCAAACGTCATGGTGTCACGATTAGTGTGGACCTGAACTTCCGAAAGAAACTGTGGACAAGCGAAAAGGCCATCAGTATCATGCGCCCGTTGATGAAGTATGTCGATGTCTGCATCGGCAATGAGGAAGATGCAGAACTCTGTTTGGGCTTCAAGCCAGATGCCGACGTAGAAGGTGGCAAGACTGACGCTTCGGGTTATGAAGGCATCTTCCGCCAGATGCGTGAGGAGTTCGGTTTCAAGTACGTCGTCTCGACCTTGCGTGAAAGCTTCTCTGCCACACATAATGGTTGGAAAGCACTTATCTTTGATGGTAAGGAATTCTACCAAAGCAAGCGCTACGACATCAATCCTATTATCGACCGTGTGGGTGGAGGCGATAGTTTCTCCGGCGGCCTCATCCACGGCCTTCTGACCAAGGACACCCAAGGCGAAGCTCTTGAATTTGCCGTAGCAGCCAGTGCGCTGAAACACACCATCAATGGTGATTTCAACTTGGTTTCGGCAGAGGAGGTGGAAGCCTTAGCTGGTGGCAGTGCCAACGGTCGCGTGCAGCGCTGACCTTCATCTTTTTCGTCAACACGTTATTAAGTCATCACGTTATCTCGATTATTTAAACTATGGCAAGATTTGATAAGCTGGCCGTTCTGGCCAAAATCAAGGAGGCACCGATGGTGCCCGTGTTCTATCATAAAGACGCAGAGGTGGCCAAGCAGGTCATCAAGGCTTGTTACGAAGGCGGCGTGCGTGCCTTCGAGTTCACCAATCGTGGCGATTTCGCTCAGGAAGTGTTTGCAGAATGTGTGAAGTTTGCCGCCAAGGAATGTCCCGAGCTGGCTCTGGGTATAGGCTCTGTAGTGGATGCTCCTACGGCTGCGATGTATTTGCAACTGGGGGCTTGCTTTGTTGTGGGGCCTTTGTTCAATCCAGAGATAGCCCCTGTCTGCAATCGTCGGCTTGTTCCTTATTGTCCTGGCTGCGGCAGCGTCAGCGAGATTGGCAAGGCACAGGAGCTGGGCTGCGACCTGACAAAGCTCTTCCCTGGTGATGTCTATGGCCCCAACATGGTCAAAGGGCTCATGGCTCCTATGCCGTGGTCGAAGATTATGGTCACGGGAGGCGTCTCGCCAGATGCAGAGAATCTCAAGAGTTGGTTCAAAGCAGGTGTCTTCTGTGTGGGAATGGGCAGTAAACTGTTCCCAAAAGACAAGGTGGCAGCCGAAGATTGGAAGTATGTTACCGACAAATGCCGCGAATGCTTGGACATCATTGCCTCTGTGCGTGCCTAAGTGTATCTGATAATGAGGTAATAATTGAAGAATAGGAACATGAGGAAAAGTTGTTTCCGCCTTTGGGCGTTGTTTGCGGTGCCTATGCTTTCTTCTATTTTTGTCTCTTGCGACTTCTTCAACAAGGGAAAGGGTGGGGAGGCTGACTCGGCACAGGCTTTTACTTTCTGTACTGTGGAGTTCGAAGACAGTATCAGTTACATGGACGCACATGCCTACCAAACTATCCGTGTTGACTTCCCCTCTGAGGAAGATTCGAGCCTCCTTGTACAGCAAATCTTCAATTGGCTTTGTGATGAAGTACGCAACCGTTGCATTCCCAGCTATGAAAGTCTGGACATCGATTCTTTCGTGCAAGCCAGTCCTGAAGGAACCGAACATTTTGCAGAGGACTATGTTCGGTTCTATGGCCGTCAAGGTCTTGACCACATGCAGAAAGATCTTCGTGCAATGGCCGAAGAAGGCTATAGCGGTAGTTTCCTCAACCATCTGTCCATCGAGCTCTTGGAGAATACAGATTCCTACGTAACGATGTCATCGGGGCATGAAGTCTATTTAGGTGGTGCCCACGGTGGCTACAACTCCGAGGGTATTTCCTTCCGCAAGAGCGACGGACGACCTTTCGGCTGGGATTGTTTCGACATGAGTAAGCGTGCTGAGCTGGTTGAATTGCTCAAGAAAGGTCTCATGGGTTACTTCAACGAGGGTGTCGAAGAGAAAATCTACACAGATTCTGCGCTCTTCGACAACCTGATCCTTTACGATGATCCTGACACGCCTGAGAATGAGTTGGAGTATGGCTTGCCACTGCCACAGGCACGACCTTGGCTGACACGCGATGGCATCAGCTTTATCTATCAGCAATATGAAATTGCAGCGTATGCCTGGGGGCTTCCTAACCTCTGTTTGCCTGTTGAGGCGTTGAAAAATTGCCTCACTCCAGAGGGGCGGCACTTTGTCGGAATTGACTAAAAGTAAAACTTTATCTAATTATGTTCAAGTGGTTGGTTTCCTTGTTGATAATGCTTGCTGTCATCCCCGTTTCAGCACAATATGATTTATTGTCTGAAGGGGAACTTGTGGCACATGATGTTCAACGTACTGGCCTGATGCCGGAGGCTCTTCGTCAGTTGTTAGGAAACCGTAAATTCGAACATCGTCAGCTTTCTTCTCGCCGGCATATTCAGTCACCGTTCAAGGCTCGTGCCATTCGACGCGGACAGGCATTGGCCTCGTCGCACACCATAGGTCCATTATTGCAATCTATCCGTGATCAAGAGGAACCTTACAACCTTCTGTGTCCCCGTTGGATAGATGACGATGGCCAGCAGAGCGATGAGCGTTGCCTTTCAGGTTGTGTGGCTACCAGCATAGAGCAGATTCTGGCCTACTATCGCTATCCAGAGGCTTTGCTCGATACCTTGTTTGGATGGACGACCGACCACTATGTTTTGGATGATCTTCTGCCAGGAACGCGATTCGACTGGGACAACTATCTGCAGGATTATCGTGACGGGTGGACTCAAGAACAGGGAATGGCCATCGCCTTGCCCACGTTGGCTGCGGGAATGGCCGTTCACATGAATTATGGTATAGGTTCTTCTGGAGCCAGTACGTATCGTGCCGTAGAGCCATTGCAGCGCGCTTTCGGTTACGGCATGGCCCGCTACTTTGATCGTATATTATATACGCCTCAGCGCTGGCACGCTATGCTGTTATACGAGTTGCAGAATAACCGTCCGATAGCTTACGTGGGTCACAACATGACGATGGGAGGTCATGCCTTCAATATCGATGGTGTGGACAATCGTGGCTATTATCACGTCAATTGGGGCTATGGCGGCAACTATGATGGCTGGTATGACCTCGATTGGCTGAATCCATGGGAACCTACTGACTATCCCCTTGACGGGATGGCACAAGGCTTTTTCTGCAATCAAGGAGCTTTATTCATGCACCCTTCGTCTGAAATGCGTCCGTTGGAACCCGATACGCTTTCGTTAGACAGCCTTGGTGTGAAGTTGTTGGCCGTGGACTTCTTGCGTCAGCCCGACTTGCAGGGCTATGTTCCTGCTGACTTCCATTTCCTCAACACGGGAACAGACAGTGTCACCTATACCTACGAGGTCATGACATACCTGCCCACTGACACGGCCATCTTCTACCAAGCTGACTATGTAGGTCTTGCAGGGCTTACTTTGGCTCCAGGTGAAACGCGCACTCAACGCGTCTATCTTCAGTTTATGGAAGCCGGAGAGCGCATCTTTGGTATTTCCCACGATGACGAGACCATACCTTTTACCACGCCTGTTCAGATAGCCAAGGGAACGTTGCCCGTGATGGAGTGGGGGGATGTCGTTGGCGAATGTCTGCCGATGGTCGATGACCTCTTCTCCTACACCTTCTCCATTTCTGTTCGCAACCAAGCTGCCGACGGCTTTGCGGGTGACATGGTCACCTTTTGCCTCTTTGCCGATGGCCAAGAAGAAGAGGATGCCCGTCATTACCGCGTGCTTTCGACTCCTGCCGGGCAGACCGAAGAGTTGCAAGTGACTTTTTCGTATCTCACTCCTGCCACTCACTATACGTTGCTCGTCCGATGCCCTTGGAAAGTAAAGCAACAGATTGATTTTACAACGCCTGTAGCCACAACCATACGAACGCCTTGGCAAACCGGCATTCACGGCAAGGCAGACACCGACAGATATGACTTGGGAGGCCGACGGATAAGCGATGCTGCACATGGAATCGTTATACAGAACAGGCGAAAATGGTTGCACAAATAAAACATGACCGAAGAACTCATCGATAAATACTATTCCGACAACCCGCCTTTGCTCCATATCTTGCTGACACACAGCCGGGCTGTTGCAGACATGGCCTTAGATGTTGCACGGCGTCACCCGGAATTGGGAGCTGATGAAGAGTTCCTTTTCGAAGCCTCCATGCTTCATGACATTGGTGTCTTCAGAACCAATGCTCCTGGCATCTTCTGTTACGGACAAGAGCCATATATTCGTCACGGTTTGCTCGGCGCTGAACTGCTCAGGGCTGAAGGCTTGCCTTTACATGCACGTGTGGCAGAGCGCCACACAGGGACGGGCTTGACTGCTGAGGTCATCCGTCAACAACAACTACCGCTGCCCTTTCAAGATTTCTTGCCAGAGACCATTGAGGAACAGATTATCTGCTATGCCGACAAGTTCTTCTCCAAGAGCCATCTTCAGCGTGTCCGTACCCCTGAACAAGTCTTGCATAGCCTTGAACGCTTTGGCGAAGAAGGACTTCAGCGGATGCGTCATTGGATAAACCTCTTTGCATAATAACAATCATCCATAGGGTCATACTCTCCTGTATGGCCACTAATAACCAATGATATGAAAAAACAATTATTGTTAGGCGACGAGGCCATTGCCCAAGGAGCCATATACGCTGGCCTTTCAGGTGTCTATGCTTATCCGGGCACTCCCTCAACCGAGATTACCGAATACATCCAATCCAGCCCTCTTGCTCGTCAACGTGGCGTCCATTCGCGCTGGTGTACGAACGAGAAAACTGCCATGGAAGCAGCCCTGGGCATGTCTTTCATGGGTAAGCGTGCTCTTGTTTGCATGAAACATGTAGGTCTGAACGTCTGTGCCGACCCTTTTGTCAATAGTGGCATGACAGGTGTTGGAGGTGGCTTGGTCGTGGTCGTGGCTGACGATCCTTCGATGCACTCTTCCCAGGACGAGCAAGACTCCCGTTTCTACGGCAAGTTTGCCATGATACCTACTTTCGAGCCTTCTTCCCAGCAAGAAGCATACGACATGATGGAAGCAGCCTTTGACTATTCTGAGCAACAGCAATTACCTGTGTTGATGCGTGTCACCACCCGCATGGCACATTCGCGTGCCGTTGTACAGGTTAAGGAGCAGGCTCGTCCCGAGAATCAGATGAACTACGATGCCGTGGCATCCAATTGGGTGTTGTTGCCAGCCAATGCCCGTCGGCGTAACGATAAGGTGACAGCACAACAAACACAGCTGGAAGAAGATGCCGTTCGTTCGTGCTATAACCAACTAATCCATGCTCATATTCAAAAAACACCTCTGGGTATCATCGCCAGCGGAATAGCCTACAACTATGTCATGGAGTCTTTCGATGACCTTTATCAAGGGAAGGGTGGGGAAGAGATTCCTCTTCTCAAGATTTCGCAATACCCGCTGCCTCGGAAACTGGTGCGCGAACTCATGGAGAGCTGCGAGAAAGTGCTTATTGTCGAGGAGGGGCAGCCATTTATTGAGGAACAAGTGCGGGGAGTCTTCAATACTCCTCATATCTTGGGCCGCCTCACAGGGGAATTGCCTCGTACCGGCGAACTGACCCCCGACTGTGTGGCTGCTGCGTTGAAGCATGGGGAAGCAGCAAACAGTGAAGAAAATCGGATTAATGCATCTCAGAGTGTTGTCGTTTCACGTCCGCCAGCCCTTTGCAAAGGATGTGGCCATCGTGATGTCTATACGGCGTTGAATGAAGTGCTTGGTGAATTCGACAATCCGCGTGTTTTCGGCGACATCGGTTGTTATACGCTCGGCTTTCTGCCCCCTTATCATGCCATCCATTCTTGCGTTGACATGGGTGCCAGCATTACGATGGCCAAAGGAGCAGCCGATGCTGGCCAATGGCCTGCTGTCGCCGTGATAGGTGACAGCACCTTTACTCATTCCGGTATGACAGGTCTTCTCGATGCCGTCAACGAGAACGCCGACATCACCGTCATCATCTCCGACAACCTTACCACAGCTATGACCGGCGGACAGGACTCGGCTGGTTTCAGCAAGTACGAAGCCATTTGCCGCGGACTTGGGGTTCCAGAAGAACATCTTCACGTGGTTGTTCCTTTGTCAAAGAACATGCCCGAAATAACCCGCATCATCCGAGAAGAAATCAACTATCACGGGGTCAGCGTCATCATTCCGCGCCGTGAATGCATCCAAACTGCTAAACGTCATGCCAAGGAAAAACTGAAATAACGATGAAAACGGATATCATTCTCTGCGGTGTGGGAGGGCAAGGCATCCTCTCCATTGCGACCATTATCGGCGAAGCAGCCATGCACGAGAACCTCTATATCAAGCAAGCTGAGGTGCACGGTATGAGCCAGCGTGGCGGCGACGTGCAATCCAACCTTCGCATCAGCAGCCAACCCATTCACAGCGACCTTATCCCCAAGGGAAAGGCCGATGTCATTATTTCCATGGAACCGATGGAAGCCTTGCGCTATGTATCTTATCTGCATCCAGAAGGATGGGTGGTTACCTCCAGTTCGCCTTTCGTCAATATTCCTAATTATCCCGACATGAAGGACATTGCTGAGGCGCTATCTTCGTTGCCTCATGTTGTTACCCTTGACATCGAACAATTATCGAAGGACAATGGTGTACCTCGCAGCGCTAACGTCATCCTCTTGGGTGGTGCTCAGCAAGCCATAGGATTGGATTATGGTCAGCTCGAAGAAGCTGTCAGGCGTGTTTTTGCTCATAAAGGCGAAGACATCGTTGAAGCCAACCTCAAAGCCCTTTCTGTCGGTCGGGATTTAGCTTCCAAGTCTTTTTAACTTAGAAACATATTGCCATGATGAAGAAGAATTTGAATGTGAGCCATTTCTTCCTGTTGTTGTGTCTGTGCTGTTCTCTGAGTGCTTCCGCTTGGGAACGTGAGACCATTTGGCCGAAGGGCAAGATGCCTGATGCCCAGCCCCACCAGATAGCCGCTATGACAGACGAGGTTGGCAGTAAGGGTTTCAAGGCTGATAAACATCGTGTTGCTTATCTTGAATGGTTCGATGCTCCTTCCAAGGACACCCCTGTGCTTGGCTGCATGATCCTCATTTCTGGTGGTTCTTATCAAAACTGCTGTGACGTAGGTCTCATTAAGATGTGGCGTGAAACGTTTACAAAGCTGGGTTTTCAGTGTGTGAACTTTGTCTATCGCACACCACGTCCTCAAGGCATTCCCCTCTATCAAACAGCATGGGAAGATGGTCAGCGTGCTGTGCGCATGGTTCGCAGCGAAGCTCGGAAACGCGGCTTCGACCCAGAGAGAATCGGTGTCATATCCATGTCGGCGGGTTCACACTTGGCCACATTGTTGGCTACCAGCTCTCAGACACCCGCCTACGCACCTGTGGATAAGTTGGACGAATTGCCATGCCATATCAACTGGGCACTTATCAATGCACCTGCTTATGTGACTACTGATGCCGAGGCTGGAACACCCGCTACCCGTCAAGGCTATGGAACTGACGTGCACCTTTCATCTATCTTCAAGTTCGACGAGAAGACATGTCCCGTCAGTCTGCATCATGGTGGCACGGATCCGTATTCGCCTAACGGATCAACGCTCATTTATCGTGAGTTGCGTAAGCACAAGGTGCCAGCCGAATTACATCTTTATCCAGGTAAGGGACATGGAGCCTACGGATTGGAACGCGGCATTGAATTCATGAGGCAGATGGGATTCCTTGGTGAGTTATCGCCTGAGGAGGAACTGATGAAACGCTTTGCCAGTGACGATGCTCGCCGTGAGAAAACGATGGAAGATGTGTGGCCGGAAGGCAAGATGCCTTGTGCACAGGAGCACCAATGTAAACCTTACCTTGAATGGCACTTCCCAAAAGAGTTGAAGACCAAAGCTATACAGATTATCTATTCTGGTGGTAGCTATCAAGGTAACGACCCCGACGGCTTTGAAGTGGCACCCGCTCGGCGCTACTTAAATGAACGTGGAATGACGGTCGTCACCATGAAGTACCGTACGCCTCGGCCCAAGAACGGATTGGCCAAACACACTACCGCCTGGCAAGATTTGCAGCGCACCATTCGCATAGTGCGCAGCAAGGCAGAGAGCCTTGGGCTCGACCCCAACCAGATAGGCATCATGGGCAGTAGTGCGGGAGGCCATCTCACGCTGATGGGTGTCACGTCATCTCAGCATCAGTCATACCTGCCCGTCGATGACATAGACCGCCAGCCATGTCACGTCCAGTGGGGCATTGGCATCTATCCTGCCTACGCTCTGACAGACGGAGTAGATGGATACAATAAGACTGGCGGCAACGAGGATGAGGCTTTGTTGGTTCCTGAGTTCAGTTTCGACCTTCGGACGGCTCCGATGCTCTTTGTCCACGGCGATGCTGACGGTTGGGCGGCCATGAACTCCGTGAAGACCTGGGAGAAGATGCGCAGCATGGGCATTCAGTGCGAGTTGCATACATTAGCTACCCGCCCCCATTGTTTCCAGCGGACAGCCGTTCCAGGGACGGGTAGCTACACTTATCTCGATCGCATCGGCGAATTCCTAAGCTACATTCTCAAATAGCAGGGGCTGCCATCAGCCCTGCTCAGTTTCTTCGGAAAACCTTTCTGGTTGATCCGTCTGGACGTTGCTCAATATAAAGTCCTCGTGGCTTCACCATGCGACGTCCTTGTAGGTCGAAGAATGAACCGTTAGCCACTCCATGAGCTATTTGTGGAGCTTCAACGTCTGTTTCTCCTCTGTCTATCATGAAGATATAGGTGTTTAAGCTGCGTGCAGGCATACTGACTGTCAGGCGCTGCACAGGTTCATCGATGTCGATGGGCGTCGATTGACACAGCTTTGACGTCTCATTGCCCGTTGAAAGCAGATGGGTGCCGCTTTTGACTTTGAAGGGCAGTCTGAGGACGAGGTCATATTCGTTTTGTGTGGTGTCGATGGCCATAACAATGAGCGAGTCGCCTTTGATATATGCCGAAGTCTCGAAGAAGGAATTTGTGCCAGTGGAGACGCTAGCCCTGGCTTCCAAACGAGTGGAGCCGGTGACGTGCTTGGAGAAATGTGACATCACGTATGCGCGCGGCAAAAGGCGGTTCTTGGTATTGCCTGGATTGTACTTTGCTTCGCCGGTGCCGACGAAAGCCCAATGGGCACGCATATACCAATAGATGTAGCCAGTGCAGCCGGCGAGCATACACTCATTCAGCTCTTCAGCAAAAATCAGTTGCTCGTGCCAGTTCGGCAGGCGGTCGATGTTGTCGGTCACCGAGTGTTCGGTCATCCAGACCTCTTTGCCGTATTTTGCTGCCAGCACAGCGGCATCCTTCATGTTGCCATTTTCCAATGGTGGATGACCATAGAGGTGTCCCGCGATGATGTCGATTTGTTCGCGTGCTACGGGATCATTTAAAAGCATGTCGGAATAATCTTGCCGAAAACCGAGGGGCTCTGCACTAATGAGTCTCACTCCCTTAAATGTCTCGCGATCCAGCATGTGGGCATAGTTCTTGACAAGGTTGAGCTGTTGTTGTGGCGAGTAGAGACAGCCCGAGTAGTTCACCCACCAGTCAGGCTCGTTCTGAATAGACACGGCATCAACGGCTACGCCCTTCGATTTCATGTATTTCAGGAAGGTGTTCATCCAAGGGAAGAACTTGTCGTAGCAGTCCTCACGCAGTTCGCCTCTTTGGAAGCCTTGGTCCTCGCTGTTGCCGCCTTGGGCTGTGCCGTTGGTCTTGTAATCGCCGGGAGGCGACCAGGGAGTTCCGAAGACAATGCCGCCGCGGTCTTTCACGATTTTCGCCGAAGGCACCGAGCCCTGCCAGTCGTAAGGTGTGTCCCATCCGATGTCGGAAGCGGTGATGTCGCCCTTGAAGTTCGGCGAGATTTCCATACGCATGATGTTAAGGCCAATCTTAGATGTAGGGCCATAAAGCAGTTTCACTGGCTGCGTGTCGGTGCCGTATGGGCACATGGCACCGTCACAGCAGGCTGCGCCAAAACCTGTAATCGTCTGATGTCGGGTGTTGCTAATGGTGACTGTGATGGTTCGGGCACAGACGACCGTGGCAACAGCCAGTACACCAAAGGTGGTGAGGATTCTTTTCATTATGGTAAGATTTATTGGTAATATTTCCTATTCTTGAACGATTAACCCACCTGATGAGCGCTGCAAATATAGATAAAATATCCGTTACAATGAGACTACCGAGGGAAAAAAATGCACAAATTGCCTTGAAAAGATAGATATCAAGGCTTTCTTACGCACAATCTTATTATTATTCGTGCTATATGTCACATTTTTGGTGGGAAATCGGGCTTCAGAGATTCAAGATGAGAAGAGGTGGAACAATAAAAAGGGTAAATCTGTAGGCGTTCTGCCAGGAACGTGTACACCTTCCGCACATAAGGTGTACACGTTCCAGACAGATTGTCAAATCATGGTTTCACCCACCCTCTATCCTTGTATTTTTCATCAATAATCCCTCAATCCCTCACCTCTTGCTTTACTTTGTTGTTTCTCAGGTATTTACAGGTGAGACTTCGGTGAGGGATAGGTGAGGGATGGTGAGGGATTGCATTTGAAATCCAGAAAAAACGCAATCCCTCACCATCCCTCACCTATTCCTCACCAATCCCTCACCTTCAAACTTCTTTGTTTCAGATTGTTAGAGCAAAAGGTGAGGGATTGAGGTTTTTTTATGGAAAAGCCAGGTTGGAGAATGTGGAAAAACTAATTGGTTGCAGCCCGTCTTATGACATTGTAACAGACGACATTATGAATTGTCTTGCAGAAAAGTCGAAGGAGCCAAACAAAAGACGTGCAAAAGTTTCACAACTTTTCACACTACTCTTTCGTCCGACTAATAAGAAATGAGTAACTTTGTCGCCGCTTTTAAACTTTAATAGTTATTGTTGTGATTCATCTACAAGGCATTCACAAAACTTACGCTGGCGCTCAGCCGTTGCACGTGCTGAAAGGCATAGATCTGGATATCGCGAAAGGTGAACTGGTCAGCATCATGGGCGCCAGTGGATCGGGCAAGTCAACTTTGCTGAATATATTGGGTATTTTGGACGATTACGATGAGGGCGTGTATGAGTTGGCTGGCAACTTGATCAAGGACCTCTCGGAAACGCGGGCTGCAGTGTACCGTAATCGCATGATTGGCTTCATCTTCCAGTCGTTCAACCTGATAGGTTTCAAAACGGCAGTGGAGAATGTGGAACTGCCACTCTATTATCAAGGTGTGGCCCGGCACAAGCGACATCAGCTGGCGATGCAGGAGTTGGAGAAGATGGGGTTGACGGAATGGGCCGCCCATTATCCCAACGAGATGTCAGGCGGACAAAGACAAAGGGTTGCCATTGCACGTGCATTGGTGACGCGTCCACAGGTGATTCTCGCCGACGAACCGACCGGAGCGTTGGACTCAAAGACGGGGGTCGAAGTGATGGAACTGCTCAAGAGGCTGAATCGCGAAGAAGAGATCACGATGATTATCGTCACACACGATCCTGGTGTGGCTGCACAGACGAACAGAATCATCAGAATAAAGGATGGGGTGATAGAAGAATGAAAGGTGAATAACGATGGAACTGATAGCTGAAATCTGGCAGACGATGCGGCGTAACAAGTTGCGCACCTCGCTCACGGGCTTTGCGGTGGCGTGGGGCATCTTCATGCTTGTGGTGCTGTTGGGGGCGGGAAACGGCCTCATCAATGCACAGGCTGAGAACAACGATCGATACGTGGATAACTCGATGATGGTTTTCGGAGGGCTGACCTCGAAGGCGTACGACGGGCTGAAGGAAGGGAGAGAGATTCGTCTGGAGGATGCAGACCTGAACACGACCCAGACGCGCTTCTCTCAGCACATAGACAGGGCTGGTGCGGTGCTGACGGAGAGTAACGTGTCAGTTGTTGTCGGCCAGAATTACGTCAGCAGCGGACTCAGGGGGGTATTCCCCGTGGATGCGGTGATCAACAAACGGAAGTTGGCTGCGGGACGATTCATCAACGATATAGACATACGTGACCGAAGAAAGACGATGGTCATCTCAGAGAATCAGGCGAGTGAGCTGGTTCCTCGAGCTCCGTTGTCTTTGCTCGGACAAACCATAAAGGTCGGGGATATGGCGTTCACCGTGGTGGGCATAGAACAGGAGGACAAGAGCCGCATGAGCACGGATATCTATGTGCCTTTCACTACCTTGCAGACGATTTACAACGAGGGCAACCACGTGGGCCGCATAGCTTTCACGTTCCATGGCTTAGAAACGGAGGTGGAGAACGAGGCTTTTGAGAAACGCTATCGTGCCACAATCAACCGTCAGCATCGGGCAGCACCCGACGACGAGGATGCCATTTGGATTTGGAATCGCTTTACCCAAGCCATGCAAATGGCAAAGGGGATGAGCATCTTGCAGACGGCTCTTTGGATCATCGGCCTGTTCACGTTGCTCAGTGGCATCGTAGGTGTCTCGAATATCATGCTGATCACAGTGCGTGAGCGGACGCGCGAATTTGGCATCCGCAAAGCCATCGGCGCACGACCCCTGAGCATCCTCCGCATCATCATTGTGGAGAGCATCGTGGTGACGGGTTTCTTCGGTTACATCGGTATGCTTCTGGGCATTGGTGCCAATCTCTATATGGACGCGACTTTGGGTTCGAAACCCATCGAGACGGGGTTGTTCACGACCACCGTCTTCGTGGATCCCACCGTGAGTCTCGGTACATGCTTCGGCGTAACCCTTGTACTCATCATTGCTGGAACGATAGCCGGCCTGATGCCTGCCATGAAGGCCGCAAAGATTAGGCCCATAGAGGCGTTGAGGGCAGAATAAAGACCCACTCATGACTCCTCCCGTTTGGGTAGGGCGAAATGTTATCTTCTAAGAAATGAATATAAAAAGTCATCTTCAACCAGCACAAAAGCCGACCCCGTCAATGGGCAGGGTGGGAGGTGGCCCTTGGTGGCTCTTCGACTTTGATTCCTTTCGCGAACTGCTGGAAACGCTGCTTCGCAACAAGACGCGCTCTTTGCTCACGGGGTTCGGCGTGTTCTGGGGTGTGTTCATGCTGGTGGCCCTCATTGGTGGTGGCGACGGGCTGAAGGAGATGCTCAATAACAACTTCGAAGGTTTTGCCACAAACTCCGCCATCATCTGGGATCAGCCGACGACGAAGCCTTTCCACGGCTTCCGCAAAGGACGTTACTGGGATTTGACAACAGGCGACGTTGCCCGCCTGCGTGCACAAGTGCCGCAACTGGATGTGGTCACACCCGTCATTTCCAAGTGGGGCGTGCAGGTTGTCAATGGTGACCATAAATACAACGCTAACGTGAAAGGACAGCTGCCAGAGTACGCTAAGGTGGAAGCGCCAAAGATGTACTATGGTCGCTTCATCAACGAAATGGACATCGCCCAGCAGCGCAAGGTGTGTGTGTTGGGAAAGCGAGTCTATAAGTCGCTCTTTCCAGGAAGTGGCGATCCGTGTGGTCAACTTATCCGCTTGGATTCGGCTTATTATTCGGTGATTGGCGTCAACTATGCTGGTGGCAATATGAGCATCAACGGATCTGCAGATGAAGCCGTCATCATTCCCATCTCCTTGATGCAGCGCGCTTTCAACATGGGCGAGAACATAGAAATGATTGCCATCACAGCCCGTCGTGGTACGGCCATCAGCGACATCACGCCTCGGATCCGTGAGGTGGTTGCCCGTGCTCATGACATAGATCCTACCGATGAGAAGGCGGTGATGGTATTCAACACAGAGGTGCTCTTTGGGTTGATGGACAACCTCTTTTCCGGTGTGGACCTGCTCATTTGGTTAGTCGGTATTGGGACGTTGCTGGCAGGAGCCATCGGCGTTTCTAACATTATGATGGTGACGGTGAAGGAACGCACGACTGAAATCGGCATCCGACGTGCCATCGGTGCCACCCCACGCATGATACTCTCGCAGATTATCTCTGAAAGTGTGTTGCTTACCTCGGTAGCCGGCATGAGCGGCATCCTCTTTGCCGTGCTCATCCTTCAGATGATGGAGATGGGTTTCACGGAGGATGGCATCGTGCAGAGTCACTTTCAAGTGGGCTTTTGGACAGCCATTGGAGCAGCAGCATTGCTGGCGGCCCTCGGTGTGCTTGCTGGATTGGCTCCAGCCGCCAGGGCAATGTCCATCAAGCCTGTGGATGCGATGCGGGAGGAGTAACAGGCTAACCCGTTGATAAAAAGATGAATAAACAATATATAAATGATAATGGATAAAATGCAATCATCTACAGTCACGCCCTCCCTCAAGAGAAGGGAGTTTGGTGGGAAGGTGCGTTCTTTCTTTCGCTACCTTCTTATCACATTTGTAATCCTGCTTTTCCTTGGCACCTTTATCTTCCTCTACCTCAACTCGCGTCCTAAGCCTGTGAGGTATGAGACGTTTACGCCCACTGTTCGTGACCTCTCGAAGACCACGGTGGTAACAGGAAAGATCGAGCCAAGGGACGAGGTGGCTGTCAAGCCCCAAATCAGCGGCATCATCACGGAACTGCTGAAAGAAGCCGGACAGCATGTGGAAGCAGGGGAGGTCATCGCAAAGCTGAAGGTCATTCCAGACATGAACCAGCTGGCTTCCGCAGAAAGCCGTGTGCGCTTGGCTCACCTGAACCTGGATCAGGCACGTGTTGACCACGAACGCCAAAAGACACTCTATGACAAAGGGCTCATCAGCGCCAATGACTATGAGAAAATTCGCCAGACGTTCAACCAGGCACGTGAGGAAGCCGCCATTGCACAGGAGCAATTGGAACTGACCCGAGACGGTGTATCAGCCTCCAACGCTTCTTCGTCCAATACGCTCGTCCGCAGCACTATCAGCGGCATCATCCTCGACGTCCCCGTGAAGGTAGGTAATTCGGTCATCCTTAGCAATACCTTCAATGACGGCACCACCATCGCCTCTGTCGCCGACATGAGCAACCTCATCTTCCGAGGCAATATCGACGAAACGGAAGTAGGTCGGTTGTCAACCGGTATGCCTATGGATATTACTATCGGCGCCTTGCAGGATCTCCGTTTCTCTGCTGCATTGGAATATATTAGCCCGAAAGCCACGGCGACTACAGGTGGTGCCAACCAGTTTGAAATCAAAGCTGCTGTCAGGGTTCCTGTCGATGAGAAAGGTCAAGGTGCAGCTCCACTCATCCGCAGCGGCTATAGTGCCACTGCAAAAATTGTGCTGGAAGAGGCTCAAGGAGTTCTCACGATTCCTGAAGCGGCTATCGAGTTCAGCGGTGACAGCACTTTTGTATATGTCCTTCAGAATGCCGTTTCCGGCGAACCCGCATACGAGCGACGCGCTGTAGAGACTGGAATCTCTGATGGCATCAATATCGAAATACGTTCAGGCCTGAACCAAGACGAGACCGTTCGTGGAGGCATCATCGTAGAAGAGAAAGACAAGAACTAATTAACCTTTGTCAGCTGTTATGCAACGCCTTAAAGACTATCTCCTTCAGGAATTGAAGCACTATTTTGACCTTCGTGCCAACAAGGTTCCAGAGGAACAGACCATTGCCAATATCCGAGCCGATGCCGCCTTTCGCGGTGCGAATCTCTGGGTGCTTGTCTTTGCTATCTTCGTTGCATCGTTGGGGTTGAACGTCAATTCAACGGCCGTTATCATCGGTGCCATGCTTATCTCACCGCTGATGGGGCCGATTGTTGGAATGGGACTTGCCGTGGGCATCAACGACCTGACACTGTTGCGTTCCTCTGCCAAGAACTTCGCCGTGGCCACTGCTGTCAGTGTCCTCACGGCCACCATCTATTTCCTGCTATCGCCATACAAGGAAGCACAGTCAGAACTGTTGGCACGCACCGCCCCTACGCTTTACGACGTGATGATTGCCTTTTTCGGCGGTGCGGCAGGCATTGTGGCCATCGCCAGTGGCGGAAAAGGCAATGTCATTCCTGGTGTGGCCATCGCCACGGCATTGATGCCGCCGCTTTGCACGGCTGGATATGGCGTTGCCACGGGGCAATGGCTGTTTTTCCTCGGTGCGTTCTACCTGTTCTTTATTAACACCGTTTTCATTTCTTTGGCCACTTACTTGGGTGTCCGACTGATGAAATTCAAAGAACATAAAGAACTTACACCAGAGCAGACCTTGCGTGCCCGTCGCATTCTTTTAACTGTTGTTTTTCTGACAATGGTGCCGGCTGGCATCATGACCTTCTCGCTCATCCGCCAAAGTTTCTTTAGCCAGAACGTGGAGAGGTTTGTGAATGAGGAACTTTCTTGGGCCGGCACACAAATCATCTCGCAGCATATCGACCGCGATCAGAAACTCCTGCGTGTGGCGGTAATTGGACAAAAAGTGGACGAGACACAGATTGCTCTTGCCGAACAACGGCTACAGGAATATCGGCTGGCTGACTATCATCTCTCGGTCATTCAAGGCACGCAATCAGACAGCTTGCTCCATCTCGTAGGACAATTGGAGTCCTCCAAGACCGACTACAAACAAACCGTTCTACAGCAGAGCCAGCAGATTCATGAACTGGAAGTGGCGTTAGACACGTATGAACATTGTGAACAATTGGCTGCACAGCTGCGTCCTGAGTTGCGTGTGCTCTATCCGCAAGTCCAGACTTTCACGCTGACACGCGCAATGGAAATGCGAACCGACACTACGCAAACGATTCCCATGACCTTAGCTGTCGTCGGCATGGTGCCTCATCAACGTCTCTCTGCGGAACAAACAAAACAGCTCGCGGACTGGCTTAGAGCCCGCACGCTGGCCGATTCTCTCCAACTCGTTTTCCGTGAACCATTAAAATAATAATAAGTAAACCAACTAATTACAATCGCAATGTCCTCCTTACAACAAATCAATCGTCTTTGCCTGTTTCTCCTGTTAGCGACAATGAATCTGACAGCAAAAGCTGTTGTGAATCCACGTCCTTTCACCATTCCAGCTATTCATGAGTGGAAGGGTGGGGAAGGAGCGCTCTCAATAACTCCCAAAAGTCGCATTCTTTACTCCGATGTCCGCTTGCGTCCTGTTGCTGAAGCGTTGGCACGTGATTTGAAAACTGCAGGTCTTTCACTGACAGTCGCCCAAGCGAAGAAGGCCAATGTCGCAGACATTCTTTTCATTTACAAGAATCAGAAACAATTAGGTGCGGAAGGCTACACCATCGACATCGCCAAGAGCATCCGCATCGAAGCCACTGAACGTGGCTCTTTCCATGCCGTGCAAACCCTCTTGCAGATGGCGCTGCCATTCCCTTCTGTTGCGGGAAGAGTGGAAGCTTTGCCCTTTGGACGCATCTCAGACCGCCCCGACTATCCCCTGCGTGGTCTGATGATAGATTGTGGCCGCAAATACATACCTTTGGATTACCTGCGTCGCCTCGTTCGCACGATGGCCTACTACAAGATGAACACCCTCAATGTTCACCTCAACGACAATGGCTTTCCCGATTTCTTCCACAACAATTGGGACGAGACTTACGCTGCCTTCCGCTTAGAAAGTGAACGCTTCCCAGGCCTTACCGCCGAAGACGGAAGCTACTCAAAAAAGGAGTTCCGTCAGTTTGTCCTCGAAGCTGCGGCTATAGGTGTGGAGATAATCCCTGAAATAGATGTGCCTGCTCATAGTCTTGCTTTCTCTCATTACCGTCCTTCGCTTGGCAGCAAGGAGTTCGGCATGGATCATCTGGAGTTGACCAACCCAGAGGTCATCCCCTTCGTAGATAGCCTCTTTTCGGAGTACATGGAAGGACCAGAGCCCGTCTTCGCAGGACCACGTGTCCACATTGGAACAGACGAATATAGCAATAAGAGACAAGACATCGTAGAGCGTTTCCGCTCGTTGACCGACCACCTTATTCATACCGTGGAAGCTCACGGCAAGCAGGCCGCTCTATGGGGTGCTCTCACCCATGCCCGCGGCACTACTCCCGTGAAGGTCGATAATGTGCTCATGTATGCGTGGTACAATGGCTATGCAGAACCTGACTCGATGATGCGGCTTGGCTACCAGCTCGTCAGCATTCCCGACGGCATGACATACATAGTGCCCGCTGCCGGCTACTACTATGATTACTTGAATATACCTTATTTATATAAGCAGTGGACACCTGCCCAGATTGGCAATAAGCGTTTCCCCGAGCGCGACCCACATATCCAAGGCGGCATGTTTGCCGTTTGGAACGACATTGTGGGGAATGGCATCGCTGTGGCCGACATCCATCATCGTGTCTTCCCTGCCTTGCAGGTGATGGCCGAAAAATGTTGGAGTTCCGACACCTTGCGCACTTGTAATGAGTGGGTGCGCTTGGCGGCAAACATAGGCGAAGCACCTGGTATCAACGACCTAGGTCGTTATTCTCAGGGAACCGTCCTTTCCGAATCTGTGGTTGCACCCGCCTCCACCCGTTCAGTGCCCTTCATCGGCTGGCCCTATCGTGTCAGTTTCGACATCGAAAGTGAGAAAGAAACTCGTGGAACAGCCCTCTTCCGTGACAATGAAGCTGAGTTCTACCTTGCTGATCCTGTCACAGGTCGTCTTGGCTATGTTCGCGACGGCTATCTCTTTACCTTCCGCCATGCCTTGCGTTCTGGCGTCAAAGAACACATAGACATCGAAGGAGACAATCGCGAAACCCGTCTCTATGTCAACGGAAAACTCGTCGAGACGATGTTTCCCGACGAGCGCCCGTTGTTTCCGAACAACAAGAAAATGCGTGTCATTCGTACGTTGCGTTTTCCTCTTCAACGTACCGATGCTGCTCTCCGCAGTCGTGTGTTGAATCTGAAGGTGGAGCAGAAGTAAGCTTCACCTCAGATGCTTCCCGTGTTGACGATGGGCTGAGCATTGTCCTCGCCGCAGAGGACGACAAGGAGGTTGGAGACCATCTGAGCCTTGCGGTCATCGTCGAGGTGGACAATGTCTTGAGCAGAAAGCTGGTCAAGAGCCATCTTTACCATTGAGACAGCTCCCTCGACGATTTTCTCGCGGGCGGCTATGATGGCTGTTGCTTGCTGGCGACGCAACATGACGGCGGCAATCTCCGGGGCGTAGGCCAGATAGTTGATGCGTGCCTCGACGACCTCGATGCCTGCCATCGACAGACGCTCGGTCAGTTTCTGTTCCAGTTGATCGTTGATTTCCTCACCGCCACTGCGCAAAGTGATATCTGCAGAGCGTGATTCGGTGTCATCGTAGGCATATTGCCCTGCCACCTGACGCAAGGCGGCATCACTCTGTACGCGAACGAAACGTTCAAAGGCTGCCATCATCGACTTCACGTTCATGCCTGTTGTTTGGGCACCGCCACTGGCGGCCATCGTCTGTGAGTCAATTTCGAACAAAGCCTTATAGGTGTCTTTCAATCGCCAAACGAGCACCAGGCCAATCATCACGGGGTTGCCCTCCTTGTCGTTGACCTTGATGGGTTCGGCATCCAGGTTGCGGGCACGCAGAGAGAGTGTTTTGGTCGTGGTGAAAAGGTTTATCCAGTAGTAGCCGGTGCGCGTGAAAGTGCCGACATACTTGCCGAAGAACATCACCACGCGTGCTTCGCCTGGTTCCAACATGATGAAGCCGCCCCAGAGGAACAGCGAGATGAGCAACATCAACCCGCTGGCTACGCCTATCTGCCAAGACTCATAGTTGATGGTGAGGACAAACAGCACGATGGCACCGATGGTGAGTGCCAGATTCAGGAACAACATAGCGAAACCATTGAGCGTGGTTCCTTGGTAGGTGAACTCTTTGTTTTCCATAATTACTATTTATTTGATGGTTTGTTTCCTCTTTATGGCAGAAGAATAAGGGAAGTAACCCAATGATGGCAATTATTATAGGAGAATGCGATTTAAAGATAGAAACATCCTCTCAGCATTTTCAAAAACATCCATCAGTAAAGCAATGGAGTGGATTGATAAGTGATGAAAGTGATGGTAGTTTTGAAAAGGAACAACAAGGAATAGACGCCTCTACGCTTTAGGCAGCAACTTTTTTTGTTTGTCCTCGCAAATTTTCAAGCCTTTTCTTGGTGATTACAACAATTCTTTACTTACCTTTGCACCATGAATGTGATGATAAAGCGAGTGATAGCATCCAGAGTGTTGTTGGCAGTGCTGCTGCCAATGTGGTTGTTATCGTCGCTTCACATCCACCCCATCCAGCCGTCTGTTGTCGAGGAAGATTGTGCAGATTGCGTACAGCATCATTGCGGAGGGCATATTGGCCAAGAGGAGCAAACGATGCAGGAATGCGTGCTCTGCCAATTCTTGTCGCTTCCGAAAGTTGTTGCAGAAGTGGTGAATGTGGTACTGCCAGATTGTTTATGTAAGCTTAGTTATGCTCAATGCCAGCCGACCCTTCTTCCGCAGACATTGAGCATCATCGTGACACGTGGTCCTCCTGCTGTCTGAGAGCCATTCGATCCTACATAACAATCCATTATTCATTTAATTTATCACAGAATGAAAAGACATTTTATCATTCTGCTGTTGTCGGGTATATGCCTGACGATGGCAGCACAAGACAGCATAGAGCCCCGTCAACATAACCACTCCAACGACAGCGCGGACGTGTTCTTCCGCCACATGCAGCTGAACGAGGTAACGGTAACAGGAGTGACTGGCAAAACAAAGTTAAAGCATTCAACGGCTCCGATAAGTCTTGTCGATGCTAAGAAACTGCGTTCGACGGCTTCCACCGATATCATCGATGCTCTTGCCCATCAACCAGGCATGAGCCAACTGACCACGGGCAGCGGCATCTCGAAACCCATCATCCGCGGATTGGGTTACAACCGTGTGGTGGTGATGAGTGAGGGAGTGCGTCAAGAGGGGCAGCAATGGGGCGACGAGCACGGCGTGGAGGTTGACGGGGGTAGCGTGAACTCCGTAGAGATTCTGAAAGGACCTGCCTCGCTGATGTATGGTTCAGACGCGATGGCCGGAGTTGTCATCCTGCATAGTCAACCCACGCTTATTGAGGGTGAACTGAAAGGCAATGCTACGGCTGAGTATCAGACAAACAACGGTTTGCTGGGCTATTCGCTCAATTTGGGTGGCAACCAGCAAGGGCTTGTTTGGGATGCTCGTTGGAGTGGCAAGCTGGCTCACGCTTATAAAAACAAGTACGACGGTTATGTGCCTGGCTCACAGTTTAAGGAGATGGCGGGACGGTTCATGATGGGATTACAGAAACAATGGGGCTATGCGCGGCTGACAGGGACATGGTATCACCAGACACCCGGTATCATCGAGGGCGAGCGTGATGCCACCACTGGCACGTTGGTGTGCTCATCCGTTTCTCCGAAAAGTTACAAAAAGTCCTTACCCTACCAGCAAGTGAAGCACTTCAAGCTGGTGTCGGATAACTCGTTGAACCTGTCGCATGGTTGGCTGAAGGCCATCATTGGTTATCAGCAGAATCGCCGTCAGGAGTTTGAGGAGCATGACCACGACGAGGACGAAGATGCAGAGCACGATGAAGCAACTTTTCCTGCATTGTTCTTCAAACTTCACACCATCACCTACGACCTGCGCTATCTGACCAGTGAGTTCAGCGGTTGGAAACTATCGGCAGGCACACAAGGCATGTGGCAACAGTCACAGAATCTGGGAGAGGAGTTCCTCATTCCCGCCTATCATCTTTTCGACGTCGGCCTTTATGCCACTGCCAGCAAGCAACTGAACAGATGGACACTGAATGGTGGCGTGCGCTATGACCATCGCTACCTGCATGGCGAAGCATTAAAGGAGGAGGGAGTTATGCGTTTTACCGATTTCAGCCGCGACTTCAACGGAGTGACAGGCAGCGTGGGGGCTGTGTGGAACATGAGCGATCATCTGAACCTACGCTTGAATGTGGCTCGTGGATTCCGAGCACCGAATATGAGCGAATTAGGTTCAAACGGGTCGCACGAAGGAGCGCTGCGTTATGAATTGGGCAACCAACAGCTGAACCCCGAATACAGCCTTCAAGCCGACTTGGGGATTGACTTCACATCCCGCTATGTGTCGGCGCAGTTGGCTCTCTTTGCCAACCGGATTGACAACTACATCTTCATGAAAGGCAATGAACACCATCGCGTACTCGCTGGTTTTCCCGATGAGCCTCAAGGTCATCCTGTATATCGTTACACACAGGGTGACGCACGTCTGCTGGGTTTCGAGGCTGGCGTGGATTTCCATCCCATCCATTCGCTGCATTTCGAGAACACCTTTTCTTTGGTTGACGCCCGTCAGTTACATGAGACACAAGCGCAGAAATATCTGCCTTACACGCCTGCTCCTCGTTGGACATCGGAGCTGAAGTGGGAACTGTTGCATCATAGCCATCCCACCATTGGTTCTCATTCACGCCACACTCATCAGGCCAAAGGTCTCTCTGCCGACAATCTCTACATCACAGCCACTCTGGAGTGTTATCTGAAACAGAGTCATGTCTATTCAGTGGATAATACAGAGACTGCCACGCCCGGCTACACACTACTGAACCTCTCTGCTGGAACCGAACTAACTTGGAAGGGTAAGAAAGTCGCCGATCTCTATGTCACTGCCGACAACTTGCTGAACCGAGCCTATCAGAATCACCTGAGCCGACTAAAATATGCCGACATAAACAGCATGACGGGTCGCCAGGGAGTCTTTAATATGGGACGTAATATCACTTTCAAACTCATTGTACCCATCAATATCCTTTGACGGGGCAACATTCAGCAACGTTTCCTCAGCACCCACTCGCAATAATAGCCAATGCCGGCATTGTTCATGTCATAGCCCAGATAGCCGAGGATGATGTTTGTGACAAACTGTTCGGGTAGCAATAGGAACATCAGTTTTGCGAGGCAGGGACGGCGCATGATTTTGGCAGCCTTACGCTCCAAACGCTTAAGGTCGGGCAATATCCCGTGCGTGTAATCAGTCCATTTCTCCAGCGTCAGCCCGCAGTGGGCGTAATGGGCGTTCAGCTCCTCCAATGACTCAATCATGGCGACCGCGCCGCCCTTTGAGATAAGGGCGATGGCCATATGGATATGGTCGTCGAAGGTGTCGTATGGTGCACGCAGTGCATAGTCGTACACAATCATCACGCCGCCGGGTTTCAGTACACGATGCACCTCGCTGTAAATCTTCTCCTTGTCGGTGTTGTGGACAATGGTCTCGAAGGCATACATCACATCTACCGAATTGTCCTCGAAGCGCGAGAGGTCGCTGTAGTCCTGGGTGTAGGTGGTCACGTTCTCCGGCATGTCCTTCCGCTTCAGCGTTTGGAGGTCTACGCCGATGAAGGTGGCATCGGGGTGGCTGCGTGAGAGGTAGTGCAGGTTGGAACCCTGACCGAACCCAAGCTCCATGACGACGTGGCCTGGCTTGATAAAGGGCGAGACAGCGTCGGGCTGCAGATAGACATCCTCGTCGGTAAAGCAGCCGTTGGCCGAGATGCGGAAGTGCATAAAGCCGTCATGGGAGTGGAAAAAGCGGTAAGCCCAGTTATTAAGCAAGAAGTAGGATCGTATCTGGTCCAGAGAGTTCTTCTCGCCTTCAACAAGCTTTTCCAGGTTCAGAACTTCGCCATAGCATCGACTTTGGCGTGAAGAAGATAATTGCTGTAGTTGGGATTCATGCTGTTATGGTGTATGATTTGTTTCTTCGGCTGCAAAGTTACTACTTATTTAGTGAATCCTAAAGTTTTTTCCTGAAATAATTGATAATTGGCAATTCATAATTCACAATTGGCTGCGCTTGAAAAGTCTTACTCCAAACGGAGTGCTCATTGTGAATTATGAATTATGAAGAATGGATAATGGTCATTTCCCCCAAAGCTCTGTTGGTGTAATACCCGTTATCCGCTTGAAAAGGCGGTGAAATGGTGAGGGAAGTCGAAGCCGAGCAGACAGGAAGTTTCGCTGATGTTATGTCCTTGCATCAGCAGACTCTTCGCCTGGTTGATGATGTAGTTATGGAAATAGCCGATGGCTGTGCCGCCCGTGGTCTTGTGAACGATGTCGCCGAAGTAACCGGGGCGAATAGGCCAGTTCGGAGGCGCAGTAGGTGCTCGGGGTCGCCTTTCTGGCTGCCATAGACGGTCAGTTCTATCTCTGCGTCAGTGTATATTCCCTTTGGTAGCCTGCGTCTCCTCGGAACCTTAATTGGAACAGGAACAACTGGAACTCTTTTGAATTATGTGTTCTTTATGTCTTCCATATTGTGCAGAACCCTTGTCTTTTGATTTACAAGTTAAGGTGCAAAGCTTTTGGTAGGAAAAGACCTTTTTGCGCAAGCCTTTTTATGTTTTTATCAGGTCAGAGCGATGATTTATCCCACGCTATATGTGTTCTCTGTGGTTTTTCTCTTTACTCTTCAAACACGTAGCCAAAGCCAGTTCGGCTGACGATATTATGTGCGTAGGGACCGAGCTTTTTGCGCAGGCGCGTGATGTTGACGTTTACGGTACGTTCGGTGACGATGACACCAGCCCAGACGGTCTCCATCAGATGTTGCCTCGAGAGCACTTTGCCGCGGTTCTGCAGAAGCAGTTGGAGCAGCGAGAACTCTGTGGGCGTGAGGCTTACGGGCGTGCCGTCGACGGTGGCCGTCCTCTTGTCGAGGTTCAGCTGCAGGCCGTTGTAACTAAGCAGTCGCTTGCCGAGGCGTGCTTCTACGACATTCATTACGTAGTCGCCAATTCTCTCGCAGTCGGACACGATGTCGCTGTAGAGAGTGCCGAGTGTGTAGGTGTACTGGTGTGCGTTGACGCCCTCGACGGTTTCGCTGCGGAGCTGGTCGCGCAGATGGTTGATGTCGCTCTCGATGGATTGTGAGTCTGAGAGCGAGAGGTCTTTGTGCCGTCCGCTCACCACGACAATCATCTGTACGACAGCCTCGTTCACCAGTTGCAGCATATCGTGCAGCTTGACGTATTGCTCGGCGGTAAAGTCCTCTTTGTTGTCGCGCAGATGATTCACCGTACGTGCTATCTTGTAGCATGCGTCGCCGATGGATTCCAGTTCGCCAATCTGGCGAAGTATCACACGTACCTTATCCTTTGAGTCGTCCGACAGGTGTTGTTTGCCCACCTGTTCCAGATAGTCGGCAATCTCCATTTCCATGTTGTCGGCTATGGTCTCGTAGCGCTCGATGCGTGCGTACTGGCTCTCGAACTCCTTCCTGTCCTTCTCGTCGATGATGGCACAAACCATTCCGAACATGCGGTGCATGCGTTCTCCATAGTGCACGATTTCCTTCTGCGCTTGCAGCATGGCAATTTCGGGTGTCTGGATGACGCCTCGGCTGATGAAGTGCAGGGTGGTAGGTAGTTCGGCCTCGGCGGTTTTCACGGGCAGCAGCCGACATACTATCCGCTCTATCTGGGGGATGAAACCGATGAGCAGGGCGGTGTTCAGGACGTTGAAACAGGTGTGGAACATCGCGAGGACCACGGGTATCCGCTCTGCTTGTCCCGACTCGGACGGGTCGTAGCCGACGAGATGGCACACCATATCGACAAAGGGATAGAACACGGAGAGCACCCAGATGACGCCAAACACGTTGAACAGCAGGTGGGCAAGTGCAGCCCGTCGGGCCTCTGTTCCTGCACCAAGTGCGGCAAGATTGGCCGTGGCCGTAGTGCCGATGTTCTCGCCCATGACCAAGGCGATACCCATATATATGGGCAGCACTCCCGTGGAGCACAACAGTATGGTGATGGCCATCACGGCTGCCGACGATTGCACTACGCAGGTGATGAGGGTGCCGGCTATCAGGAAGGCAAAGATGGTGAAATAGCTGCCGGTATCGAATGAGGCGAAGAAAATGACCACATCTTCATTATGAGCCAAGTCCATTTCACGTCCCACGCTGCTCAGCATGACCAGCGACCAGAACAAGAAGGCAATGCCGAAGAGGAAGTCGCCTGCGACGCGGTGACGTTTCTTGTAGATGAGCACCATGCCGACGAAGAAGGCGGGGAACACGACGAGCGTGAGGTCGAGATTGTAGCCGAGGGACATGATCCATGCTGTGAGCGTAGTGCCGATGTTGGCGCCCATGATAATCGAGATGGCCTGTGCCAGCGTGAGCAAGCCTGCTGAAACAAACGAGACGGTCATCACTGTCGTTGCTGAGGAGGACTGAACGGCGCAAGTGACCATGGTTCCTGTCAGCATACCGCTGAACCGGTTGCCTGTCATACGGGCTAAAACGTGTCGCAAACTCGGTCCTGCCATTTTCTGCAAGGCATCGCTCATGGTCTTCATGCCGTAGATGAGTAATGCCAAGGAACCGAGCAAACGGAATAACAATTCAATGGTCATATATTAGTTTGTTTTATGATGACGCCGCAAAGGTATGCAAAAACATCCAAAACACCCTAAAAATGACGATTACAATTCGGTTACATCTACGTTTTCCCCAGAAACTCGCTGGGCGAGAGGCCTGTAGTACGTTTGAAGAGGCGAGTGAAGTGGTGGGGATAGTCGAAGCCGAGTAGTCGGGAAGTCTCGCTGATGTTATGTCCTTGCATCAGCAGACTCTTCGCCTGGTTGATGATGTAGTTATGGATATAGCCTATGGCTGTGCCGCCCGTGGTCTTGTGAACGATGTCGCCGAAGTAACGGGGCGAATAGGCCAGCTGGGAGGCACACCAAGTAACGGTAGGCAGGCCTTGCGACAACTGGCGTTTCTCGCGGAAATAGGTCTGCAGCAGGTTGTGAAAACGCTTTAGCAGGTCGGTCTCTCCCTTATTCTCTTCAGACAGCTGGAGCTGGTAGATGCGGTTGCAGTATTCCAGTATCAGGCGCAGATAAGCCAGCAGTAAATTTCTTAAAGACGGCGAGTCCTCGTGTGTCTTTAGCTCTTGTCGCATCTGCGCCACCAACTGCGTAATGCAAAGCCATTCGTTGGGTTCCATACGCAGCGAACCATCAAAGAAATACGAGAAGAACTGATAGTGGTCAATCTGACGTTCCAGATCCGTGCCGTGCAACAGCTCGGGCGACCAAAGCAGCACCCAACCACACAACGAGATGCGTTCGCCATTATCTTCCAGTCCACCTATCTGTCCAGGTTCCACGGCAATGATGGAGCCATCGCTCACCTGCAGTTTCCTCATGCCATAAGAGAGATTATGGGGAAACTGCCGCTGGATGAACAACCCATACACACCATAGTTGTTCAGGCTATGACGAAAGGGGGCCAGCTCGTCATAGTGGATGATGCTGACCAGCGGATGTAGCACCGGAGCATCCACGAACCGTGCATAGTCGTTGGGATTATTGACTTTCAGAATCTTTTTCATTCTTGATGGCAAAACGCTCTATTGTGCTGCAAATATATGATGAAACAAACAAAAAGCCAAATGTTTTCATCATTTATTGATGCCGAAAGCACATAAATGATAAATGCAGACCCTCATTCGCGCCTCCTTCCTCTGCGAGGGGATGAAAGCCAGGTATGAGGAACTCATCAAACCAACAGCTAAATGTGAGTAATGTTACCGCGTATTCATACTTCCACTTGATTCCACAAAAAATCCCTCATTCCCTCACCATGCTTGATAATCGGATGAAAACGAGAAACTTGCAGGTGAGGAATAGGTGAGGGATTGAGGCTTTCTGGCGTAATAATCAATGTATAGTGGGTGAAGGAGGCTGTGTGTTGACCATCCGCTTGGAAGGTGTACACCTTATGGGTGGAAGGTGTACACGTTGCCGTCAAAACTTGTGGATATGTTCACCAACTTGACAATCAATCATGGAGTTCAGGAAGATATATTCGGTTCTTTTTTCTTAATTCTGCGTGTTCAGCAATTATTTTCCCGCATCAGCGCGTATAATAACATCGGCAGAGTTTCTTGAGTTTTTAGCAAAAGGATAATTGAGAAGAATGCACAGCAGAAGGGCGACAGAGACAGGGCTATACTCTCCATTGTAAGTCTTCGCCAGCAGAAAGCCTTCCACCTCTACCACCTCATTAGGGAATATAAGTTGCTATCGTGGTGGGACTGAGTGTAATTACCGCCATTCGCTCTGCCTGCTGATAGGAAGTCTTCTTTTCACCCATGAACAACTCCCTATGAAGCATTGCCGAATGAAACTGGCCATAAGTTAACGTCAACTTGCAGGCCAATGTCACATCAAGCGCCCGACGTTGACAAGGTTCTGATAATCCCTGCTGTGGTTTCAGTTGACAGATTGTTCTTTCAGAGAAATAACGGATATGCATTATGTTCCTTCGTTTACTACGGGCAAAATTACATATAAAATTACATATAAAAACGGAGAGAACCATACGAATAGAAACGTTTTAGGGAAAAAAGGCACGAAAAGAGTCCCTATTAACTATAATTTTTGGTTTTTCTGCGATACTTTGGAGATTTTTGCCTATTTTTGCAACATGTTAGAGCATTGAAACTTAATCTATGATAGAAGAATTCGTATTGACACTGCCTTTGAAAGTTGAGCCGTGGCAAGCAGACATCCTCAACAAAAGGTATGAGCATCTGCGCCGTATATATAATATGGTGCAGCGAAAACTTCTTCATCATTACATCTACCTATCGCAGCAAAAAGTATATCGTGATTGCAAGGACAATGACGAGAAACGGGATTTCTGGGAGCATCATCCAATCACTTTCAAGGACTTCTGTGATAGGAACGGCAATCCTGCTATTGTCAAGTTCCCATACACTTATTCACGTCGTTCTAAAAATTCTGGTAAAAAAGCTTCTAACGGAATCTCTGACTTTGTTCCCAAGTTTAAGAACCGAAATATCGGTAGCGGATTAACCTATGGCTCGCTGGGCATCAATGCGTCCATACTCGAAGAACTTGGCTTGCGAATTCAGCAAGCGTGGGAAAAGCGTATTTATGATTCTAAAAGCAAACGTATATCATTTAAGGAAGAAGGCGAACTTAATACATTTGGTTGTCGGAATAATAAAGGCTTTAGCGGTTTTGTCTTGGACTTGACTCACATGATGTTGTCTTTTAACATCAATGGGAAACAACGAAGTCATGCAAAGTTCATCCACCTGCCTATTAACCCAGATAAAGAACTGACAGAGTATGAAATGTATGCTCTTAAGGGTGGTTTAAGCAGTGTTAGGAAGATAATTGTTTCCAGAGAATACATACGTGGCAAATACAAATATTATGTACAGCTTACTATAAAAGGAGAGAAACCGCAAAAGAACCGCTCACTGGGCAATGGTACTGTGGGAATTGATGTTGGCCCTTCTACTATTGCAGTATCTTCATTGCAAGGTGTTTCCTTGGATAAACTCGCAGATAGATGTGATAGCATAGAGCACGATTTATGGCGCATCAATCGTAAGATGGACAGAAGCAAACGCGACACTAATCCAGATTTCTTTAACGAAGACAAAACATACAAAAAGCGGGAAAAAGGTGAACGTAGGAAATGGACTTTTTCCAATCGCTACAAACGTTTGAAGTTAGAACGACGGGAACTTTACAGAAAGCAGGCCGCAATCCGTAAGCAGCAACATATAGATATGGCAAATGCCTTGCTGTCCCAAGGAGATGAATTTATCGTAGAGAACAACCCTATTGATAGTTGGGCTAAACGTGCAAAAGAAACTAAAAGGGGCAAAAATGGGAAAATACGATGTAAGCGACGCTTTGGCAAGTCAGTTGCACATCATGCTCCAGCAATGTTTGTCAGTATTTTGCAAAACAAGGTACGCTCTTTAGGGGGTAAATTCCATAAGGTTGAAATCAAGAATGCTGCGACACAGTTTGACTTTACCATTGGGAAGTTTACAAAACATGAGTTGAATGAGCGTACCGTAACCTTATCAATTGGACGAACCCACCAGCGAGATATGCTTTCAGCATTTAACTTGCAACACCTCAGACCAGAAAGCGAAGAACTAAAAGACTATGATATAGAACGTATGAAAGTCGATTATCCTATCTTCTGTAAACTCGAAGAAAAAGGCATAGCGAAGTTTAAAGATAGTCGGCTCAAAGACAGGGATGTGGCTTATTTCTTGGGAACATCTCACAAAACATTAAAATTCTCGTCCGTTAATCGTCACAATGGTGGCGTTGGACGTAAAAATTGTAATCATCATGCGGGAAAGCATAGAAACGTAGCTAAAGCAGTTACCGAATCTTCTGCCAAGAAGAATTGTGAGAGCTTAGAATCCGTTTCAATAGTACCAAATGAGTATCACCATTCTAACCATCAACATCTTAGATTAGATGGGCTGTAAAAGGCTTAAAAATTGGTGGTATTTACAAGGCTGTCAATACGACATCCGCCTGCGGCACAGCTGTAAAAGGCTTAAAAATTGGTGGTATTTACAAGCGTTCTGTGTGCGCAACAAGTCCGACCAGTGCTGTAAAAGGCTTAAAAATTGGTGGTATTTACAAGTGCAAGACTTGATGAAGCGAGATTTATGATGCTGTAAAAGGCTTAAAAATTGGTGGTATTTACAAGGCGTCCGCGATTCCAAACACCTCGCCTTCCGCTGTAAAAGGCTTAAAAATTGGTGGTATTTACAAGCACTGCCAGAACTGACACGTCGGCGTGTCGGCTGTAAAAGGCTTAAAAATTGGTGGTTTTTACAAGTATCTTTGAAAAAACTATTACAGAATTCTTGCTGTAAAAGGCTTAAAAATTGGTGGTTTTTACAAGACTCTCCAACTCGGCTATGCCACAGCAGCCGCTGTAAAAGGCATACATAATGGTGGTATTTACAAGCTACGTGCCAACTCTGCTTTTGCTGCTTGCTGAAACTGTTAGTTTTCTAAATGAAAATAAGATTATATGGATGAATTAAAAGATGAAATTGTATGCATAGCAAACGATGCTTTCTCATACCTTGAGTGTCAAATTGAAAGGCTCCGTTCTGTGACATCTTGTAATGAAGCAAAAAGTATTATGCAAGATGTGTCTGGTTATTTGTTTCCACAAATTAATTGCAACACATTATTTACTCATTTGGTCAGGTGTGTGAAAATCAACAAAACGAATGGAGATTCTGACTGTATTACGCATGCACAGAGATTCTCGTATCCTCCTTCCGTCCATGAACCAGGGCGAATGAACACCTTAGACGCGCCAACATTCTACGCAGCAAATGATATTAAGACTTCACTATTAGAAACAGACATTACAGAAGGCGACGAATTCTATGCAGGTATTTGGGCTGTTAAAGATAACGCAAGCATGCTGTCATATCCATGTGTTCCGTACAAGATATTATGTGAACTATCTGCCAACGGTGACGAAAAGGCCTTGGAAATGAAAAACTGCATTGACCGCTTTCCTTGTATCAGAAGGATGACAGACCTTATCTGAAAAGTCTTTTCCATACCACATGATGCGAAAAGTCCATTTGCTGAAAATAAGTATATCTACTATTTATCGGGAGCCATAGCGCATAGCATTCTCAATCTACAGAAAGCGACCATGAATGGGATATACCAAACGGACGCTATAATATATCCGAGTGTAAAAATGTTAGGTAGCACATACAATCTTGCTATTAGACCAGATTTCGTAAAACAACACATGAAACTTCTGTATGTTGTAAAAGGAAAACTGAACGAGGGACAAATAACTTGCTCCTTTGATTATCTAGGATTCAACGAAAATGATACCATTATCTGGAAACAGATGCGTAAAAGGATAAAGGAGTTGAAAGTCACCATGATTAGTAATGAAAATGGAATACACTCACCACTTTCAGATGAAATTATTCGTTTTGTGGGAAAGGACTATACAATACCTATGTTTGAGAGTTATGCGTATGGGCAATTGAATAATCAGAATTCACCTCTTAAAGAGATAAAATCCGACAAAGAAGATATCATAAACATCATGGATCCAACAAGTGTAAGGAAATGGAAAGAAGATACAGAACAACTCTTGGTGCATTCTATAGACAATGGAGCCGAAGTCCAAATGAAAGCTACAATTGAATCGTTTTTTTCTACAGCTGGAGTAAATCTTGAAAATGTTTTTGGAGTATAACCCATGATAGTACAGATTAGGGGGCAGTTCTATGAACCAAGAACCGCCCCCTAATATTAAATGTGGCACAATACACTTTCCTTGTCCTATAACACATATAGTTTGCTCGATAACCTTTCATTCACCAATCAATCCCCAACCTACTCAAAGCCTTTTTAGTGCGAAGCAATGTGTCGTAGCCGACGTTTTCCAAATCTAACAATTCGCCTGGCGTGAGTGACAGAAAACCTTCCAAGGTTTTGATATTTCGCTTTTGGAGAGCCGTCTTTAATCGGTGAGCCAAAGATTTCTTGCTGCCAAACTCTCTGTACAAATCCTCTAACGTATATTCCAATTTGAAGTCTGGCTCAATGGCTAATGGAAAATCTACATGCGTAACCGCTCCTACCTCACTCTGCGAAAGATACTCCCTGATTTCCTTCACCTCCCTTTCAACGCAATCAAGCTTGTCTATGATTTCCTTTCGAGTCATAATACTATTTTGTTTCTCTTAGAATGAAAAAACATGAGCAATCTACTTCGCTTACGCTGTTCGACGTATTTTTGCTAAGGTAAGCGACACCCTTCGGGATGCCGAGCGGGGGAAATCGTTATCTGAAACAAGAATCAAAAGTGGACGTTCTTCAGGCTTGAAGCGACCAAAGGTCGAGCGCAGTCTTATGTCCATTCAGAACAAGTCGGAATGAGTACCTGTTCCTGTGAACAAGAGAGTCAGTTCTGTATCGTTCTGCTCCCAAATCAAGAGCCAGTCAGGCTTTATGTGACATTCCCAACATCCGCCATATTGAGCCGAAAGTTTATGAGGGTAGTAACTCTTTGGAAGTTGACCGTCAGCTTCAAGCAAACGTATGGCGGTCTTGAGCAGTTCCATGTCATACCCACGCTTGCGACATCGTTCCGTGTCTTTGCGGAACGTCTTGGTCATTCCGATCTCGTACATGGATGATTAGATACCTAAAGACTTGAACATTTCCTCTGATGAGGAGAATTTTTCTACGCGACCAGCCTGTTTGTCTTCTTGAGAACGCAAGTAACTGCTCTTAGCCTTTGGTGTGACCTTGGAGACGAGCACGCCCAATGCCTCCAGATAAGCCATAAGTGCCTTACCAGCGGAGGTTCGCTCGTTCAATGTAATTGTATAAGTTGCCATGTGTCTTGAATCCGATTGTTACGATTACTATTGTGTCTTTGGAAACCGCATTCAGAGCGGAATCCGTTGCAAAAATACTAAAAAGGAGTCAAAATGAAGCATTAAGCGCCGAAAAAGTGATTGCAGAGGCTAAAATAGGGGTACTTCGACACCTTTTCATGCTTATTGTAGCCATAATGTGCTTAATTCTCTGTACCTTTGTACGCGTTATCAATTCTTCACTTATCATCCAATGGGATAATATGAAGTCAACTGCCGCATCTGTTTGTGAAGCAACAGGAAAAATATCGTATCGTGACAAGATTGCTGCGATGCTTGCAATGGCCTCTTGTCGGCACTCACGTAGCGGAGCACGTCAAGAGCGTCGTGTCTATCGTTGTCCTTTCTGCCACAATTGGCATCTGACTAAACAAGAATCATAGTATGCGCGTAAACATCTTCAAAAGCGTAAGGGCTTCATGGCCTCAAGAAACTGGACTTGACACGATTGTGTATACATGTGCGCATCTGTTTGGTCGCTTCCCGTGTCAATAGTTCGCCGTTATCCACTCGATAATCCTGAGGAAAAAGGTAACGCCAGATACCTCATGGTTGGTGATGCCGAGTTCCTTGGTCACTTCGGAGCTGTACTTACCGACAAACTCTTGTGTCTTGACACCGTGATCTTTGAGGAACTTGCTCATGACATAAAAGTTCTCCACCGGAACGACATCGTCATCGGTATCGTGGAAAAGCATGACGTCGAAGTCGCTGCGGGGTGTCCAGCCGCTGGTGAGGGCATCCTCGCTGAAGGCGGCCTTGAACCGGCGCGACAGGGTACTGCCGTTATCGAGCACGGCAGCGGTGCAGAAGTCACTCGTCTTCTGGGTCTTGATAAGCTCCAAGTCAAGAGCCAGGCGCTTGTATTTCTTGCTGAGGAACCACTCGTCGAAGTGGCTGGCCACGGGATCCTTCAGATAGTCGTGGATGTCAAACCCCAGACGGAAGAAGTGGTTGTAGGCATAGAGCAGGTTGCAGACGGTGCTGGGCATCTCGGTGACACCCTTGGTGATGGCATCGTACATCGAATTGATGTCGTAGGGTCCGGCGCCGGCGAAGGCACGTTTGACCTTTATCTCGGGATGGCGTTCAGCAATCTCGCGCAGCACGGCCATTGTTGTCTGCCCGCCCTCCGAATAGCCTGCGATGACGAAGTCTTTGCCTTTCTTCACCTTCAGGTCTTCTATCAGCCGCTTGGCAGCGAGGTAGGCATCGAGGGAATTGCGGCCGTTGACTCGTGAGATACAATAGGCCTGCGGCTCTTTCTCCGTGATGCCGAAGCCGTAGTAGTCGGGGGCGACGATGATGAAGTCTGTGAAGGCGGCTCCCGTCGGGAACTCGACGGCTCCGCGTGAAGGTGCCTGCGTGGTGGCGTAGATGGTGAAATGGTTGAAGAGCAGGATGCCGTTGAAGGGCTTGTTCTCGCTCAGCAGCGACTTGTTGACCGTGATGGTTCCGCTGAGTGTGCAGGGATTGCCGTAGGGGTCTATGGATGGGTAGTTGAACACGTAGTTCATATAATCGGGGAAAAGCTCCACAGGTATACTGTCGGTGATGCAGGCTCGTGGGAGGGTGGACTTCGCCATCCAGTCCTGAATCAAATTGCTCTTATTGCTTCCAGCCCTTTTTAGCGAGCCAGAATGGGAAGCATTGCTGAAGGCGACGCTACCCTGCGTACAATTCATATCAATCTGACCAATATCGACAAAGTCGCTGTGGTTCCCGTCACTGCGCGTAGGAGCCAACTTGATGCTCGTGCCTGTATTCGGGTCTGTCAGGGTGACATGTCCTTTGTCTGTCACCTGCCATGTGAACGGGGCATCCGTAGGACCGCCGTAAATCTCAAGCGGCTCGTTGAATTCATCGTCGAACACGGCCAGCGCGACGTAGCCCGTGTGGTCGGCTTTGGCCTCCACGGCAATCAGGGCATGGTTGAAGGGCTTGCCGTCCTCGGTGACGTCCTCATAGTCGAACTCCTCGTACCACAGACCGATGAGGCTCTCTTCGATCTCCTGCCGGCTGGAGATTGCAGGGTCATCAGAATCTTTGCAAGCGCCCATGCCTAACAGGAGCGCTACGGCTGCAAACATTGCAAGGATTATTTGTTTCATAAAAACATTTATTAAGGTTGTCGATAATAACTTTTGGAAAGATTTACATATTAAACCAATGCAAAAGTAATCATTTTTCGTGGAACGCGTGCAACGATTGCCTTGTTTTTCTTGTACGGAGGCTAAAAACGGGATGTTTTTATGCTTTTCTATTGGTATTTGCCATCTTTCAAAGGTGTTCACGACGCCAATTGATAGCTGCATTTGATGTCTGAACAAGTACAGCAGCAAATTGCAGAAGAAAATGTCCGCATGAGCCGAGTGCTGCATGCGAACATTATAATAAGGTGGAATGATTTGCTACTTCACCACCACCTTCTTCTTCGTGCCGTCATTATCAATGCCAAAGAAAAGGGAACCACCCAAGCCATTGGCAAAAGCGCTAACACTCTTCAACCAACTCTTAGGTTTCTTCTCTTAAGGGTTTGAGCCACTTCTCTTGGTTTGACAATGCAAAATTACTACAGCCCAGCGCGCCGCAATCGCCTTTCATGCACCATCATCATGAGACATCAAGATAAAGAACAAAAAGGGACAAACAGGGACGATAAAACCACCGCAATGTTTTGTCGTTCAACCAAAAACAACTAT
>JAGCPY010000060.1 GCA_017965425.1 Bacteroidaceae bacterium | reverse complement strand
GTGCCGAAAGCCAGCGAGTCCCACCCACGCGTTTCCTGCATGTAGTCCTTGATGGGCGAGAGGATGTCCATGAAAATGTAGCTGCAAAACATGGCCAAGGCCAAGAGCAGCAAGGCCGTCCAGCGCATGGCAGCACTGTCACGGAGAGTCTTTTGAATTGCTTGTGTCATTTAGATTATCTATTATACAATGTACTATTTACGAATTGCGCGCAAAGTTACAAAATTATCGGCGGATTGTCCAAAGAAAATCATTGTTTTCCGAGAATGATGTTGACGAGAGCAGTCACGTCGGCAATCGTCACGCCACCATCGTTGTTCACGTCGGCTGCAGACACAACATCATCGCTTCTCCCAAGGATAATGTTGACCAGTGCTGTTACGTCGGCAATCGACACATCACCATCGCCGTTCACATCGCCACGTAACCGGGCTCCAAGGTATTCAAGGCGTGCATCGTCGAAGGCAATCCACCGTGCCGTGACACCGTCGGCCTTAGCTCCCACACGCAGATGTCCGTCTTTCACGTGAACGATGACAGCAGTGCGGGTGCCGACATTGGCATCTGACGAGGCTGTCTTCTGGTTGTTGGCATAGAGATAGAAGCCTGTTCCGCCGGCACTGACATTGGCCAAGGCTGAGAAGCGATAGACACCTTCGGGCAGGCCTGAAATTTCCTGATAGATATCGGCATCGCCCACGCCATCGACATTCCAGCGTTCCAGATAGCGGTCACCAATCTTGCCGATTAAGGCATCGTTGTTTTGCGAAGTCCAGTCGTCGCCGACAAACGTCCAACCGACGGAAGAACGACGTTCGCCCCCAGGATTTTCCAAGACGTAGGTGATGTCGAATGGCTTCGCGTAGGTGGCTCCTTCGTAGCCCGTGTCGAATCGCTGTACGTAGTCGCCACGGAGAATGGAGAATACGTCGAAATGTCCGATGGCATCGTCCAACTTGTTCAGGGCTGTCTCTGCATCATCGGTGATGATGTTTTCCCAAGGTCCAAGATAGCCTGCATCGGGATAGACACCATTCTGGATGGTCCAATAGCCATCTGGTAGATAGTCATACTTCGTGCGTCCCCATCCGAGATTGCCATCACCGCCGTTATCGCTGCAACGGTAGTTCCAACCTGCTTTCCACTCTGTCTGGAACATGACATCGGGATAAGTGGCGTTAGCCAGCACCTGATAGAGCGTGTTGTCCTGCGTGAAGGCATCCATCGTCCAAAGCGTTTCCTTGTGGGTCATCGGGTTAGCATCGGCATCGTACCACATCGACTTGCTGCCCCCCTGATGATTCGGGTCTTTCTGCACGAGCACCAAGTTCTGGGCGTGGTCGTAGAGGACAAAGAAGTAGGGGCTGTAATCGGCTGGCAGCGACGTGAGCTTGTTGAAGCCATTGGCCACAAGCTGTTCTTTCAGCGTCAGTACTTCACCATCTGAACCAAGGAAATAGAGCTTAAAGTTATCGGCCATTGTCCAGTATCTGTTATCGGATACGGTACCGCGCAGACCTATTTGCAGACTACCCGAGGCAAATTCGCCCTGCAAGCTGTTGTTGTAGAAGTTGCGGGCAAGATAGGCGCTGCCAGACTCCATATTGTCGGGGGTGTAGGTTCCACCGGCACTCTTGTACTCGCCGTTACTGATGGAGGCAGCTTGTGCTCCCGACATCACGTTCTTGATTGTCTGTGAAGAAGAGTTGATATAGATGACGGCGTTCACATTGTCCTGACCACCGCTGAAGGCCGTATAGACGTTGTCGTTACTTCCAGGACGCTGGAAAGCGTCTGCCGTGAATCGATAGATGCCCGCTGGCATGTCTGGAAGAATTTGGTAGAAATCGAAGGTCGTCTGAAAGAATTCCACGGCTCCATAGTTGTGGGTGGGATTGAGCGACCAGCCTTTTGTACCCTCGGTGAAATCGGGATTCTCGATGAGGAAGGTAAGGTCATAATAGGTATCATCCGCCGGCTTGGTGTTGTTGAGGAACGAAAGGCCAGCACTCTTGATGTCGCTGATATACTGGTTCACCTGAGCCATAGTCACCGTCCCGCTAATTGCTGAGCTGATGGTACTGATAGTTTCAGTAAGCATCGTTGTGGCACCGCTAACCTTCTCGATATGCGACACGTTTTTGGCGGCGGTATAGCCATTGAGGTAATGACGTAGTTTGTCAAGCTGGATTTCGGTGGCTCCCTTCTCAAAATCAGTCATCTCCTGACCTTCAGCGAGAATCACCCAGCGTTGGGTGGTGGCATCGTCATAGATATTGAAGGTTGAGGGACCAACACTCCCATTGGCTTTGGCTTCCATTGCCTGGCGACTGTTGTAATCGAGGAAGTAATAGCCCTGATAGACTTGTGACCCCACGTTCACATCAACACGACATTTCTTCATTTGGATGTCTGTTCCTGTAGAGCCAGTGGTGAAGCCATTGTTGTAGCGAATATAGCGACGGGTAGAAGCATTCTTGATACGATAACGTTGCACAGACGCATTGAACGTCAAGTACCATGCAGCCCTGTCGTTGGACTGTGCCTGAGAAGCAGTCATTTCCTGCCATACAAGGTTACCGCTGCTGTTCTCCACGAGATAGTGGGAGGTCAAACCCCTGTTCTTGTCCTCGCACTTGATATAGTATTTTGTATCGTCGTCCTGTGGAAATGCGTAGTAAGGCAACAGCCATTGGGCATCCGTTGGCGGAAGTCCACCTTCTCCAAGAGCCTCACAGAGAAGGCTGTTCCCGATGTAAAGCTGGTCTGTAGCTTTGTCTTCTTGTGCACCATTGATGCCGTATGGCCATAAATGCTGGCTATCTCCGCTCAACACTGATGTTTCGTCATTGTTCCAGAAACGCAATATATCCCAGACGGGGTATTGGTTTCTTATGAAGTCGCCCCACATCGAATGAGTTCCTACGCCCACTCCATGAAGAGCCTCGTGCATGATGGTTCCTGCCTTCTGATAGCTGGTATTTGGGCCTATACGCATCCAACCGCCATAGCTGCAATCGGCAGTAGGGGTACCGGAAGCATAGTGAAGGCTGGGATAGAACGACGTCAACTGAGTAAGATTGCTCCAATAGTGGTCAAAGGCTAAGGACGCAGCATTGGTGATGCGGTCGTTGATTTCTGTATCGCCCTCGTTGCCATAGCTCCAGTGGATATTGCCTTGGGGTAACGTCGGCACCTTGATGACATCACCATAGCCGACGGCATAGTTTTGAGAAATCGAGTAGGCGCGTACATAATACATCGTTCCTGGTTGAAGGCCTTGCATCCAAATGACCTTGCCATAGGAATCCAGCCAGTCGTTGGAATAGTTGTCGTCGGCCAAAGTCGGATCGGGATTGGTGCTCCAGCAGAAGCCTTCTTCCATAGCCGCCGTGCCAGAACGTTCTAAACGTCCAAAAATCCAGATGCTGCCACGGGCATGGCGGGAACAGGTCTTCACCGTAGGAGCTGAACCACTGGGATGACGCAGGCGGTAGGCACGTTCACCAGCGACGACAGCCTTCGCAGCATTGGCCACAGTCGTAAGGTTGCCATCGCTAATGGCGGTAGTCAAGGTAGCAACGAGGTTACTGTATTCCGCATCGCTGCCATAGGTGCTAAGGAGCGTGTTGGCACGATTCTTCACGGTGTTGGCAGCGTTAGAAATGTAAGTGCTGGTATTGCCGCGATAAGTGAGGCGGAAATTGTCGCACCCCACCCAGTTGCCTGAAGCACCATCGCATAGGAAGCCAATCTCTGCCGTGCCGTCTGTCACGAAGAAGTCGAGCGTGTAGGTGTTGCGAGACGTCACGGAAGTACGCAGGCCATTTCCGACAATCCAGGCTCCCACTTGAGCCGTGTTTTCGTTGCTCTGGGAGATGTTCTGAGCAGCCACCGTGAGACGGTAAACGCCATTCGTCAAGCCTGTTACGGTCTGCTTAACAGAGGCACTTCCCAGCAGGCCTGGAGCAGGAAGCCAACGCTCGATGTATGTGTTGCCAGCCTTGTAAGTGGACATGGCATCGTTCGTCTGTAACTGCATCCGGCTCACTGTCCAGCCATTGGTACCATCCTCGAAACTCGGATTAGTGATGGTTTGAGCTGAAAAGTTAGCTGCCGTGAACATCGCCGCGGCAAGCACTAAAGTCTTTCTTGATATCATATAAAATTCATCTTTGCGCGGCAAAGATAATACTTTTTTATAAGATGTGAGGTTTGTTTTGCAAAAGTTTTGTACCTTTGCACCAGAAAAGCAGTAGGACGGCTTGTCGCTGGCTCGTTTCTTCGGAAAATGGGCGAGAGGAAAGTCCGGGCAACACAGGGTGCTCTGCTACCTAACGGGTAGAAGTCCGTGAGGGCTTGCAAGTGCAGAAGAAAAGAACCGCCGCAAGGCAAGGGTGAGAAGGTGGGGTAAGAGCCTACCAGCCGTACGGCGACGTGCGGGCTGTGCACACCAGAGGTTGAAAGTTCGCGTAAACCGACAAAGCATCGACTGCGCCCCATCATGTGGACGCAAGGGTGAGAGAGGGCGACCCGTCCAAGTCGGAGGGTAGAACGATAGAGGCACCGCGAGAGCGATGTCGTAGATAAATGACAAGCACCCGCTCAGGCGGGTACAGAACCCGGCTTACAGACCTACTGCTTTTTTATCAAAGTACTCCCCCACCCCCTCCCATGCAGGTACGGTGGATGTCTAAACCGCTATCTATGAAAAGGAAACGTATTCATCCTTCACAGGTTTCAACGACCCTCCCTTCCCGCGAGGAAACAGAGGGCAGTGCTTCCTTCATGGATCGCTTATGGCTGACAGACCTTAGTCAATTGACACGATGGCCACAGATAGCAGTACATACCGCACGCCGTCTCGTCATGGCCGTTGAGCTTTTTGTGAGCCGTAACCTTAGTGCACATGCTGCTGCTCTCACTTACGCCAGCATCCTCGGTGCCGTGCCAATTCTGGCCATTGTCTTCGCCATCGCACGCGGTTTCGGCTTCGACCAACTCATTGAACAAAAGCTCAACGAAAACGTCCGCTTCACACCGGAAATGACAGAAACCATCATGGAGTTTGTCAATTCATACCTCGAACGCGCACGTGGCGGTGTCTTCATCGGGGTCGGTCTGATCATGCTGTTCTATACGCTTATCAACCTGACTTCAAATATTGAGACAGCCTTCAACACCATTTGGCAAGTGAAGACCTCCCGCAACATCTATCGCCGTGCCATTGACTATATCGGCATCTTCTTCCTGCTGCCTGTCGTCATCGTCATTACCTCTGGCTTACAGATTTTCCTGGTAGGCATCGGTAGCTTCCTGCCGTCATTCACCTTCATCAATACTGGCATTCAGATACTTGTGCAGCTATCGCCCTATGTTCTGTCGTGTCTTGCCTTCATGCTTCTTTACAAAGCCATGCCCAATACCGAAGTCCAGTGGTCGGCAACGGCTTTACCGGCGTTTCTGGCAGGCATCGCCTTCCAAGGCTTGCAGTGGTTCTATATCCATTCTCAAGTATGGATCTCCTCTTACAATGCCATCTACGGCTCCTTCGCAGCCATTCCGCTTTTCATGCTGTGGGTGCAGCTCTCATGGATTATCTGTCTCTTTGGTGCACAACTATCCTACGCCAACCAGATGGAAGCCGACTTTGCCTTTGAGAAAGCGGCTCCTCACCTCAGTCGTGCCGCTCATGACCGCGTGGCCGTCAGCATCATGAAAGAACTGTGTCAGGCTTTTGAGCAAGGAGAGGCACTCTCGGCTCCTCAACTTGCGGCCCAACTGCATCTGCCGCTTTCGTTGGTCAACGATATCCTATATGAATTTACGGCCAACGAACAACATCCGTTGGTCAACGAAGTACTGCGTGGCAAACGTTCAACGCCATACTTCCAACCTGCACGTAACACATCTGACATCACCGAAGAGGTTGTCCTCGATTACTTCTATCACCTCGGCAATGAGCTCTGACCTATGTCAGAACTGCCACCACTTCTTCTTCGGCTTTGGACGGGCGGTTTCCGGGCGTAGTTCTTCCATGAGCACTTGCTCATAGGTTTTTCGCTCCTTAATCATCCTATAGATGGTGCCCCAGTCAGGCAGGCCACCTACATTGCGGTCGTCTATCCAGAGATCGACTTTCAGCTTACGGCTGAAATGCTCGTTCTTGGTGATGTCTTCCTCTGGATAATCGCGATTTACTGCATAGAACTCTACGCCACGCTGACGACACCAATCCACAGCATCGTCCAACAACTTTCCTTCACGTACGCTCCAGAGAATCAACCTGTGACGATCCTCTATCAACATTCGCAAGGTCTGTGTTGCAAAGGGTAACTCCTCCCCAATATCTGGGTAGCGGTGACGCACGATGGTACCGTCGAAATCTACTGCTATTGTCATATTACTATGCGTATATTCTTATTTGCGCTGCAAAAATAACACATTCACACCATAACAGCAAAATAATTGCAAAAAAAATGTATGAGGCTCATTCTTCACCTTATTATTTCTATACGCGCGCGTGAACATTTCATGCCTATTCGTTAATAATGCTTAATGGAACCACCTTTTTCTATACCTTTCGTGCATAAACGACCGACAAAGAATGTATCTTTGCACGCTGTAAGCGCACAACGCACTACATCCAAACGAGAAATCAACCACATTATTCACTCACTAAAAACTATGTTTACATGAGACAACGTTTACTTTCAATTGTAGCTCTTGCCGCACTTGCCCTGTCGGCTATGGCTCAAACGTGGACGGCACCTATTGAACCGACGAAGCCTGAAATGCCGTCGGGGCTGGTGTACCCACAACTGGAAGCTGAAGACATCGAAAGTGGAAACACCTACTACATTCGGAACGTCGAATGTGGTCAGTTCATCACCGGTGCCAACAGCTGGGCAACCCAAATTTCCTTGAGCGACAACATGACTCCCTACCTGAAGGTTGTCATCACTGAAGCTTCTGCGACATGGGATGGTGGCTCTGCTGAGGGCTATACCATTGCATTGGCAGAAGACCATTACTTCTCGGGTGACCACAACCGCGTGGACTACAGGATTGCCGCCGGCAAACAACTTTTCCGTGACAGCGAGGAAAGTGGTTTCGTGGATCTTGGCTCACAGAACCGCGGATTCATTTGGAGTCTGACTAAGACGGGTGATTACTACTACATCCAGACCGCCGAAGGAGACCCCCAATATCCCAATGCTGCCAGCCAATATGCCGCAGCCTATGAGCCCGGAGCTCCTGTCAAATTCAATGCCGCTGCTACGGATCGAGGCACTCTGTGGCAATTTATTCCCGTGGACAACGTTGATACCGAAGCTTTCGCTGCTGAGGTCGAGGTATACAACGAGACCTATCTGCCCTTGAAGGAGCAGTATGATGCAGAGATGGAAGTTTACAATGCCGCCATGTCTGCTTATGAACCACGCATCGCTCTCTACAACATGCTGAACGATGCCGTCAAGTACGGAGCTGACTATAGCGACGCCAGCAATGTGTATAACAATCCAGAATCTACTACGGAGCAAATCCAGGAAGCCACAGAGGCTTTGCGCGCTCTTGTACGTGTGAAGATTCTCGAGTATGCCCAGACGAACTCCACCACTGATAACCTCGTTGACTTGACCAACTATGTGCTCGTTAATCCCGACTTCAACACAGGTAACATCAACGGATGGACGGTGACGGAAGGCATCGGACAGAACCAAGGATATCAAGCTAACAACATCTACAGGAACGAAGAACAGGGCATCACCATCGAGAAATTCATCGAGGCTTGGCGTCCCGCTCCTACCCCCCTCAGCAACGGCTTCATCTACCAGACCATTAAGGGACTACCCGACGGACACTACATCCTGGAATGCGACGGCATTGCCCGCAACCAGACAGGAATCGATGACGAAGGATATGTCTATCCCGAAGACTACACTGGTATCTACCTCTATTATTCCGACGGTGTCATCACCGTTCCCAGTGAGCAGTCGCTGTCTGATATTGAAGTCGAGGACGAGGAAGGCACCGTCAGCCGCGTACCCGCTCACTTCTCTTTCGAGTTCGACATCGAGGGCGTTGACAGCATCAATGTCGGCTTAATGGCAGACAACACCAACCTTAACTGGATGGCAGCCGACAACTTCAAGCTTTCCGCTGCCGGCAAGAGCCAAACACCTCCTTCCTACACCGCTTTGCGTGCAGAAGTTGCTAATTCAAAAGCTCTGAAAGAGAATGGCTACGAAGCTCAGAGAACAGTTGAGGAAGAATTTGAGTCTGCACTGAAAGAAGCAGAAGGCCTTGTGAACGCTGGTGCAGATCCTGCTAAGGCCGAAAGCTACACCGCAGCTTTCACACGCTTGAACAATGCACGCACGGCTTTGGTGGTTTCAATTGAGGCATACGGCAAGCTCGAAGCCTTCATAGAAAAGCTGAATGCAGAAGAGGCCAAGTACAACGGCATCGAAAGCTATAAGATTCTGCTTAACAAGATTACCGAGTTGCTCGACAAGATGGAAACCGCCACAGGTAGCTACAACCTCTCTGCAGAGGAAATCAACGCCGCCATTGATGGCTACGACGACATGGTCACCGAGACCATCAAAGAGATGTTCGATGCTGCCGTCAAGGCAGGACAACCACTCGATGTGCCTCTCGACATCACTCCGCTCATCGAACACATGAGCTTTGAATATGGTACTACCCAGACAGCTTTCACTAACGGTTATCCCGCTGAAAATCCTGTTTATATCAACGAAACCCAGACAGGCAACTTCAAGACCAACTACGGCACGGCAGAGGTTTGGAACGTGGCTCCGTTCAACATCTACCGTGACCTCGCCGACCTGCCAAAAGGCAAGTACCGCATCTCGACCCACGCTTTCTATCGTATTTCTGAGAACGCAAGCAACTACAATGCTTACATCAACGAAGAAATCGAAGACGGTGTGGCCGTGCTCTACGCAGGAAACAACAGCACACAGATTACCAACGTAGCTGCCGTGGCTGGTGATGCCAACATCAACAGTGATGCCGAAATCACAGACTTAGAAGGCAACACGATTTACGTCATCAACAACCAACAGGGTGCTTACAAGCTCTTCACCGAAGAACAATATGAAGACCGTGCTGCCATGTGCCGGATTTCAGCAGAAGCCAACGTTATCAATGATGGCGACGTGCTGCGCTTCGGCATCCGTGCCACAGACGGCATCCAGAACGGCAACAACAGCTGGGTACTCTGGTATGGCTTCACCATTGAATACATGGGTATGGACGACAGTGGTCTCATCGACGACCTCAAAGCCCTCATTGCACAGGCAGAGGAACTTGCAGATCCTATCAGTTCAACCAGTGCTGTCGTTGAAGCTGTCAACAAGCTGAACACCGGCATCACCAACGGCAATCAAGCTCTGGCTACACAGGAGAGCACAGACATTAAGGCAGCCATCACCGAACTTACCGCCGCCATCGCCTATGCCAAGGAAGCTGATGCATTGCGCGTTGCTGTCACGGAAGAAGCTTCGAACCGTGACCAGCTAATTGGCGAGCTGGCTAACGAAGGCATGATATACGAAGGCACGGAATATCCAGCCCTGATTGACGAAATCTTCGCTTCCGAAACCTACGAAAGCAAAGAACAGCTTGAAGACTTCCAGAAACGTCTGGAAGAAGGATGGATTCCTTATCTCCTCACGAAAGACTTCAGCGAGGCTTCTCTCGAGAACCCCATCGACTTCAGCGAAGCCATCACTAATGCCACATTCGACAACAACAACAAGAACGGATGGGTTGTGGAAGCTACCAGTATCGGTGGTACTGACGCAGACGGTTGCATCGAGTTCTGGCAAAGCAGCCCCTTCGAGTTGTATCAGGAACTTCCCTATCTGAAAGAAGGCTTCTGGCGTTTAGAGGTGGATGCTTTCTACCGTGCCGGCAGCACGGACAATGAGCTATCAGTGCTCAATCTTCAGAATAAGGGACAAGACACGACCCTTGTCAACGAGGCATACCTCTATGCAGCTGCTCAAGGTTGGGAAAAGATGGAAAAGCTGGTACAGTGGAGCGATACATTGGTAGGTGCCATCCTTGTACCTTATGAGGAAAAGGCCGAATACGCCCCTATCAATACCATCTACACGACCACTGCTGGCGTCAACTTTGATGCTCCAAACAGCCGTTCTCATTTCCAGTCCTTCATTGGCGAAGAACGCTATCACAATGTGGTCACCTTCCACTATGGTCAGGGAGAGGGTGCAGTGCGCTTCGGTATTCGCAAGTTGGTTGCTGTCAGCAACGACTGGTGCCCCATCGACAACTTCCGCCTATCCTACCTTGGAACAGAAGCACCTGTGGGTGTTGAGGGTCTTGCGGCCGACAAGACGAACGGCATTGCTCCAGCTGCCATCTTCGCCATCGACGGTCGTCAACAAGGACAGCTTCGCCGTGGTATCAACATCATGCGTATGTCTGACGGCACCATTCGCAAAGTGTTGGTGAAATAAATGTAATAGCCAACGAGTTTTCATCTGAATACTCCTGCACTTGAAGCACTGCGGCCTTCCCGCAGTGCTTTTTTGTTAATAATACTTAACGCATCTTCAATTTAACATACGCGCGTGCGCGTTGTTCAATAAATAAGTGTAATTTTGCCCATCATTTGTTGTATATTTACTAATTAACTTTATTATTAACTGTTTTATTAACTGCTTTATGAAACACAAGTACCTCTCTCTCATTGCACTTACGGGTGCGATGTTCATGAGCACAAGTGCGTGGGCACAATGGACAGAACCCACTGAGCCTGTGCTTGAGAAGAAAAATGTTGCTTCTGTGGAAGCTGGGAAGACCTACTACATCATGAATGTAGGTGCTGGTCAGTTCATCACGGGCGGCAACGCCTGGTCCACTCAGATCAGTCTTACACTGGACGGTGTGAACTCTGAGTTTTCTCCTGCTCTGGCCATCTACGTGGCAGACTCCACGCAGACATTCAGCGGCTCCACCTGTTCTGGTTACTCCCTCCGTCTGGATGGCACGTTTAACGTCAACGGCGCCAATGGAGCACGCACATTTACCAACACCTATCTCTTCCGTGATAGTGAAGAGAGCGGCTTCATAGACCATGCTTCACAAACCAAAGGTTACATTTGGAGCATCGCCAAGGCTGAGAACGGTTTCTTCCGCATTCAGACCGCCCCGGGCGACCCCACTTTCCCCGAGGCAGCCACTCAGTTTGCTGGCTGGGACGGCACCAATGGCCCCATTGCCGTGGACGAAGACGGTGCGTTGATTATCGATGAGGAAACTGGTTTAGAGCCCTCCACCGTGGTCGTCTTCAACATGACCGAAGATCAGGAGAACGCTTATATCGACTGGATGTTCATTGATGCTGCCGCCTACCTCTCACAGCTCAAAGCTTTCGAGGCTCGCAAGGCTCTCTATGAACTGCTCCTCAGCACCACCGAACTTGACTTCGAGGTTGACACAAAAGACGCTACCGCCGTCTATGAAAATCCCAATGCCACCAAGGAAGAGCTGGAGATAGCCTCCAATGCGCTCAAGGCAGCCATCAACCGGGCTATGTTCGAAGACCTCTTCAGTGGAGCCAGCGAAGACGACCCCATTGATGTGACAGCAGACGTCCTCGAGAATCCCGACTTCGAGACAGGCGACATCAGCGGTTGGACAACCAACTATGTCAGTGGTCAACAAGCCAACAATATCGGCTTCCAAGGCTCCAACTACACCAATGGCGACGTCACCATCAGCCGCTTCATCGAGGCTTGGAAGAGCGACGGTCAGCCTTGGACCATCGGCGACGGCTACCTGCAGCAGACGGTCTATGGTTTGCCGAAGGGTAAGTACGTTCTGGAGGCTGATGCCGTATCCAACTACCAGTGGGCAGACCACAGCGCAGATGGCGGCATCGGTAAGAATCCTACAGAAGGTGTTTACCTCTTCATCAAGGCTGGAGAATATGAAGCAAAGAAAGCACTTTCAACTGGCAACGGACAGCCCGAACATTTCTCCGTCACCTTCATCAATCCGGGTGCCGACGAACTCACCTTCGGTCTGAAGACAGAGGGCGCCACCGCCAACTGGATTGCTGCCGACAACTTCATGATTACCTATTACGGCTTCACTGATGACATTCCTGAAATGGCTATCCTGAAGGATGCTATCAGGGCCGCTGAAGACGTAGATGTTTATGAGCCCGCCTATGCTGCTGATGCAGAAGCATTCTCCGCTGCTCTCGAGGCCGCTCAAGACGTTGTGAACGTTGGTGGCGATGCAGAAGCTTGCACTGCTGCCACAGAAAAGCTTCAAGCTGCAATGGCTCAGTTCAAGACTTCCGTCGAAGCCTACAAGAAGCTCTATGAATTCGTCTTTGGAGGCGGATTGGATGAGTACATTGACAAAGTAGGTGAGAACAAGGATTGGAACGACCTGACCAATCAGTTGGACGATTTGAAGGAAGAACTCCAGGAAGCCTACGAAGACTGCACCATCACAGCTGCCGAAATCGAAGAGAAGATCACTTCTGTTCCTCAGATGATTCGCGAATTCATCAAGGGCGACAAGGTGCAAGAAGGTACCGATGTCACCATACTGCTCAACAACTCTGGCTTTGAGAACGGCCTCGAAGGCTGGACAAAAGGCCGTGGCGATGCTTGGACCGTATTCGAGGGTGTTGACTACAAGGAAGTAGAGTCTTGGCACCAGAACTTCGACCTCTATCAGGTGATTTCCGACATGCCGAGAGGTGTCTATAACATCTCCGTACAAGGTTTCTGCCGTCTGGATGGCATACCCGAGCCTACGGTTGAGCTCTATGCTGGCAATACCACTGCCCGCTTCAAGAGCATCAGCACCCCACCCGATGAATACAGCCTTGAAAAGCTCTACGATGAAGGAAACTTTGCAGACACGGAACTGACCATTGAGGATGAGGAAGGTAACACTATTCCCGTCTATGTTCCCAACGGCATGGCTGGCGCTCAAGTCTATTTCGGCATGGACAATCCGCTCACAGGCGCTCCCTTCTACCAGAACCTTGTGAACATCGTCCTTCTCGAGGATGGCGACCTCCGCATCGGCGTACGCAGCAACAGCACACAAGAATGGGTGCTTTGGGACAACTTCAAGATCACTTATCTCGGTCAGAAGATGGATGCTTATTATGAAATGATCGACGAAGCTGTAGGAAATCTTGAAAAAGTGTTCAACGCCACTAACGCCTACATCACAACTACTGGTCTGAGACAGTACAACGAAGTGAAAGCCAAGGCTGAGAATAAGGGAAGCATCGACAATGCCGATGACGCACTTGCCCTGTTGCAGGAAATCAACGAAGTTGCTGAATATCTGACCGAAGGCAACAAGAAGGGTCTCGAACTCTATGACTTCGTTGACATCTATCAACAGAACATCCTTGCCGAAATCATCACCGGTGAAGAGTCATTCCCGACGATGATTGAAGAACTCGCTCAAGCTCTGGATGTCGAAGGCGACCACACCACAGAAATGTTGGCTGCTGTCGGCCTGAACAAGAACGAAGACTTCGAGGCGAAGAAAGAAGAGATTCTGGCTGCATGGCCTGCATACATCTTCTACGGCGTGGAAGATGAGCCCGCTAAGCCTGCTGATGTATCTGGCATCATCTACAATCCCAGCTACAACAACTATGGCGAGGGAGCTTCCTTCAACGGCTGGAGTCAAGAGAACATCGGCGGTGCACAAGCTGCCGACTTCAACGAGTATGAGTGCTTCAACAACGACACCATCTATGTCTATCAGGAACTCCAGAACCTGAAGCCCGGTTACTACAAGCTCGCTGTTCAGGGCTTCTACCGTGCAGGTGACTACGGTGTCTATACAGACTCTTTGGCAACTGTTCACAACTCCTACATCTCCGCCACAACATCAACTGGCGAATTTGCTCAGCCCATAAAGAATATCACCGATGGTTTGCAGGAAGGCACTGTTGGTGCTGGCAGCGAAGTGGAGATTACCATTGGCGAAGGCGAAGAAGTTCAGGTCTTCTCTGTTCCTAATAACATGGAAGCTGCCGAGGCTTACTTCCTCAATGAATACTACCCCAATGAGCTGAATGTGCTCGTCGGCGAAGACGGTAAGATGACAATTGCCGTGAAGAAGACCACACACATCACCAACGACTGGACCATCTTCACCAACTGGCAGCTCTTCTACCTTGGCAAGACCGGTCAGAACTTCGAGGAGGAACTCGTAGTCGTTGAGGGTCTGAAGGCTACTAACCTGAATGCCGCTCAGCTCTTCAGCATCGACGGTCGTCAGCAGAGCAGCCTGCGCCGCGGCATCAACATCGTCCGCATGGCCGATGGCAGCGTCCGCAAGGTGATGGTCAAGTAAGTGACCGCATACACAACAACCCACCTTTTTAGGTCTCTTCAAGGTCTGCGCAAACCGCGCAGACCTTTTTCTTGCTTTTTATTTGGCTGTTTCCTTAAAAGTCTGTACTTTTGCGGCAAGAATGCAAATAATGACTTTAACTCATTCATCTGATTATATGAAAAAACTTTCTTTTCTGGCCGCGGTGGCAGTTGCCGTCCTGTGCCTCAGCTCCTGTGTGAGCTCCAAGAAAATCATTTATTTCCAGGGCTCTGAAGAGATGTTCTCTCAAGCACAGGACATCCTTCAGAAGTACGAGATGCGTCTGAAACCTGCTGACCAAGTACTCATCAAGGTGACCTGTCAGGAGCCGGCACTCCTTGAACCTTTCAACTTAGATGTCATGATGGGCTCTGGCAGCCGCAACGGTAGTGGAAACCTTTCTTCAGGAGCCACGGGCTCTATGGGATCCGTTTATGGATACACGGTTGACAACGACGGGAACTTGATTCTTCCCTTGCTTGGAGCCGTGCAAGTGAAAGGTATGACCTGCGATGAAGCAGCAACAGCCATCGAGAAGAGAATCATCGAGAAGAACATGATCAAGGAGCCCGATGTGACCGTGCGCCTGCTGAATGCCCGTGTGGCAGTGCTGGGTGCCGTGAAATCTCCGCATGTCGTCAGCCTCACTTCTGAACGCAATACTGTACTTGATATACTCTCGCAATGCGGTGACGTCAGCGACCAAGCCCTTCGCAAGAAAGTGACACTCTATCGCGAAGAGAATGGCAAGCGAACCATGCACCAACTGGATTTGACACAAAGCGACATCTTCACCAACCCTGCTTTCTACGTGCAACAGAACGACCTCATCTACGTTCAACCTAACAAGAGCCAAAACGTGAAGAGCTCTGCCTTCAGCACCTTCCTCAGCCTTGGTGGCAGCGTTCTCAGCGTCATCTCCAGCGTCGTCGCACTTGTCATTGCTATCACCAAGTAACAATACATCACAGTAGCTCATACGAGCAAACAAAGTTACAGACATTCACGTTAGATGGTGTACACGTTTCCTTACGAAGGTGTACACCTTCTGCTTATATGGAGCACTCCAAACCGTTTGCGAATGTCAAAACACCCCACCAACACTGTGTTTATACGGATAAATTCCTCAATCCCTCACCTTGTTCCTTATCACGCTATCGACAGTTGCTTACGGGTGAGACTTTGGTGAGGAATAGGTGAGGGATGGTGAGAGATTCTCATTTACATGCTTTGGGACATAGAAAAGCGGATGAGCCAACGGCAAATGATGGCATCGATATTCCTTTTTATTGATGTTCGGTAAACTTATAGTTGGTACCTCATCATGCCCGTCTCTATAGGTCTTTTACGTTGATTCCGCCTTAAGGAGGCTTGGAGGAACGGACTGAAAGGCCGTTTTTACCGGACACCAATAATTCCTTTTCTTATATTCCTCACCTATCCCTCACCTATCCCTCACCAAAGTCTCACCCGTAAGTAGCTTCCTGTCAACGCAATAGAGCAAAAGGTGAGAGATTGAGGGTTTCTATCAGGAAAACACTGTGTATGCATGTTTTCCGACAGAAACCCTCAACAAAAGGAAGGAACGTAAGGCCCTGTTATTTCTCTATTTGGCGACTACTACCCTTCGTCTGTTCACCATAGTTTCCATAGGTGCCATAATGACCGTAACGGCCATAGTAAGTACCATACTTGCTATATGAACTATACTTGCCATAGCCATAATAGAAGCCGTACTTCCGCTTGTTGAGGTCAACACCATTCAAAACAAGGTTGATTTTTGGAAGTTTGCCTTCCGCTGCAGTCCGATTGATGAGTTCGATATCACCCTTGGTCGTTACTTCTGAACGCACGACAAAGAAGGTAACATCAGCCAGACGTCCTAACTCCATCGTATCACTCACGAGGCCCACAGGAGGAGTATCAAGGATGATGTAGTCATACTTGGTCTTCAGGTAAGCAATAGCCTGATCCAACGTCTCACGAGTAATAAGTTCACCCGGGTTTGGAGGAATGACACCTGCGGGCAAGACGTCCAGATTTTGACTGAACACACCGTGTTCAATCTGCTCTTCCAGCAACTGGAAGTCTGGTGTATCTGCTGCCAGATAAGTGCTGATACCCCGATTGCCGGCCTTCAAGCCGAACAGTTTCACCAGACGGGGCTTACGGATATCCAAACCCATGATGAGGACTTTCTTGCCAAGGAGTGCCAAGGACATGGCCAGGTTCGTTGCCACAAACGTCTTGCCCTCGCCGGGCATGGATGAAGTGGTGCAGACAACCTTCTCATCCTTGCCAAGCACGAAACGCAAGTTGGTTCGCAAACCACGGAAGGCCTCCTCCATCATGTTGTTCTTATTCTCCTTCACCACGACAGCACGTTCTCCTTCTGCAATCTGGTCTGTCAATGGAATATCGGCAAGGATGGAGAGATTCGTGAGACTCTCCAAGTCATTACGGCCTTCGATGTGGAAGCGGAACATCTCACGCAGATACAACAGGGCGACGGGCAAACACATTCCGAACAGCAAAGCTGCCAACATGATAAGATTGCCCTTCGGGCTTACCTTACCGCCTAACTGGGGAGTGTCAATAATACGTGCCTTGGCTGCGACGGAAGCCTGCGTGATATAGTTCTCCTCGCGTTTCTGCAAAAGCATCAAATACAAACCGGCCTTGATTTCCTGTTGACGGCCCATGTTGTTCATCGCACGTTCCTGAGTCGGCGTGCTGCTGACCTTCCCTGCAAAGAGGTTGTACTGGTCATCGATGCTCTTTTTTTGGATGTTCAAATCCTGATAAATGCTTTGCAACTGTTTTCCAATGGCATCCCACATGGCCGAAAGCTCATCAGTAATCTGAGTCACAGGAAGAGCGCTTTCCGAAGAGCTTCTGATCAGACGATGGCGCTTCAAAACTAGATTATTGTAATCGCTAACCATCGTATTCGTTGCCTGATTCGTGATACCGATATTGGCAGGAATTAGCTCAAAGCAATTTTTAGAGTCATGAACATAATCCAACAAGGACTTCACCAAGCTCATCTGAGTCTGAATATCCACTTGTCTCTTTTGGAATTCCGTTGACTGACTCAGAGCAGAAGAGGCATCGGTCGGCAGGTTGATCAGTGCATTGTTACGCTTGTAACCTTCAATTTCACCCTCTGTTTCATCCAGTTCTCCACGTATGATGTCCAAACGATTTTTGATAAAATCTTCGGTATTCCTTGCAACCTCATTCTTATCGGCATTTGCATCATCGTTGTAAGCCTGCACCAATTGTGCCAGGTAATCCGCAGCACGCTCGGGACTGGTATCAAGCAATGAGAGCACTGCCACAGTAGTCATCTTGCTGGTAGGCGAAGCACTCAACGCTCTCGAATAATAGCGTCCCATAGCTGACGGAGTCACAATAGTGGCGGTGATCTTGGCATCTGTCATCGAATGGCCAGGATTCTGAGAAAACATCAGCTTACCCAACCTTGTATTGACAACGCAGGGGAATTGGGTTAGTTCGCGTGATACGATTTCCGGTTCTTCGCCCGATGTCGGCAGTTTAATCTCTGCATGGACACTACCATTCTCCTGCTTGGTCAACTCCACAACGACAGCACCCTTCAACAATTCGAGGCGGCTCTCCTCCATATCTATGAGAATAGGGCTAGATTTGTAAAGATCTGTTTCCCTGACACGGCCTTGAGCTGTATAGGTCACATACAACTTCAAATTCTTCACGGCGCGAGTTGCCACAGCCGTAGATGTGATAATCTCCATCTCATTTTCGAAACCATTGGACGTGGAAAGGACACCCATCTGCTCCAAGCCCAACTCTTGAGCACCACGGCTATTTCCTTCATCTTTAATGATGATTTTCGTCGAAACCTGATATACAGGAGCCTGATATCTCAGATAAACGTACGCCGCTGCCACACAAAGAAGGGTGGAAAAGATAATCCAGTACCAATTCAGGATAACAATGGACCAAAGCTTGCGAAAATCAAAACCCGAAGATTCCTCTGCTTCGAGACGTTCTTTTTCAGAATCAATGTAATCTGCCATAATATAATTTAATGTTATCAATGTCCATAAAAAGCGGTGCAAAGTTAGCTATTGTTTTTGAATAACACCCACTTTTTTGGTCAGAAAAACAACAAAAGCCTTCATTTTTTTGGCTTTCCATGCAGAAAGGGCTATCTTTGCACCCCGAAAGGCAACAAAATAACAAATAATCATCACTTATAAATTAACATTACATTCTATGAGCTTTCTCAGCAAACTCTTTGGTCACAAATCCGCAGAGGAGAACGTCAAGATTGGCGGCATGGAGGATTTCATGACCCTTATCCGTGTATATCTTCAGGCATCCATAGCGGCACAAGTGGGTATCAGCAATCTTGCTGCACTGCCCGACCTCAGAGTCTTCAAACAAACCCTTAAAGTTCCGACAATCAACAACAAACTCGGAATCGGCGAGAAGAAACGCTGTGCCAAGATGCTTGGCGAGGTTTACCACATTGACAACGACTTCACGACTGAAATTGATGCTTGCATCAAAAAGCGTTGCAAGAAAATACAGGACGTTCAGCCGTTCATGCTACAGTTCCAAGGTTTCTCTCAAGACCTGATGATGCTCATGGGAAACCTGATGCAATGGAAATTCCGCCTGCCATCCTTCATGCGTGGCGCACTCCGAAGCATGACCGAGAAGACCATTCACGACATCCTTACCAAGAACAACTGGAATGATGACAACGTACGGCGAACGGCAGCACAGATTCGAAAGTACCAACAAACCCTCGGATTCTCCGAAAAATGGATGACAGAGTATGTTCATACGACCGTCATGCTTGCCAAAAAGGAAAAACGAGCGAATATCGAGGACGCAAAATAAAAATTAACGCCCTCATCCTTGCACAAACGGAAAAGTAATACTACCTTTGTGCCGTAATTGCCGCATCCATGGCAAAAAATGGCATTCCATGACCAGCGAAGAAGAGAAAACTGTCAGACTTCTGGAAACACGTACCAGACAGCTCATTCTCAAATTTCAGCAACTGAAAGAAGAGAATGGCGAGTTGCTGGACGAGCTCGTGGAGAAAGATAGTGAACTTCAGGAGGTCAAGCGGAAAAACCACCTATTGGAAGCCGATTACGCAAACCTGAAAATGGCCAAGATGCTCGAAGTCAGCGACCAAGACCTGAACGCGGCCAAACAGAGAGTGGCCAAATTGGTGCGAGACGTAGATAAGTGTATCGCCCTGCTCAAGACAATGGGACTGGAGCAGTAACCTCTGAAGAAGACAATAAATGGAAATCAGCGATACCTTTCAGATAACACTCAAGCTGGGCGGACAGACGTTCTCACTTGATATCAAGAGAAATGAAGAATTGTTCTACCGCGACGCGGAAAAGCTCATCAACAAGCGATACAGCTACTATGCTAACCGCTATCCAGGGCAATCCGTGACCACCTACCTCTTGATGACGGTACTCGAAATTGCCGTCAACCTACAGAAACAGGAAGCAAGTGGAAACCTGAAGCCCATCATGGACACATTGAACAGCCTCATCAATGAGGTCAACACTGTCTTGAAATGAGCACCTCTCATCTGACAGGAGAGACATTTATCTGAAACACTCACCGTTCGACGCACCAACTGAAAAACTTGCCAATCCCTCACATCCATCGGGGATTGTGCGGTTTGGAGGGTGGTGTGTTCTATATTTGGACAAGATTATTATTCATATTATTAACTTATATATACAACTTTAAATGCACACATGACAACAATAGGATTAATCATCACCATTGCCTCTGCCGTCATTGCCGCAGCGATGGCCATTTACCAACTCATTTGGTATCGTCACACCCGTCCTGCCAAAATGAAGCAGTTGCATGAAGACGCAAAGAAAGAGGCCGAAGTCATCAAGCAGAAAAAACTGCTCGAAGTCAAGGAGAAGTTCCTCAATAAAAAAGCCGAGCTGGAAAAGGAAGTGCAGCAACGCAACCAGCAAATCCAGCAAAGCGAGAACCGCCTGAAACAGCGTGAACTCAGCCTGAACCAGCGCCAAGACGAACTCAATCGCCGCAAAAGCGAACAAGAAGCTGAACACAAGCGCATCGACCAACAACAAACCATGTTGCAGAAGCGTGAAGAAGAGTTGAGCCAACGTCTCGAAAGCCTCATCACTCAGGAACGTACACAATTAGAGAAAATCAGCGGACTCACCGCCGACGAAGCACGCGAACGCCTGGTAGAAACCCTGAAGGACGAAGCCAAGACAGCTGCTGCAAGCTACATCAACGAGATCATGGACGAGGCCAAAATGACAGCCAACAAGGAGGCCAAACGTATCATCATCCAAACCATCCAGCGCGTAGCCACTGAAACCGCCGTAGAGAACAGCGTCACCGTCTTCCATATCGAAAACGATGACGTCAAAGGCCGCGTCATTGGTCGCGAAGGTCGCAACATCCGTGCTCTCGAAGCAGCTGCGGGTGTGGAAATTGTTGTGGACGACACCCCCGAGTCCATCGTCATCAGTGGCTTTGACCCCGTTCGCCGTGAAATTGCCCGCCTTGCCCTGCACCAACTTGTGGCAGACGGACGCATTCATCCCGCACGCATCGAGGAAGTCGTGGCCAAAGTGAAAAAACAAGTAGATGAGGAAATCATGGAAGTGGGTAAGCGCACAGCCATTGACCTTGGTGTCCACGGCTTGCATCCAGAACTTGTTCGCATCATCGGTAAGATGAAATACCGCTCTTCTTATGGTCAGAATCTGCTCCAGCACGCACGCGAAACCGCCAATCTCTGTGCTGTCATGGCTGCCGAGTTAGGTCTGAATGTTAAGAAAGCCAAACGAGCCGGTTTGCTCCACGACATTGGCAAGGTGCCCGACGAAGAGCCTGAAATGCCACACGCTCTTTATGGTGCCAAATTGGCGGAGAAGTATAAGGAGAAGCCCGACATCTGCAATGCCATCGGTGCCCACCACGAAGAAATGGAAATGACAACGCTCATTGCACCTATCGTGCAGGTCTGCGATGCCATTAGCGGTGCACGTCCGGGTGCACGCCGCGAGATTGCAGAGGCTTACATCAAACGCCTTAAGGATCTGGAAAACATTGCAATGAGTTATACAGGTGTCACCAAGACTTATGCCATTCAAGCAGGTCGCGAACTGCGTGTCATCGTCGGTGCAGATAAGATTGACGACAAACAGATTGAGACGCTCTCCAATGACATCGCCACAAAGATCCAGAATGAAATGACGTATCCTGGACAGGTGAAGATCACGGTTATCCGCGAAACACGCGCTGTCAGCTACGCAAAATAACGATCCAAACATAATTGCCTCCTGTTGCAAGACGAAAGTCTTATCTGTCAATGTCTTGCAACAGGAGTTTTCATGTATATCCCATCTTTCTCGCTTTTTCTGCCCATTGAAGATAATAAAATGTGATGCAAACGCGTTATAAGAATAGGAACATATAAGATTTCTATAGGTATGATTTCCTTTACCTCTTATGTGATGCTGGCATTTGTGATTGGAATAGTCGCAACAGCGATTATCATTCCTATTATTATTGCTTTTTGCCGGACTTACGGATATTTTGACCATCCGAATCAACGCAAGTTGCACCATGCCGCCATACCCCGCCTTGGAGGCTTAGCTTTTTTGCCCTCCATGGCTATAGGAGGAAGCATTACATTGTTGGTTTATTATTCCCAGACTCTTACAACCCCTGTTTATCACATTACTGCAGCACTGATGATTATTGGTGCATTCATCATTTATCTTGTGGGCGTATTGGATGACTTATTAGATTTGTCTGCCCATTTGAAGTTCATCATATTGGCGACAGGCTCTGCGATATTACCGACTTGCAACTTACTAATCAACAATCTGTATGGACTCTTTGGCATTGAAGAGCTTCCCCTGTGGGTAGCTTATCCGCTGACGGTATTGGTCATCATGACCATTGTTAATGCCATCAACCTCATCGACGGCATCGACGGTTTGGCGTCGGGGTTCACAGCCATTTGCCTGGTTGTCTTCATCTACTTATTTCAAGACTTGCAAAGCATTATCTTCACAGTACTTTCGGCAGCCCTGCTTGGGTCGGTGTTTATGTTTCTTTTCTTTAATATTTTCGGACGCATAGGAAAGTTGAAAATCTTCATGGGAGATGCAGGCAGCCTCATTCTCGGCTATGTTTTGTCCTATTTTGCCGTTAAATATATGATGATGACAGAGCAGGATATTTACACGGACATCAACCCCATCCTAATACCTTATTCCCTATTCATTGTGCCCGTATTTGACTTGATACGCGTCGCGTTAGTTCGCATTCTTTCCGGTGAGCCTATGTTCCAAGCAGATCAACGCCACATTCATCATGTATTGATGTCCTCTGGTCTTTCTATGCATCAGACGCTTGGTGTCATCCTGTCATTAGTGGTAGGGTTCATCCTGTTGAATATGCTGCTGGATTTTTGGGGCGTGCCCTTCACGGTCATCTTTTTAATGGACTTGACTCTGTTTGCACTCTTCTTCGTCGTAGTTTATTGCCTTGCTCCAAGTAACGAAAAAGACACGTCCCTCGCATGAAGATATCTACTCCAGCATCACATCAGCCACTTATCTCTATTATCACGGTTTCTTATAATAGTGCGGCTACCATAGAAGACACCCTTCTGTCTGTGTTGGATCAGACCTACCAACAAATTGAATATATTGTCGTTGATGGTCTCTCCAAAGATGGAACTATTGATATTATTCGTTCATACGAGCATCGATTCCAGGGACGATTGCGATGGATCTCAGAAAAAGACGAAGGCATATATGATGCCATGAACAAAGGCATCCGCATGGCGACAGGTGATGTAATCGGTATCCTGAATAGCGATGATTTCTTCACCAATAAGAATGTAATCGCTCAAATGATTACGTCATTTGAAGATCAATCCATTGATGCGGTGTATGGCGATATACACTTTATTCGTGACGGAGCCCCAGAACAATGCGTTCGGTATTACTCCTCACGACGATTCAGCCCTATTTGGCTTCGCTTCGGTTTCATGCCTGCACACCCATCATTCTATATGCGGCGTGAAGTTTTTGAGCGTGCAGGACTATACAAATCTGACTACAAAATAGGCGCAGATTATGAGATGATGGTTCGTCTGTTTTACAAACAACACATCCATGCCCGCTACCTGCCAATAGACTTTGTGACCATGCGCTTGGGCGGTCTCAGCACCCGCAATGTTCGTAGCCGTTTACAACTCATCAAGGACGATGTTCGTGCCTGTCGCGAAAACGGCATCTATACAAATGCGGCCATGATTAGCGTAAAGTTCCTGTTCAAAATCTTTGAATTGAAACTATAACTCATCACCCATTCCTTTCCATCCACTCCAACGTTCGACGGATGCCTGTGATTCTGTCAACCGGTGGATTGGGTGCAATCTGATATGTATTGGTTAAATCAATGATGTTATCCGTCGTCATGTTTTTCAGGCGGAAAGAAGTCATCGGGAAATGTAGTCCCAACAATCCCAGTACATCACCGAAGGATGCGACAAGACGAATTAACCAGAAAGGCATACGCGGCACCTTTCGGCCTAACTCTTTGGCTATCTGGTTAGCCCATTCCTCTATGAAGATGGCTGGTGCATCACCCAGATAAAACACCTTTTTCTCCTCGTCCAAAGTCGGATTCATCAACAAGCAGTCTATCTGATAGACAGCATTTTCAATATAGCCGTATGTCTTGGTACAGGAACGATGCCCAATATGGAAATACAAACCAGCTTTCACCGTATCAAAGTAATTGCGATAAGGAACACCGAACCATGGTCCCCACATGGATGTAGGACGCATGAAAGCCCAATCACAAGCAGGAGGATTGGCCCACACCAGCTTTTCCGTAACCACTTTACTCTCACCATAGGCAGTAGATGGAGAATAGTCAAATTGAGTCTCTGGGATATAACCAGTATGGCAGACCAGCATAGATGAAGTGATAAGTATTTTCTTGAGCCCATCAAGGGTAGCTGCCGCCTTCAGAATGTTCTCCACCCCGATGGTATTGGCTGGATAATCCTCTACTTTCTTTCCGTCGAGATCCGTACGGGCGGCCAAATGAATGATATACTCTGGATCAAACTCCTTAACCGCCATCATTAACGCCTCATAATCCGTTATGTCACATTCCACCCAATAGCGTTCAGCCTCAACGTATTTGGGGCGCGTCACATCAATGTTCATCACCTCCCATCCAAGACGGGCATAGAATGCCACCACGTTGGTGCCAATAAAGCCGGAGCCGCCGGTAACAAGTATTTTCATATCGGAACTTTATAATTTACTCAAAGATTCATCATCGGTGAATAAACGGTTTTCAGGTAGTCTTCTGTAGCAGATCGATAATGCATCCACATTTCTGCCGACCGTGCTGCCTTCTGCTTAAGCTCGTCTCGCGTGAGCGAATCCACCAGTCGAGTCAGATCCTCCACCGTCTCTTCTATACTGTAGCCGAGACCGTTCTTCTCCACCTTCTCTGCCGTAATGATACCCTTGGTGGTTATAATGGGCTTGCCCACGAACATCGCTTCATAATATTTGTTGGGTGCTGCATAGAAATGGTTGGGCGTCACTTTGGAATACATCGCATAGATGATGTCAGAATTGTACTGAATACAAAGACCTTCCTGATACAACACCTTTCCATAGAAATGGATGTGAGGTGACAGGCTGTTCTTCTCTAATAGATCCATTATCTGTGCATCACCATAGCCTGCTATGTTCAAGTTGAAGCATCCTTTTGCGGCACCTTCAATCAGTTCCGCAAGGCATCTGTTGTACGTAAAGTTACCGACATAGGCCAGTGTCAACAGCTGATTCGAAAAGCGGTACTCCGTCTTCTCAACGAGAAAGTCACGTTGGGCAAACGAGGGAATATTCTGCAACACGCTGTAACGCCCATCGATGTTGTAAGGAATCTGGCTGATGCGCTCAGGTTCACAGATAATGATGTGATCAGACAACCTTACGCTCACCCACTCCATCACGGCGAATGCCCAAGACACGATGCGCCCCTGATTATTCAAGGTATCTGAAATCCAGTCAAATACATCGAATAATAAAAAGTTCTTCCTCCAGCTGAGCATCTTATAGACAGCAGCTGGGAAGGCAGCGTCCAAATCACAAGCATGGATGTGAAGGTCGGCTTTGAATGAGCATAATGTACGGAGAATGAACCACATCCATTTCAAACGATCGATGATGGCAGCCACTCCGCCCTGATTGTATTTGCTTTTTACTGGACAATAGATTGTATGAGGCAGACGTTCTGAGTTGCCTATACGATCCCAAGCGATAATCCGATAGTCAGCCCGGTTCTGAACGAGGAAGTCAAGATACTTCTTTGTCCGGGAATCAGAAATGATATCGTTACACCTTATTAGAACAATCATAGGTCTAGGGTAATATTATTCTCTTGTTAAATAATTTGAATTAGGCTCTAAGTATTTCCTTAGCGTAGGTATCAATGAAGACGTGTATTTTTTTGCCCCATTATCGTTTAAATGATCAAAATCTTGGAAATACTCCATCTCGCCTGTAATACCTTCATAATTCCTGTTGTCAATGAATGGGATATTATACTTCCTGCAAAGCTCAATTACGGGCAGGTACTTAATATCATCTTTATCATTTGTACGAGTCATAAAATATGGACTCAGCGTACAAACAATACAAACACCGTCAGCTTTAACGTCCGCAAAAAGTTTCTCAACATAGGACAGCTTTAGAGAATCAATCTTTTGACTCTTGATGTCTTTCTCAAGCTGTGTCTTTCTATTATAGATAATAGCCTCTTCTGTTAATTTTCCAAAAAGAGGGCCGTATCCTCGATAATCCTTTGTTGGTACAACAATATCCATCAAGTTCTGAACAATGTTGGAATTGTTACGATACATATTAGACAATAACCTCAGAGGCTCCAATTCATCTCCGAATGTTTCATACATATCAGCAACCGGTTCTCTATCTGAGTATTGTCGTATTCGCCCTAAATATTTGGAATAGTCGTCAGCTATGAAATAATCATAGCCAGGTGTCGCCTCATAAATTACGAGTTGCGGTTTCTTTCTCTCTGTAATCATCTTATATCGTGCATAGGCAGGAATGATACCGCATCCCGGTTCTCCACAATTGTAACAAGACAGACCAAGGGAATCCTGTATCACACTAGGAACATAGTGACGGTCAGCATGTGAAGATCCGAGTATAATCACATCATCCACACAGACATTCGCAATATAGTTATTATTATATGTTTCACCATACTTTGCTTTAGCTGTCAAATATCTGAATGCAAAACCACAGGCCACATCTATGATAGCAACAAATGCAAAAAAAAACGCTATTTTGAAAAGATACTTTTTCATACACTCAAAAACTTACATAGATAAAAGAACTACCATCAAAGACGCCCGTTAACATCATCATTGTGAAAACCATCAAATAAGCACACCAACGCAACCATTGCTTTTTGCATAACCAGTTATAAGCATAAGGGAAGTATTCGCATAATAACTCAAAGACTATCAAAGGTATTATTCCTATAATAGTATAGGTCAGCGTACTGCCGCTGCCTTGCGCAACAAGTTCGCCCGAGGTTGATCCAAAACGTATGAAATATGCTAAAGCATCTGCTATAGAAGGACTGCGGAAAATTGTCCACGCCAATGTGACGATAATGAAGGTCAGAATAATCCTAGTAAGTCTTCCTGCACCTTTATAATTCTTCTTGTTCCATCCAAATGCTTTTTCAATTATTTGACAAATGCCATGAAGCACACCCCATATAATAAAAGTCCAGTTGGCGCCATGCCAGATACCACTAACCAAAAAGGTTACAAGAATGTTCCAGTAGTTATGGGTTTTGCTACAACGACTACCTCCCAGAGGTAAATAAACGTGTTGTGTAAGCCATCGCGTAAGCGAAATATGCCATCTCTTCCAAAACTCAGTTACGGTCGCGGCAAAATAGGGTCGATTGAAGTTGTCTATCAGACTGAACCCAAGGGTCTTTCCAATACCAACCGCCATTAAGGAATAACCAGCAAAGTCTGCATAAATTTGTACACTATAAAGGACACTGGCTAACATGCATCCTAACCCGGAAAACTTCTCAAATGATCCAAAAACTGTATCAACATAAATACCAGCTCTATCAGCTATCACGACCTTGAGAAACATACCCCAAAGCAAATATTTTAATCCACTTACAGCTTGGTTGTAATCAAAACTTCTCTCCCTCTTAATCTGCGGCAACAATTCATCGGCTTTACTTATAGGACCACTCGCAATCTGGGGGAAGAACGACACAAACAATAAATAGTCAATTATATCCTTTTCTGCCTTTATCCTCTCATGAAATACATCAAGCAAATAACCCACAGCCTGGAATGTGAAAAAAGAGATACCTACAGGAACTGCCCAATTTAGGCCAGGTAAGGTGAACATCAACCCAATAGCTCCAAGTCCCTCACTGACACTGTTGTTTAGAAAGTTGTAATACTTAAAAACCAGAAGTGGAAGAAGGGCTAATACGGTCAACAACCATATCAAATGTTTCTTCCGTGCAGTTCCTTCATGCTCAATAAACAGCCCCCCATAGAACGTTACCAATGTAACTCCCAATAATACCAAAGCATAGGCTGGTTTGAAATATATATACAGCAAATAGCTGGCAAAAATAAGGAATAGCTTTCGCCATTGGTTATACTTAGCAGGAATTGCCCAATGAATCCCAAATATCATCGGGAATATCAGTAAGAATTTAAGGGAATTGAAGAGCATAATCTGCCTTTTAGAAGAATCTCTTTTATTTCACTTCATATCGCTCTACAACTTCACCGTTGAGGGCGCGTACAATGCGTTCGCTGGCTTTACCATCGCCATAAGGATTCACGGCCTTGCTCATCCGCTCGTAAGCAACAGCATCATCGAGAAGTGTGCTGACCTCGTTGACAATCTTGTCATAGTCGGTACCGACAAGATGTACGGTGCCACTCTCCAGTGCTTCTGGACGCTCGGTAGTGTCGCGCATGACGAGGACGGGCTTGCCCAGACCGGGGGCCTCTTCTTGGATGCCACCGCTATCCGTCAGCACGATCATAGATTTCTCCATCAGATAGACAAACTCCAGGTACTGGAGTGGCTCAATGAAGAAGAAGTTCTTTATTGATGATTGAGGATTGATGATAGAGGAATCCTTCTTGAAGAATTTATCGCCAAAGACCTCGTGAATTGGCTTACGGACATTAGGATTTAGATGCATCGGATAGACGAAATCCACCTCAGGATACTTCTTGCTGAGATCCTTCATGGCTTTGACCATGCGGATGAAACCATCGCCAAAGTTTTCACGACGATGCCCTGTGATGAGAACCAATCGACGTCCGTCTTCAAGACGAGAGATATCATAGCCAGCATCAAGCAGTATCCTCACTTGTTCCCTGGCCAATTGTCCATCATACTTCAACCTATCTACTACCATGTGGAGAGCATCGATAACAGTGTTACCTGTGACAAAAATATCCCCCCTGGCACTTTCGGTCTTGAGATTCTGTTCAGCCAATTGTGTAGGTGCAAAATTGTAAGTGGCTATACGTCCTGTTATCTGACGGTTCATCTCTTCTGGCCAAGGACTGTAGATATTATGGGTACGCAAGCCCGCCTCCACATGTCCTACAGGTATCTGTTGGTAGAAAGCAGCAAGGGCAGCTGCCATGGAGGTGGTCGTGTCACCATGCACCAATACAATATCAGGCTGAGCCTTTTTCAACACGTCACGCATTCCATGCAAAACGCGTGAAGTTATATCAAACAGATCTTGCCCCTGCTTCATGATATTCAGGTCAAAATCCGGTGTAATGTCGAAGATTCGCAGCACTTGATCCAACATCTCACGATGCTGTCCAGTGACACATACCACAGTCTTGAAACTATATTTGTCTCTCTGGAACGCCTTCACCAATGGTGCCATCTTAATGGCCTCCGGTCGGGTTCCGAACACGAGCATAATGGTCTTCATAAATCTACTCTCCTGTTATTTAGACGGCTCAAACTCCCGAATCGCTTCTGCAAGGGCATTAATATACCCGTGTCCATACTCCATATCGGGCTCCATATAGTTGCCTTCTCCCCACTCGTTCCACGATTTCAAGATAATGATCCGCTCCTCTTCGGGCTTGTCTTTCACCAGCTCCAGAGCCTGCTTGGCCAATTGCTTGAAATATTTCGGTTTGGAATCTGTCATCACCAATCCTCTGGCCTTGGACCGAGGCGTGTGATCCCAGTTCGGCAAAATCACGGGTATCACGTCATTCCGTCGGCAGTCATCATTCAACATATACCGCATCGCATCTTTGTACTTGTATATCATAGGGATACCCAGATAGTTGCGACCTATCGTGCGTAAACCCTTAACAAAAACATTACTGCAATGATAAATGTTCAGATGATCGATATTGTGTGTGGCATCAAAACCCATCGCCAGGATTTCCTCCCGACGTTCGCTATTGAAATCTGAAGCAACGAAGTAAAAGTCATTCATCCCGTTCACCTGAGCCAATCGCCGCCACAATTTGAGGAAGTTGATGATTTCTTTACTATCAAAAGGTTGATAGACGATATAAAAGAGTTTCCCGTTGACGCGCAGATACCGCTGATCCTTGAAAGCCGGAAGCAAGGCATTGAAATGAGCAATGTAGTCATCCTCACCAGGGTATTTCTGTTCCACCAGCAACCTGTCATGTCCCTTTTTATTCGGGTCCCAGAACTTCTTGTACCACGACTGGTTCGCCCAACATAGGCAGAACGGAAAATCAGGTTTGCCAGATTCAACGACTTCGTTAAATGGTCTATCCATCAGGTGCTTCCCGTTGCCAAACCAATACTCATAATAGCAGAAGGCCTCTATGCCTGCTTCACGAGCCAACGCCGCCTGCTGTTCGCGCACCTCGGGAACACGCAGGTCATAGAAGCCCAAGTCTGCGGGGATATGCGGTTGGTAATGTCCAGGAAAGAGTTTTCGTGCCCGTGCCACATTTGTCCATTCGGTGAACCCCTTTCCCCACCATTCGTCATTTTCGGGGAAGGGATGATATTGAGGCAAATAGTATGCTATTACTCTTGCTTTCATAAGCTTGATTTAGGAGAGGAACGCCATTATTATTTAATCTGAGAAAAGCGGTTTAAGCTGTTTTTCAAATTGACGCTGCAAAGTTAGCTTATTCTATGGAAACAACAAAAAAAACATTGAAGAATTGCATCATTTTTATATTTGATGATTCCAGTTTAGGTTGTATGAACACATTGTTAATGCCCTACACCTCTGTCTGTGTTCTTTTGCCCCCTATGTGGATTATTCTTCGAGCTATAGTATAACTGAAACTCGATTAACTATTCCCTCTCACATCCCAAACATCATATATTATTCCATCATCTTCGAACAATCATTCCATGATGATGGAATAATCATTCCGTAATGACGGAATAATCTTTTCAATTAGGTTGATGAGGACAAGAAGCTATGTCCTTTGGGGTGTTGAACCTTCCTTCTCAACAAGAACGAATCTGATAACCCATCCTTGTAGTCGGGATGAAAGATTCTTCAATTCTCGTTGATTCGGGTAATGCCAAAAGGATTCGCCACAGCCGCGACTGCACAATGCTGGGCAATGGAACGATTCTCTTCCGTCACAGGAGTTGGATTATATCGCGTGGGAGGAAACTCTCCCATAACCGGCATTGCCAAATTCCCAATTACCGAAAAGCCATACACAGGCGCGAACAAAGCCTCCACCCAAGTACAAGCTGCAATATAGCGCCCTATACCATAGTCCAGATGCCATCCGTCTCGTGTGAGCTGACTCTCCGAGTTGAGGGAGGTGTTTCTTGCATTTTGTATGGCGGTGCCGACAGGTATGATAAGGTCGATGCCGTCGTTTGCCCTCATCTTCAGCATCGCCAGGATAATCAATTGCCAACAAGCATAGTTAGAGTATTCCGTCATAAAGGTGTCGTTATAGGACCAAGCTGTCTGCCACGCCAGCGTGACATTCGGGTTTGGACAATATTGTAGGGCCAGGTCTATCAGCTGACGAAGCCAAGGATTGAAACTATCGTAATTGATGGCATCATCCGACTTCTGCTGAAGCGTGATGACATCCCAGTCTTGTGCCAGTATCTCTGGCAGTGTTCCACTCTCGATTGGCATCCTCTTTCCGGCGGTGTAAGTTAAGGTGAGCGGCTGGTTTTCTTCTGCGACCTTGCACCAATGTTCCAATGAGGCCGAAGCGTGGGAAACGAAATAGACCGAATAGGTAGAAGCATCTATATGGGCTGAGTCCAACAGATCATCCACAAAATAGACGGCATCCTCTGTAAAGCTGTTGCCGATGGCCAATACGCGCAGATGTCCCAGCCCCATTGGCAATGGATGATTCTGAAGATAGACGTCGGCTCGCTGAGGTTGGCTGGCCAGCTCCTGGATGAGCTGATTGAGCCCATTGATGTTAATTTCATCATCGTCCTTGCAGGCTAAGAAAAGAAAGACAAAGATAAAAAGCCAACTGGCGCTGGCATGATGAAGGAGATGGCCAACAAGATGGCGGTATCTGCCAGAGTTCATGGCTTATTCGTTTTCTGCAAGGTTCTTGAATATGCGTGCCGGATTGCCTGCAACGAGGGTGTATGGTGGCACATCGTGTGTGACAACTGCATTGGCTCCTACGATGGCTCCTTGACCGATGGTTACGCCTGGCATGATGCAAGCCATCTCACCGATCCATGCACAATCCTGAATGATGACGGGGCCTTTACTGACAAGCGGGCGTTGGTTCGCAGGAGTGTCAAGGAGAACACGTTCTGACGCGCCATGACTATTGTCGGTGATAAACACCTTGCGACCGATGCGGACGCCATTGCCAATGGTAACACGATTGATGCATGAAATATGCCCACCATCGCCAAAGGAGGAGCCGTCGCCAAAAGTAAGCGAAGGAGTGAAAGACTGTTGATGAAACTTGTCATAGACCTCCCAAACGACGTCCTTGCCGATATAAAGGCGGCTACCTAGGCGAATGTGTTTGGCTCCGAGTAACATGGAAAAGCCACCGAAGTAACAACCCACGCCACAAGCTTGAAACTCATAACGAATCCATCGAGAATAGATATAGCGTATGAGCCGGGATGGCAATGAAGCCAAAGCGCGAGGACAGACGGCATGTAGCAATTTGTAGATCATATCTTCCTATAATAATATTTCCAAAAACAGAACAAGCGACTCACATGAGCCAAAGTAATGAAGGCCACAATGGACCAACAAACGCTTTCAGGTGCATAACCATGACTAAGGAACAGACACCCAACAGGCAAACAGAGTATGGTGATGGTCTCGACAATGAGATGGTACTGCCTGACACATCCGACAGCATGCATGATAATCGTTATGGGCATTCCAAGCATGAGCAGGGCCGCCACGACAATCATCAAACGGGAAAAACCTATCGTCAAGGAATCTGCATCACCCAGCCATATCCCCAATATGTCTGACATCCAAATTTCCAAAGGAATAATCATCACAGCCAACAAGACAATCAAAGCTAACGTCGATAGAAAGAAAAGGCGGTTGAGATGGCGGTAATTGCCTCGTGAGTAGTTCATCACCATCTGTGGTCTCACTGCCATGATGACATTGTTGCCCACGCTGCTGATTGCGTTGTATAATTGCAACGCAACAGCAAAGGCGGCATTGGCCATAGGACCAACGAAGACATTCAAAGCGAGCATGTTGCCTTGTAACATCATGGCTCCAGCCACACTGCCATAAATGGTCCAACCAGAGAATGAGAGAACTTCGCGGTAGAGCTTTCCGTCTTTCACGTGCTGATAGGAAATACCATTTATACGACGATGGACGTAAACCGTATAGAACACATAACCAAGAAGGTTTGAGACAATCAACATAAAAGCATAGAAAATCATCCTGTCACCCTGTATAACAAACAACAGCAGAGCTGATGCAAGGTTGATGATACCCTCGGCCACCGTGATAAAGGCAAATACATTCATCTTTTCGTATGCCAAGACCACTGCCAGATAGGGCACCTGCAACAAAGTCAAAATGAAGTTCACCACAGCCAACTGATAGACAACCAGCAAAGCTGTAAAGCGTGAAGGAGGGCAGTTCATCTGCGTACAGACGAACCATAGACCAACGGTCTCCATGCCCAGTAAGATGAGGAAAGAGATTTCGCGACTGAGCTTCACACTGACACTGAACGAATCTCGGGCGGCAGCCAGATTGTTTTTTCCTAATGCCATTGAGATAAACCGCTGCGTGGAAGTTGCCAAGATGGACTTTAAACAGATGACTATCTGCACAAGGCCTGTTGCTGCATTCAGAATGCCATAATCCTCGACACCCAGCCCTTTGCGCACATAACGAACCGCCACCAAATTGATGACCATCAGCAAGGCCATTCTCACGAGCAGCAACAACGAATTCTTTGCCACTCTACGTTCTGTGGGATTAGAGGTCAGACGTTTCATTTGACAGCGGGCAGGAAGATGGTTACACCATACCCACGAATGGCGAAGTTGAAGAGGATGAAAGAGATAAGCATCAATAAGATGATGCCGCACCACTTAGGCAGCAGCGTATAGATGATGGAAGGTAGCAACACGATAGAGATTGCACGATACATGGAACCCATTCGGTCTGCCATCACAGGGATGAAAGAGAAAACGGCATAAGACACCATTGCCGTAGCCAGGATTTTCAACATTAAAGGGAAATAACGGGACTTCTCAGTGAGAGTGTCTGCGAAATAGAGCAGATAGTAGAAAAGCATAACCATAAGCAAGTGCAATGGCCCGAAAATGTCTAAAGCGGAAACTTGAACATTTCCCTTTTCTTCCAACTCGGTATAAAGCACGAGCTTGCTGCCGATATAAGGCAGTTCAGACGCAATCTCCAGTCCCAGATTGAGGCCCGCAAAGACGTAGGAAAAAGGTATCGACAACGCCAAGGCAACTTTCCAATAACGCCCAAGCGGTTTATTGCCAAGAAAGAGAAGAGGCAGAAGAATCAGACCCGACATGTGGAAGCAGGTGCCCAGAACTATCCACAGGAAGGCCTTCCATCGTTGCCCTTCAGCGATGCATGGCACAGCCAGCAGCATACAGCCCGAGAGCACACCAGCTCGTATCTGACACGTCTCATGCAACTCGTAGTAGAAACTGATGTACATGAACACGATGACCAGCCACGAGTTGCTGTAGCGCGGAAAGGCAATGAATTTCAGTAATACACCCAGCAGGGCATACACCATGAATAAGGGATGTACATCCCTGGTAAAGGTGTTAAAAGTCCGAGCAATAAAAATGTAGGTAAACTCCACACGATCCAGTATCGTGTCATTGTAGGGGTTGAGATAGGACTTCTCATACTCTTCTGAGTCCAGATCCAATCCCACTTCCCTAGTTCCCGCCATGATAATGAGCAGAATGCATGTCACCCAATAAATCACCTTCTTGTGATTCGGTTGAAGGTGATCCTCAAAGATAATCAGAAGGCCATAAAGTGCATAGAGCACACAGAGGGAGAATATCAAGAACACAAGGCGTAGAAAAGCTTTACAAGAATGACATCAGATACTTTCGGCAAACCACCACACCCGTCACAAAGGTTGAAAGGAAAAGCATGGCAATCACAAACAACATACGCTTGGGCTGAGAAGGCTTAGATGGAACCGATGCGTTCTGCAAGATGGTGAAAGCTGGTGTACGTTCCTGTACCTTTGCTTTAGCAGCATCAAGCTGGGTGTTGATGACTGTGTAGGTCTGGAATTTCATCTGCACCTCGTTTTCCAGTTCGTCTCGTTGCGATTGTACAGCCTGAAGGATGACTTCGCGATGCGTATCGCAGAAGGTGCTGTATTTCTTCATGGCTCGCTTGTATTCCAGATGGCTCTCATTGGCCAATCGAGAATAGAAATCCACATCGTTGCGTGCCTTGCTCGTACGATAGCTGATGATAAAGTTCTGAAGACGTTCACGCACGGAATCACAAAGAGTGGCACAGATCAATGGATCTTGATCTGCGACGTTAATCGTAATCACGTCTGTCTTCTTGTCAACGGAACAACTGATGGTTTTCCGCAATTTATCAACCAAGATTTCTTCTTTGCGCGAGAGACGATAGGGGTCCACCTTGCCAACGGCACCGATAGGTTGACGGTCAGCCTTCGACTTGAAGTTCTCCATGAACTTGTGCAGCCAAATTTGGGGATAGTCCCAAAAACAGATTTTTTGATACTTCACCAGATATGTCAGGTAATCTGTTTCCAGCTGGCCGTCAATGGTCTTGACTGGTATATCAAAAAGTCCTACGATGAAGTCATTGGAACTGACAACGTCAGGGTAAAGCAATGGGTAGATAGCATCGTTATTCACCATATTTCCGAGATTGATGCCGAACGAAGATGCCAAGCTGCCAATGGTTCCTTCAGACACATCGCCCGAGGCTTCTGGAGCCAATGTCACAGAGGTTTCAAATGTTCGTGGCTGCGGGAAAATCCATGCTACAGAGACAATGAGCGTCACAACCCAGACCTTCAAAAACAGCCTTCTCTTGGCCCAAACCTTTTTAGCAATTTCACGGAGATCGATAACCTCTTTGGATTCCTTTTCTTCCATCATTTCAGCAAGTTAATCAGTGCAACAATCATGGTTGTCAATGAAGCGGCAGAGGTGCCCAATACAGCAATCTCAGCAGTGGACATGCCCTCTTTCTTCTTTTTGGTCGGCACAATAATTTCAGAGCCGGGTGCAATATTCTTGCCACCGTCACGTCGGCCAAGTTGGTTCACAGAGCCATTCATATAGATGGCATAGGTTTGTTTTTTGCTGGCACGATTGCCATAGCCGCCCGCACGCTTGATGTAATAGCTGAGACTCTTTCCCTTAACATAATTGATGGAGATGGGGAACATGACCTCTCCAGAGACCTTGACCGTGTTCGAGAACTGAGGCACCACAACTTGGTCATTCGCACGAAGCACGACATCATTCGGTTCGCCTGGATGGGCGATAGCATCCTCTAAATCAATGGCCACGTTGTAGTTATAGCCTTGATCCATCTTCATAGTAAGCAAAGTATCGGCCAAATGACGATCATAGCCCTTGTCTGATTCCAAGGCCTGTTCGTAAAGAGCTATCTGCGACTGACGCAAAGCACTCTCACGTTGGTCTCGCTCTTCCTGTGTCATCTGGCGAATGAGACGTGCCCCCTTGGCATAGGCTGTCTCAGAGAGACCACCGGCAATACGGACGAGATCGCTCAAGCGGAATTCCTTGCTGGTCATGGCATATTCGCCTTCAAAGTTAACAGAGCCCGATATCCTCACATTCTGCTGCTCTGTGTAAGCAGGACTCTTGCGCACTTGAACTTCGTCAAATGGCTGAAGGACGAAAGAAGTATCTTCAACGAGGAAACCATGATCGAGATTGAACGAGAACACTTGAGACAAAGCAACTGAGGATTCACGGGCGTCAGGCTGATAGTTACGACGGAAGACGTCAATCTTTGCTGTAGAAGCGGCACGGGTTAAACCGCCAGCTAACAAAATGAGATCCTTAACTGTTGTGCCTGATGCATACTTATAAGTTCCTGGGAAGTTGACTTCGCCATTGATACGAAGGGTCTGTTCACCATTCATGTCTAACTTGCTGGGGACGAATAATACGTCGTTCTTTTTCAGAGGCACATCACTGACACGACCAGCGAGAATGCCTTTCAAGTCTATCGAAATCATCTCTAAGGTGAGGTCTTCTTTCTCGCGGTGCATGACGGCACGATCAGTAAAAGCATCCTCACGCAAACCTTCGGCTGCCTCAATGAGTTCACGAACACTTTGTATCTTACCATCCATCTGGAACTTTCCAGGATGCATGACCGCTCCCATCACTTCCACCATATTTCGGAAGCGGGGAATCACGCTGTCAACAAAAATGGAATCGCCGTCTGCCAATGTGAAACCGTTCATCTCAAATTCCTCAATCGTGTGGATACTATATTCCTGACCTGCCTTGCGAACAAGACGGACATTCTTAGTAAAGGCATCTCCCGTGAATCCACCAGAGAATTCCAATACCCGTTGCACGCTCTCGGAGGACTTCATCTCATAAAACATCGGGCGTTTGACTTTACCCCGCACCTCCACCAGACAATCGTAAGTGCCAACACGGATGACATCGTTATCTTGCAAACGCACATCGCCTTTTGAATTACCATGAAGCAAGTAGTCATACACGTCAATACGGGCAATGACTCGTCCAGCGCGATACACTTCTATATCGCGCAACGTACCGACATCGCTGATACCACCTGCTGCATAGAGGGCATTGAAGGCTGTCGCAAGACTACTCAATGTATAGCTCCCAGGCATGACCACCTCTCCCATCACCTGTACGATGATGCTTCGTGTCTCACCCAAGCTGAGGCTGACCTGACAATCGTTGTAATACTGCCCAAGACGAGATTTCAAACGTTTGGTGGCCTCAGACACAGAGAGGCCAGCCAATTTTATGGGACCTATGCCTTGGATGGTGATGGTCCCATCTGGAGAAATCGTGCTTTCAAAGGTTTCCTGAGAAGCACCCCAAACATCAATGATAACGGCATCCCCTGCACCCAAACGATAATTGGCTGGAGTTGCCATGTTCATATTCGGCTCAAAAGACAGATTCTTCTGATTGAAAATATTACGACCAAAGACCTGTTGTTCCTTAGGAACGATGCTGCTATAGTATTCCAATGAATCGAGATCAAAAAAAGCAGATTCATCCTCAATAGCCTGTTGCCGTTGCTCTCGTGACATGTAGCGCCAGTCATTCTCTTCTCGCTGAGACTTAATCATGAAACCTTGTTGCTTCTGAAGTTCATCTTTAGCTTTCTGCTGACGAGAACGCAAACGGTTGTCTTTCTTCGACTGGCCGGCACCAGTGAGATCCACGGCACCGAGCTGTTTCTGTTGGGCTTCCACCTTCTTACGCACACGGCGCAGTTGCTCCACCGTGACCCCACGTTGAAGGACATTGCGAATGATGATATCCTGAGACGTGCCTTTCTCTTTCTCCTGAAGCACATAACTGATGAGCTGCTCATCCGTCATCGACTGAGCAAAAAGGGCAGAATGAAAGCCCAAAATGATAAAAAACAAGAAGAGAAATATTCTTTTCATAACATAAAAATTTCTTGCGCGTGCGTTCATTTATATTTATAACTAAATTGGTGGCATATTTATTGCAAAGGAATATCAAAAAAATGAATCCCGCAAAAGAATGATGGCGAAAAAAGACATAAAAGCCCGCCATTACATTTTATGCCATAAAAATTTGCAGATTCAGAAATTTGTCATACCTTTGCACCCGCAAAAGAAGCACACCTCGGGGGCTGACATGGATTTGACAGCAGGATGAGATGTTGCGTAAGCACGCAGAGAGTCGCTGATCGCTCTCTTTAATACCTGGTCTTCAAAGAATTAACTGGCGAAAACACTTACGCTCTCGCTGCTTGATTGAAGTATAGTAAATCCGAGCATTATCTCGGCACAAGGTGCTGAGACGAGACATCACTCAGAGACTATCGCCCTGGAGCGCTCTGGTAAAGTGGTGCAGCAAAACCAGGGATAGTCATGCGCGGCCTCGCACGCACGACGAAATTTTAGAGGATAAGGCATAGGTTGGTGGTCCAGGTCTTGCCCATGCTCGAAAACCAAGTCTGGAATAAGCGTGTAGAAAGCGCAGGATGTCCCTGTTTGGACGAGGGTTCAATTCCCTCCAGCTCCACAACCGAATAATAGAACCCGCTGATTTTTAGCGGGTTTTGTTTTTCCTTCCATCAGAGGTTCCGTTTTAGGTTCCGTTTTTCTTTTATGAAAGTTTAACTGTCAAATTTGAGCTTGATTCCAATTTCGACCGTTTTGGAGCATTTATCTCCGCTTTGAGGTGTATTCTGCATTGATGAAACCACTCTTCTTTAGTATCTCAACAGCTTCAACGAAATTTGGATCAATATCAATTTTTCCTTTTTCAAAGTTAGATACGTTAACGTGCTTTGACATCGTAACCACTATCCGATTATCTGCAATGACATGGGTGTTAGGAATGAATCTTCTTAAAGAATAATTAACATTTATCATTTGCGAGTTTAAGCAAATAGTTATACTTTTGCTCCCAAAATATTATAGAGGGATTTCACAATACAAAAGTAAACTAAATAAACATATACGTCTATCCTGTATTTCCTAATAACACGCCGTCCTCCAGCTCCACAATGAAACGATAATAACCGTCTAAGCACAAGGCGGTTATTTCTATTAAGAACAAAACTTTTTTGGAGGAAGCATTCGTATTTTCTAAATAGACACCATGCAACGTCCTCATTACCTTCTCATCCTACTCTTAGTGATGCTCAGTCCTTCTGTCACGGCTCAAGACATCATTACCGTCAGCGGCATCGTCACTGACCAACAGACTCACCGTCCCCTACCCCATGCCAGCGTGACAGCTGAAAACGTCGGCACAGTGACCAATGAGCAGGGATGTTTCACACTGAAAATCAAACCACAAGCCACGGATATCGACGTTTCACTGATTGGTTATATCAGCCAACGCATAAACATCAAAGGCGATGGTCACCAGTTGAACATCCAACTGAAACCCGCGGTTGTGACCCTCAGCGAAGTCGTGGTGAACAACGTCCCCGCAGAGGACGTCGTGCGTGCTGCCATCACCAAGTTCTACCAAAACTACAGCCTCAAAGCCACCTCCTACAAAGGCTTCTACCGAGAAATCATACAAAAACGACGCCAATACCTCAGCATCAGTGAGGCTGTCGTGGAACTCTACAAGACTCCCTACGACAAAGGTATTCTCTTCGATGCCGTGGCCATCAGACGCGGACGACGAATGATGAACTTCAAACGCACCGACACACTCGCTGTGAAACTCCAGGGAGGCCCCACATTGGCCATCAATGCCGATGTCGTCAAAAACGAGGAATTCCTCTTCTATGGCGACGACATGTCCTGCTACCGATACACCTATGAAGGTGATGAGAAGCTCAACGAGCGCCCACATTACGTCATACGCATGACACCCGTGAACATCAGGCCATACGCCCTTTTCTACGCCACCCTCTACATCGACCGGCATTCACTCGCCATCTCACGTGCAGACCTTCAACTCGACCTCCGCAACCGAGTACTGGCCACCGATGCCATGCTCGTCCATCGCCCTAAGGGCTTGCACTTTACCCCCCTCGAACTCACCTTCAATATCTTTTATCGAACCGAAGGCAACACGACGTATCTCAACTACATCCGACATGAGATGCGATTCAAATGCGACTGGAAACGCCGTCTCTTCGCCTCACCCTTCACAGTTGTCAGCGAATTCGTCGTCACCGACCTCCTACCACAAGCCCAACCCATTCGCAGTCGCGATTCTTTCCGCAGCCGCAACAACCTCTACGACAACGTCGAATTCTTTGACGATGCAGACTTCTGGGGACCCGATAATATCATTGAACCTACAGAACCTCTCAACCGTGCTGTCGAACGCCTACGTCGAACTATCCAAGAGGCTACAAAGTAACTAATTGAGTCCACTTGAAAAAGTCCGGAAAGGACTGTAAGCCCCTAGCCCAGGGCTGCTCGGCGCTTTGCGACGCTTCATGCTTGAAGCGATCGGCCCAACGGGATGCTCCACACTTGGAGAACGCCCTGGGTGATAATCAATAGGTTATATTTCGCCCTGTAAGGACAAAAGCGTAATAATAGACTTTTTCATGTGGACTCATAATTTCATTCTCTCGCCTTTCTCATGGCATACGATATTGAACTAGAACCCGAGGAACCATCCCATCGGGCACTTCCTCTATAGGCTACCCTCCTCGGACAGCAATCATCCGTTTTCATGAAAGAACTCTGCAGCTGCAATACCCACCTCCCTTCATATTTCCATAAAATCCCTCAATCCCTCACCGAATGCCATAATCGCCTGAGAGAAAGGATTTTGCAGGTGAGGGATTGGTGAGGGATTGGTGAGGGGAGGTGAGGGATTTACATTAACTAAATGAGAATGAGGAAGTAAGCATTCGATAATCAACAACAAAAACAAAGGAAAACCAAGGAAGAAAGAATCCGTTTTCGTTTGTTTTCGCTGCTTTGCGTGTATGCTCGCGTGTTTTAACCATAATTAGCCTTGATGCCGTCAACTGATTCTTTTTCACACAAATGGCCATGAATTAAACACAAATTATCAATAATTGACTCGACTTTCGCAAGCTGCCTTATCGCCCTGCGCTCGGACCGACGGGACGCTCCACACTTGGAGAACGCCCTGGGTGATAATCAGAAGGTTATATTTCGCTCTGTAAGGGCAAAAGCATAATAATAGACTTTTTCAAGTGGACTCAACAATGGTAATTCGTGTCTTATAAAAAGCGATTGAATCTTCATGAATCATGTAAGTTAAGAACCTTCGCTTGCTGTTTTTCGTCTTCTTGACATCCGTTTTTGACTTTCGATGGAGAAAACCCTCACCATCCCTCACCATTCCCTCACCAATCCCTCACCTGTAAATATTTCATAGACTGCATCTTATCACCATCGGTGAGGGATTGAGGCTTTTTTTGACACTTTTCATGTGTATGCATCTAAAAGTCGGAAGGTGTACACCTTCTCACAGACTCGTCTATACGTTCACGG
>JAGCPY010000059.1 GCA_017965425.1 Bacteroidaceae bacterium | reverse complement strand
ATCCTTTTATGGAGGGTAATGGGCGCAGCACACGCCTTTGGCTGGACCTGATATTCAAGAAACGACTGAAACTGTGCGTGGATTGGAGCCAGATAGACAAGAAGGAGTATTTGGCCGCCATGCGCAGAAGTACGACTGATGTTACTGCCATCAAGGCCTTGTTGCAAGGCGCAATGACCGATAAGATTGATGACCGCGAAATCTTCATGAAGGGCATTGACTATTCATATTATTACGAACAATCCGATTAAGCGAAATCAAAAGTGGGCGTATAGCTCAAAAAAAGTGGAAGGCTCCTTCCCTCTTTTCATGAGAGAGCGAGAGTCTTCCACTCTTATGACTGTTTCTTCACACTCACAAGCAACGTCAGACACTTCAGAAAAACATGCTGTCAGAGGACTTGTCTTGGAGCGTGTCGGATGCTCACTAACGAACGTTACATGGTTCTTGCAAACTGCTCTATGTTGAAGGAGCCATCGAGTGGCTTCACCTGGATAGAGCCTTGCAACAATTCAAAGAAGAAGGCACGGATGCGTTCGAGCGTTAGCACGGCAGGTTTTCCGTCTTTGTCGGTTCCCAGCTCGTAGGTTTTGAGCAGTTGGGGACCCAGGGCAGCAGCTGTCAGCAAGAAATGGTTCTGGAACTTATCGGTGTCGATGAGGTCGGCAGCCAACACCTTTCCCACTACGCTATAGCTGTGCAGCGTGCGTTGCTGATTGCCGTCGGTGAGAGTCGTACGCAGGTCATCGGCAGCCAGATTGATTTCTATCCGGCCACTCTCTGGCGCTTCTTCCTGATGGCGATAGAGCGAGCCCAAGTCTGCAAGTGCCAACGAATAGAGGCGGGTGGTCGGCGTGTAGTTGACACGCTCGACGCTGAAGACCGATGGCAGCAGCAGGTTCACATTCCCATCAAGCTCCACGAACGGAGAGATGAAGGTTCCCACGATGCAATCTTTGACTGAAAGGGATTGTGTGGCGAAGACGCCTCCGATCACGACACAGTTTTCCAGGTTCACTTCGTCGGCGTAGATGCTGCCTGAGACAAAGGCGTTGCACAGCATCACCGACTTGGCATTGATGTCTGAACAGAAGGTCGTCTGACACTTCAGAGCCCTGGAAACGACCGATGACGCAGAACCGACCGCTTTCCTGAACACCACGTTTCCTTCGACGTCGCTGTTGATATATAGTTCGTGCTGAGAGAACACGGCTCCCGTCACTTCAAAAGGTGCAGCCTCTATCGTGATGCGACTCGCATAGAGCGGCCCTTCGACCACCGTCTCGCCCACCACGTTGACCGTTCTGGAAAGCTCTGCTATCTTATTGGGCAGGATGCCGCCCTTCACGATATTATCACTCAGCCTGAGGTTTGCATCGGTGATATGCACTTCTTTTAGATTACTCATAGTTATCTCTGTTTTTAATCATTAAACATTTTGTTAATCATCGCCCTCACTCGTAAAGAATGGGCATCGTTTCCGTGGACTTTCTGCTCCACTTCTGCCTGGAAATAGGACTGCAACATCTCCCGCTCGGTGTCGGTATCTCCGTCGAAGTCCACTTCTGACAGGCGTTGGCAGAGCACATCGTTTTCTGTCGCAACAATGTCTGGAGCCACACATTTCTGCTCTACCTTCCGTCCTTCGGACTCGGTTTCCAGATAGCACACTGGAGCCAGATAGTTCTGTTCGCCCACGCCCTCCAGACACACTTCCCGTAATGTACGTTCAGAGGCCGCTTTCGTGTTGAGGAAGCCCTGAATGCGATTCATGGCGAGGAGGGCATCATGCTTCACACGTGCCACATTCAGCTGAGACTGAAGAAGGGTGCTTTCCTTACTGGTCACCAACGCTGTCTGCACCATGTCGGTATGCAGCATTCTGTCGCTCTGTGAATCGACGTCCTTGACCAGGCTGAAGACAGGCTGATCCACTTCATGGATGCGCACGGACAGTTCGTTATTCAAGTCGGAGAACAATTTTTGGTATCTGGCCGTCGTGCGCGCATAGTCTTCTTCCATCTTCTTGCGTTTGTCGAGCAGAGAAGCCGCCTGCTGCCTGAGCAAGAGCAAGCGGGCATTGATCTTCTGTTCCAGCTCTGCCCGTTGAGTGGACAGGTCTGTCCGAACGGTATGGAAGAAGCCGTCGATGATGGTTTTCGACACCTTGTCTGCATTCTGACCGATGGCCACACACTGAGCCGTGTTCATGGCCCCGACGCTGGCCGTCAGTCCGTTCACGTGGTCGTTGCAGGAAGAGACACTCGAGTCGAACCGCTGGGTGTCCACTTCGATTTCCACTTCCACGTCTTCCGTGACGGTTTCGTGTACGGTCTTGCTACCGCCATGCTCCGAAGCGGGGTAGTCAACCGTCACGCTGACGGGTATGCTGATGGTTCTGGTGAATCTTCTCGTATAACTCATAACGTCAATCTGTTAATCGTTTTACATCGTTTCAAACTCTGACGAAGAGAACATCTTCTGAACCATCGCCTTCACCCTTGGTTTCATACTGGACTGTTCCATCAAGAGAGAGAACTCGTCTGCGACCTGAGAGGGGCATTGGCCTTGGCTCCAGGGCAGCATATCCGAAGATCTGAGGGCATTGTTGATGCTTTCGCTTCCGTTGGGATTGAAGGTTTCTGACGTTCTGACTTCCATACGGCTCATGCCGTTCTCGTCGTTCACGGTTTCAAAGACGAGGACGGGCAGATGGCAGACCCGGTCTTCGTTCCCACTCGCGTTGGAGATGAGAATCTGGCGGGTCAACTCTCTCTGCTGGCCTATCTGCTCCAGAAAGCCTGTCGTCTGTTCCAGTGCCGTCTGTGCATTGTGCTTCATGCTGGACACCAAAATCTGCTGACTGCTGGTGATGCCTTCTTTCTGAGAGGTGGGAATCCAGGCCGTCAGGGCGTTCATTCGGTTGGAAGAGGTGGCCATGTGTTTATTGACCAACTCGAACACGGGCTGATCCACTTGTCGGATTCTGGTTTCCAGTTCTTTATTCACGGTGGTGAAGATTTTCAGATAGCGCTCTGCTATCCGTCCGTATTCACGTTCCATATTGGTTTTGATGGCCAGCAAGCGGCGTTTCTGTTGGGCCAGTTGCATGACAAGTGCCTCCACGCGGCTTTGTTTGTTGGCAATCTTCTGGGAAATCTGAGAGCGCATCAATGTGAAAAAACCTCTGTTCACATTGGAGCAGACCTTGTTAGCGCCACTATTCTCGGCGGCAATCACAGCGGTCTGCATCGCCACGACAGCTGCAGTAGTTCCCATCACATGTTTAGAGACGCTTTTTATCTCCTCGGCCATCGGGGTCGTATCGACCGAACATGGAATCAATGTAGCCATAGTTGCACGCTTTATTGGTTATTAGTATTTTCCTCCTCATCCTCTGGAGTCCTCACGTTTTCCTCTTCGAGAGCTTCCTGAGTTTCGTCTGCGACAGCCTCCGGGATGTCATCTGCGGGCATATCCTCGTCGGCTTCCGGGGCCGTCGGTTGGGGAGTTTCGGCACTCGGCTCGTCGGCCTTTTCCGGGCTTTCGACGGCGATGCGGCTGACGGCATCCAGCGCGTTGATGGCGATTGACGGCAGGTTGATGGAGAGATGTTCGTAGGTGATGTCCTCGACACTGGGTTCGGGCAGGAGAAGTGACTCCTTGGCCAGCAACGGATTGGTGGTGGCCAGCGGCTTGCGGCGTTCGTCCAGATTCTGCACTTCACTGGCGGCGACAGCCATCGAGTTGGAGTAGCCATCCTGCAAGCGGGCATCATAGAATTCGACATGGCCGAACTTCTCAGCCTTCAGGGCGATGTCTTCTTGCAGACGGTCCATGTAGTCGCTGAAATCTTCTTGTGCCTGCTTGAACTCCTTGGCCTGCAGCTCGAAGGCGGCCAGCGCTTCCTGGCTGTTGTCCTGTTTCTTCACGACGGTGTTGTCCAGCGTGGCACCTTCTTCCTCCATACTGTCCAGCGTCTTCTGTAACTGTGCCAGTGTGTTATACGCCTCGACGTATTCGCTCAGAGTTTGCTGCATGTTGTTGATGATGTCGGCACTCTCAGCGTGGTTCGAACGATAGAAGGCATCTACGTCCTGATGCCATTTGTTCAGGTAGCTGATCTTCTGGTCATGAATCTGCCCGTAAATGCGTATTCTCTCTACACGGTTTTCCATCATCAGGCGCTGCACCATCGGCGCCACAATTTCCTCGTAGATCTGGTGGACACCGAAGGGAACGCTGGCGTGGGTGTTATCCTCTGCTGTCCACTCGTCGGCGAACAGGTTATAGCGAACCCGCGAACTCTCGCGAAGCTGGAATGGCTCGTAGCCCTGGATGGAATCGGCATAGTCGAAACGCTCGTTGCGAATACGGCGGATTTCCTCGGCTTCGAGTAGGGGAGAGTAGTGGTTATAGGGTGCTTTCAGGATCTTATAGAGCAGTGCATTGGAACGGCTCACCATCTGATTCGTGGAAGCCAGCTTCATGGCCGAAATCGTCTGCACCGACATGGCCATCGTGTGCATCAGGTGCTTCAGCACGTCCTCAAATTGCTCGGTGTCGCTCGACAGCGAGTCTTTCAGCTTGTTCAGCTGGCAGAACGCATCAATCTCGCCGTCATATTTCTTGTTGTCGAACACATCGACCACAGGATGTGTGCCGGCATCTGCCGTGGTAAACTCGTTGAGGAAGCCCAGATAGTCACTCTTGTCGGCCACCAAGGGGAGGTCCACCGACTTCACTTCCGTGTCGTTCATGCAGAAGGAAATCGTACGCAGTGAGCGATCCAGCTTGCCCACGTAGTCGTTCTGGTTGATTTCCTGAATGGAGAGCGAGTAGTCATTGGTGTCCACACTCTCCACTTCGTCCGACGTTTCCACGATGGGCGCTTCCGTTGTCAGCTGCTCCATTCGCGTCATCGTCTCGACCAGTAAGTCGTTTTGCCGCGACATTTGCAGACTCACACGTGACGTGGGCACATTGCCTGCATAGTCCACAACAAAGCATTTGTCTTCGTAGGCTACCTGTTGGGCTACGGGAACGTAGGCCACGCCCATCTTCGTTACCTTGTAGCCACGGAAAATGCGCTGGTGCTCCTCCTTCTTGCTGTCAATCTTTGCGTTGATGGCAGCAATCTGGCGGTCATACTCCTTGTTGCGCACCCAGTACATCCAGAACAGCACGATGGTGAGGAACCATTTCCACGTGTCGCTTTTCTTCAGTTCGACACCAGCACGATCCTCCTCCAGCGTTTCAATGTCTTGCTCGATAGCCTCCTCTTGACGTACAATCCTTTCAGCGGCCTGTTCATAGTAGTTGAACAACAACCGAGCCTGATCTTGATAGATGTTGCTCGATTCCTTGAAAATCTTTCCTGTTGTACTCATAGATATTAATATGTAAAGTGAATAATGAAAATTTCAAATCATTGAAGATTCGAAAGATTTTCCACTAAGGATTACGCGCGCGAAGTGCTACACAGGCTTCGAATGTTCGCCACGAAATGACATTCAGCACCTGCGAAGCGTGCTGCTTTAAAAAATCGTATAATTCGTGATTTCAAAAAACATGTAATTCGTAGTGGAAAAACTTCCGGAACTTCATTCAGCTAATAATTCTTGCGGCGAGCCATCAGCTGTTCCAGACGGCCGATGCTGGCCTCTATGCGGTCCGAGTTGGACGAGATGTCGTTCAGCATTGTCCTCACGTCAGCCGCCGTCTGCCGGATTTTCTCGTCCAGTTCCAGAGCCTCGGACTCCAGCGAAGGTGTCAGATAGCGCACTGACTCCTGAAGGGCAGACAGCCTTTCGGCCTGTGCAGGGGCCAGACCTGCGCCGGAGACGTCGCTCATCAGGTCGGCCATGAACTTCTTCAGGGCGTCTTTCCCTTTCATCGTCGCTCTCTCACGCTCATATACTTGTACCACTTTCTCTCCCGAAAAGAGCGTCGAGGTACGCCCCATCAGCAGGAGGAACAAGAGAAGCAACTGTCCCAACAGCTGGAAAAGGAAGGGAATCTCATAGATTATGCCCAGCGCCATGTAGCAGATGGAGGCCAGACAGCACATGAGCAGCGAGAAATAGTGAATACCCATCATGCCCACTTCTTGATGGGCTTTCTTCTTCAGGTTGACCATGGGGAAAATCAGCAGCATGAACAGCTGCGTGAGAACCACACATGAGACAACTGCGTCAAGAATCCTGACCTTCTCTTCGAGTTCTCCTCCCAAAAGCCAGAAACCTCCGATGATGAGCCCATAGCCCATCACGATTGTCAGAAACAAAAAGAATCGGCTTGCTTTCATATTGTTATAACTGTTTAGTAAATAATCGACGTTTCGGATGTATTTCCACCACGAATTACGCAATTTGTCTGAGACCACGCATTACACTCGCTCGGCCGAAGGACGCTTCACACTTGAAGAATGATACGAATGATGGCAGCACACCGTTTCATTCACCGTTGGACCGTGCACCCTTGTAGAGCCACAGATGACGACCTGCGAGATAAGGCTCCGTAAGTCATTCAGACCTTTTGGCCGCATTTGGGGCAGAACCGCGACGTCGGAGGCACCAATGCCCCACAGCGTGTACACTGGTAACCATCGGAGACGGTGTTCTGCTGGGCACCACACTGCGAACAGAAGACAGACCCAGGAGTTATCGGAGCACCGCACGACTGGCACCGCGCACCCGCATTCGCCTGCAAGGGCGTCCCGCAACTGACACACCGGCGTGCCGTCAGCAGATTATCAGCCCCACAGTTCGGACAAGGGTGGTATTCAGCACCGCAATGCGGACAGAACCGTTCCGTCGTCAGGTGCTTCTTCGAGCAGTTTGCACAATAAACTTCCCTTGCGGCTGCCGGTGCGGCCCCCCTCTGAGGCATGTCACCTGGCCGGAAACCGCCTGCTTGAGGTCCGCCGAAGGTGGGTTGGTTGGTATGGGGTTGCATCATGCCGCCCGCGATGGTGCCACCCATGCCGCCACCGCCCATCATGTTGATGGCCATCAGGCCGGCCAGCAGACCGCCGTTGCCAGATGCGTTCCCGATCTGGTCCACAGCATTGTTGGCCATCCCGAACATCTGTTCCTGCTGCCATGAGTGACCCGTAATCGACATCGATGCCTGGCTGGCAAGGGCTTCCGATATCTTGCGACCCTCTTCCGTGCTGGTGTCAATAGAGATTTCCGTGATGTAGAATTTGGTCATGCTGAGGCCATACTCCTGCCAGAAAGGCAGCAAGGCAGTCTTGATGTAGCCCGACAGATTATCGAGATAGGCCGAAACGCTCTTGAACCCCACCTTTTGAGCGGTCATGAACTGAATGATGGCGCTCTTCGCCTTCGACGCAAATTCACCATAAGCCTGCGAGAGCATGTCGGCTTCCGTGAATTCGTCCTTCGTGCCCACCATCTTGATGAGGAACTTCTCCGAGTCTGAGACCTGAATGCCATACTGTCCCATGGCCCGCAGTGGAAGCATGGTCTGATAGTCCACGTCGTGCAAAGCCATGTTCTTGACCGACCAGCTCAGGTTGGCTGGATAAAGTTTGTTGACAATCCACACCTCTGCCGTGAACGGATTCTTGCCGCCAAACGGTATGTCAAACAGGCTCCTTAGCAACGGCAGGTTCTCTGTGTCCAGCGTGTGCTTGCCAGGTCCAAACTTGCCCATCAGTTGTCCTTTGCTGAACAGAAGGGCTTCCTGAGATTCGTAAACAATCAGCTGAGTATAGGTGCTCAGATTGGTTTGAGGATAGCGATATGCAAAAACAAATTCATCGCCTTGAGGTTTCCATTTAGCGCAGTCAATTAAGGCCATGATGCATCTTTTTATAGGTTAGAATGTACAAAGGAACATAAAAATTCATTCCCTCACAAATTTTTTCTCAAAAAATAGAAAGAAAAGGTGAAAAAAGCTATTTCCCCACAAATCTTTTCTTGAAAAAATAAATTCATTTAGCACTACGCCCTTCACAGCTAGGGTTGTTCTGTGCCTTGTTCGCGCAGCCACTCCAACAGGGGTTGCAACATCTCTGCGGCAGGTTCTGCGGTCTTCACGCTGAGGTCGATGCCGTCGCCCAAACCCGTAAGGATGGGGAACTGGAAGTCGGGATTCCCATTGAGATCCACCGCTGTTGGCTTCTTGCCTTCCAGGCGAGCAATGGTCTCGGTGGCCATTGCCTTCAACTTGAGCAACCAGGGACGCAGGTCTTCATAGAAGAGTACGTCTTCGTGGCGGGAGGCGTTCTTCATGGTTTCCAGTGTCTCACAGGCTTGGATGACACGGCGCAGCTCACCAACAAGCGCCCAAGGACTGGGCTTGCCAGCCTCCACGGACCGACGGTAGTTGCGCACCAGATAGCTGAGGGCATCGGCATCGAAATAGCGCAGATAGGGTGCCAGTTTGCGAAGGGCTGTTGCATACTTCTTGCCGACGACCGCGGGCAGGGCAGCTTCCCAACTCTGGTGATTGTCGAAGGCGCGGTTGTTCCATGCGTAGTCAGCGACACTGAAAAGGGCAATCTTCGAGATTTCTCCCTGTTGCATGGGATTGATGATAAGGGTTGGCGTTCCTTTCAATGACGTTTCCAAACGAGCAAGCGTCGTGATGTGCTGTTCATCGTGGAAGTTGGCGTATGTATCCATGGTGAAGAGCTTCGTCACGTCATTGTCGTTGCAAGGGTAGTTCCACCACCAGCTGGTGTCGTGTCCAAGCCATTCGCGGACGGTGGCAAGGTCGGCACTGTTAGGCACCGACCAGACAGCGGCACCGGTGATGTAAATGCGCACCTTCTCGGGTACACTGCTGAGCGAACCGAAGAAGCGGCGCGCCTGTTCAGCATTGACCCAGGAGAAAGCATAGAGCTGAGGCACATAGTGCAAGGGCTTGACGGTGTCTGTCGGCACAGCTCCTTTCCGGTTCCAGCGTTCGTCAATTTGGCGTTGCAGCGCTGTCAGACGGTCGGCACCGAGGCGCAGGGTGGCATCGTCGTTAGGAACACCCACATCATCGACGAAGACACCGAACTGTCGGACACCGAGGTCGTGCATATCGCCGAACTTATGCATAATCTGAGAGAGCACCTCGTTGTTGTTGGCATCGGTGAAGGCAGTACCCGGATGGATGGCCCAGATGAAGTTCACCTTGGTAGCATGTCCGACAGCTGTGATGTCTCGGAGCATGTCTTGTGTCAGATAGCCAATACGCAGTTGTTCAGGCGTGATGCTGGTGGGATAGGGATCTGTCCACCGCTGAGAGTGGTAGGGATCCGACTTGGCCCCATACATATAGGTGTTCATCTTATATCGTGCCATGAAGCGAAAGAGGTCTTTCGTCACCTCAGCGCTGTAGGGCACGCCATAGTAGCCTTCGATGACACCTCGGTCACGGATGTCAGCATAGTCATAGAGGGTCACACAAGGCATATCGTTCGTGCCGGCGTCGAGCATCTGCTCCAAAGATGCCAAACCGCAAAAGGCGGCGTCGGTGTGTTCACCGACAATGAGCACCTGCGCCCGCCCCTGCTTGTCAGCGTTGAGGTGGAGGAGGTGGCGGTCGTATTTCGGCAGGTTGAAGACGTGGCGGCTGAGCTTCAGACGTGCGACTTCCTTGTCGGCAATGCCGTGTGAGGCGTTAATGCCTAACAGCAGGTTCGTGACGGCCTTCTGCGGACGGTCTGCAGTGGTGAACTGCACGCCGTGGTCGCTCAGCACCTGTTTGGCTCGAGCCACGGTGGCCGCGTCGATGCCGCTCTCAGCAACGATGCAAACGGGAGCAACGAAACGGGCAGCGTCAGGCAAGGGGAGCTGTTGCTGCGGAACGGGATAAATAGTGTAGGGTTGTGCGATGACAGTGGTGAAAGAGGCACTACAGAGCGCACAGAACAAACAGCACACTTTCAGAATGTGCTCAAAGGGATTCAAAGATTTGTTCATTTTGAGTATTGAAGGTAGTATTAGAGATTGCGCTTCAGGATGATATTCACCAGCGAGGTGACATCAGAGATGTTGACGGTGCCATCCTCATTGACATCTGCGCTAAGGTAAGTGTCTGACGATTTGTTAAGGATGATGTTCACCAACGCCGTCACATCGGCAATGTTGATGTTCTTGTCGTTATTGACATCGCCTCTGAGGGTTGTATAACCCGTGAGTGTGATGGGCGCAGCAGCCGTGCTGACAGCGGCGTTGGCTGAGAAAGCGACCGTCTTAGAGGGGCGTAGGTTGTGAAGATTTCCCGTCGAAAGATTGTAGGCACGGAAAGACACGTTTTCTGCCGTCGTGGCGTTGCTGTAGATGCGGAGATAGTTTCCGATGGCGACGCCGACACATTGTTGACCCATGAAAGCCCCGATGGCATAATCACTGACGCTGACCGTCTGGTTGTCAATCTTCAAGGCCACGTAGGCAGTCATATCATTCTGGTAGTCGGCATAGTAGAAGCTCCAAGGCGCACGGTATAAGTTGATAGTTCCTCCCTGAGCGAGTTCCTGCACATCGGCGTTATAGGCACTTTCTATGTTTCCGTAGGCATAAATATCCAGTTGCCCCTTGGTGCGCGTGATGGTGGCATCGGAGCTGACGGCACGACAGTTGGTGTCCACCGTTCCGTCAGCAGCTTTCAGGTCGTTGCCGTGGACGTTGAAGACGAAGTCGGTGCCGCTAAAATGCAGGTTTCCACCGTTCTTTACCAACCCGTCAGTCTTGTTCTTGCCCTTGATGCCTTTGGAGCCGTCGCCAGCCACATTGATGTTCACAGCACCACCCATGAACTGAGCGTCGTAGCAGGCACGAATGCCTTCACTGTCAGAGCCCGTCACGTTGATATTCACTTCGCCACCGGTCATGTAGAGGATGCTGTCACATTTAAGTCCAACGGCTCCGTCCTCCACGACATTGGCGTTGATGATGCCGCCGTTGATGTTCATGATTCCATAGTCGTCGGAGTCGATGCAGTCGCCCTTCACGTTCCGAATATTCACGACACCCCCGTTGATTTCAAAGTAGCGGTGTTCGCTATTCACCTGACCTTTTCCACAGTGGATGCCGTCGCTGGCAGATGAAAGGATGTTGATGGTGCCGGTTGTCTTCTTCAGCTGCAAGTACTCCGAGGCAGAGATGGCATGTTTGGTGTTGCCCGTCACGTCGAGCACCCCACCACCCTCAAATTCGGGATGTCCCTTGAGGTAGAAGGCCGCCTTCTGTGAGCCTGCTGCGCAGTCAACCAAGCTGTTATAGGTTCCGTCGTCCAAGATGACTGCAATCCGCTTGCCACAAAGTATGTTGATGGCTGCCCCTTGTTGGCTGGTGATGTTGACGCCCGCAAGTTCCAGCGTGAGTTTGTAGGAACCGTTGACGGTGAAGCCACCAGACGTCGTCGTTCCGGAAAGCCGATAGACGTATTCCTCGGTGGTGGTGGTGGACGTGAGTGTCACGTAAGCCCCTTCCACGGTCGAGGTCACGGATGCCGTGGCAGGAATTTTGACAGTGGCGGTGTTGCCTTTGAACTCTACCTTGATGGTGTCGCCTTCGTTGGCCATTGCCACATAGCCCATCAGGGGGCAGAGGCAGGCGATAAGTGTCAGAAGCCTTTTCATATCTTCAGAGTGGGTATTAACGGATGAGAACTTTGGTGCACTGGCCGCCAGCGAGACGGGCGACATAAATGCCGGGACGCAAATGGTCGGCGGTGTTGCCGAGGAAGAGACCGCTCAGGCTGTAGTAACCGACAGCCACAGACGATGTGGCCGTGCCAGTAGCAGCAATCGCGGTGGGAGTGTTGTCGGCACTGAGGCTGAGGAGGATAGGAGCAGAGCGCGTGCCCAATACGTCGGACGTGAAATCCAGCGTCTCACGCACGTTGAACACTTCGCCGTCTTCGCTGAAGGCCTTGAAGGTCAGACGTTCGCCGCCCAAGCCGTAAAGGGTCATGAAGACACGTCCATCCACGTATTCACCCACGCCACGACATTCGCCGTCGGCGTAAGCCTTCACGCGGAAGAAGGCACAGTCAAGTGCATGGCCATCCATTTGCAGTTGGGCAATGACGCCCATGACATTGGGATAGGCATGGCGGTCGAACTCGGCATCGGCAGCCTTCGCTGGCGACAAATGTCTGCGCAGCTTGAGTGAAGAGGTCGTGGAATTGAAGCGTACAGACTTCGTGCTGACCGACTTATACATATATCCCATGCCCGGAACAAACGAGCTGAGCGTACCCACCCATCCGTCCGTGGAGCTGTAAACCGAGAAGCCATTCTGCCCCATCAGCATATCGCCCTCTTCCACCTTTGAACCCCTGAGAGCCGACTCCAAGGTTTGTGTGCCGGTGGCCGGATAGCCCAGCCAGTTCCATCCAGCCCTGAGCGAGGTGGGAGCCAACTTACGTGGTACGATGCCGTCCAGTTCGTAGGTCTTTGCGGCATTCATCTGGAATTTGTAGAGTGAACTGGCGGCGACGTTCTTCAACAGACCTTCCATCGTCTTGCTCACACTATTGTAATAGGCCTCCAAGGTCTGGCTGAGGATTCGGTCGGCGTTGTCCTTAAAGATGTTCACGGAATAGGCATCTTTCATCGGGTGCGAAACCCAGTTCCATCCTTGTGCCAAGGCAAGCGTGAGCGTCGAAGTGGTGTCCATGATGCCCGTGTCGGTACCTGTGTGAATGTCGTAGGTACGCAGCGAGTTAGTCCGTTCGATGGTCGGTCTCTCCATGAGATAGAGCTCATTGCCACCGTCAGGGAAGCGTCCGACCGACTGGTCACCACGATGGGCATCGTAGGGTAGTCCGTCTGCAAAGTCGCGCAGGGCAGGATGGTTGGCAAAGAAAGCCGCATTGTTGTTGGCAAAATCATCGGAAGAGGTGACGAGCACCATCTGGCCTTTCGTATTACTCAGCTTGAAGCTGCTATGGAGTTGCGTGGTGGGTGCCAACTGATCTGCCCACACAACCAGATGTCCATTGGCTGGGATGACGGTGTTGGCGACTGAACCTGTAGGTATCTGATACTTCAGCGGTTCGTCGATGTCGTCGCTGATAAAGAGGCCTGCGACATTAAGGTCGGTCTCGGTGGGGTTATAGAGTTCCACCCAGTCGTTCTTCTTGAATTGATCGTTGATGAAGACGGTGTTTGCTGCACTCACCTCGTTGACCTTGACAGGAGTGGCGATGTGAGCCAACAGCTGGTCATCTGAGAGCTTCTCGTAGGTCGCAATCAGGGTGGCCGTGTTGCTGGTCAAGGTGGTGATGTCGAGCTGCTCACTGGTCGAGACAAAGGAACCCGAGCTCAATGTACCCCGCTGAAGGATGGCACCCCAGTAAATATCGGACGAAGTGGCCGACGTGTTATGCACTTCCACGGCTATCACGTTCGACCCACGAACCAGAAGATTGTTCGGAATCGTGATGGTGGCCGTTGCTGCAGTGGCTCCTTCGTATGTCGTCGAGTAGGTGCTGTACGTCGCATCGCCGTCCGGCATGTGATAGCGGCCGATCTCGGTGCCGTTCACGTATGCGATGAAGCCATCATCGACGTAATAGGTCAGCTGGAAGACATCGTTGTCGGTCGGAGCCGTGCTGAGGTTGAAGGATTTGCGGAAGTAGTAGGTGGGCCGCTTGTTGTTGGAGTCACTGCCATAGCTGAGAGTCGTCGCGTAGTCCTGACTGCCGTTGATGCCCACGTTGCCATAGCCGAGAGGTCCATTGCCGCTCTTCCATGAGGTCGTTCGATAATTGCGCGTCTTCCAGCTCTGGCCGTCCAAAGAACCTTGGTCGTAATAGTTCCAGGACGTTGAAGTGTCGAAGACGGTCTGCAGGTTGGTGACGGAACCGGAACCCTGTTGCTGCCACCCGAGGAACCGATAGCCGGCTGGTGCCTTGGCTGTCAGCACGGCAGGCGCAAACAGCTGTCCGTCAAACTTCCCTGTCGGCACCTCTTCACCATTCAGCATGAGGACGGCACCCTCGACGTTGCTGCTCAGGTTGACCGTATAGCGGCTGTAGCTCTTGAGGCCGAAGTAGTTGTAGATACTGTTCATTCGGTTGGAGCGGTTTGAACTGCTGTTGATAGCACTGATGAGGCTGCTGGCTTTGTTCGAAAGCGTGCCAGCCTGACCATCAAAACCGAGGGCCGTATATGCCCTGTCGCGCATGGCGTTGATGATAGACGTCACACGGGAAGACTCAAAGACGCTGCCGTTGACGAGACAGAAGGCATCGATGAACTTCTTTTGGAAGGGCGCATATTTGAGCATATTCAGGAAGATGTCAATGAGGAAGTTCTTGCCCGTGTCATAACGCGAATCATAGAGTCTGCCTGACAGTTCGCCAATCATGTTGGTGGAACCGAAGCCCGAATCCAAGTCCATGAAGACCAAATGGTATTTGCCATCGGCCTTGGAGCGGTAGCCCTTGACGTTGTTGCTGTTGGTCAACCAGTCGCCGCAGCCAATATAAACCTCGGCTGCCATGTAGTTGCAGTACTCGTCGATGTCAACGATGTTGCATATCTGGGCGTAGATGTCGTCGTTGGAAGGATCGTTGGCCAGCTGCTGTGCCAGCGTCATCCACTGACGGAAGACCTGATCGTCACCCTCCTTTTGTTCATACCCTACGGAACCATTGATTTCGAACTGGTCCATCTCGTCTGTATCGATGCCATAGTTGGCATAGCCGTGGTTCTTGTTGTTGGGTTCACGCAGGTTGAACATGAAGCGGTACTGTCCGTTGATGAATATGTGCGCGGGTTGGGTAGCTTGGCAATCGACATGGAAGCCACTCTTGAGGATAATCTCGTGGGTGGCAGCGTCCTGGAGGCGAGCCCAGTTGTCGTTGCCGCCGTTGCGGACGACGATGGTCTTGTTCTTGATATAGGGTTTCTCCTCGAAGAAAGGATAGGGAAGGAAGTTCTGTCCAAGGTAGTACTTGTTGCCCTTGAGGCGGAAGGAGCTGGCGGGGTCATAGTGACGGGTCCAACCGCCACATACCTCGAAGTCGCACTCTTGGTTCAAGGCCATGATGAACGAGCCGCCGTCGTCGGGCACCAAATACTCGAAGTTCACAGGGCGTTCCCAACCTCGGTTCTTGTTGCTGAAATTCTTGTTGTTACCAGAGGTGCCGTTGGTGCCGTCGGTATAGGCTCCGATGGTGTTGTCATAGAGGTTGTCTTGGTCGGTGACAACGGACACGATGGGCAGGTAATAAGCTTTGTCTTGATAAATATAGCTGCGGGTGACGACGGCACTGGGGAGGTAGCCGCTCTTGAACAAACGGAAGCGGTAGATGGCAGATTGGCCTGTTGATACCTGGAAGCTGCCAGTGGTGCTGGTCATTCCATTGTCGAGGGTCGGCGTGCTGCCGTCGGTGGTATAGCGCAGGGTGGCTCCAGAGGGGATGGTCACCTTCACCGTGAATCCCGAGCTGAACACCGTGGCATCACGGTCAACGACGGGAGCTTCCAGCTGCACCGCAGCAAAGGTGCTGCCGACATTGGATGCTTCGGGCGTGGGAGTGCCGGTGTATGACCAGGTGCCAGTGCCGTCGGCCCGACGGGCATAGCTGGCGCGCTGCACGGCTGCCGGATAGGCTTGCGAGAGCAAGAGGTTCCCTTCGGAGTCGCTGACGTAGATGACACCACCTTCATACGTGAGCTTGAAATCCACTTGCTTGTAGGCTTCGGAGCTGAACTGGGTTCCTCCTTTCTGGTCATGATGGTCGAACCAGATGCACTTGAAGCCCTTGGCGGGAACAGCACCCGCATCGATGGGAAGCTGGAATTTGCGGAGGTTGGACGGGTCGTCGCTCACGTAGAAATTGCTGAGGCTGATGCCGACGTCCTTTGGATTATAGAACTCTACCCATCCGCCGTAGTTGAAGGAAGGATCGATGAACTGGTCGATATTGGCCACCTGTATCTCGTTGATGGTAAGGCCAGAGGGATCGCTGGTCGTTACCGAGACCTGCACCTGCCCATAGCATTCGGAGGCAAAGGCCGTAGCGCGGATGGTGGCCGAACCTTTGGCAAGGGCGGTGACTTTGCCGTTCTCATCTACCGTGGCCACACTCGGGTTGCTGGATGACCAGGTGACATGATTCAGCCACTCATTCGAAGCGTTCACGGTGGCTGTCAATGTGATAGTCTCGCCCAACACCATGCTCAGGTCACGGCTGTTCATGGTGACGGAAGTGGCGTCGCTTGTGCCATAATATGTAAGCCTGACGTTGTCAAAGGCCATCCAGTTGGCCGTCGTCGAAGAGCTGGTGCGCACGCCGATGTTCACCTCAGAGCCAGAGAGATAAAACATACACTCGAAATGCTGTGGCGAACGGTCGTATGTGGCTATCGCCTCCTCGTAGGTCTCGTTGCTCTCGGCAAAGAGCACGACTCCCGTGGCCGGAGTATTGCTGTTCTGGTTGACAGCGACAGCGTCAACCTCCAGCTTATAGGTGCCTTCGGGCAAGCCGTAGAGGGTCTGAAAGACGGAACCGGAGCCCAAAGTCCTAGGCGTTGGGATCCACGTTTCCACGAAATTACTGATGGTGGCGCTGCCAGAGTAAGAGGCTCCCTGGAAGCCGTTGTTTTGTCCGCCTGGCATGTAAACGGTCCATCCGCTGGCATTATTGTCGAAATTGGGGTTGGTGACGGCGAATGTCATGTCGGCGTTTGTCCCCAAGGAATCTTCGATGCGCTGTGAAAGCATCTTCGTGGTGGCATTGATCTCGCTGACGCTGGTACTGTAGTTGTAAACGTCGGAGACATCGTCCGTACTCACGCCCATCTGTTCAGCTGTCTGAATCATGTCATAGAGCTGGAAACGAGCCTCGTACACCCTAGCGTCTGAGGAGAGGACGTATTTCCAGTCGAGGCCACAGGTGCTGGCTCTGGAGGGCTCTATCGAGAACAGTCCGATGTTCGTCCAAAGATAGTTCTTATTGTTGTCCACGTCGATGTTGTCTGGATCCCAGCCGATACAGTATCCAGGCCGCTGGCTGTACCAATTATTCTGCTCGGAGATGACAATGTGGAACACGCCGCCGGACAATAGGATAAAGTCCCAATAGGAGCATTCAACGGGGTTGCTGGAAACGCCGTAATCCGTGTAAATATCTACACCTGTTTCGGCATTGAACAAATAGCCCGTTCCACCAGCATTGGGCGAATAGATGCGAAAGTACCCATCGCCCTCGTAAATGAAATAGGGAAGAGCCCCTTCATAGCTTTCAGTCAAGGCGGCATGGCTTCCCCACGTCGTGCCTTTGGTGAGGAACATCTCCTGGCTGACGTTGTAGAAGTAGAGTTCCGTGTTTGTCGGTGGCAGTCCCGTTCTGATTCTCAAAGTAGGGGGTACCCAAGAGCCGGCCATCGTTGTGGAAAAGCAACTCAGGCAAAAGGCTATCAAGAGGAGGAATTTTTTCATTTTCATCATGTTTTGATATTGTTTGCGCGGCAAAGGTAACGTTTTTTTTTCATCCACAAGCCTTTTTGAGGAGAAAAAGACAAGAAACAAATAAAAAGGAGGGAATATGTAGAAGAAAACGGCAGAAGGTGCACATGTTTTTCCTTGAACGTATGTACGTTAACGGCAGAAGGTGTGCACGTTCAACGCTGAACGTACACACCTTCCTCAACGGGTTTGAATACCTGAGAAATCTACCCTATTGCTGGAACTTCGCTGCCTGCTCGGCGGTGAAAGTCTGGTCTTCAAAGTAGTCGATGCGCATGGCCCGACGAACCTCAGACATGGTTTGCGCACCGGCTTCACGGGCGACTTCGGTGCCACGACGCAGGATTTCGATGACGGCGGGGATGTCCTTCTCCAACTCGGCACGACGGATGCGGATGGGTTCGAGGGTCTCTTGGAGCACGGCAGCGAGGAATTTCTTCACCTTCATGTCGCCTAAGCCGCCACGACGGTAGTGGGCTTTGAGTTCGTCGAGGTTGGGATAGTCGGGAAGGTAGCGGGGGAAATGCTCGGGACGACAGAAAGCGTCCAGGTAGGTGAACACGGTATTACCTTCGACCTTTCCGGGGTCATTGATACGCAGGTGGTCGGGGTCGGTGAACATCGACTTGACTTTCTTCTCTACCTCATCGGCGCTGTCCTTCAGGTAGATGCAGTTGCCGAGCGACTTGCTCATCTTCGCCTTTCCGTCGGTGCCGGGCAAGCGCAGGCAGGCGGCATTATCGGGCAGGAGGATGTCGGGCTCCACGAGAGTGGGGCCATAGATGTTGTTGAAGCGGCGGACGATTTCACGGCACTGCTCCAGCATGGGTTCCTGATCCTCGCCCACGGGCACGGTGGTCGCCTTGAAAAGTGTGATGTCGGCAGCCTGAGAGATTGGATAGGTGAAGAACCCCACGGGTATGCTCTCGCCGGAAAAGCCACGCATCTGAATCTCGGTCTTCACCGTCGGATTGCGTTGCAGACGGCTGACAGTCACCATATTCATGAAGTAGAACGAGAGCTCGCACAGCTCTGGGATCTGACTCTGGATGAAGAGGGTGGACTTGTCGGGGTCGAGCCCCACGGAAAGGTAGTCAAGCGCCACCTCGATGACATTCTGGCGTACCTTGTCGGGATTATCGACGTTGTCGGTGAGGGCCTGTGCGTCGGCCTCGAAGATGAAAATGCGGTCGAAGGTGCCGGCATTCTGTAGCTCGACACGTCTGCGCAGGGAACCCACATAGTGTCCGATGTGCAAAGGTCCCGTTGGGCGGTCGCCCGTGAGCATGATTTTCTTGTTCATGAGGAAAGATGTATGATGTTTGATGAATATATTTATCTAAACAGCTTTTCGATTTGCTCTTGTTGGAGGATGACGACGACGGGATGGCCGTCGGGTGTGAAGTTGGGGGTCTGCGTGGCAAAGAGCTGTTCCACAAGGTCCTGCATCTCGATGGACGAGAGGACTTGCCCCGTGGGAATGGCGGCAGCACGTGCCAGCGTCAGAGCCAGGCGACCGTGAACCTGCTCCGTAGGCAGCATGTCGTCCGCCGTCGCAGTTGCCAGCAGTTCCAGCAAGAGGCGCTGGGTGTCAACACCTTCCAAACCCGAAGGGATGGCTGCCACCGCCACATGTCCCCCACCAAGGACGTTGATGTCGAAGCCCATACGTTGGAGTTGGGGCAGTTGGGCATCCAGCGTAGCAGCATCGGTGGCAGACAGCTGGAGAACATCTGGGAAGAGCAGTCGCTGAGACGGCAACGGGGCAGAAGCCATTTGCCCCAGATAGCGGTCGTGAAGAATGCGGATATGTGCGCGGTGCTGGTCGATCAGCATGAGACCAGATTGTACGGTGGTAACGATATATTGCCCACGATACTGGAAGTGGGAGTTGCACGGAAAAGGTTCATCCCCCAGGGGCTCTCCCCCAAAAGCGTCTCCCGATGCCTTCTCTTGTTGGGTGGACTGGCCCACCTTCCCTTGAGAAAGAACCTCCTCATAAAAATTGAAATTATTCCGTCCCTTATAGGGCGTTTGGGAGGAAGAGGAAAAGGGATTGTAAGAAGGGTTGACCCGCACGGAGGGCGCCGACGGCTGGGGCTGTGTAGATGTGACGTTCGGATTGAACACAGGAATGTCCTCCGGACGACCTTCCACATCAAAGTCGATGGTAGGCACGACGTTGTAGCGGCCCAGTGTCTCACGGATGGCGGCCAACAGGATCTGCCAGATGGCCTGTTCGTTCTCGAACTTGATTTCAGTCTTTGTCGGGTGGATGTTCACGTCCAACTCGGCAGGGGGCACGGTGAAGTAGAGGAAATAGGGCACCTGCTCGTCGGCGGGTATGAGCTGTGCGAAGGCTTCCTGCACGGCACGGTGGAAATAGGGATGGCGCATGTAGCGTTCATTCACGAAGAAAAACTGCTGAGCGCCTCGTTTGCGGGCAGCTTCAGGCTGTCCCACAAACCCGTGAACGCTGACCATCGAGGTATCGACGTCCACACTGAGAAGTCTGTCGGCCAACCGCCCGCCAAAGACGGCGGCGATGCGCTGCTTGAGACCTGAAGGCGTCAGGTTCATGACGGTTGCACCATTGTGGGTAAAGGTAAAGGATGTGCAGGGATGCACGAGCACGATTCGCTCCAGTTCTGTTGTGATGTTGGTCAGCTCGGTTTGGTTAGACTTGAGGAACTTCCTGCGCGCGGGTACATTATAAAAAAGGTTCTTGACGAGGAAGTTTGCCCCAACAGGGCAAGCGGCTGGCTCCTGTGACTGAACCTTGGAGCCTTCAAGCTCGAGATGTGTGCCCAAATCCTGCTCTGCCGTGCGCGTGAGCAACTCCACCTGTGAGACTGCGGCAATGCTGGGCAAGGCCTCACCACGGAAACCCATTGTCGTCAGCGTGAAGAGGTCAGCTGCCTGCCGGATCTTGCTGGTGGCGTGGCGTTCAAAGGCCAGGCGGGCATCGGTCTCGCTCATTCCCTTTCCATCGTCCACGACTTGAAGGCTGGTGCGTCCTGCATCCACGGCAATCACGTCGATGCGGCGAGCACCGGCATCAACGGCGTTCTCCACCAGCTCCTTGACCACAGATGCTGGTCGCTGGATGACTTCGCCAGCCGCAATTTGGTTGGCCACGGAATCGGGAAGGAGTTGAATAATGTCCATAAGACGATTAGAAACGGAAACTGCCAGTCAACAGATAATGCCAGATGATGAGAAGGACGACGATGAGGGCTATGGCAATGCCCGGATGAAGACGTTTGCGGTCGGGGTCGGCGCGGTGGAGGTTCTTGGCGAACTTGCCACGGTAGGACTCGATATCGGGAGTATATTCAGGAGTCTCGCCCCGCTGGATCTGCTCTTCACGCTTGGCTTCGGCGACGAGACGCTCCAGCTTTTCCTTACGTTCATCGGTGTAGATGTGTACACCACGGAAACGCCGTGGCTGGCGGGTGGTAAAGAGTGCCATAATGAAGAGATTGATGTATATTAAATGACGATTGATGAATGACGGACAAAAGATGATATGCTGTCAGCGCAAGGCTTTCACCTTTGCTTGTTTCTCGACGGCTTTGTCGGCTTTGGGACCTCCCTTTGAACGGGGTGGTGTGTGGTGCACAGAGGGCTTCAGCTCTGTCCCCTGCTTCTTGGGACGCCAATGGAAGATGTCGTCTTTATTGAGCGGACGGACATAGTCGAACCATACAAAGTTCTCCAAACAACGCTCCTTGAACGGGGTCAGGGCAAGCGGATGAAGGCGGCCGTCTGTCTCGCCGATGAACATGATTTTCTCCAGTTGGTGCTCACCCATATAAAGATTGAGCAGGCTGCCTTCAGCATGGAGCATTCCTATCATCAGGCTATCCGAGTCGAAAGGGAAGTAATTGACAATCACATTACCCTCAACCACGCTCGTGTGCATCTGTCCATTGCTGAAGTAAGAGCGCATGATGTTGCCAGTAGCTTGGTTGTAGGACATGCTGTCAATGCGTTCTACGGACAAGGCCTGGCGGATGACGTGGGTAGAGTCAATCGTGGAATCGTTCATCCACGCCTTGATTTCCTCGCCCAACAACTGCTGGCCATTCTGCCAGAGAATCGGATCGTGGTACATGGTCATACACGAGTCGCGAGAGATGAAAACGAGCGAATCACAGACACCTTGGAGATCAACGCGATAAGCCCGAACATGGTTGTAGGCTCTCAACTCGCGCCACACGGAATCGCTGGCCGCCAGCGCAGCAGAGTCGCCCGCCAAAGAGTCGGGGATAACAGGATAGGTGAAGAGTTTGAAGGTGTCGGCGTGTATATAAAAGGTGTCGCGCTGCGAGTAGTCAATACACACCGCGCTATCGGCAGCCTCTGCATAGCCTGTGGAGTCGCAATAGAGGGCATAGTGTCCACGGAACTCGTTGCGGTTGTCTTTATCAATGTAGATTACGTTTCCGAAAGCCTTGGAGAGCGCGCTGTCGCCCTGATAGTAAAGGCTGTCACCCTCGATGCTGGTACCAAGATTGCTGACGATGGAGCGGTCGAGGAGATAGGCACGATCGGCGTGAGTGTCGTAGGTGCCGCGTTCACTATAGATGTGATTGTCTTCACTGTCAATGTTGGAGGGGCCGACGATGCGGGCAAAACCTGTTCCCGTATTATAGTGAAGGGTGTCGCTGATGAGGGTAAAGTTAGGATTCTTCAGGTCAACGTTGTAGTTGAAGACCGCTTCCCGAGTGGAGGGGCTGTACTGTCCCCATTCACTGGTGAGGATATTCTCCTTATCTACAAGGCGTCCGCCATTGAAGAAGTAGCCAAGGTCATAAAGACGGTCGTAGTCAAGGGAATCACAATAGAGGCGACTCTCGCGGTGGGTGAGCACGACATGATGACGCGCCCGTGCCAACTGGTCTGCGCCATCGTAGAAGAGGACGTCTGAGACAAGGGTCAAAGTGTCGGCCTGATTCATGTGAACGTTCCCAAAAGCGTCGAAAGAGTTATCTGCCTGGAAGTAAAGAGCGCTGTCGCAGGTAAGAATGACGCCTTCATGACGGAAACGGACATTGCCCACGAGAATCTGTGCTTCGCGATGGATGCGCTGGTTGTAGTAAAGCTCATCGGCGTGCAACAGGTGAATGCGCTGATCGCTCTGCTTACGTGGCTTGGAACTGTGACGGGCAGAAGATTTTGACGACGCACTCCCCTTCCCCTCTGGCTGAAGAGGCGTGGAAACATTTGCCATCAGGCAGAGGGCAGCGAGGCTGAACAGGAATATGATGGGCAGTCTTGCTTTCAAGGGTTTATGCGTCTTGGTTGGTAACTACTTCCCTTCCATGTAGAAAAGTCCAGGTATGAAACTTGTTCTTTCAATCCTTGACCCATCCTGGGTACTTGAATTCACAGTTGACCCACTCGGGATTGATGCGGATGTATGTCGTGCGCTGCTTCTCTCGGATCCATTTTTCGATGAATTCTTCCGAGTGTTTGTTGCGAACGATTTGGCTCAACACCTGAAAGTCCTCATTGATGGTGGCAGCATGGGCTTTGATGCGGTTCTTCAGCTTGACGACACAACACTGTTGCTTGCCAGCCTTATCAATCATCGTGAAGGGCTTGGATATCTCTCCAATGTCAAGTCCCTCGACAACTCGTGCGATTTCCGAAGGCAACTCAGACATCTTGAAGCGGGACGTGCGGATGCGTTCACCAGCGACTTCATCGATAGCCACATTTGTCATCAAACCGTGGTTGCTGCGTGAGTCCTTGTCATCAGACAAGAGAGAAGCAGCGTCTTCAAAGGTAAATTTCCCTTCTTTGATGTCTTGAATAATGGAGTCAAGACGCGAGAGGCAGGCATCCACATCTTTCTGGTCCACCAGAGGCTTCTTGAGAATGTGACGGAGTTTAAGCTTGTCACCGCGCTTATCGACGAGTTGGATGATATGGTAGCCGTACTTCGACTCCACGATTTTCGACACCTTGCTGGGGTCATTCAGCGTCCATGCGACGTTGGCAAAGGCAGGGTCGAGATCCATCTTGCTCATGTAGTCCATCTCTCCTCCCTGACGGGCGGAACCTGTGTCCTCACTATACATGCGAGCCATCGTGGAGAACGACATCTCGCCATTGTTAATGCGTTCGCTGTATTCGCGCAACAATCCTTTGACACGGTCGATTTCTTCTTGCTGAATACGCGGGTGCTCGGTCAGCAGTTCCACCTCCACCTGAGTTGGAATGAGGGGCAGCGAGTCTTCCGGCATATCTTTGAAGAAGTGGCGCACTTCAGCAGGCGTGACCTTGATGTCCTTGGTCAGTTCTCTGCGCATTTCTTCCATGATCTGGTTGTCCTTGACCATGTCGAAGGTCTCTTCACGTATCTGGCTAAATGTCATGCCGCGATACTCTTCAAGTTTTTCACGGGAGCCTGCCATCTGCACCCACTCGTTAAGGTAGCCCTCGACATAACGGTTGACGGTCTCATCGTTGACTTCGATGCTGTCCAGCACCGCTTGGTGGAGGAAGAGTTTCTGAAGCGCCAGATTCTCGGGGATGACGCAATAGGGGTTTCCGTTGAGGCGTTGCATCTGTTGGCGCGCTTTCTCGACATCGCTGCGCAAGATAGCCTCGTCACCTACGACCCAGATGACTTCGTCGATAACGTTGTTCTGCTGCGCTGCAACCGATGTGGACAGTGCCAACAGCGCCCCAGTCAATAGGTTCTTGAGTTTCATCAGTGATTGTTGACAGTATTGAGGGCTTCCTTATAGACTTCCACTTTGTAGCGACGGCGCAACTCGTCCACGAACTCCTGTTCCTTCAGTGCCTGATAGTCGGCAACGACCTGTGCACTGACGTCCGTCCAGACCTTGGGGCCTTTCTTCAACAGGCGACCCGCGAGACCAACAGCAGAGAACTTCTGGCTGGGACGAGTCTTACCTGCACGGATGCCAAAGGCCAGAGAGTCAACCAACGCATTCTCGCCTTGTTCGAACACACGACGCTCGAAGCGCACCTGTACGCTGTCTTTATTGAACTGCGACTTAACGATGCCAGCCCATGTGTCTTCTTCCTTGCCCTTGAGTGCTTTCTGCACTTGACGCAAGAGGTCGGGTGTGAGCGCCTGCAACAAGGCTCCGGCATAGTGCGGCTTCTCATAAGCATACTTCTTCTTGTTCTTTTTAAAGTACTTCACAAGGGCAGTGGTGTCCTTGGCAGCAGGTTCCCAAATAGTCCGATTGCAGATTTCGTAGAGAAGAAGACCGTCATGGTATTCCTGAATCAAATACTTCAATTCATCGTCCTGAGCGGCCAAGCGGTCACTCTGTTCGTCAAGGATTTGTTCGGCAGTCTTGCCACCCGAAGCTTTAGCCAAACTGTCCACCACGGCATTTGCCAGTTGGTCTTTCATGCCGCGAGACTCCAGGAACTGACGGATGCGCGGTGCCAAAGTGTCATAGGGTTCAAGAGGACGCTCGTCCATCAGTTTGAGAATATGCCAACCGACCGTGGATTGCATGGGAGCCCCCATCTCGCCTTTCTTCAGAGCGTAAGCCGCGTCTTCCACCTCTTTGAGCAGTTGCTTCGGGCCAATCCACCCAATGATGCCGCCACGTTGTCCGGTGCCCTTGTCTTCAGAAGCCGATGCAGCTGTGGCTGCAAAGTCTGCGCCTCCCTTCAGCACGGCATAGATGCTGTCTATCTTTTGTTTGGCCGCAGCCTGTTGATCACTTGTTGCCTGTTGGGGCAAGCGCACAAAGATGTGGGCAGGCTGGATTAGGTTCTTGCCGTCGAGCTGCGCCAGCATTTGGTTGTAATAATTACGCACCTCGACTTCCTCGGCTTCGGGAGCGACGAGCAAGGGGCGAATCTGCTGGTCACGATAAGTGCGGAATTCTTCCTGATAGCTCTTCATGGTGTCGTAGTGGGCTTCAAGAGCCGCCTCCACTTTCAACTTGTAATTGATGAAGAGTTCAGTGTACTCATCGATGCTCTTTCGATCAATGACCCCGTCGGTGTTGTTCTTATTGAAGTTGTATTCAAATTCGCTTCGCGTGACGTTTTTGCCATTGATGCGCATGACCACAGGATCATTCTGTGCAGAGACCAACATGGCGGCCATAGCAAAAAAGGCTGAAATAATGGTTGTTTTCATTGCTTAGAATACTTATCTTAATTTTATTGTTTCCACTATCTTATTGTGGGCGGCTGTAGTTGGGTGCCTCACTGGTGATGGTGATGTCGTGCGGATGGCTTTCGAGAACGCCAGCCCCCGTGATGCGCACAAACTTGGCCAAATGGAGGTCGGCGATAGTGGCAGCACCACAATAGCCCATGCCGGAACGGAGTCCGCCGATGAGCTGGTAGATGACCTCTTGCACGGTCCCCTTATAAGGCACGCGGCCGGCGATGCCTTCGGGAACAAGCTTCTTCACGTCTTTCTCACACGCCTGGAAATAACGATCTTTGCTGCCGTTCTCCATTGCTTCGAGCGAACCCATTCCACGATAGCTCTTAAACTTGCGTCCGTTAAAGATGATGGTGTCGCCGGGTGACTCTTCGGTGCCAGCCACGAGAGAGCCGATCATGACGCAATAGCCGCCTGCGGCAATGGCCTTGACGACGTCTCCAGAATAGCGCAAGCCACCGTCGGCAATAAGGGGCACGCCTGTTCCCTCAAGGGCCTTGGCCACATCATAGACCGCAGAAAGCTGGGGAACTCCCACGCCAGCCACCACACGCGTCGTGCAGATGCTGCCTGGACCTATGCCTACCTTGATGCCGTCTGCCCCTGCCTCGACCAGCATAAGAGCTGCCTCGCCAGTGGCCACATTGCCGACAACGAAGTCCACATCTGGGTAAGAAGCTTTGGCTTCACGTAGCTTGTCGATCACACCTTTGCTGTGACCGTGGGCTGTGTCGATGACAATGGCGTCGGCTCCAGCTTCAACCAAAGCGGCAACGCGCTCCAGCGTGTCGGAGGTGACGCCCACGCCAGCAGCAACGCGCAAACGGCCTTTCTCGTCCTTACAAGCCATTGGTTTGTCTTTGGCCTTAGTGATATCTTTGTAAGTGATGAGGCCGATGAGGTGATTCTCGTCATCGACCACGGGCAGCTTCTCGATCTTGTTCTCCTGCAAGATCTGTGAGGCGTCGAAGAGGTTGGTCTGCTGGTGTGTGGTCACAAGATGATCCTTGGTCATCACTTCGTCGATGGGACGCTGCACATTGCGCTCGAAACGCAGGTCGCGATTCGTCACGATGCCCACAAGATGGTTCTCCTTGTCCACGACGGGAATGCCGCCGATATGATACTCTGCCATCAAACCGAGTGCATCTGCCACCGTGGCCGTGCTGAGGATGGTCACAGGATGGTAAATCATGCCATTCTCGGCGCGTTTGACGGTGGCCACCTGGCGTGCTTGTTCCTCAATGGACATATTCTTGTGAATGACGCCGATGCCGCCCTCTCGGGCGATGGCGATGGCCATGGTGGCCTCTGTCACCGTATCCATAGCGGCAGTGACAAAGGGCACTTTCAGCTCGATGTGGCGGGAGAAACGGGTGGTCAAATCCACCGCCCGAGGCAGGACCTCGGAATACGCGGGAACTAAGAGGACGTCGTCGAAGGTGAGACCGTCCATGACGATGCGATCAGCAATAAAGTCGGCCATAGGAATGAATGCTTTTTATTTATTGCGCGCAAAAATACAGCTTTTCCTCGACATGGCCAAAGGTTGAAGGGGATTTAACCACAGATTAACACAGATTCGCACTCACGAGTGCAGGAAAAGGCCAAAAGACGACAAGCTATTAACGTTCATTCAAAAACGTGTACACCTTCGGCGTTGAAGGTGTACACGTTCCGAACTAAAGGTGTATATGTTCCGTCCGTCCCGTCAGTTGCCCATTTCCGAGATGAATTTGAGACGGACGAGACGGATCTGATCCTCGGTGTATTCGTCTTCAAGTTCGTCGAGAGCTTCGGACAGTCGGTCGGTGTCGCTCTCACGGAAGTACTCGAAGATGTCCTCAATCTGGTCGGCGTCCATGATGGAATTGAGATAGTAGTTGATGTCGAGCTTCGTGCCGCTATAGACAATGGCTTCCAGCTCATCGAGCAGCTCCTCGAACTCCATTCCCTTGCTGTTGGCAAGTACGGCCAGATCCACCTTGCGGTCAACGCTTTGAATGATGCTGACTTTGTTCTTACTCTTGTTGACGACAGTGCGGATGCGGAGGTCTTCAGGCCTTTCGATTTCGTTCTCCTCGCAATGTCTCATGATAAGTTGGCAAAATTCCTTACCATAGCGTTTGGCTTTGCCTTCGCCGACGCCAGGAATATTCTTGAGCTCGTCGATCGTGACAGGATAGACGGTGGCCATTGCCTCAAGGCTAGCATCTTGAAAAATAACGTAAGGTGGTATCTGTTTGTCGCGTGCAACGCGCTTGCGCAGGTCCTTGAGCATCTGGAAGAGAGGCTCGTCGAGCGCACTGGTGCCAGTGGACTCGGGGTCAACATAGTCGCTGTCGAAGTTGTTATCCTCGGAGATCATGAACGAGACGGGCTTCTTGATAAACTGCCGCCCTTTTTCAGTGAGCTTCAAGAGGCCATAGTTCTCAACTTCTTTGTAAATATAGCCGTTGAGCAATGCCTGCCGCAGAACGGTATTCCAGAAACGAGCATCCTTGCCGTCGCCACTACCGAAGCAGCTAAGATCGTCGTGCTTGTGGGCGAGGACTTCCTCGGTGGGATTACCAACGAGGACGTCGATGACGTGCGGCACTTTGAAGTTTTCCTTGATGGCCAACACGACCTGAAGAGCCAACTGCAACTCGTTGCGGGCTTCGATGAGGTTCTTCGGGTGCAGGCAGTTGTCGCAGTTGTGGCAATTGTCCTCGGTGTACTCCTCTCCGAAGTAATGGAGGAGGACACGGCGACGGCAGACCGACGTCTCGGCGTAGGAAGCGGTTTCCTGCAAGAGCTGTCGCCCGATGTCCTGTTCGGCAACAGGCTTTCCTTCCATGAACTTCTCGAGTTTCTGAAGATCTTTGTAGGTATAGAAAGTGATGCACTTACCCTCACCGCCGTCACGACCAGCACGTCCGGTTTCCTGATAGTAGCCTTCGAGACTCTTGGGAATGTCATAGTGGATGACGAATCGGACATCCGGCTTATCAATTCCCATGCCGAAGGCGATGGTGGCAACAATGACATCTATCTCGTCCATGACGAAAGCGTCTTGCGTCTCGGTGCGTGTCTGGTTGTCCATTCCCGCGTGATAGGCACGTGCGTTGATGTCGTTGGCACGCAGGATCTCGGCCAACTCCTCGACCCTGCGGCGGCTGAGACAATAGATGATGCCGCGCTTGTCGGGATTCTGACGGATAAAGCGAACGATTTCCTTGTCTATCTCCTTGGTCTTAGGACGCACTTCATAATAAAGGTTGGGACGGTTGAAGGAACTGCAGAACTCGTCGCAGTCTGGCATTCCGAGGTTCTTCTTGATGTCGTCGCGCACCTTGTCCGTTGCCGTGGCAGTAAGGGCGATGAGAGGTGCCACGCCAAGGATATTCACGATGGGCCGGATGCGCCGGTATTCGGGTCGGAAGTCGTGACCCCACTCCGAGATACAGTGAGCCTCATCGACAGCATAGAATGAAATCTTGACTTGTCGGAGAAAATCGACATTCTCTTCCTTGGTGAGCGACTCGGGTGCCACGTAGAGAAGTTTTGTGCGTCCGGCCAAGACATCGGTCTTCACCTGTTCAAGCGCCGCGCGGTTGAGCGACGAATTCATATAATGAGCGATGCCATCGTCAGCGCTAACCTGCCGGATGGCATCGACCTGATTCTTCATTAGGGCAATGAGTGGCGATATGACGATGGCAGTTCCTTCCATAAGCAGGGCAGGCAACTGGTAACAGAGCGACTTTCCGCCACCTGTTGGCATGAGCACAAAAGTGTCACGTCCTGACATCAGGTTGAGGATGATGGCTTCCTGGTCGCCTTTAAAGGTGTCAAAGCCGAAGTAGTGCTTCAGTTCTCTCGTCAAGTCTTGATGGGTCTTCATGTCTGGCTGATATGTATGGCTTGTAATGCGTTCTTGGTGTGTGCCTTTTCATGCGGCGTTACAAAGTTATACACTTTTTCCCGTATCTTGCAACTTTTCGACTCATTTTTTTACAAAAAACACATAAAACGAGGGTAAACGAGGGTAAAAACGAGTAAATATGGAAAGCTTGAAAGGCCAAAACGCTGGAAGATTCCCTTTTCAGGTGTATCTTTCAGCGCTTTTTGGTCTTTCAAGCTTTTATCTTCAGGAAACGAAGTTGGATTCAAAAAGCCTGGTTGGCTTTCTCAACCTGTTGACGGGCATACTCGCGCGTGACGGTGAATGATTTCTTGCCGGAAGCTGGCAGTTCGAACTGCGGTGTAATCATGATGCTTTCGACGATACTGCGCAACCCGCGTGCGCCAAGCTTGAATTCCACAGCCTTATCCACGATGTACTCCAAAGCGTCTTCCTCGAACGTGAGCTTGATGTCGTCCATCTTGAAGAGCTTCTCTTGCTGACGCACAAGAGAGTTCTTGGGCTCGGTCAAGATTTGTCTCAAGGCGGCACGGTCGAGCTGGTCAAGGTAGGTCAGCACAGGCAGTCGCCCGATAATCTCCGGTATGAGTCCGAAGCTCTTGAGATCCTGTGGTTGGATATACTTCATAAGGTTCTGGCGGTCGATACGGGCAACGTTCTGGACGCTGTTGTAGCCTACAACGTGTGTGTTCAGGCGCTGGGCAATCTTGCGCTCGATACCGTCAAATGCACCTCCGCAGATGAAGAGGATATTACGAGTATCCACCTGCACATAATCCTGATCGGGATGTTTACGGCCACCCTTTGGCGGCACGTTTACGACAGAGCCTTCCAGCAGCTTGAGGAGGCCCTGCTGCACACCTTCTCCGCTGACGTCACGCGTAATACTGGGGTTGTCTGCCTTGCGGGCAATCTTATCGATTTCATCGATGAAAACAATGCCACGCTGCGTAGCTTCGACGTCAAAGTCAGCCACTTGCAGGAGGCGAGAGAGGATGCTCTCGACATCTTCGCCGACATAGCCAGCCTCCGTGAATACCGTGGCATCGACGATGGTGAAGGGTACTTTCAGGAGTGTGGCAATGGTGCGAGCCATCAGGGTCTTTCCCGTGCCGGTCGGCCCGACCATGATGATATTGCTTTTCTCAATTTCCACGCCGTCACCCGACGATGGCTGCATGATACGCTTATAATGGTTATAGACTGCCACGGACAGATAGCGTTTGGCATCGTCCTGACCGATGACATACTGATCCAAATAGGCTTTGATGTCAGTAGGTCTTGGCAACCCGTTCAAACTGAGAGGCGCATCTTTTTTGTGGGCGGCCTGCTCCCTTTGGGCGTGAAGGCTGTTCTGCACGATTTCGTGTGCCTGTTCGGCACATTCGTCACAGATCCAACCGTCGATGCCTTGGATGAGGAGCCTCACCTCATGGCTGCTACGCCCACAAAAAGCGCAGTGTTCACTATTTTTCTTTGCCATTAAATCGATAAGTTATAAAATGGTACGCACGTCGTACGCATACGTGCGCGCGACTATGCCTTCCGGGTGAGCACGTTGTCAATCATGCCGTAGTCGCGAGCCTCCTCAGCGGTCATCCAGTAATTGCGGTCGCTGTCGGCCCACACCTTGTCGTAAGGCGTGTGACTATGGTCGGCGATGATCTGATAGAGTTCCTTCTTGAGTTTCTGGATCTCGCGGGCTTCTATCTCGATGTCACTAGCTTGACCTTGCACGCCTCCAAGAGGCTGATGGATCATGACGCGGCTGTGAGGCAGCGCGCTACGCTTGCCCTCCTTGCCGGCCACGAGCAGGACGGCGGCCATCGAGGCGGCCATGCCAGTACAGATGGTGGCGACGTCGGAAGTGATGAACTGCATCGTGTCATAGATGCCCAGGCCGGCACTGACACTTCCGCCGGGGGAGTTCAGATAGACGTTGATGTCCTTGCCCGGATCAACGCTGTCAAGATAGAGCAGCTGTGCCTGAAGGGTGTTGGCTGTGTAATCGTCGATGGCTGTGCCAAGGAAGATGATGCGGTCCATCATCAGACGCGAGAAGACATCCATCTGGGTGACATTCAGCTGACGCTCTTCGAGAATATAAGGGTTGAGGTACTGGTTCTGGAGGCTGACGTAGTCGTCCAGCACCTGCCCGTTCAAACCGAGATGGCCTGTGGCGTATTTGCGGAAGTCGGTATTCATTTCTGTTCAAACAATTGATTGAATTCCTGAAGGCTGATATTCTTCTCGTCGAGCTTGACGATGTCGCGAAGAGCGATGCCGAGCTTGCGTTCAACAGTGCGGCTGACGAGGTTGTCGAGCTGATCTTTCTTCTGAAGTTGCTCATTGGCATAACGCTCAATCAGTTCTTCGGGAACATTTCCCATGCCATATTGGGCAAACTGAGCACGTGTCTGTTCCTTGGCCATTTCGAGGACATCGGGTTGCTCAACCTTGATGCCCGTCTGATCGGCCAACTGTTCCTTGATGAGATGCCATCCCAGTTCGCGAATGCTTCCAGCATAGTTGTCTTCAACATACTTCTCGTCCTTATCGGGATTATTGGCACGCATAATGCGTTTGAGCAACTCGTCGGGCCACTGCAACAGGCCGATGCGCTCTTCAAGGTATTTACGGACATCGAAGAGGAAACGGAACTGGCTTTGAGCCTCGAACTGAGCCTGAAGTTGGTTGCGGACAGCGGCACGGAACTCTTCCTCGCTTTTGACTTTTCCTTTGCCAAAGACATTGTCGAAGAGATCCTGATTCAGTTCGCTGGGCACGAAGCGGGTGATTTCATTGATCTGGTAGCTGAAATCGCCAACAACTCCTTCAGCCTCTTCCTTAGTGATGCCCAGGAGCGTTGAGAGCTCGATAGCACTGCCGTCGTATGCGGCGCAAGGGTTAAAGGTGATGACCGTATTGGGTTGCACGCCCTCGAATTTCTTCTTCTGATCCTCATTTTTAAAATAAGAAGTCAGCAACACGGCGTCTTCTTTCTGGATGCCACCTTCCAGGATGTTGCCATCGGCATCCAGCTCGGCCAGATGACCTTTGGTCATATCTCCTTCCTGGAAGTTGTCAACCTTTTGATACGTTCCGGCACGTTGGGCGTATGCCTCCACCTGTCCGTTCACCATCTCGTCCGTGACGTTGATGTGATAGAAGGGAATCTTGTCTTTAGCCGTGAGCGTGGCATCGAATTCCGGCGCCAAGGCGATGTCAAAGATAAACGTCTGTTCGGGAGCATCGAGGTCAAGAGCCGGCTGCTTGGAGCTTGCCAAGGGGTCACCCAACATATTGACCTTCTCATCACGGAGGTAGCCATAGAGCTTTTCGCTGAGCATTTTCTGCACTTCCTCGGCGGTGATGTCGCTGCCGAAACGCTTCTTCATGATGCTCATGGGCACCTGTCCCGGACGGAAGCCGGGCAACGCAGCCTTTTTCCTATAGTCCTTGAGCGCCTTGTCCACGCGCTCCTGATAGTCAGCTTTCTCTAAGGTGATGGTCAGTTCAGCAGCCACACCTGAGGTCTTTTCAAATTGAATGTTCATTGTTTGTTTGTATGTTTTTTTATTTGTTGATATGTCTCCTGTTCCAGCAAAAGGCGTGCCAAATGCCAGGGCAAGTCACTCTGGCACAGCTTCTCGTTCACGCTCCAGAGCCTCGAAGTCTTTCATTCTGAGCTCGAAGCTGTTGGTGAGGTACTTCTCGCGGACAACGGGATTCGCGGCCAGCTCCTGCGGTGTGCCTTTGAAGTGAATGCGTCCCTCGAAGAGCATGTATGCCCGGTCGGTGATACAAAGTGTCTCTTCGACGTTATGGTCGGTGATGAGGACACCGATGTTCATGCGTTTCAACTTCCAGACAATGAGCTGGATGTCCTCGACGGCGATGGGATCGACGCCCGCAAACGGCTCATCGAGCATCACGAACTTGGGGTCGATGGCCAGACATCGTGCAATCTCCGTCCGTCGTCTTTCGCCGCCACTGAGGCGGTCGCCCAGGTTGCGGCGCACTTTTTCGAGACGGAACTCGTGGATGAGGCTCTCCAGTTTCTCGCGTTTATACAGCCGCGAGCAGTCGGTTCGTAACTCCAGGACGCTCATGATGTTATCCTCGACGCTCATCTTGCGGAAGACGCTGGCCTCCTGGGCCAGATAGCCAATCCCCTTGCGTGCACGGCGATAGACTGGCAGGTCGGTGATTTCATCGTCACCGATGAACACGCGTCCTTCGTTGGGTATGACAAGGCCCGTCGTCATGTAGAACGATGTCGTCTTGCCGGCTCCGTTGGGCCCCAGCAGTCCCACGATTTCGCCCTGATCGACGTGGAAATTCACGTTATCGACCACCGTGCGCCGACCATAAATCTTCTTCAGATGCTCGGCACAAAGCCGCAGTGGGAGCTCCTGATGAGGAGCCACGAAAAGAGGGCTTTGTGGGTCAACGTGAGGTTTTAGGACGGAAGAGCGTTCAGGCATAGTGTCGATTTGAGTGCGCAAAAGTACACAATTCTTGTCACTTTCCGCCATTTTCCTCAAAAAAACTGCACGCAGATACCTTCCTTTTAGGCTTTTTTGACTACTTTTGTGGCCAGTTATGAAAATTATCACTCAACCTTTGGCCACTTTTGGCCGCTATTTGCAGCTGATGGCCAAAGTCTTCAGCCGCCCCGAACGCTTGCGTATGTACTTCAAACAATATGTGAAGGAGATGCAGCAGTTGGGTGTCGATAGCATCGGCATCGTCCTGATGATCTCGTTCTTCATCGGTGCCGTCATCTGCATCCAGATGAAAGTCAACATACAGTCCCCCTGGATGCCCCGCTTCACCACCGGCTACACGACTCGCGAAATACTCCTCTTGGAGTTTTCGTCCAGCATCATGTGCCTGATACTTGCCGGGAAGGTCGGTTCGAACATTGCCTCCGAACTGGGCACCATGCGCGTGACCCAACAGATTGACGCGTTGGAGATCATGGGTGTGAATTCAGCCTCCTTCCTCATTCTGCCCAAGATCATGGCCTTAGTGACCATGATACCCGTGTTGGTCACCTTCTCGATGGTGGCGGGTTTCGGCGGCGCCTACGCCATCAGTTTCGCAGGCATCCTTACCCCCGACGACCTCACGTACGGCCTCCAACATTCGTTCAAAGAGTGGTTCGTCTGGACGAGCTACATCAAGTCCTTCTTCTTCGCCTTCATCATCTCCAGTGTCTCTGCCTTCTACGGCTACACCGTCGAAGGAGGCAGCGTGGAAGTGGGCAAGGCCAGCACCGACAGCGTCGTTCACTGCTCGATGCTCATTCTCTTCGCAGACATCTTCCTCACCCAGATTCTTGCCTAAACACGGAACGCATGGACCTTCCGCACAGCACGTACACCCCGCCCATCATGATAGAAATACGATCCCTCTACAAGTCGTTCGAGGACAAGGAAGTGCTCCGCGACATCAGCGCCCTCTTCGCCGAAGGGCAAACCAACCTCATCATCGGCCAATCCGGCTCCGGCAAGACCGTCCTCATGAAGTGTATCGTGGGCCTGCTGACGCCGACGAGCGGAAAAATTCTTTACGACGAGCGCGATTTCGTCAGCATGAACAAGCACGCCCGCGCCCTGCTCAGAAGAGAGATGGGCATGATTTTCCAGTCGGCAGCCCTTTTTGACTCGATGACGGTGCTCGAAAACGTGATGTTTCCCCTCGACATGTTCTCATCGATGACATTGAGAGACAGAGAGAGACGCGCTCAGCAATGCCTCGACCGCGTGAACCTCCCCGATGCTGGGAAGAAGTTTCCCGACGAAATTTCGGGTGGAATGCAGAAACGCGTGGCCATAGCCAGAGCCATCGCCCTGAATCCCAAGTACCTGTTCTGTGACGAGCCCAACAGCGGCCTCGACCCGAAGACCTCCCTTGTCATCGATGCTCTGATCCACGACATCACGGTGGAATACAAGATGACGACGATTATGAACACGCATGACATGAATTCCGTGATGGGCATCGGTGACAGCATCATCTTCATCAAGGAAGGTTGTCTGGAATGGTGTGGCGACAAGAGGCAAGTCATGTGCGCGACGAACCAATCGCTGACGGACTTCATCTTCGCCTCAGACCTTCTGAGGAAAGCGCGTGAAGCCTATCAGTAACGTCGACAGACTCTTCCGCACCCCCACGCCGCCGGCAAAGGCCCATGCCGTGTGTTCCTTCTCTTCTTCCTTTTTTCTTGCGTCCGTCTGAGGAAAACTCAAAGGCTGGGAAGGCTGACTTCTAAACGTCCCCTTCACAACACGCTCTCAAGCGTTGTGCCGGAAGCCATTATTGAACCGAGCGCAGCGCAACGGGAAGGGCAGTGATCCTCTGAGATGAATCGCCAAGGTCAGGAACGAGTGCCCGTTTCTTGTCTAAGGCGTTTATGTTCCCGTCAGAAGGTCAAGACAAGGCTCATCGTTTCTTCTATACATTGTTTTTTGGGTCCCAATCCCTCAATCCCTCACCTTTCGTCTCATGCGATTGTCATTCAAAGATTTATGGGTGAGATTTCGGTGAGGAATAGGTGAGGGATGGTGAGGAATTGAGTTTGTACAGCAAGAAACCGTGTTCCCCCAATCCCTCACCATCCCTCACCTATTCCTCACCAATCCCTCACCGACAAGTCCCTCCTTTTCAGCCATTTACACCAAAAGGTGAGGGATTGAGGGTATCGACTACAAAAGTAAAGGTATTCGTCTCATCCCCTTCTATGGCTGCACAGGTCTGACTTCCATCACCATCCCAGAGGGCGTCACGAGCATCGGCACCTATGCCTTTAGGAATTGGAGTTTGCCACTTCAAAGCAAGCCTGTTATAATGTTGGAGTCCATTATTATTTATAGAAACGGCTCATCATACCTGAGTTCCCTCCCGTCAATTATGACTGCCTTGATATACTGTGCGTTTTGAGTGTACTTCAACTGGATTCTGTTAATAATCTCTCTATCCTCATCAAGACTTCGTAAGTCGGTTTAATTGTTGTAATATCAGTGAGGGTGCTTGAATGGCCGTGTCCAACAGCTGTTATGAAGGACTGTATCTCGCTGTAGTAGCCTTGCAAATAGATTTGATTGTGAGGAAGTGTGGGAGTAAAGTTGTTACGGGCATAAAGGTAATCGATGGTTTTGTTATGCTTGTGGACTTTCTCGTATGGGAGACCGAGGATGGAGGAGTGCTTTGGCTCGAAAGTCAACAGCTCCATCTGAGAGAGGCGGTAGATTCCTTTTGACGTACAGACTTTGAGAGATTCCTCGGCAGATGTCCAGGAATAGGAGGTCGATAGTTCGAGGGTGCCGACGATGTGGGGATGACGGAGCATGAGGATATAGGACGTTTGAGCTACTTGTTGACATACTAGGATTTCTGGTTTGCCAAAGAGGAAACAAACAAGGTCGAGGGGATGGATGTAAAGATCGAACAAGGCGTTGCCCTCTGGATATGCCCCCGTTAGATAATTAAGATCATAATTGATAAGATGCTCTTTGCGCAGACGCTTTTGAAGGATTTGCACGGCAGGGGCATAGCGTTTTTGTAAGCCAACCATAGCGACAGGTGAACCATAAAGTCGCTGCAGATCTATAAGTGCATCAAGTTCTCGTAGTGTTTGGCAGGGCGGTTTCTCAATGAACAATGACTTACCGCTTTTCAATATCTGCGAAGCGATGGTGAAATGGGCAGAGGGTGAAGCAGAAACAAAAATACCTTTCACTTCATCATCTTTCAATATTGTGTCAAGCGAGGTCATTGCTTTCACATGGGGAAACTTTCGTTCTATCAGTCGTGCTTTCCTTTCCGATGTGACGCAGATGTATTTCAACGGCACTCCAAGGTAATGAAGCACTGGATAAAGGTTTGTGAGCGAGTGCTGACCCATGCCAACGAAGGCATAAGGATATTGGTTCGTTTGGGCGAGAAAGCGCTCTGTACGATACCGTTTGTATCGGTCTATCAATTGCTGTATCATAAAGTCTTGAAGTATTGGTTATAAGTTGTGCGTGGGTCTTCCGTCCACTGATATGGGCCATAGAATTTCTCAATAAGCCGTTTGGGCAGAAGTCGCTCCATGTTTCGCATGAGAATGATGTCGTACTTGCGGTGGAAGTTAATCCAGCAGTCATTGCAGTTCTTCGAGTAGTAGCACTGTGTCTGGCTGGATGTCGCGCCGTTGAAGATCTCGTCGAGAGATTGGTGGTGGATGTTACCAAGAATGACGTTAAGATTCTGGCAAAGTGGCACGTCACCGTTGCTGTGGATGACGAGACTACTCATGATGCTCTGGCAGCGCAAACGCAAATGCCCGTTGCACCATTGGTCGTAGAGTGCCACAAAGTCGAAGTTCTCTTGCGTATCGTGGATGCTCATGGGAATCTGACTGATGAAGTCCGAGGCCGTCAGCAGTTCGCTCGTCGTGTCGAAGAAGGCCATTGTCCCATAGATGCCGATGCGCACGTCCACACCATATTGCTTGGCAATGT
>JAGCPY010000058.1 GCA_017965425.1 Bacteroidaceae bacterium | reverse complement strand
TCAACTATGGTTCCTATATGACCCGTATCCTTATTGGCAATTCAACCTGCTTCTATCCTTTACGTTTTATTGGGGTGGCTTCGCACTCATTTCGGGTTTATGGCCATTGACCCTATTGTTACTGTTTTCTTCTACAAGTCTGTCATTTATATGGAGACATGAAATGGGATACTGGTTCCTGGTAGAATCAATCGTCGTGATTCTGCTGTACATCTTATATCTCATTCAGTGTATCAGGCGTTGCCGGGATTTGGGCAAGGGGTGGTATTATTGTCTGATTCCTTTGTTCAATCCAATGGTATTGCTTTTTGGGAAAGGTGTCAGAGAAAACCATATAGCATGAGTTCATAAAGGAATCTTTTGTTATGACACGGAAAGTAGCAAGAAAGGGCACAAGGGGGTTGGTCTTGGATACCTTGGAGCAGATGAGGGTGAACTATGAGATTGTTGAGGAATCGACATTCATCATCTTCCACTACCAAGGGGAGACCTATCACATCTCTGCCGAAAATCGGAGTACTTTTATTACCATTGGGGTTTTAGGCCTGATGAGCGTGGATGTAGATGACCTTGATGAGGTGAATCGTATGCGCAAGGCCATTAACGATGCCAATAATGAGAGCAGCGTCACGTTCTTTTTCATGGTCAACAAGGAACTGGGAACTATTACTGCGCATTGCAAAAAGGTGATTCCGTTCATGAAAGAGATTACAGAGCTTGATGACTATTTGAAGACGGTGCTCCATGAAATGAGCAGGGAGCGTGAGTTCTTTGATCGCAAGATGACCAAACTCCGCAATGAGGGAATAGAGGAAGATTCTGACGAACAAGATTATGGGACGAGGAAAATGTTCCTCAAGACCCTCACCAAGATGGGCTGCCCATACGAGATTGATAGGGACGACGAGATCTTATTCAACTTCCAAGGTGGTAGATTTGTAGCAACCGTGGAGGACAAATACAGGTATATCAGATTCATATACCCTGCCTTTCAATGTGTGGATTGTGATGACGTCCCTGCCGTGAGTCGTCTGCGTAAGGCTATCAACAATACTAACACAGAATGTGAAACGATTACGGCATACAGAATCGACGAAGAGAACAAGGTAATGTATGCTTATGGCCGTATGTCCTTATTGTTTTCGCGTGAGATTCCTGACCATGACCTATATTTGCGAACTGAACTCCTAGAGTTCTTCAAATCCAGACACTACCTGGAAGCTGAGTTATTCAAGCTCACAGCGATGGAGGCATCTGAAGAGGAGTAGCTGAAAACCGAATTTCATACAGCTCAACCACCATTTCATACAAATTTTGCCGTCTCGTTTGTCTGTATGGAAAAGATGTTGTTTCTTCGTGGCAGAAAAGATTTTGCATGTATATTAAAATAAGGTTCGCGCGCGTACATAGAGTTTTAGATTGAAGGAAAAACTGCAATCCGTTCACTTTTCTGACTCTTTTAGCCAAATGGTGATGCAAGAATAATCCCTTAGAGAGCATCTTCTATTACAACAAGGATTAAGACTCCGCCGAAACCGGCTGACACACTGTAGCGGGTGCCTTCTTAGAGAGCATCTTCCATTAACAAGGATTACAATACTTCAATCTATGGAGGGCTAAAAACGGTTCCAAGTAGAACGGAACCATCTGCGAGGAGATAATTCTTTCACACTTCAGAATCTCGGCGTACCTTTGCAGCGTCAAACTCGAAACCACCCCGGGATTGGCGCTGCAAACTTAGTGGCGGGAACCTTAAAAACATCGAAAACCATGACAGAAGCAGAAAAAGAACGCTGGATGCTCATCGGTGCAATTGCATCGGCCATTGGCACCGCAATAGCAGGCTACTTCGCAGGCAAGAAGTAGGGCTATGAGCAAAAAGACATTGGTTCCTCGCGAATGATACCATTCTCACGGGAACCAATGTCCTTGCCAAAAGTTTCGATGAACAGATTGCCCTCTCGGGGGAATTGCTCACCTACAAAGCCTCCATAATTTTTTCTTCAAAAAACGCTGTCCTTTCACTTTTACGTCTAACCGTCTGATTCATAATGGCGTGAGGTGAGTGAAAGGTCTTTTTGTCCTTTCACCTCCTTTCACTTTTCTTGTAGAGGTAAAACAAGTTGTTTTACCGTAGAATGGCATACCCTTTCGTGCGATGCGACGTGTTCTTTGGAGGTAAAACAAGTTGTTTTACTTCTGCATCCTGCTTTCTGTCCGGCCACTCATACGTGAGGTTCTGCTTCATCTTGGTCACGTAAATGACGCCACACTGCGACATCTCCTCGAACTTGGCATAGTCGATGTAAGCCCTGTCGATGGCCAGGATGTCCCCACGGTTGAGTTTGTCTGGGCATTTTTCAAATAAACACCTTGAAAAGGTCAAAAAGTGAAAGGACGGAATTACCTTTCACTTACTCAAATTAACTGTTGTTCAGTGCGTTATAGCGAAAAGTGAAAGGACGGGCAAAAATGTGAAAAACTTTTTGAACTGTCGGGAGGAAGAAAGTCAGCTGCCTGTCGCTGACTGGTACAATGTGTTCGGGAGCGAGCTGATAGCCGAGGCTTGCCTCTACAGATTAGTTCATAAATCAAAAAGATTTTTGCTTTCTGGAGACAGTTTGAGAAAAAAGTATTAACTTTGCAGCCGATAGAGTAAATCACCAACCGAGTGAACGGCGATTATCGGAATTGGTGAACGGCTATCGCCGGAATACGCAAAAATGGCTGATTTTGCACTTATTGTATCAACAAGGAGATAAAATGAAACTAACAAATTTGGAGTTTTCGAATTTTAGGTGCTTTGAAAACTACAGGTTGGGCTTCAGGAAAGGAGTAAACCTGCTATTCGGAGCAAATGGAAGTGGCAAGACCACTATACTACGTGGAATGAAGATTGCCATGAGTTCTTTTTTCTCTGGTTTTTCAGATGCCAACACACGCTTCATCGGCATAGGGAACGGTGACTTTATGAGTGAAGTCACCAACGATACAGAGTCTTTGGAGCGACCAGTAGTTATTGAATATGAGTTTTCGGATTCCGGCCATCTTGTCTTATCGCGTTCTGGGAAGAAGAACAGCACCTCTATTGTGGGAATCAAGCCACTGCGTGATGCAGCGAAAGAGTTGTATCAGAAATTGGCAGCCAAGGATGACGGTAGCATAGCTTTACCGCTGTTCGCTGCTTTTTCTACTGAAGACATACACAGTACGAGGAAACTGGACAAATCAGTCTTCGCCAAATATTATCAGCCACGTTCGTTTGGATATTACGAGTGCTTGCAAGGCGACGGCTTCTTTGACTACTGGATGTACCGGCTCCTGGTGCTGGCTGAGGGTCAGAAGTCTTTGATGGAGATAGACGTGGTGCAGAATGCCATTGCGAAGGCTCTTGGACCTGATGGGTGTAACATTATCAGCGGGATGTCGATACGTCCGATGAAGAAGAAGGTGTTCTTTCACTATGTTGACGGAAGGGAGGTGGAAGCCTCTAACCTATCGGATGGTTACAAACGGCTGGTGAACATTGTAACGGATTTGTCGATTCGATGCTGTCTGCTGAATGGAAAGAAATATGGTGTAGATTGCTGCAACCATACTTCTGGCACGGTGCTGATAGACGAAGTGGACCAGCATCTGCACCCTGAATTGCAGTCGGTAGTACTTAAATCGCTTCACGCCACATTCCCTGAATTACAATTCGTCGTGAGTTCACATGCCCCCATGGTGATGTCGAGCGTGATGACAAATTCTGAAAACGAGGTGCTTCACCTCGAATATAAAAATAATGTCTATACTGCTTCACCTATTTCGACATACGGATTGGATGCCTCGACGATTCTGGAAATGTATATGGGACGCAAAGCCCGAGTGGCAGAGGTCGAAGCAAAATTGAAACAACTGTTTGACTTGATAGATTCAGAAAGGTACCCAGAAGCCAAAGGCATACTGAACGAAATGACGGAAGAATTTGGCAATTCGCTACCAGAGATTATTCAGGCCAGAACGATGTTGGACTTCAATTTGGAGAGCGATGATTAAGATTACAAAAGGAAAGGAACCTGCTGAGTGGACAGAAGAAAGGAATACGCCAGGTATCTCATACGAAACCACTCATAAAGACGCTTTGCGTCTGGCACTCTTAGAAGAGCAAGGCTGGCTTTGCGGCTACTGTATGCGTCGCGTAAGTTTTGCTGCTGGTACACAGACGGATACTCGCATTGAACATCTAAAACCACGGACTTTGAGTTTGTCAGAAGGGAAACCAGAGGAGACGCTGGCATACGGGAATATGATTTTGTGCTGCAACGGCGACATTGACGGGAGCCGGAATCTACATTGTGACGCGAGCAAAGGTGAGAAAGAAATTCATTTCACACCATTTGAAGCAGTGGCAATAGCAACTATATCATATTCGTCGAAAGACGGCAGCATTAAGTCCTCGAATGAGACTTATGACAGTGATCTCAACAATGTGCTCAATCTTAACCATCCAATTCTGGCAGCAAACAGACTGGCTGTAATAAAAGGACTTGTAAAGGAAATGGGGCGAAAGACATGGAAGAAGAGCGACATTGTTCACAAAATTTCTTATTACAGCGGAAGAAATGCGAAAGGACAGTTGCATGAGTACTGCGGTGTTGTAATATGGTATCTCAATAAGAAATTACGTCAGTTTGCGTAAAACAAGATTGACCCCGAGAACAAGCAACAGCAGTTGGCCTACGAGCTGATGGCCAACACCAACTCCAGTTTCTTCCTCACGGGACGGGCTGGAACGGGCAAGACCACCTTCTTGCATAACGTGCAGAAGATGGTGGGCAAGCAGTTCATCACACTGGCACCGACGGGTGTGGCCGCCATCCTTGCCGGAGGTGACACCATCCATTCGTTCTTCGGCCTGCCGATGGAGGTTTGCCCTCCGGGAACATGCGGCAAGATGAACGAAGCACGCATACTGACACTGGTGCATGCAGACACCATCATCATCGATGAGGTGTCGATGGTGCGCTGCGACATCATCGATGCCATCGACTACACGATGCGAAAGACGCTGCACACGACGCTTCCCTTCGGCGGGAAGCAAGTCGTCTTCGTGGGCGATATGTTTCAGTTGCCACCCGTGGTGAAGCAGGGAGTGGAGCGTGAACTGATGCGTGACCTCTACCACACGGATGACTTCTTTTTCTATAAGGCAGATGTCATCAAGCGTATGCGTCTGGTGAAAATCGAGTTCCAGAAGGTGTACCGCCAGGAGGATGAGCAGTTCTTGCAGCTCCTGGAGAACGTGCGAATGAACAGGGTGACACCCGAAACGCTGATGCACCTGAACAGCCGGGTATGTCAGCCAACAGCAGAAGACGGGATGGTGATCACGCTGACCTCACGCAACGACACGGCAGATGCCATCAACCAAAAGCGGCTGGCCGAGATAGAAGCAGAGGAGTACACGTACGAAGGTACGGTGCAGGGACGTTTCGAAGAGAAGCGGTTGCCCGTGGAGATGGAGCTTCGGCTGAAGGTGGGTGCTCAGGTGATGTTTACCCGCAATGACATGCAGAAGCGCTGGGTCAACGGGACGATAGGTACGGTGGCAAAGCTCTCGAAAGACGAGATACAGGTGACACTGGATGGCGGTGAGACTTACGTGGTTCCCTGCTGCTCATGGGATTCCTGCAGCTACGAGTACGACCGCAAGGAGCGGAAGCTGAAGAAGGAGGTCCTCGGCACGTTTGCACAGTATCCCTTGAAACTGGCTTGGGCCATCACTGTCCACAAGAGCCAGGGCATGACGTTTGAGAAAATGGCCCTCGACCTGAGTCGCGGCATGTTTGCCGCAGGGCAGCTCTATGTGGCCCTGAGCCGCGTGCGTTCGCTGCAAGGGCTGTTTCTCTCCCGTTACATTATTCCTCAGTATGCACATACCAGCAGGGAAGTGCTGACGTATGCCAATGGGTATAATGACGAACGAACCATCAAGAGCGAGATAGAGAGCGGGAAGGCAGTCTATGAACTGCTGCATCAGCATGACTACGATGAAGCTGCACACCAGTATCTCCTTCTCGTTCAGAAAAAGGCACTGGAAGGTGACATCAAGGAAGCGATGCAGCAGGCAAAGCGTTTTCTCGATACAGTCATCTGCGACGATGAGCTTATGGGTTGTATCAATGGCGTTCCGTCGGAACTGATGCATCAGGACCATTGGGCCTCAAAGTTCCTCGTGGCCTTGCTCAGCCTGTATGCAGGGCAGTATGAGCAGGCATTGGAGTATGGGGAGCGCGTACTGAGCTTGCACCTGTGTCAGGAAGCACTTTATGTGAAGTCGCGCGCATTGACTTTGATGGAGCGTTACGAGGAAGCCGATGCCGTGAATGTGCAGATGGGGAACGTGCTGGACATGGACACGCCAGACGCTAAAGTGCTGTATTCTATTGCGATGCTGAATGAGCTCCATATCGGCGACCCGGGGCTTGAACTGATGCAGCATCTCGTGGGGGTGAGACCCAAGTACAATAAGGGAACAAGTACAATAAGGGAATCCTTTCCCTGCGTCGTTTGATGAAAAGGAAGGGACTGGTCTTGGTTTACACTTCGAACGAACCGAGAGAGCTGGTTGAGGATTTCAATTCTGACATGCCAGAAGAGGAGTTTGCCAAGAAGTTGGAAGCCGCTCGCAAGGAGGCTCCCAAGGCGGTTGAGTACCTGCGGAAGGTGATCAGGCAGCAGGAGTTGAGGAACGAATCATGACCAAGAGGGATTGGAACTGTAACATTGCGCAAAAACGAGGAGTCTGCTGCGATGATGAGCTAAGAAAATTACTCTTTTTTTGAAAAAAGGGATGAATCTTGAAGGAAGGGAGAAAAATAGTTGTATCTTTGCGACAAATTAGTATGAGTTATGAGTGGTTCAACTCGATATTGTCGCCAATTCAAGGGTGGCAAATATAAGGTTCTGGCTATAAGAAAAACGGTTCCTGATAGAAATGAACCATCTGAGAGGTTATTATATACTCACCATCCGAATCTTCCATAAGCTATGAAATACTTTGAACTTACACGTCTGTTATTTACCCTTCTGGGCATGGCGGTGGTCGTGACCGCCCAGTCTCAGACGAGTTTTACGACGCCCACGACGTTGTTCGTGATGCACAGCAGCGGCAACCACCTGAAGATGGCGAGCGATGAAAGCGGACAGCTGGAGGCTGCCACTGTTGCCAATGCGCAGCGGATGACCATCGTGCCCGACGGCAATGGCTATTATTATATCAAGTCAATGGGTCAGCGCTATCTGGCGAAGGTGAACGCATGGAACACGTCGTTTGTCACAGATTCAGCTACCGACGATGCGCTGTTCTCGTTTGAGCAGGCTCAGGGGGCATATATCCGCATTCGCTGCAAGGGCAACGGCCAGTGCATAGGAACCGACAGCAACGATGCCGGCACCAAGGTGTTTTCCGACAAGAACGGCTCGGACATCAAGCACTTCTGGTTCTTCAGCGACAAGGTGAACGGCACTGTGCCTACCGACACGCTCTCCTATGCGGTCTTTCCCTCGATTGTGCGTCAGAAGTTCGACGGTTGGGGTGTCTCGCTCTGCTGGTGGGCTGGCCAGTGCGGCAAGTGGAATGACAGGAAGATTGATGAGATTGTGACGTGGATGACCAGTCCCACGGGTCTGAACTACAAATATTTCCGCTATAACATCGGCGGTGGCGACGACCCAGAGAACAAGAACTGCACCCCTCATCACATGGGGAACGGCAAGGGCCTCCGAGCAGAGATGGAGGGTTTCAAGGATTTCTCCGGAGATGAATATCACTGGGATCGCGACGAGGCACAGCGTAATATTATGCTGAAGATACGCGAGAAGCGTCCCGATGCCGTGTTCGAGGCGTTCAGCAATTCATGTCCTTACTACATGACCTACAGCGGTTGCGTGAGCGGCAATACCGACGGCGGCAAGGACAACCTGAAGCCCGAGTTCTATGAGGAGTTTGCCCACTATCTGGTGGATGTGTGCAAGCATTACAAAGATGAATACGGAATAGAGTTCAAGACGTTGGAGCCGTTCAACGAATCTGTGACCGGCTTCTGGTTCGCCAACGGTCCACAGGAGGGTTGCCACTTCGACTATGCTTCTCAGGTGAATTTCATCAAGGTGCTCAAGCCTATTCTCGATGCCTCGGGACTTTCGACCGTCATCTCGGCTTCCGACGAGACCAACGTGGGACTGGCCGTGAACGGTTACAAGGCCTACAAGCAAGGCGGCGTGCTCACAAAGATTGGACAATGGAACACGCACACCTATTCGGGCAGCAACGCCGACCGCGTGCACATGGCATTCCTAGCTCATCAGGACAATATCCCACTGTGGATGAGCGAGGTGGGAGCCGGTGGCAACGGCATCGGCGGCAACCTCAGCCTCACGCAAAAGCTGTTCGACGATATGCGTTACCTGCAACCCGAGACGTGGATAGACTGGCAGTATATGGAAGAAGCCAACGATCAGTGGTGCACCATACGAGGCAGCTTCAAAGAGCAGAGCTACTCGAAGGTGAAGAACTTCTACGTGCGCCAGCAATGCTCACGTTTCATCAAGAGCGGCTACAACATCGTGGCATCGCTCAACGACCAGTCGCTGGCTGCCATGAACGAGGCGCAGGACACGCTCGTGCTGGTGCTGCTGAACGAGGGCAGCCTGGCCTATCACTGTGTCGATCTGTCGCAGTTTGCCGGCTTGCCCAATGCCAGTGCCATCAAAGCCTATCGTACGTCTTCGACGGAAAGTTTGAAGAGCGTGAAAGACTTTAAGCTCAACGGCTTCTCGCTCATGGTCAAGCTTCCCACACAGAGCATCACCACACTTGTGTTGCCGGTGGGCGGCATTACTGCCGGAGAGCAGCTTGAGGAAGACGTGGAATACATCATCGTGCCACGCCACAACCTGACCATGGCCCTGACTGCCGCAGCTAACGGAGCAGTGACCATTGAGAACACCACGTATGGCGAGGATCAGCGCTGGAAGCTCAAAACGGCTGACGGTTCTACAGCCAATAACGGAGGGCCATTCATCCTCGAAAATGCGCGTGGCCAGCGACTGACTTCTTTCAGAGCTTCCGGCTCACAGAAACTGACAGCACAGACTTCGACATCTTCCGAACAGCAGTTCTACGTAGAAGCCATCGACCTGCCCTACTACAAGATTTCCCCCAATCGCCATCGCAGTTACTCCCTTGACCTCAGCAATGCCAACAGCAATGCGGGAACCACCGTGTGCACGTGGCAATATACGGCTGACACCGACACGCCCACCCATCGTCAGTGGATGCTATGCCCGCTGCGTAGTCGGGGTGATGAAACAGGTATCTACCAACTGACAGAGCGCTTGCAAGATTTACGAAATGCCACCTGCACCACAGGTGTCTATGACCTGGCTGGCCGATGTGTACTGAGCGGTGCCGCCACCGAGAGCGCTTGGCGACAGTTGCCTCGTGGTATCTATGTGGTATGCAGAAATGGGGAGAGGAGAATGATTCAGAAATGAACATTGTGCGGGGGATATCCTCCCTCTCAGGATGGTTTTGAAAAATCCTGAGAGGAATACTTCGTAGTGGCGTCTGCGGAAGCGTCCTGAACCCATGTATTCGGAAGCCAGTGAAGAGGCGTTTGTCTGATACCGCAAAAAGCAGACAAGTTTTCAAAAAAAAAGTCTTGCAAATTATTTTTGGGGAATCACTTGCAGGTGTGGAAACATTGCCTTAACTTTGCTGCGCAATATTTCCCCTACGGGCTTTGAACATCATTTTATAAGGAGTAGAAAAGTTATGATTAAGTTTAATGGAATGGCTGAGAATGCAGATTCTCAGCAGGTTGCTGATTCGGGCAACGAAAAAGAGACGGGCATCAATTTCAACAACTTGCCCAAAGACACGTCCATCGGCATCATCAAGGTGTTGGGCGTGGGAGGAGGAGGCTGTAATGCGGTGCGGAACATGTATCTGGAAGGCATTACGAACGTGACTTACGCGGCATGTAACACGGATAGCCAACAGCTGACGCGCTGTCCCGTGCCAGTGAAGTTGCAGCTGGGGGCCGACGGCTTAGGCGCTGGCGGCAACCCTGACAAGGGACGCGAGGAGGCCGAACACACGCGAGACAGAATAAAGGCGTTGCTGGACGACGGCACGAAGATGGTTTTCGTCACAGCGTCCATGGGCGGTGGCACGGGTACGGGCGCTGCTCCGATTGTAGCACAAGTGGCTAAGGAGATGGGAATCTTGACCATCGGCATTGTCACCATTCCCTTCTCTTTCGAAGGCCGGCAAAAGATCATGAAGGCCCTGCGAGGGATGGAGGAGATGCGCAAATATGTGGATGCGCTGTTGGTGATTCAGAACGACAAACTGACAGGCGGAACCGTCAAAGTGCTTCCAGATGGCGGGAAACAACGCATCCCGATGAAGGACAAGTTCAAAGATGCCGACAACATACTGAAGGATGCGGCCAAAAGCATTTCGGAACTGATTACGTTGCACACAGACGGCGACATTAACCTGGATTTCCGCGACGTGGAGACGACGATGAAGAACGGTGGAGATGCCATCATGGCGGCAGGACGTGCAAGCGGCGACCATCGTGTGGAACGGGCCATCATTCAGGCTTTGGACTCGCCTTTGCTCTATGGCAACGACATCGGGCGTGCACAACGCATCTTGTTTGATGTCTATACGAGTGAGGAGGAGCCTTTGTATTTTGATGAAATGAAAGAGATTGAGGAGTTCATGAAGCAGTTGGATCCAGACATCGACGTCATCTGGGGCACATCCACTGACAACACACTCGGCAAAGATGCCAAAGTCATCATCCTGGCGGCAGCGATGGCTCACGAGATGAAAGTGGAAAAGGACGGGCACGATACAGCTGTCAAGGACGACGAATATTTCCATCATATCATGCAACAGTTATATGCTTCTCCCAAAGTGCCCGTGAGAACCGTCATTGAACCCCAACTGGAGTTCGATGACATCCCGGAACAGGAAGAGAAGGGCACTCCCTCGTCAGAAATGACAGATGGAGTGACAGAAGAAGTTGCAGATGGAGAACCCGAGACAGACGAGCAGCCCGCAAAAGAACCCATGCGCCTCAAATCTTTCCTCGACAAGGCCAAGGATTGGCTGATGAAACTGACTGAGGACTGATCGAGAAGAATCCTCTTCATTCCATGACAGCATCGATTGCCAACTATCGTATTCTCCTGTTGATGGACACATTCGCGGCATGAGCGTTCAAACAGGCTCTACAGGTGGATGTTGTTGTGTGTTTTTGAACATTCATGGTAACAAATGGGGGAAAGAAAGACGAAAAGTGGTCATTTCTTTTGCCCATTGCTGAAAAAGGGCTACCTTTGTGGCGAAAAGCAAATCGCTCAATGCTTAGATTCATGAAGAAAGCTCTCGGTCCCGAACTGGTGCTCAACATGTTTTTTATGCACTCTCTTTATTAAAAATGATATGAAACAGACAAAACTATGGATGCTTGCCGCCATCCTTACCATTTGTGGCACAAACCTGTTGACAAGCTGCAAAAAGGCTTGTGTCAACAATGATGACCCTACACAGCAGGTGCAATCCACCGAACTGATCCGCACCAGCCAGAGCTGGGACGGCGTGGAGCTGCCCGACTATTTCCAAGGACGCCCCGAACTGGTGGCGGTAAAATATGTCTTCCCTGCAGGCAAGAAGCTGGGTTGGCACCACCATCCCGTGATAAACTACGGCATACTTGTTCAGGGTGAACTGACCATCATCGGGCAGGACGGCAAAGAGAAGACGGTGCATGAGGGCGAGGCTGTCGTGGAGATGGTGAACACAATCCACCACGGCGAGAACCGAGGCACGAAGCCCGTCATCCTCTACATGTTCTACCTCTCGCAGAAGGACATGCCACTGGCTGTGCAGCACCCGGAAATACCCTTAGATTAGATGAAAGCTCATTTTTAGAACACACCTAACACTAAACTCAATATGGCCAATCCAATCACTTTCAAGTACGCTCCGATGTTCCAGCTCGGAGAAGACAAGACACAGTATCGCCTCCTCTCGAAGGAAGGCATCACCACCTCCACCTTCGAGGGCAAGGAGATTGTCAAGGTTTCCCCGGAAGCCCTGACCCTGCTGGCACAGCAGGCCTTCCACGATGTGGAGTTCATGCTGCGCCGCGAGCACAACGAGCAGGTGGCAGCCATCCTCACCGACCCCGAAGCTTCCGAGAACGACAAGTACGTCGCCCTCCAGTTCCTGCGCAATGCCGAGACGGCAGCCAAGGGCGTCCTCCCCTTCTGCCAGGACACCGGCACCGCCATCATCCACGGCGAGAAGGGGCAGCAGGTCTGGACAGGCTTCGAGGATGAGGAGGCCCTCTCGCGAGGCGTCTTCAACACCTTCACCCAGGACAACCTACGCTACTCCCAGAACGCTCCCCTGACCATGTACGACGAGGTCAACACGCGCTGCAACCTTCCCGCGCAGATCGATATCGAAGCCACCGAGGGCGCTGAGTACCGCTTCGTCATGGTGGCCAAGGGCGGTGGCTCGGCCAACAAGACCTACTTCTATCCGATGACCAAGGCCACCATCCAGAACGAGGGCACCCTCATCCCCTTCCTCGTCGAGAAGATGAAGAGCCTCGGCACGGCAGCCTGCCCCCCTTACCACATCGCTTTCGTCATCGGCGGCACCTCGGCAGAGAAGAACCTTCTCACCGTCAAGCTCGCCTCCATTAAGTACTACGACAGCCTGCCCACCACGGGCGATGAGACAGGACGTGCCTTCCGCGACATCGACCTCGAGAAGAAGCTCATCCGCGAAGCCCATAATATCGGCCTCGGCGCGCAGTTTGGCGGCAAGTACATGGCCCACGACATTCGCGTCATCCGTCTGCCGCGTCACGGTGCATCGTGTCCCATCGGCATGGGCGTCAGCTGCTCTGCCGACCGCAACATCAAGGCCAAGATCAATCGCGACGGTATCTGGCTCGAAGTCATGGACAGCAACCCCACCGAACTCATCCCCGAAGCACTGCGCCGTCCGGGTGAAGGAGGCAAGGGTGTCGAGATTGACCTCAGCAAGGGCATCGACGCCGTGCGTGCCGAGCTGACCAAGTACCCCGTCTCGACCCGTGTCAACCTCCGCGGCACCATCATCGTGGCTCGCGACATCGCCCACGCCAAGCTGAAAGCTCGTCTGGATGCCGGTGAGGACCTGCCCCAGTACTTCAAGGACTATCCCGTCCTCTATGCCGGTCCCGCCAAGACACCCGAAGGCTATCCCTGCGGCTCTATGGGTCCCACCACGGCCAACCGTATGGATCCTTACGTGGACGAGTTCCAGGACCACGGTGCCAGCCTCGTGATGATAGCCAAGGGCAACCGCTCGCAGCAGGTCACCGACGCCTGCCAGAAGCACGGCGGCTTCTACCTCGGCACCATCGGCGGAGTCGCTGCCGTCCTCTCGCAGTCGAGCATCAAGAGCATCGAGTGCGTAGAGTACCCCGAACTCGGCATGGAAGCCATTTGGAAGATTGAAGTCGAGGACTTCCCCGCCTTCATCCTCGTCGATGACAAGGGCAACGACTTCTTCAAGCAGCTGAAACCTCTCTGCTGCAAGAACTAATCCCCTTTTCTCATCGGGAATATAGCCTGCGGGCTGAACACATCCTTCGCGAAGTGTTCAGCCCGCAAAACATTCTTCATGGTTCAACATCGAAACGCACGAAAGACTTTTCGTCTTTTCCGCGTGTTGAAGAGGAAATCGGTATCAATCTTCGGAAAAAATCCGTCTGTCCAGGAAGTCTAAGCAGAAAATATAGGTGCCTATACAAGTGACTGCTTGGCTGCATGTCCACACACTGCCTGCCCTGCTTTCCGAGACGCAGCATCATGAGCGCGCGGAGGACAGGGTTTGTCAGTTGTCGAAGGAAGTAGGTGGGGTGGGGGAGTGCTCAGAGGGTCTGGGCTTTTTCTTGCTGGTGGAGCAGTTGGCGTGTGTATTCCATGACTTCGAAGAGTTGCTGGACGGTGTCTGCCTGTAGCATTTTGATTCGTGTCTGGCGGAAGTCTGGAATGCCTTTGAAGAGTGGTGATGCGGCGAGATGGCGCCGGATGTGGCGTATGCCGCTGAGTTCGTTGAGCCGTTCAACGGAGGTGAGCACTTGTTGTTTGAGGATGTCGAGTTTCCAATCTGTCGTGAGGGGTGAGGGTGTCTGTCCGTCCAGTTGTTCGACGATTTCCTTGAATATCCAGGGTCTTCCGAAGGTGGCTCTTCCGACCATGATGGCGTCCACGTGGTATTGTTCGAAGGCTTGTTGTGCCAGCTGTGGCGATGTGATGTCTCCGTTTCCGATGATGGGTATGTTGATTCGTGGATTACTTTTTACTTGTGCGATGGGTGTCCAGTCGGCGTTGTCGGAGTAGAGTTGTGAGCGTGTGCGGCCATGAATGGTGAGTGCTGAGATGCCGCAGTCTTGCAGTTGCTCGGCGAGGGTGTGGATGATGATGTGTTGCTGGTCCCATCCCAGTCGTGTCTTGACGGTGACGGGAACTTGGTTGCCGACGGCATCGACGACGGCACGCGTGATTTCGAGGAGTTTGGGCACGTTCTGCAGCATGCCTGCTCCAGCTCCTTTGCCGGCTATTTTCTTGACGGGGCATCCGAAGTTGAGGTCGAGTACGTCGGGGTGTGCTTGCTCTACGACGATGCGTGCGGCGTCTGCCATAGGCCCCGGTTCCTTGCCGTAGATTTGTATGGCGACGGGTCGTTCCTGTTCGCAGACTTGCAGTTTTTGCAAGCTTTTGTTGACCATGTGGACGAGGGCGTCGGCGGCTACGAATTCGGAATACACCATAGCGGCTCCCATCTGCCGGCAGAGGAGACGAAAGCCAATGTCTGTGACGTCTTCCATGGGTGCGAGAAAGACGGGTCGGTTGCCTAAGTCGAGATGACCGATTTTCATGGTGGGAAGGGGGGTAAAAAGAAATACCACTACGGACTTCATGGTGTTTCTCCGATGAAGCCCGTAGTGATGGTGGGGGGCGCGTTACTTGGTCATGGAGTAAACGACGTCCATGATTTCCTTTCCGATGGCATCTGCGGCTTCCATCGTGGCGGCTTCGGAATAGACGCGGATGATGGGCTCGGTGTTTGACTTGCGAAGGTGCACCCACTTGTCGGGGAAGTCGATTTTCACGCCGTCGATGTCGTTGACCTCTTCGTTCTTGTAGAGCTCTTTCACGCGTGCGAGGATGGCATCCACGTCGGTGTCGGGCGTGAGGTCGATGCGGTTCTTGGCAATGGCGTAGGCGGGATAGGTGGCTCTGAGCTCGCTGGTTTTCATACCTCGCTTGGCCAGATAGGTGAGGATGAGTGCGATGCCGACGAGTGCGTCGCGGCCGTAGTGTGCGGCGGGATAGATGACACCGCCGTTGCCTTCGCCTCCGATGACGGCGTGGGTGGCTTTCATCTTGGTGACGACGTTGACCTCACCGACGGCAGCGGCGTTGTACTCGCATCCGTATTTGCGTGTGACGTCGCGCAGTGCTCTGGTGGAGGAGAGGTTCGAGACGGTGTTGCCGGGGGTGTGCTGCAGGATGTAGTCGGCCACGGTGACGAGGGTGTATTCCTCGCCGTACATGGTGCCGTCTTCGCAGAACAGGGCCAGGCGGTCCACGTCGGGATCGACGACGAAGGCGATGTCATAGCCGCCTTTCTGCATGAGGGCTTTGATGTCTCCGAGGTTCTTCTCCAAGGGTTCGGGGTTGTGTTGGAAGTCGCCCGTGGGTTCTCCGTAGAGGCAGGTGACGGTCTGAACGCCGAGCTGTTCCAGCAGCTTTGGCAGGATGACGCCTCCGACGGAGTTTACGGTGTCGAGTGCAACGCGGAAGTTGCGTGCCTTGATAGCTTCGACATCGACGAGGTCGAGGTTCTTGACGAGGTCGATGTGGCGCTGGTCGTAGCTGTTGTCCTCGCGGTACTTGCCGAGGTGGTCAACGTCGGCATACTCGAAGTCCTCTGCGGCGGCGATGCGCAGCACCTCGGCACCTTCGGCAGCATTCAGGAACTCGCCGTCGCTGTTGAGCAGCTTCAAAGCGTTCCATTGGCGGGGGTTGTGCGAGGCGGTGAGGATGATGCCTCCGCAGGCTTTCTCCATCGTGACGGCCAGCTCGGTGGTCGGTGTGGTGGCGAGGCCGATGTTGACGACGTCGAATCCCATGCCCATGAGCGTGCCGCAGACGACGTTCTTCACCATCTCGCCAGAGATGCGGGCATCGCGACCGACGACAATCTTGTTCGTGCCCATCTTGTCGGTCTTACGGATGAGCGTGGCGTAGGCAGAAACGAATTTCACAATGTCCAGAGGGTTCAGCGTGTCCCCCGCACGGCCACCGATGGTGCCGCGAATGCCGGAAATGGATTTGATGAGAGTCATAGTGATTTACGATTTAGTGATTTACGATTTACAATTTCTTTACGATTTATGATTTACGAAGGGTGTACGGAACGGTATTTGTAGGTATTTGGGTTATTATTTGCCGCAAAGGTAACTATTTTTTATAACTCTGCGTACAAAGAAGAGAAAAAAACATTATCTTTGCCGCCATATTCATGTATTTTTCGTTCATGAGACGTCCAAATTTGTGCGCGTGCACATTCTTTATTGGGTTGCTCGTTGGTTGGTGCTCGCTTGTCAATGCCCAAACCTCCACGTCTTCCCGTCCTCAAACTCCAGAAGGTTGGGCAGAGCGCTTGCAACGCTTCGGGAAGGCGATTCCACAGGAGAAGGTCTATGTGCAGATGGACAACACCTGTTATTTCCTGGGCGACACCATCTGGTATGCAGCTTATACACGGCGGACGGACAAGGACGTGCCGTCGAACGTGAGCCGAGTGTTGTATGTGGAGCTGTTCAACCAGGACGGCTATCTGGTGGAACGGCAGTTGGTGGAAATGAAGCAGGGCAGAGGACACGGGAATTTTGTGCTGACAGACACCCTCTACGGCGGCTACTATGAGTTGCGTGCCTACACGCGCTGGCAGCTCAACTGGGGCATGACACAGCATCCCCACACGAAATATGCAGAGAAATGGTTCTTCAACAAGGCAATGGCGCGCGAATACTATCGCGACTACGACAAGCTCTACAGCCGTGTCTTCCCTGTCTATGACAAGCCGAAACAGGCCGGCGAGTTCTTCCACGATATGACCACACGCCCCCTGCGCCGAAACTACAAGGAGGACGACGAAGGCAAGGAAATCCTGCTGTCGTTCTATCCCGAAGGCGGACGCATTGTGGGAGGCGACTGGTGCCATGTGGCCTTCGAAGCCACCGACGACCGAGGCATGTGGATGGAAGGAAAGATGGAGCTCTTCTTGAGAAACGAAAAGACGAAGCTGAAAAATATGTCGGGGCAGGAGGTCGAAAGCGTGGAAACCGTCAACCGTGGACGCGGACAACTGGCGTTCTTGCCGGAAGTGGGTGCCAAATACGAAGCGCGCTTCACAGCGAAGGATGGACGCACGGCCAAAGCCACTCTCGAACGTGTGCCAGCCGATGGTGTGGCACTCCACGTTGAACGGCACAGCGACGAGTTCGTCATCAACGTGCGGCCACATGGCATTGCTGCCACGAAGCCTTTGGGAATCACCATCATGCACGAAGGAGTAGTGGAGCATTTCGAGGAAATCGCCACCTCTCAGATACATTTCAAGTCCTCTTCACCAGGTGTCCACCAAGCCACTGTTTTTGACGCCGACGGTCGCGTATGGGCAGACCGGCTGTTCTTCGCGACAGCTGCTGCCCTCGCACAACCCTCACTGACTATCAGTCAACCTCAAACCCAGTATAATCCCTTCGAGGAAGTCACCCTCGATGTCCAAGGTCCGTCGGCCTCTGCTGCCCTCTCTATCTCCGTCCGGGATGCCTCCACACAGGATTACACCTACGACAACGGAAACATCCTCACGGAAATGTTGCTGGCCAGCGAGATAAAAGGCTTCGTGCCGCAACCTGGTTACTTCTTCGAGAAGGACGACGAGGAACACCGCATGGCGCTGGACTTGTTGATGCTCACACAGGGATGGCGGCGCTTCGACTGGAAGACGATGGCGACACCCGGAGCCTTTGCCCTCCTTCATCCAGCTGAGACACAGACCCCCGTCCTCTCTGGCATCGTGCACCAGTATATTGCACAGCAGAAAGAAAATGAACTGCGCGAGCAAGACCTGGCCGACCACCAGCGGTTCATGGAAGAACAACCGGAAGACGCTTTCGCAGAGGACGGCGAGGAAACAGAACCCGGAGGCTTCGACAACAGCGAGACCTTCCAGCAGATGGTCGAGGATTCCAAAAAAGACATCCTTCGCCCCGGACAATACAAGGCCAGCGGGGACTTGGCCTCCAGCCGCTATTTCGAGGATGAAGGGCGACTGAAACGAGAAGTGCGCGTACATGCTGAGTTCACACGCGACGACAGCGAGGGCATCGTGGGCGACGTCAATACACAAAAGGGACGCTTCCGCCTGCAAATTCCACACTTCCAAGGCTATTGCTTCTTTTTCCTTGCTGCCTCGGACACCACCAAATGGAAAAACGGACAAGAACCCTTATGGGTTAATATGGATGAAGAGGAATATCCGGAATACTACGTCCGGCTTAGCTTCCCTTACCCCCGATTCGTCAAGCCCTACACCTTCTACCACACTCAGCAGGCACCGACACCGCAAGGTGTGGAGCTGGACCTGGACTTCATGACAGACAATGCCACGACCATGCAAGCCGTCACCGTGCAGGGGAAACGACGTCGTGGATTGCGACGTTTCGACGCTTCGAAACCCGCCTTTGCCATCGATGCCTACCAAGCCTTCAACGAAGCCGCAGACGCTGGGATCTGTGTCGCCTGGTATCAAGGATACAACCATTTCATCAACGATATCGCACGCACCTATATCGGCGATATGAACATAGAGCGTGCCTACAGCATCGAGCGGCGATTCAACACCAGGAACAGCAGCTTCTATCATTCCACCGCGGCCATGGATGCCTATAACAAGCTATACAACCTCGACAAGGTGTATGTCTATACCGACTACTCGCCACGACGCGAGGGACTGCACGCCTTCGAACAGGACAACCAACCCAGCGTCACCATTGACTTGCGGCGTTATCCAGATGAATCCATGCGTACCACTTACCGCGACCGTCGCTATGTTCTCCAGGGATTCAATGTGGCCGACGACTACTATCATCCCAACTACAAACTCAACCCTCCGACAGACGGACAAAATGACTACCGACGCACGCTCTACTGGAACCCGGAACTCCAGCTCGATGCCGAAGGCAAAGCCACCGTGCGCTTCTTCACTGGCAGCAAACCAACCGCCCTTACCATCGAAGCCAACGGTCAAGCCGCCGACGGAATACTGCTCACCAATTAATTAAAAAGGCCCTCCCCTCACCCTCCCTTGTAGGGAGGGAGTGGTCACCTCATAAGAATGACAACTTATAACAACCTTTAGCATGGGTATCTGCTCCCTCCCTACAAGGGAGGGCAGGGGGTGGGTCCTCTCTTTTTATTATCATGAACGAAAAACTTCTTTCCATTGTTGACCAGTTCGCCATCCGTGGCACGGTCGCAGAAATCAAGCCCCTGGGCGAGGGACTCATCAATGACACCCTGCTCGTCAAGACCGCCGAGGCCGATGCACCCAACTACGTCCTCCAGCGCGTGAACACCAACGTCTTCCCAGACGTCGAAATGCTGATGAACAACATCCGGGCCGTCACCTCACACATCCGCCAGAAGCTCGTGGCACGCGGCGAGAGTGACATCGACCGCAAGGTCCTCACCTTCGTACCCTTGAAGGCCGATCCTGCCAAGCTCTACACCACCTTCGACGGCGAACCTTGGCGACTCATGGTCTTCATCAACGATGCCGTCACCAAGCAGGCCGTCAACCCCGAATCCAGCGAAGCTGCCGGCGAAGCCTTCGGCGAGTTCCAGGCCATGCTGGCAGACATACCCGTGCAGCTGGGTGAAACCATCAAGGACTTCCACAACATGGAGTTCCGTCTCCAACAACTGAAGGACGTCATCCAGAAAGACCCTGTCGGACGAGTCGCCTCTGTGCAACCCATCATCGACGAACTCCTCAGCTATGCCGACGAGATGACTGCCGCCGAACGCCTCGGACGAGAAGGCAAACTGCCTAAGCGCATCTGCCACTGCGACACGAAGGTCAACAACATGATGTTCGACAAGCAAGACCGCGTCCTCTGTGTCATAGACCTCGACACCGTTATGCCCAACTTCATCTTCTCCGACTACGGCGACTTCCTCCGCACGGCGGCCAACTTCACCGCCGAGGACGACCCAGACCTCTCGAAGGTGGGCTTCAACATGGAGATTTTCAAGGCTTTCACCCGTGGCTATCTGCGCTCTGCCAAGAGCTTCCTCACCCCACTGGAGAAGGAAATGCTGCCCTATGCCGCCACCCTCTTCCCCTACATGCAAGCCGTCCGCTTCCTTTGGGATTACATCAGTGGCGACAAGTACTGGAAGTGCAAGTACCCCGAGCACAACCTTGACCGCGTGAAGAATCAGCTCACACTCTTCAAGAGCGCATACGCCTTGAAGAACGAGATGGCCGCTTTCATCGCAGAGCAATAAATGCCATATCCACCGGAGGTTTATACTGCATGAGCCTCCGGTGGATAAAACACTCATACACATATTCATGAAACACGCTTTTCGGTTATTCATGACGGTGAGTTTTCTGACCACTGCTTTTTCGTTGTGTCAAGCTCAAGAGCCAACCATCACGTCGTCGTTTAATGCACAAAAGGTGATTCTGCCTTCGTCGCAGTACACCCCTGCACAGCGGTGGCAGGCGCAGGTGATGGTCTTCAACAACGGCAAACGCTATGCCGATGCCGACTACAACCACGTCTGGGGCACGCCGCCGGAGGATGCCGCCGGACACAAATGGTTCGAGCAAGACTATCTGCTCACCGACGGCGAGAAAACGTGGCATCAAGAATCCTCGCCCTTCAGTTCCGACGAGGTCTATTTGGGGCAACGCTCCTACCGATGGATCACCAGCGACATCACGGGCGACATTTACCTGCGTCGCACCTTCACCTTGTCAGAACCCGTGGCAGGCAACATCTTCCTAACCTGCGGACACGACGATGCTCCTTCCGAGTTCTACATCAACGGGGTGCTTGTCTGGAAGGTCAACGACGGATGGAACAACAATGAGTACACCCTGCTGACGACAGAGCAGAAAGCCCTCGTCAAGACCGACGGCACGGAGAACGTGCTGGCGGTTCATGTGCACCAAAACTGGGGCGGTGCCTTAGCCGACTGCGGACTCTATGAAGCGGATATGGCCAAGACCACAAACCTGCTGGCCACCTTGCAAGACGGGCCTTGGGAGTGCTTCTACTATTTCTTGAACGACAATACAGGGCTCAACCGCCTATCACCTGCTGAGTGGACAGGACGCTGTGCCGACGAGCGCGACTGGATCTTCGGCTACGGGCCTCTGAGCAACAGCAAAGACCAGTTCCTCACCACCGAATGGGCCAGCCAGCAACAGCCCCTGCTCGTGAGGCGCCATTTCACACTGACCGACGAGATGCTGAGCAAAATCGCCGATAGCAAACTCATCCTCACGTGCAGCTACGACGAGAACCCGAAAGTCTATCTCAACGGCACACTCATCTGGAGCACGTCGGGATGGAACGATAACGACTATGCCAGCTACACCCTGACAACCAGCAACAAAAACCTGCTCAAAGAGGGCGACAACGTGCTGTGCGTTTCGCTGCAGCAAGGCAACGGAGGCGGACACATCGACTACGGACTCAGCATCACAGAACCATACGACCCGACACCCGTGGACGTCACGACCCCCACGCATCGTCAGACGCCAGCTGGCGATGAATGCTATGACCTGCAAGGACGCAAAGTGACGTCGCCGCGCACGTCTGCCGGCATCCTCATCCAAGGCGGAAAGAAACTCATTGTCAAACCATGAACAGACCCGAAACCATGAATATCCTCAAAACTACCTGTCTCTCTGTGGTTTGCCTGTCGGCAAGCCTGAATGCCCAAAACACCCCAACAATCGTGGACCGTCCACCGCTCTCTACCAGCGTGAACTATCCTGGCTACAAAGCCCCATTGCACGGTGGATACCTCCTGAAACTGCCTGTCGGACAAGTGCAGCCCAAGGGTTGGCTGCGCGAGTTCCTCAACCGTCAGCGCGACGGATTGAACGGACAGCTCGGAACCGTCAGTGCCTGGTTGGAAAAGAACAACAACCAGTGGCTCAGCGATGCAGGCGACCACGGATGGGAGGAGGTGCCTTATTGGCTGCGAGGCTATGCCAGCTTAGCCTACATCCTCGACGACGAAGCCATGAAGAAAGAGGCGCAGGTGTGGTTCGACGGAGTCCTCAACCACCTCAAGAGCGACGGCTTCCTCGGCCCCAAAAATACCTCCAACGGCAGACCGGAAGTCTGGGCACAGATGATCATGCTATGGGCTTTGCAAACCTACCATGAACACAGCGGCGACGAGCGGGCCATCAAGGCCATGACCAACTATTTCAAGTGGGAACTCACCGTGCCCGATGAGCAGTTTCTGGAAGACTACTGGGAGAACAAGCGAGGCGGCGACAACGAGTGGAGCGTCATCTGGCTCTACAACCGAACGGGCGACGAAACCCTGCTGCCTCTGATAGAAAAGCTCCACCGCAACACCTCCAACTGGATGATGAAGGACGACCTGCCCAACTGGCACGGCGTCAACGTCGCACAGGGCTTCCGTGAACCTGCCACCTACTACGTCTATACGGGCGACGAGGCTGTCCTCCGATGTGCCTACGACAACCAACGTTGCATCCGCGAACGCTATGGACAGGTGCCGGGCGGCATGTTCGGAGCCGACGAGAACGCCCGAGTCGGCTATGCCGACCCGAGGCAGGGAGCCGAGACTTGTGCACTGGTCGAGCAGATGGCCAGCGACGAAATCATGATGGGCATCACAGGAGACCCCGCCTGGGCCGACCACTGCGAAGATGTGGCTTTCAACACCCTGCCTGCCGCTCTCATGCCTGACATGAGGGCACTGCGCTACATCACCTCACCGAACATGGCCGTCAGCGACGGGAAAAACCATGCACCCAGCATCGACAACAGCCTGCGCGGAATGCTCTCCATGAGCCCCTTCAGCAGTCGTTGCTGCCAGCACAATCACGGCATGGGATGGCCGTACTTTGCCGAACACCTCGTCATGGCTACCACTGACAATGGACTGGCAGCGATGCTCTATGCCGCCAACGAAACAACAGCCAAAGTGGCCGACGGAAAGACCGTGAGGCTGGTCGAGGAAACACGCTACCCCTTTGAGGAAGACATCAAAATCACCATCCACACCGACGAACCCGTCACCTTCCCTCTCTATCTGCGCATCCCCGCATGGGCACAAGGAGCTACATGGAGCATCAAAGACCAGAAAAATCTTGCCCTGACAGAACCAGGCAAATATGCCTGCATCAATCGCCAATGGGCAGAAGGCGACTACGTGACTCTGCACCTGCCGATGCGATTCACACGACAGGTGTGGCAGAAAAATAAGTCGAGCGTCAGCGTCAACTACGGACCACTGACGCTTTCGCTGCGCATCGCAGAAGAGTACAAACAACGTGACAGCCGAGACCACGAAATCGTGCAGGACGACTCACACTGGCAAGAAGGCGTCAACGCCGCCTTATGGCCTGCCTACGAAATCTTTGCGGCCAGCGACTGGAACTACACACTGAAGGTCGATAACGAAAACATGCCGCAAGGCCTGACCGTCATCCGCAAGGAATGGCCGCAAGACAACTTCCCCTTCACCCCTGAAAACGTTCCGCTGGAGTTCACCGCCGTGGGCCAGAAAGTGCCGACGTGGGGATTCGACGCCACCGGCATGACGGCACCACTGCCCACCAGCTTCGAGGCACGCGATGAACAAGAACAACCCTTGACGCTCATCCCCATGGGAGCCGCACGACTGCGCATCACTGCCTTCCCAAAAAGCCAGGAACCCCTTTCCGACGACTGCGAAGAATAACACTTGCGCTCGATAAAACGTTCACAGACAACGTGAACATGCACATGATTTGCCTGGAAGGTATAGACCTTCCACACCAAAGGTATAGATCTTCCGGGCAAAACGTCAAGACACAATCTTCCGCACACACCTATTCATGGCTTTTATGTCAAAAATCCCTCAATCCCTCACCTTTTCCGTCATTGGGTTGTAATACAAATGTTTACGGGTGAGGGATTGGTGAGGGATTGGTGAGGGATGGTGAGGGATTTGACCTTAAACGCCTGAAAATCACCTATTCCTCACCATCCCTCACCTATTCCTCACCAATCCCTCACCTGCAAACAGCTTTCTTCCAGACGATTATCATCAAAGGTGAGGGATTGAGGGATTTTTGATGAAAAACCAAGTGGGGGGAAGGGAATGCAGAGAGTTGGCATCGGCTCAACACACCTCTTTTGGTGATAAACCCATCTATTATAATTGAAGAACGTACGCGAGTTAATATTTTTTAACAAAGTAAATCATGGCTCAATAGAAGTTAATACTTAACTTTGCCGCGCAAAATCAGGCTTTATCTCAAAACAGACGAATTATTAACCCTTTTATTTAAACTAAATCAAAAAACAAATGAAAGTAAAACAACTACTCACAGCCGCACTGCTGTTCTGCAGTGCCGGGGCATGGGCTCAGACGGACGTGACTAGCACGTACCTGACGAATGCCGACTTTTCAGCATCTACGGCCATAGAGTCTAATTTGAAAGGCTATGGTAAGGATGGTTCACCCTATGGTTTCCAAGCCGTTGATGGTTGGACAACAGTAATAACTTCAGGGGACAATTCAAATACTACATATCCTAACTCAGGTATGGGTGGTGCTGTATTTGCCTATGGTTCCAGCTATCAGCTCCAAGGTAACAACAAGAGCGCTCCTGCAACCAACCCCGCAGGCGAAGCTTCCGGCAATTGCCTCGGCTTCTTCGCTGTCTGGGGCTGCGGTGGCTACTACTATCAGAATGTCACCTTCCCTGCAGGTAAATACACCATCACTGTTCCCATGTACAACCAAAGCGGCACGCAGGCCAATACCACCTACACAGGTTTCTTCCCCACCAGTGGCACGAACCGCACGGTGGCCGTGAACCCCACTGTAGGTCAATGGGTCAATCAGACCGTTACTTTCACGCTTACCGCTGAGACCGCAGGTCAGATTCGCGTCGGCTACCAATCTACAGGTAGCGGTTCGGCTGCTAATCCCCATCTCTTCATTGATGGCGTGAAGATCGAGTACACCGCCGCCGTGGTGAAGGATGTGCTCGAGAACGCCATCACAGCTGCTACAGCTGCCAACAATGTGCTTAACGACGCAGACTTGGCACAGGCCATCACAGCCGCCAACATGGTACTGAGCAATCCCAGTGCCACACAGGAGCAGATCAATGCCGCCGCTGCCGCTCTGAACTCAGCCATTGAAGTAGCCATGGACGGCAAGGATGTAACAGGCCTGTTCGTGACCAACCCTGGCTTCGAGAGCTGCACGGTGTCCACAGACAATGCTGCTGCCGGAGGCTCTGCCGCTCCGCGTGACATCGCTGGCGGCTGGACGCAGAACGCTTCCGCAGCCTGGAGCAGCTCCGCAGTCGTAGAGTATGGTGGCACAGGTCAGGTGAATGGTGTCAGTGCTCCTACTGCCGACAACCTCAACAATGGCGGCTACACCCTCGGCGTGTCCGTAGGCTGGGGCGGTACCGTCACCTACAAGACCGACGCAGTCACACTGCCCGCAGGCGTCTACAACGTCACTGTGAATGGCTACAATGCCCTTTCGGGAGTGACCCAGTTCAAATCTCTGTTTGGCTTCGTACCCACCGAAGGCACGGCCACGATGTCCACCAAGAGTTCCTTTGCCTACGGCGCATGGGAGGCCGACCAAATCACCTTCACGCTCAACGAGGCCACTGAAGGCTACTTCCAGGTAGGTGGTCAGGCCATCAGCGGTGGTTCAGGTTCCAACGCCAAGGTATTCTTCGATAATATCACCATCACTTACAACAGCTTCATTGCAGGTGCACAGAAGGCTTGGCAGGATGCAGGCAAGGCTGCCGCCGCTGCCATTCAGGCTAATCCCAACGTGACGGGTGCAGAGAAGGCTGCCCTCGTTGCTGCTGTTAGCGTAACTCCTGAAGCTACTGTTGATGGCTACAATGCCGCTGCTAATACAATCAACGCTGCTACTGCAGCTCTGGAGGCCGCCGCTCCTGCTTACAACTCTATCGTTGCCCTCAATGCCCGTGCTGAAGCTGCTGGTATTGATGCTTATGCTATCACGGCAACAACTACTGCAGCTGAACTCACCGCAGCCATTCCTGCTTTCGAGAACAGCATCCTTGTTGTGGAGAAAGCTGACAACGTTGCTGCCTTCAATCAGGCTATGAGCCAGTATCCTTATGTAATAGATCTTGGCGATTGGACAACCAGCGGTGCCGTCAAGAATGAGGCATCCCAGCATTGGAATGGTGAGGCAACCGCTACTTATAATGAGCCGAACTCTTGGAGTTCAAATACTGGCGGCACTTCCAGCTGGACTCAGCAAGTAGCACTGCCCGCAGGTAGCTATGTGCTGCAGATTGCCGGTCGTCACTCCAGTGATTCCGAACTGACTGTTACTGTCAAGAATGGCGAAAGCGAACTTGCTTCTGCTTCCGACTTCCCCGCTCAGGGTGCGGGCTATGGTATTGACTTGGATGGAAATGCCAACTTCGATATGAATGGTTCCTATGCTAACACAACCGGTTGGGGTTGGGAATGGCGTCTGCTTTCCTTCACTCTGACAGAGGAATCATCCGTTACGATTGCAGTAAATTACAATGCTACAGTGGGTCAGCAGTGGGCCAGCTTCACCAGCTACGTCATCCGCTCACAGTTCCCGAAGGAGAAGATCGCCCTGCTCAATGCTATCAAGGCTGCTCAGGCCGTTGACCTGACGGCCAACGTTGGCACTGGCGCGTTCCAGAAGAGCTTCGTCGATGACGGAACCCTCGCAACAGCCATCACTACTGCACAGGGTGTTTATGACGACAACAATGCAACAGCTGATGAAGTGGTTGATGCAACGTCAGCACTCAACAGTGTGAAGGCTTCGGTTGTTGACGCATTCGAGAATGCAGAACTCAATGCTCCCGCCGAGAACGACGTTTATAGCCTCTATTTGGTTGATGGTTTGAACAAGACTGTTACCTTCAAGGCTGGTAATGCCACTGCTGGCACTTACGCCATTGGTTACACCGAGGATGCTGGTTCAGCTTATAACCAAGCCATCCACTTCTCACGGCTTGGCGGTAATAATCAATACTACCTCTACATCATCGATGATCAAAACGTGAATCACTATCTCTGCACAGGCACTGTGTATGGCGGTAACGATAACCAAATCCGTATGACGGATGATGCAAGCAATGCACTGGCAATCGAAGTGATAGCAACCGCTGAAGACGGCGTCTATAACCTCAAGAACACCGCAGCCAATGCCCTCATCGGTTCTAATGGCGATGTAGGTTTCTTCACCGCCAGCACTTACAAAGCTTTCAACATCAACGCTGCTCAGAAGGCTACCGTGACCATCAACACCACCGCCGCAGGTTGGGGTACGGTTATCCTGCCCTTCGCTGCTGCTGTGCCCGAAGGGTTGAAGGCTTACACGACCGCAGGAGCTGAGAATAGTGTCCTGACGCTCGTTGAGGCTACTACCTTGGAAGTCAACAAGCCTTATATCCTCGAAGGCAAGGTTGAAACCACCCTCGAAGGCTTTGGCTTGGCTAAGATGGATGAGTACAATGATGGTCTGCTTGTTGGTGTCTTCAAGGACAAGGCTGCTCCCAAAGACGACTATGTCATGCAGAACCAAAGTGGAAAGGTTGGCTTCTACCAGGTTGACACTGATGTGTTCACTCCTACAGTAGGTGCTTTCCATGCTTATCTTACCACTGGCAGCTATCAGGCTCCTGAATACAATGGTGTCAAGGTCTTCTACCTTGGTGATGTCGAGACTGGCGTACAGGCTGTTGAAGTGGCCGGTGCCGAGAACGGTGTCGTCTATAACCTCGCTGGCCAGCGCGTCAACAAGGCTCAGAAGGGCATCTTCATCATGAACGGCAAGAAGGTCGTCTTGAAATAAACACGAAAAGAGAATTATTTAATATCGAACAACGAAGTTATGAAAAAGAATTATATTCAACCTTCTCTCATGATGCTTGATGTTCAGGCACAAGAGATCATAGCCCTCTCTACGTTTACGACGGCTGCTGATGACAGCGCTGTCTTGGTGAAAGACAACGATTGGGATATCTGGAGCGAAAGCGAAGTGGAAGAGTAATCTCCACGTCCCTTCATACCTTTGTAGCCCTGCGCCTTCACGGCGCGGGGCTTTTTGAATGCAGCTCAGAGATTAGCTTGCTAAAATTTGGAAAAGTGGAGGAAAAGCCGTAGTTTTGCAGCAGATTTGTAAGAGAAAATGGTTATAACATCATGGCATCGAATATTTCAAACACTTCTCTTGGCGGCCTCATCCGCCGCTATGTCAGTGCCAGCGTTTTGCTGATTGCGGCAACTGTGTTGGCACTTCTTTTTGCCAACTTGCCCGACACACGCGAAGGTTATGCTTCGCTGTGGCAACAACCTGTTTCGTTGAGCATTGGCCGTTTCAATGTCTTCAGCCACGGCGGCCACGCCATGTCGCTGATGGATTTTATCAATGACTTCCTCATGTTCTACTTCTTCCTGAGCGTGGGGTTGGAAATCAAGCGTGAAGTGCTGTGCGGCGAGCTATCCACTCGCCAAAAAGCCTTGCTCCCGGTCATTGGTGCCTGCGGCGGTATGCTGGTGCCCGTCATCGTGTTCTTCTGTGTCTGTCTGGGTCATCCGTTGATGGAACGTGGCTGCGCTATTCCGATGGCAACGGACATCGCTTTCTCACTGGGCGTGCTGTCTCTTTTCAGTAAGCGCGTTCCTGTGGGGTTAAAGATATTCCTGGCTGCTTTGGCGGTCGCCGATGACTTAGGTGGCATCATCGTGATAGCTCTGTTCTACTCACAAGGCCTTGCGTGGCCTTATCTGCTGGGTGCTGTAGCTGTGGTAGCTGCTTTATTGATTGGCAACTTCAAGGAAGTGCGTGCAAAAGGATTCTATGTGTCTCTGGGACTTGTGTTATGGTTCATGGTGCTGAATTCTGGCATCCATGCCACAATAGCGGGTGTGGTGATGGCTTTCTGCATCCCTGCCAATCTGGGCAAAGGTACGCGCTATTATCTCCAACGCATCCGCCGCATCACGGGGCTTTATCCTGACATCGCGAATGAGGATGCCGAAGACCAGCGGCGTGCGATGGTTCTGGACAAAGGAGACATTCAGATGTTGCGGCGTATAGAGAAAGCATCGGACTATCTTATCTCACCGCTTCAGGATATCGAGGACCAGCTGGCTGTTCCCGTTAACTACATCATTATCCCGCTCTTTGCATTTGCCAATGCAGGAGTGGATTTCAGCGGCCTCAGCTTCCTTGACCTGTTCCACGGTGTTGCTTTGGGTGTGTTCCTTGGTTTGCTGATTGGCAAGTTCACGGGCGTACTGAGTTTCTCATGGTTGTCGATTAAGTTGGGGATCTGTCAGATGCCCGAAGGTGCCAACTGGCATTCGCTGGCCAGTGTCTGCATGTTATGCGGCATCGGTTTCACGGTGTCTATGTTCATTGCTGCACTTAGCTATCCAGCCCATCTGGGAACGGATGCAGCGATGATGCTGAACGAGGCGAAGCTGGGTATTCTTTGCGGCACATTGGCTTCGGCTCTTGTGGGTAGCTTGATGCTGAACAAGACATTGCCGAAAACCAACGCAGAATAACGACGGCATTGTACGGACAACAAATTACACGGATTAGACGAATGAGCCATTCAGACAGATGACTAAGTAAATCGTCTAATCCGTGTAATTCGTTTTGAAAGAATGTAATTACGGAATCATAAACTTCTGCCCACTTTGTATATACACTTTGTGGGCAGGAGTTGTTGTTGGGGATAGAGCCTCCTTTTCGTCAGCCACCCGCCGTCCGGCAAGGTCGTAAATAGGACCATTGCCAGGGGAAGGAAGAGCGGTAAGAGGTTTTACGGCATTGCCGTCCGTGGGCATGGTGATTTCGTAGGCTTCGCCCTCAGTTGTGGAAAATTCAATGCGGTCTTGACTGATTACAGTGGGCGTCACGTCCATACCGTGAACAGTTTTAATGGTTGCAGTGGCAATTCCAGGATATGCCACAAGGGCGTTCTGTCCACGCAAGCTGTGGATGGTAGCTGTAGTGAGTTTGCTGTCCTCCCACGTCTGGTCAACCTCAAAGCCGCCTACGGCACGAAGGCCATGAATGCTGCCTTTCGTCCAGATATAAGGTAGCGCAGGCAGCAGCTGGAGCGTATCGGTGTGGCTTTGCAGAAGCATCTCCGCCATGCCGGCTGCAACACCAAAGTTGCCGTCAATCTGGAAAGGAGCATGGGAGTCGAAAAGGTTATAGTAAACGCCGCCCTTCGATTGGTCGGTGCCATAGCTGGTACTGTGCTTGAATTCCAGCTTGAAGAGTTCTACACACTGGTCCGGTTCCAATGCACGTGCCCAAAGGTTCATCTTCCAACCCATTGACCATCCAGTGGAAGCCAAACCGCGAAGCTTCAGACTGCGCACGGCAGGAGCATAGTAAGGATTCGAGGCTGGCAAGTTGGCAAAAGGATAAAGAGCCATCATGTGGGATAGGTGGCGGTGTCCGGACTCGTTGCCGTTTCCTTTAGCATAATCGGTGTACTTCCATTCTCGCAGGATTTCATCACCTGTCTTGACACCCTCGCGCGTAGCACCGAAAGTACCTTTATAGGTCTCGGTATGTAAGCCCGTATCGAGGTTGGCAAACTTCGTCTTCAACTGTCTGAGGAAGCTTTCCGTGACACCCGCTTCTGCCGTGCCAATGATTTCGATGGCCTTGATCGTCTGGTCGAAAAGGTTCCACACGATTTGCTGACTATGAGCAGTGGCATTCTCCGTAGGTCCATGCTCTGGCGAGAATTCATTAGGACATTCCCACGTGCCATCGTCGGCCTTCTTCAGACGTTCCATCCACATGCTAGTGGCAGAGACCATCACAGGCAGAGCTTTGTTCTTCAAGAAGTCGCGGTCGAGTGTGTAACGGTAATGCTGCCACATGTGATCAACACTCCAAGCACCAGCCTCCGGATAATTGGCTGCCATCCAGTCGGTGCAACAACCAAAGATATTGTTCTCGGTGTAGCACGCCCATCCCGTCGTATGGTGAAGGAAGCGTCCGTCGCTACCATTACCCGTAGCGTAGTTCTTCCACACGGGTTGTACGACAGCCATGTTATAAAGATAATTGAGATACTTCTCGTGCATTTCCGGCAGACCCGTGGATTCGGCTGGCCAATAGTTCATCTGGATGTTGATGTTGGCGTGAATGTCTGAGCACCAAGGCGGGTTGTTCTTGTGGTTCCAAATGCCTTGCAGGTTGTTGGGCAGGTCAATGCCTCGTGAACTGGCAATGAGCATGTAGCGGCCATAGTGGAAATAGAGACTTTCAAGCATACGTGCGTCACCCGAACGTCGCAAGGCAGTCTTGGATGTGAGTGTGGCATAGTTGTCAATGAGCTTGTTGGTGGCCTTCGTATTGGTGGCTCCGTAAATATTGAGACGGCAACGGTCGAAGAAAGCTTTATAATCGCTTACATGGTCTGCGCGCAAAGCGTCCCAACCCTTGGCGGCAGCAGCATCCACGATTATCTTTGTCCGTTCTGCAAGTTGGTCTGTGCCGCTGACGAAACCGCTGGCAATGGGGTCATAATCCGTCATGGCAGACAGCACAATGAGAATCTCGTCGGCACTCTCGACATGAACGCCCTGCGCGTCGGTCTTCAAGCTTCCACCCGTGGCAACCACCTTCATGCGGGCATTGTAAGATACTGTTTGCAAGGCACCTGCAAAAGTCCCTTCACCGTCGTCATAGTTGCCACGCAGGTTATGTGAATTCCACAAATAGATGCGTTGGCTTAACTGTCCAGGCTCGCTGGCTGTCAAGTGAACGGCCAACACTTGGTCGGGATAGGAAGCAATGTATTCACGACGGAATGTGACACTCTTGTCTGGACTCTTCCACTCTGCCGTGGCCACGGCTTCGGCTAAATCCAATGTGCGTACGTAGTCCTTCACACCTTTGGAGGAAGTGGTGCTGAATCGGTTACTGGTATCCTCAATATAGAGATGCCCGAAGTTTTGGTAGCCGCCATCGCGGTTATAGACGGTGGAAGAACCTGTCCACAGAGTCTTCTCGTTGAACTGAAGGATGTCCTGCCGGATACCTCCATAGACCATTCCGCCCAATTGTCCGTTTCCAATGGGCAAGGCATATTCCATCCAAGGGTCGGTGACATTCTGCTTGGTCACAGGAAGCGTGTACCAAAGCGTCAAAGGTTCCGCTGGCCGATAGGTGCTGTTTGCCGCACACGTCCATTCGGCTAATTGAGTTGGCATAGGATCCGTATCGGGCAATGTAGCAGGCTCCACGAAAAGCAACGGATTGTTAGGATCACCCGCATTCCACGCTCCCAACTGACGCCCAGCGCCAGCACCGCCCCACTGATTCATGGACATGCCAGGTGAAGAAGTCGTCTGTATTTCCCATGCCGGGCTGTAAGTGGTGTTGGTTGATTTGACCAGCTGCAAGCCACCAGCCTGAGATGTCGAAGCGGCAAAGCGTTCGCCGTTAAAATAGATGTGGCGACCAGCCTTGCTGATAATCTCGCAATTTGTCTGCGTACCAGTCAATTTCCAAAGTTGTGCGTTGTTGTTCTTGTCAACACCCGCTGTCTGTAAATTGGCAGCTTCACCCATGTCTTGCAAGGCAGCTTCACCGTTGCGAAACTGGATGATGTACCACGTCTCGTTGCCTTCAGTACTGAAGGTGGGCAACGTCTGTGCAAAGCTTGTTAGCGCAAATCCAGCTAAGAGCAAAGATAATAATGTCAAACGTCTTTTCATAGCGGTAGAGGTTATTTAATGATAGTCTTCACCATTGAGAACGACTTGTGTATTGGATGGGTCGAGGTCGGCTTCACGATACCAATCGGAGTATTCAATATAATGAGCGGCAAAAGTCTTGTTGAGAGCCTGTGCCTGTTCGGGATCTACTTTCTTGATGAACTTGGCAGGCACGCCACCCCACAGTTCTCCATCGCCGACGTGTGTATTAGAAAGCACGAGAGCACCAGCAGCGACGATTGCGCCCTTGCCAATGACGGCGTGGTCGAGCACAGTGGCACCCATGCCGATGAGGGCACCGTCCAGAATCGTGCAACCATGAAGGGTAACACTGTGTCCGACAGTGACATCCTCTCCAATATTTACAGGCGCTGTGCCATTGAGGGTGTGCACACAGGAATTGTCTTGGATGTTGCTGCGATTGCCTATCTTGATATAATGAACATCGCCTCGAAGGACGGCGCATGGCCAAATGGTGACATCGTCGCCCAAAGTTACTTCGCCGATGATAACGGCACCGTCTGCCAGATAGCAATGCCGTCCGAATTTGGGCTTAAGGTTTTTGATGGTTTTAACGATTGCCATAGAAGAGAATGTTTTGATAATAGGTGATTAAAGACCCGTTCAGAATTTATAGCCAAGCGTGACGATGAGGGTGTTATGATGGATGCTGTCGTCAAGACCATGGAATACTTTGACAAGGCCTAAATTGTAACGAGCATCAAGTGTGACACCTTTAAACTCATAAGACAAACCTATAGGAATGGCCACATCCAACCTGTTCGCCTTGACATCATCATCCTGAAATAGGAACATCAATGCCTTGTCAAAGTCTAAGGTCTCACCACGTGCCTTTATCTTGGTGTTCGCCCTCCAAGCGGGCTGTATGCCAGCCTTGACAGATAGCCCTGGCAGAAGGTAGTAGTTAGCCGTTATGGGAAGGGCGGCGTAGTAGATATCCATTGTATAGTTTTCTGTTTCATAGTGATATTTCGCTCCTTGGTTGATGAAGAGTAGTCCGACGCCGAGGCTGAATTGGTCGGTTAAGAAATATTCGGCATCCAAGCCGAATGTGAGGTTCACCTTCATTTTGGCATCAGCATCCCCCCGAAAGTTGGATAAAGAGATACCTACGCGGGGTTGTAGGGTGTAATCGCCCTCTTCATGTTGAGCATGAATGCTCATGGCAGCCATCATGGCGGCTGCGGCCATTAGCAAAAGTTTCTTCATAAGTTATCTATTGTTATGAAATTAAATGGGAACTGTGTGTGTGATAAGCCACTGGCGATCGGCTTTGTCTTTCAGCAAGGGCAAGAGGGCTTCTCTCACGCGGGCGTGATAGTTATTTAGGTACATGATTTCGTCTGCTGACATCCATTCACGAATGATAGGAGTGGTGTCTATAGGACATAGAGTGAGGGGGTCGAGACGTAGCCAGCCGTGACCATCTTCGACGATTAGCATGGTATTCTCCGTACGACAGCCGTGACTGCCAGCTATGTAGATTCCAGGTTCTATAGTGACGGTCATGCCGGCTCGCAGGGGAGCTGGCATCCAATTCATGCGGAACTGGTGAGGACCCTCGTGGACACTGAGATAGGAACCGACGCCATGCCCGGTTCCATGTCCATAATTCTTGTGTTCTTGCCACATAGCGTAGCGAGCCAACACATCAAGCTGTGTGCCTGTGGTTCCTTCTGGAAAGACAGCCATCGCCAGACGAATGTGGCCTTTCAACACCAACGTGTAGTCACGTCGCTCGTCATCGGTCAAGGGACCGAGAGCAATGGTGCGGGTGATGTCTGTTGTGCCATCCTGATATTGTGCTCCACTATCAAGAAGCAGCAGGCCGTGCGATTCAAGAGGAATGTCGGTTTCTGGCGTGGCTTCGTAGTGGACGATGGCAGCGTGAGTGCCATAGCCAGCGATTGTGTCGAACGAGATGTCGCGGAAGCCCTGTTGCTCTGCACGCAGGGATGTGAGCTTCCGGTCAAATCCCATTTCCGTGACTCCACCCGCTTCCACGGCAGGAAGCAGCCACCGCAGGAACTTGACCATGGCCACACCATCTTTGAGCATGGCATTTCGAAAGCCTGCTATCTCTGCATTGTTTTTGATGGCACGCAGTTCGGGAACAGGCGAAGGGCATTCAAAGAACAGGCGACCACTATTGTCTTGACGGATGGCAGTTGCCAATGTCAGATTCGTCACCGACGGATCATATTGAACGTTCAGCGAGTCAATAACTTTACCGACAAATAAATCTTCTGCAATACGATCATAAGGCCGTGTTCTGACATGCAGTTCCTGTAGGTATTCCTCCACTTCAGCTGTCAGCTGTGCCGTGTTGACATAAAGCACAGCTTCCTTTGGGAGTATGAGAAGATAGCTCACAAATACAGGCGTGCAGTGAATATCCTGACCTCTCAAGTTCAACGTCCAGGCTATTTCATCCAGTTGTGTGATCAGAAGTGCATCTGCATTGGTCAACGAAGCCCGGATGGCAGTCAGCTTGTCTGCGGCTGAACTTCCTGCATATTCTAATGGTTGTAACTCTATTCGAGAAAAAGGAAGCTGCGGACGCTCTTTCCACAGTTCACTTTCGGGGTCATCTTCCTTGATCTCAACAACCATATCTTCGTCCGTCTTCGACAACTCAGCTTTGAAAATCACACTGCTCTTTGTGGACCAACCATAACCATTCAATAGCTTGTTCAGTTCCTGTGCATAGTCATCTGGCATCGCCCATCCATTCAGGCCAAGGAAGCATGTCTCTTTTTGCAAAGAGTTTTCCGTTTCCTTTGTTACCCATTCCGCGACCTCGTTAGGAGTAACAAGGTTACGGCTGCAACGGATAACCTCGAAAGGCGTACCGGCGAGCTGCTCCTCAGCTGCCAGCCAGTAGCGGCTGTCTGTCCACAAGGCCGCACGCGTCAGTGTCACCACTGCCGTGCCAGCCGAACCGTTGAAGCCTGAAATCCATTCGCGTGATTTCCAATGGTCGGGAACATATTCGCCCGAATGCGGGTCGGTAGAGGGAAATATGTATGCTTGCAACTGTCGTTGTCGCATCCAAGCCCGAAGTTGTTCAACGCGTGAGGTAATGATTTCTTGTTTCATCATAAGAAACTAATTATGAGTATCTAATATATTCACTTATGCAGGATGATGTTGACAATGGATGTAACATCAGACACACTGATACTGCCATCTAGGTTGATATCCGCCGCGGGTGCCGTTTCGGCCTTTCCAAGGATGATGTTGACAAGGGTTGTAACGTCAGCGACACTGACTTGCCCATCGCCATTGACATCGCCACGCAAAAAGTGTTCTCTGTTGACGAAGATGTATTGCAGCGTCCGTCCCAAGTTGAGACGGTCTTCCACTTCTTTGCTGATTTCATCCTCCATTCCGATATACTGCAAGCGCATGTTGGCAACCTTGAACCATGTGCCGTCGGTACGTACACCTATGGTGAGCTTGTTGTTGGTGACACGGACATAGACATCGTATGGCAGGAAGACATCATCCCCCGCTCCCGTGATATTCACTGAACGTGCAATGTCAGCATATTTGTCCGGTGCACCGTACACTGCCGTCCACGTCTTGTCTGCCTCGTAACCTGTGGTCGTGGCCAGATCTGCGCTGATGTGATACACACCATTGGGCAAGCAGTTCACCGTCTGCATCAATTCCGCATAACTCAGCTGTCCAGCCCAGACGTTGAAGTAGGTTGCGGTCTGTCCGCCCACATCGCCCTGCCGAAGGAAAACATCGTTCCAGCCGTCGAAAGTCTTCTGGAAGGTCCAGCCGGCAGGAATGGTGATGCTTCCAGACCCCATTGGTGACTGTGTCGTCGAACCCCATGAGAAGTTAGGATTTATAAGGGTGTAGTTCATCTCAGTCTCTCCCGTCGCCACACGCTGTTCGTTGTAAGTGAGACGCTTGACGGCATAGAGCCGTAAGTGGTCCGTTTCCGCGAGAGTGCGATTACCAGCCAGCTCGGCACCGGCATAGAAATTCTTGTCGTTGTCCCACAGCCCACAATAGGTGCCGTGATAGACGTTCTTCAGTGTCCAATATGTTTCTCCGCCATCGGTATGTACTTCAGGTAGGTAGTAGGCACGTTCAGCCGCCAAATGTGTATTGCCGTCAATACGGAAGTTCCAACTATTGGGCGATGTCATCACATAGTCCATGTTACTGAGGTTACGCAGGGCAAAGCCACTCTTTTCGTTTCCTTCGAGCTGCCAGAGTTGGTTCTCGGCAATGCCGTTATCCGCTGGTGCGGCATATTTGGCAACCTTGTATCCGTTTTGGCGTGTTCCGTCGGCCATAGACAGATTGAGCGTCGTCTGAGCCTCAGCACTTTGGAAGACAAAGTAGTAGTCACCGACATCATCTGGCATGGCCGTCAACCTTGCAAGGCCGTTTTCGTCAGGTGCTTCCAGTGTGATGGTGCTGGTGTAGCGTCGTGTGCCGTCGGCATCCACGTTGCAGACTCGATAGGTAGGTGCTGTGCCAGCTGTTTCATCTGTAAAGACGATGGAACGTGCTTCCTCGTCACTGATGCCTGCCTCCAACACATCGACCCACGTGTTGCCATTCTTTCGTTGCACATAGGTTTGCTTAGTGCAGTCGGTATTGGGATTTCGCCAAGTGAGGCTTATCGTAGCATCTTGCTTGAATCCCCCCAGCCCTGACGGCGCACTGTAGTTCCAGGGCATGAAGTTTTCATTGCTGCTCACATAGGCGAAGTCCGACTGATAGTCGCGATAGCGTTCTCCCGCAGGGGTGGGCCAGAAGGAGTCCTCGTAATACACAAAGCGCTTGTACTCTACATTATTGTAAACGCACAGCCGCTCCAGCCAAGGGCAGTCGTCGGCACGCTTCAGACAATCGGCCAGCCAGATGCCGTTCTTCCTGTGATTGGCACCATTGTCGCTACTCCATTCATACCATCCTTCGCTGTCCGTCGTAAAGCCTTTTTCCGATGTCCAGTTGGCTCCATTGTTCCATTCCGTGACCCACACGGGCAGTCCTGTGGCATCGTGCAGTTCTCGCAGGCTGTTGATAAAAGACGATGGCGACTGCCCACCTGTGTAGTAGTGTGTTGCCACGAAGTCCACCCGCATGTTGAGTTGGCGGCAGCGGTTTACATAGTCCTTCACCCACGACACATTGGGATTACAAGTAGCAAAGGTGCCGATGCGCAATCCGCCATATAGAAAGTATTTGTGCAGCTCGATGAGCTTCTCAACTTTCATGTATGTCTCTTCGCCACTGGTATTGTCTGGCTCGTTCTGCCCCAAGACGTGGCTGCTTTCTGTAAGAGCATCGATAACACCCCATTCTGGCCATGCCCAAGTCTGCTTGCCGTTGTAGGTCGTGCCCGTTTCATGATGACGTTGTGGCACATAGTCGAAATTGTTGTAGGCGTAGGTCTCTGCATTCCACGCATAGAACCACGTGCAGCCCAGATAGTTCATGGCTGTGGTGTTGTGTCCAGCCAGTCCTTTCTTGCTGGGCCATTTCCAAGGGAAGATACGCAGGAAGCTCACGCTGCTGCGCATCTCTGCCGGCAGGTTCACCATGATGTCGGCATCGTTGGCGATGAAGCAATGGCTGTAGCCAGTGCCGTCAACATGGTTGGCCATTGTGACCATGTAACCGCGTTTCAAGGTGAAGCTCATGATGGCATTGTCCCACGTTCCCAATGCGCGGTAAGCCGTGCCGATGGAGAAGTCGCTCTTGGCCTCTCCGCCACAATTCAATGCTGCATATACGGTCAGCGGTTGACACTGTCCTCCGTAGGGCAGGACGATGGTTCCGTGGCGGTAAACAACAAAGCGGCAGTTTCTGCCATTGGCTGCCGCCACGCCGCCTATCTTGATGTGGGAAAGATAGCCGAGTGCATCCGTTGGGCGTATGTTTCGGAAGACAAGAGCTGCCGACGTATTGACAATATTCACAGTGCCGGTCAACGCATCGGACGATGCCGTAATCACATAATCTACGGGCGTCGTCAGTGTCACGTTGCCCGTGCACTGAATTACCACTTGCTCGCTGTTCGCGGCGTATATCGACACTGGAATACTTACCAAGAGAAGCATCCCAATAGCCCTAAGCCGCATCCTGTTCATAAAATGCTGCATCTTGTCTTTGCCTTATCTTTGCCGCAAAAATACAAAGAATTAGCCTCTGCCACAAAAAATAATAGGCTTTTCTTGTGAGAATACATAATTTTTCTGTACTTTTGTCGCACATTTTACATTTCATATCACTAATTACATTTCACAACTTACTACTATTATGAAATTCCTTACAAACGACAAGCTTGTCATTGTTGGCGCAGGCGGTGCCATCGGTTCCACCATGGTACAGACAGCCCTCACCATGAACCTCACCCCCAACGTCTGTCTCTATGACGTCTATGCTCCCGCCATGGAAGGCGTGATGGAAGAAATGTTCCACTGCGGCTATGATGGTGTGAACCTTACTGCTACGACCGATGTGGCCGAGGCCTTCAAGGATGCCAAGTACATCATCTCCTCCGGCGGTGCACCCCGCAAGGCTGGCATGACACGCGAAGACCTGCTTGCCGGCAACTGCAAGATAGCCGAAGAGCTGGGCAAGAACATCAAGACCTACTGCCCCGACGTGAAGCACGTCGTGATCATCTTCAATCCTGCCGACCTCACGGGTCTCGTCACCCTGCTCTACAGCGGCCTGAAGCCTGGTCAGGTGACCACCCTTGCCGCTCTCGACAGCACCCGCCTTCAGAGCGCGCTGGCCAAGAAGTTCGGTGTGAAGCAGTATGAAGTCACCGGCTGTGCCACTTACGGCGGACACGGCGAACAGATGGCCGTCTTCGGCAGCGCTGTCAAGGTGGCCGGAAAACCTCTGAACGACCTCATTGGCACTCCCGCCTGCACGCAGGAAGAGTGGGAACAGCTGAAAGTCGATGTCACCAAGGGCGGTGCCAAGATTATCGAGCTGCGAGGACGTAGCTCCTGGCAGAGCCCGGCCTACTGCTCTGTGGAAATGATCCGTGCGGTGATGGGCGGCGAGGCATTCCGCTGGCCGGCTGGCACCTATGTCTGCAACGAGAAATACAACCACATCATGATGGCTATGGACACCAAGCTTGGCACCGACGGCTGCACCTATCAGATGCCGAAGGGCACGCCTGAAGAGATGGCTAAACTCGACCAAAGCTATGAGCACCTCTGCAAGATGCGTGACGAACTGGTGACGCTGAACATCGTGCCCCCCATCAGCGAGTGGAGCAAAATCAATCCGAACCTCTAAATCAACAATCACACACGGGTTCGCCGTCCGCTGGTGGGCGGCGAACCCGTTTTTTCTTTCTCCAACAAATAAGGTACAATGGCACTGAAAGCTGGCATCGTGGGACTGCCCAACGTTGGCAAATCCACCCTCTTCAACTGTCTGTCAAGCGCCAAGGCGCAGGCAGCCAATTTCCCCTTCTGCACGATTGACGCCCAAATGGGTCAGATCACTGTCCCCGACGAGCGATTGACCAAACTGGCCGAACTCGTCCATCCCGGACGCATCGTCCCCGCCACATGCGAGATTGTCGATATTGCAGGGTTGGTCAAGGGAGCCTCCAAGGGAGAAGGACTGGGAAACCAGTTCCTCGGCAACATCCGCGAGTGCGATGCCATCATCCACGTGCTCCGTTGCTTCGACGACGACAATATCGTACACGTCGATGGCAGTGTCGATCCCGTGCGTGACAAAGAAATCATCGACATGGAATTGCAACTGAAGGACCTCGAAACCGTGGAGGGCCGGATGCAACGCGTCGAGAAGCAGGCACGCGTGGGCGGTGACAAGCAGGCCAAGGTGGAACTCGGAGTGCTCGAAGCCTACAAAGACGCCCTCCTGCATGGGCGCAGTGCACGAACCGTCACCTTCGAGACGGAGGACGAGATGGCAGCGGCCAAGAACCTGTTCTTGTTGACCACCAAGCCCGTCCTCTATGTCTGCAACGTCGATGATGCCTCAGCGGCCAAAGGCAACGCCTACGTCGAAGCCGTCCGCGAAGCCACGAAGGACGAGAATGCAGGACTGCTCATCATCAGCGCTCAGACAGAAGCAGACATCGCCGAGCTGGAAAGCTATGAGGAGAAGCAGATGTTCTTGGAGGACATGGGCCTCACCGAGAGCGGCTGCGACCGCCTTATAAAAGCCATCTATACCCTGCTCGGCTTGCAGACATTCATCACTGCCGGCGAAATGGAGGTCAAGGCATGGACATTTCGGCGTGGCTGGAAAGCACCTCAATGTGCAGGCGTCATCCACAACGACTTTGAGAAGGGTTTCATCCGTGCAGAGGTCATCAAGTACGACGACTACATCCGTTACGGCTCGGAAGCCGCCGTCCGAGAGGCGGGAAAAATGGGAGTCGAAGGCAAGGACTACATTGTGCAGGATGGCGACATCATGCACTTCCGCTTCAACGTCTAAACCACTTCCTTCCTCTTCTTTTTCGGAAAAATCCCTCAATCTCTCACCTTTTTACGTAAAAGGCTGAACAACAGTCGATTTCAGGTGAGGGATTGGTGAGGAATAGGTGAGGGATGGTGAGGTTTTTTGCATTTCCATCACCATCCCTCACCTATTCCTCACCAATC
>JAGCPY010000057.1 GCA_017965425.1 Bacteroidaceae bacterium | reverse complement strand
TTAATTGGACGTTAATTCAATTTTCACAAGTAAGGTCAAACAGCAACGAAGCGCCCCAAAGGGACAATAAGCAGTCAGCCCAGGGCAGCGCCCTGGGTACTTATGCACCCAACTAACACGCCCTGCAAAGGCAAAAGCATATCGAAAACAAATGCTTTTGCCATTTCTCCATGTGTGGAACGAATGCTTTTGCCCTTTCAGGGCGGGTACTCCCTCGTCGTTCATACCCAGGGTGCTGCCCTGGGCTATGTGCTTACAGTCCTTTCAGGACTTTTTCAAGTGGTTAAGTTTCGGATGTATGATCAAGCAACAACGAAGCGCCCCAAAGGGGCAATAAGCAGTCAGCCCAGGGCCGCGCCCTGGGTCCTTGTCAGCAAGTTATATTTCGCCCTGAAAGGGCAAAAGCATATCGAAAACAAATGCTTATGACCTTTCTCCAAGTGCGGAACGAATGCTTTTGCCCTTTCAGGGCGGGTACTCCCTCGTCGTTCAACCCCCAGGGCGCTGCCCTGGGCTGACTGCTTGCTGCCCCGTTGGGGCGCTTTCGTTACTGTTTGACCATATTTGTGAAAGTTGAATTGACGTTGAATTGACGTCCAATTGCGTCCAATTAACGTCTAATTTACGTCCAATTAACGTCTAATTTACATCCAATTAACGTCCAATTAACATCCAATTAACGTCTAATTTACATCCTATTAACGTCTAATTTACATCCAATTAACGTCTAAATAACATCCAATTAACGTCTAATTTACGTCAAATTCATGTCAAATTAACGTTTCATTATCAACCGATTAGCATTCCAGTTGGATTAATTCCTCACCATCCCTCACCTATTCCTCACCTATCCCTCACCCGCAAACGCCTTGCTTTCAGCTTGGTAGGCGAAAAGGTGAGGGATTGAGGGATTTTGGCCAAAAATTAGGGAGAGGAGGAGGAAGTGATGTAGAATAAACGTTAAATTCGGGGAAAAGTTTGGCCAGATGGGCAAAGTGGTGTATCTTTACGGCCAAAACATATATATATTTATATATAGGTATGAAAAAAATCTTTTCAACCCTTCTTTTGCTATGTTGTTTGGGTGTGGCCTTTGGTTCACAGACAAGACAGGAGAATCCCGTGAAGGCTTCCGTCAGCAAACAGGCCGTCGCTGGTCATGACGACTTGATAGACCTGGTGTTCACGTTTCAGATTGAAACGGGTTGGCACGTCTATGGTCCCGACAACGATGGCGGACCGACGCCCATGACCTTCAACATCGAGACATTAGAAGGAGCGAAGCTGGAAGGCGGGTTGCGCCTCTCCCCGTCGCCGAAGCGTGTGCAGGATGCGGTGTTCGAGTGTGAAGTGAGCTACTTCGAGACAAAAGGCACCGCCACACAACGTCTGCGACTGACAGGCGGTAAGTGGAAAGCCGTCGGCTATCTGGAATATGGAACATGCAACGACGAGGCATGTATGCCGCCGACGCCGGTGGAGTTCAAGTTTGAAGGGGAGACCCTTCCCCCGCCCCCACTCAAGGGGGAAGAGCAGTCACCTGACAAGGTTGAGGGAACAGGAAATAACAATCATGCAGAGGTCAATGATGAAGTCGCCACCGATACTGCAGCTCAGCTACAAACCGCAGCCTCCCTCACAGAGAGAGCGGGGGGAGAGTCTCTGTGGTCTCCCGTCATCTCGGAGCTTCACGCCCTTGATGCAGCCTCCGACACCCAGTCACGTTCGCTGCTTGGCTTGTTCCTGCTGGGAATCCTTGGCGGTCTCATTGCCCTGTTGACCCCTTGCGTGTGGCCCATCATCCCGATGACCGTGTCGTTTTTCCTCAAACGTTCCAAGGACGACAAGCAAAAAGGTATCAAAGATGCCATCCTCTATGGATTGAGCATTGTCGTCATCTACGTTGGTCTGGGTTTGATTGTGACGCTCATCTGGGGGCCGTCGTCGCTGAATGCCCTTTCGACGAACGCCGTCTTCAACCTTTTCCTGTTTGCGCTGTTGGTGGTGTTTGCGGCATCGTTCCTCGGTGGCTTCGAGATTACGTTGCCCGCCTCGTGGAGTACGAAGATGGACGAGAAAGCCTCTTCAACCACTGGTCTGCTCAGCATCTTCTTCATGGCACTGACCCTGGTACTTGTCTCGTTCTCTTGCACAGGCCCCATCATCGGCCTGTTGCTCGTCGATATGGTGACCAGCGGTTCGGTGGTGGCGCCGACCGTGGGGATGCTCGGCTTTGCGCTGGCCTTGGCCGCACCGTTCACCCTCTTCGCCATGTTCCCCACATGGCTGAAGTCGGCTCCGAAAAGCGGCAATTGGATGAATGTCATCAAGGTGGTCCTCGGTCTCGTTGAGCTGGCCTTCGCACTGAAGTTCCTGAGCGTGGCCGACCTTGCCTACGGCTGGCGTCTGCTCGACCGCGAGACATTCCTCTGCCTGTGGATCCTTATCTTTGCTTTGATGGGATTCTACCTCCTCGGCTGGATCCGCCTGCCACACGACGAGGATGAATATGACGACGATGGCAATGTCATTCCTCGTCCGAAGATTGGCGTGACGCGTTTCCTCTCGGCTCTGTGTGTGCTGGCCTTCGCGCTGTACATGGTGCCAGGGCTGTGGGGCGCTCCGTGCAAGGCGGTCAGCGCCTTTGCTCCGCCTATGTGGACGCAGGACTTCAACCTGAACCAGAACACCGTGGAAGCCACCTATACCGACTACGAAGAAGGCATGGCCGCCGCCCGCCGTCTGGGTAAGCCCGTGATGCTGGACTTCACAGGCTTCGGCTGCGTCAACTGCCGCAAGATGGAAGCCGCCGTGTGGCCAGATGCCCGTGTGCGTCAGTTGATGACCGAGGACTACGTGCTCATCAGCCTGTACGTAGATGACAAGACTCCCCTACCCCAACCCGTGGAAGTCACCGAGACCGATAGCACCGTGCGCAAGCTCCGCACCATCGGTGACCGCTGGAGCTACCTGCAACGCACCAAGTTCGGTGCACAGACGCAACCTTTCTATGTCCTGCTTGACCACGATGCACGACCTCTGGCTGGCAGCTACAGCTATAAGGAGGACGTTCCAGACTTCATCAACTGGCTGCAAGGAGGACTGAAAAGCTTTATCAATACCTTCAAATAACAAAACCTTTAATGACATACCATACGATGAAAACTGCCTTTCTAATACAATCTACGCTCCCCTTTAAGGGGGAACATGGAGGGTGTCTCTGCCTCCTTGTCGCTCTGTTCTTCAGCCTCACCGTCTCAGCCCAACCCGGCACCTGGGACAAAGAGAAATACCCAGACCTGCCCGATCCGAAGCCCAAGAACATCAACATGCGAAGCTATCGGAAGATGGTGCAACGGATTCAGCAACAGAAAGCAGAAGGCAAGCAACGGCCCGACCACCTGAACAACGCGCTGAACCCATCGTTCCCGCCCATCATCAACCAGAGCGGAGGATCGTGCGGGGCTGCCAGCAGCATCTATTACCAGTTCACCAACCAAATCAACACGGCCCGCTTCGTGGCTGCAGACAACGATGAAAACCGCTACGCCACCCACTTCCCGTGGATGCTGAACACCAACGGTACGTCGGGAACGGGCTATGACCGACTGGGCAAGGACGTAGGCATTGCCAGCTGTGCCGTCTATGGCGGCACCACCTACAGCCATATCTACGGACGTTCCAGCCAAGACGACCAGGACGACGACTGCGGATGGATGCAAGGCTATGACAGCTGGTTCGCGACCATGCACAACCGCATTTTATCTGGAAACAGCTTCCCCTTCAACTGCGGTACCGAAGAAGGCCGCGAGCTGGTGAAGAACTACCTCTGGAACCGCTGTGGCGACGAGAGCTACGCTTCCGGCGGAATCTGTGGCATCGGCGTGGCAGCCGGTCCCTTCTCAGCAAAAATACCCAAGACCGCAGCCAATGAGGCGGCAGGCGTTGTGGGCATGGAATATATCACCGACTGGAACGAGACCTACAACCACGCCATGACCATCGTGGGCTATGACGACCGCCTCGAGTTCGACCTCGACGGCAACGGCATCATCGGCGAAGCCATGAATGCCGACGGCGACAACGAGGTGGGCGCGTGGATCATCGCCAACTCTTGGGGCGACGGATGGGCTGACAGAGGATTCATCTACTGTCCCTATGAACGGTCCAACAGCGTCAAGGGATGGCCCAAGACAAACAGTTTCACTCCCGGATACTATGATGTCATGCGCGACTACCGTCCCTTGCGAACCATCAAAGTGAAGATGCAATACAGCCACCGCTCGGAGATGTCGTTGCACGTTGGCGTGGCACAGAACCTCGACTCGACCAAGCCCGAAAGCGCCATCACGCTGACACACTTCAACTACTGCGGCGACGGAAACCGTGGCGAGACAAAGCCTGCTCCAGAAATACCGATGCTGGGACGATGGGCAGACGGCGAGCTGCACACCGAACCGATGGAGTTCGGCTATGACCTGACAAGCCTCACCCAAGACTTCGACCTCTCACGACCACTCAAATACTTCTTCTGGGTCGAAACACGCTCCTGGGGCGTAGGTGAAGGAAAAATCTACGAAGCCAGCATCATCGACTACACCCTCGACCACGACGGCGTGGAAGTGCCTTTCGACATCACCGAAACCATTGACGTGCCCAGCGCCGGCAAGAAGACCCAGCTGACCGCCATCGTCAGCAACGACCATGTGCCAGCACCACGCAACCTGACCATCAATGACGGTCAGCTCACATGGGAAGCCCCCACGGGCAGCTTGCATGAACCCGCCTCCTACAAAATCTACCACAACGGTGAATTCCTCGCCGACACACAGGCAGACACCCACACTGCCACCGTCGAACCCACTGGCAGCTATGCCGTCAGTGCCATCTACAAAGTGGGCGGCCACGATGCCGAAAGTAAACAATCGGAACCTGTGGCGGCTGACATCCAGCCCAACGCAGAGGGCTTGAACCAGATTGCCACCCTGCAGCGCGGCACCAAGATTCTCATTCCCAACCTCATCGAACGCTCCACAGAGAACTTCACCATCGAGTTCTGGCTCTGGACACATGAGAATGCCTCCGCGGACAGCTACGGATTCCGCATCAAGGCAGACACCACCACCTTCTTCTTCAAGATTGTCAAGAGCAACTACATCGAACTCGGACAGGACGGCGGTTCCTACACCCGCGTCAGCAACGTCTTCCGTCCCGGCGCGTTCCGCCACGTGGCCATCGTGGGTGAAGGACTCTACACACGTGTCTATATCAACGGGCGTCGCGTCTTGAACTGGAGCAACAACTACAGCCACTACGGCATCAAAGGGCCTGCCCGTCTGCTCATCGGAGAAACAGAAGGAACCACGACCAACTACAAGAAGGTGTATGATGCACCCTGGGATGCTGACATCGACGAGCTGCGATTCTGGAACTGTGCTCTGACCGATGCTCAGGTAAAAGCCGCCTATCAGAAAGACATCGCCAACCCCATGCTCTATGAGAATCTCCTCCATGAGTATAAGATGGACACCCGTGGCTCCGGTCAGGACGGCCAGCCGCTCTACCTCATCGACAGCCGCGGCAACTGCGATGCAGAAATCATCAAGCCTGAAGGCTTCACACAAACGGCATATCCACTTGGCGATGAGAAGAACCCGTTGCACGCTGAAACAACTGCCAACTTCACCTGTGCCGCCACCGCCACCATCGGCAAACCCTTCCACATCACCGACCTCAGTGCCGTCAACACCGCACTGCGAACATGGACCTTCACCGGAACCGAACAGGCAACCATCCACGGAACCGTCAGCCCAGTCGTTGTCTTCAACCAAACCGGCGAACAAACCATCAAGCTGCAAACCACCAGCCTCTACGGCGAGACAGCCGAGAAAACCGCGACCGTGACCGTCAACCCCGCTGCACTGCCCACCGTCGATTTCACCGTTCCGCAGGGTGAGGTCAGCGCCGGACAGCATGTCACCTTCGTCAACACATCCACGCCCATCGAAGCCGCCTCCTACGAATGGGAAATAGAAGGAGCCGACTACCCTGTCGTCAAAACGGTCAATGCCGCTGCCACCTTCAATGATTATGGCACCTACACCATCAAGCTCACCGCCACCAACACCGAAGGCAGCATTTCCACGACAAAGACCGTCAGCGTTGGAGCTGTCGCACCAGAAGCAGCCTTCAACATCGAGAACAACGTAGTCGTCAAAGGCCAACCCATCAACCTCATCGACGCTTCGAAATTCGCACCAGAGCAATGGACCTGGGATCTCACCAGCAACCTCGACATCTTCCGCTACAGCGGGCAAAACAAGAGCATCGCTCTCGATGAACCCGGCATCTACGATGTATCTCTCACCGTTGTCAACGGTAAAGGATCCGACCAGATTAGCCGAAAGAAAGCCATCGTCGTCTGCAATGCCGACGGACAGACCGGACTCCACTTTGACGGAGAAGACGACCTCGTCGAAGCACCCTCACCCTTCGGCTCAGAAGAGGTCAAGAATTTCACCATCGAATGGTGGATGTTCCCTGGACGAGTCACCGACAACAGCTTCCACATCGGAGACAACGCCTCAACCATGCAGATTGCCGTCAAACCCACCGGAGAATTGTCCTTTGATGCTAAAGACAAAAACGCACTCAGCACACCGGCTACCGTCATCTTCGACGAATGGCACCATTACGCCATTACCTTCAAAGCTGGAAGCGTCACCTTCTATCGCGACGGCAATAAACTGTCAACAGCACGCGTCGGAACATCCATACCCGTAATGGAACACTTCTGCATCGGCGGCTCCGACCGTCCCTTCAACGGCATCATCGATGAGCTGCGCATCTGGAACACCGTGCTTTCGGAAAAGAACCTTATCACCATCGCCAATGAACCCGTCAACGAACCTGCCTCCGACCAGACATTGTTGCTCTACTACGACTTCAACCAAAGCGGCGGCGATGTCATCGACCGTTCCGCACAACACCTCAACGCGAAACGATTCAACTTCGGACCCGACGGCGATGCTTGGGACAACAGCCTCGGCATCTTCTGCCTCAATGCTCGAGGCAGCAGCATGGACGTGACAGCCACCTACCTCAAAAACTACAAACATCCCTTCAAGACAGGAGCCGGCACCGTCAATCCCGCCAACAGCAGTCGCTATCTCAAGCTGCTCATGAACAAGACGACGTCCCCCTGGAAGCAACTCAACAACGTCAAGAAAGGCAACATCCTCACCGAATGGCATGTTGACGCAGAAAAAAACAACTACCTCACTCTCGAAGACTCCTACTCCGGCTTCGAAACCGAGATTAAGGACCTCATGATTTTCCAGACGGTCGAACTCCCCGCCGGACAATACACCTTCTCTGCCGATCGCGACGGCGATACCTATTACTACAACTGGCTCACGGACGGAACCTACATCGCTGCTGCCGAAGGCGACCAGCTACCCATCACGGACAACCTGAAGACCGACGCACTGGCATCCTCACCGCTCAGCGACAACAACACCATCACGTTCATGCTCCAGCAACCCACAACCGTCAGCCTCGGACTCATTGCCAATATGACCGACAAAAAGTGCGTCGCCGTCGGAAAGTTCGTCCTGCAATACAAACAACTCATCTATGCCGACGGCACTGAACCCGATGCCATACACGTGCCAACGTTCACCGCAGAGCACACATTGCACGCCACAGGTGGATTCCAATGCATCCACATCCAAGTGAACAAACCACAGCGCGTCGTCGTCAGCCACGTCAATGGCCAGGTTATCTTCCACGATTGGCTCGATTTCGACGCATGTATTCCTGTTCGGCGTGGAATATACATCATTAACCACCAGAAGGTTCTCGTCCGATAAGTCCCTGATTAATATCTTAATCCGTTTAATAATTGTCCTAACAGATAATTGATTAGCATAATAATAAATTGTAGAAAGATGAAACCAAGAACTTTAGTATCCGTATTCGCAATGGCGTTCTGTGTGCTGACACAGGCTCAGGATATTCGCTGGGATAAAGACAAGTACCCAGATTATGATCCGACGCCACATGTGAATCAGAAACAAATCGAGAAGATGATGCGTCGCGTGAAAGCCCGTCGTGCGGAAGGAGTAGTCCGTCCGGACCATTGGAATAATGCGGCCAGCACGGCCTTTCCTCCTGTCATGAACCAGAGCGCTGGCTCTTGTGGCTCCGCATCGCGCATTTACTACATGTTCTCTCATGAACTCAACGCTGCTCGACATGCCAATGGCAAGCTCGCAGAGAACATCTATCCAACCCACTTCACATGGCTGTTGACATGGACACCTAATCAAGGAAAAGAAATCATTGCCCAGCACAATGGCGTCCCCAACAGCGAAGTCTATGGCGGTTACACCTACAGCGAAGTCTTCGGATATCAAGACTGCGATGATGGTCAAAGCAACTATGGTTGGATGCAGGGGTATGACAAATGGTACCATGCCATGCACAACCGCATCTCTGGCAGTGCCAATTTCTCCAATCCCCTCAATACCGAAGAAGGCCGCGAGATTTTGAAGAACTACCTATGGAACCATTGCGGCGATGAAAGCTATTCCACTGGAGGAATTGTCGGTGTCGGCGTGGCCTCTAGTGGTAACTGGCAGAAGATTCCAAAAACTACGACCAACGATCAACTGGGAGTCACGGGGATGTACTATGTCAAGCATTGGGGCGAAAGCGTTGACCACGCCTTGACCATCGTAGGCTACGACGACCGTATCGAATTCGACCTCGACGGCAACGACATCTATGGCGAAGCAAATAAAGATGAAATCGGTGCATGGATTATCGTCAATTCATGGGGCAGCGGATGGTGCAATGGCGGTTTCATCTACTGTCCATACGCCGAGGCACGACCCACAGCCACTACCACAGGTTTTTGGACACCCGAATACTATACGCCACGGCGCGACTATCGTCCACTACGCACCCTCAAGGTCACGATGGATTATGACCACCGCTCCGAACTCGCCCTTTATGTCGGCGTATCCAGTAAGACGAACGCTTCTACACCTGAGAAAGAGACTTGGCTACGCCACTTCTACTACTCTGGACTCGGCAAAGGTGTCACCGTTGATGCCAACAACCCAGACCCCGCTGTTCCAATGTTAGGCAAGTGGGCAGACGGAACATTGCATAGCGAACCAATGGAGTTCGGCTATGACATCACCGACCTCACCCAAGGCTTCGATACCACCAAGCCCCTTAAGTACTTCTTCCGCGTTGAACCCAGATCATGGGCAGCAGGAAGCGGTACCATCTACAAGGCCAGCATCATCGACTACACCCTTGACCGTGAAGGTGTTGAGACACCTTTTGACCTCGGTGAAGAAGGAACAGCCATCGCCAACAAAGGCAAGAAGACCACCATTACGACTATTGCACAAGGTGAAAGCGTGCCAACACCGCGCAACCTCACCATTGACGCGAATGGAATGCTTGCATGGAAAGCTCCTGTAGGTACAACTTACGATGTACATACCTATAATATATATAAAGACAACGAGCTCCTCACCAGTGTGGACGGCCACACGCTCAACGCCGACGCATCCTCCAACGGCACCTACACAGTCAGTGCCATCTATCGCATCAATGGCTATGACGTCCAAAGCGAGCCTTCCAATGCCGTCAACACTGACTATCAGACCGCCAACACCTACCTCCAACTGGAAAAAGGAGCTGAAATCACTATTCCTGAGTTCAACAAAGACAATGCCAACCAATTCACTATCGAGTTCTGGTTGCGTCCCCACGCACTTTCCAACTCGTCAGATAACTTCGGAATGAGAAGTACCTCTGGCAAGTTCTTCTTCAAGGTCAATAAAAGCAAGAGACTTGAAGTGGGCTTCGACGGCGGAGATTACGCCACCAGCACGAGGACCATCAAGACCGATACATGGCAACACATTGCCATCACGGCCAATAGCGGTAATCTCAACGTTTTCGTCGGTGGAGTTCAATTCATTTCATTCTCAACGAAATGGAGTAATACCGTAGGCAGTGTCGGTTCGCTTGTTTTAGGAAAAACAGAAGGCACCACCACTAACTATAAGGAAATCTACTCAGCTCCATGGACAGGTGACATTGACGAACTGCGCATCTGGAAAAAGGCACGCACAAGTGCTTTGATTAAATCCACCATGTATGAGACCTACCTTTATCCCGCCCTCACGAACGATCTCTCTTATTGCTACAATATGAAGACACGCGCTTTGGGCGACATGGCGCTTCTCATTGATGGCTGTCACGGAAATGATGCCACCATTACTCAGCCGTCTCTCACTTCCATACATCAAGAAGCGATGGAGTCAGAAGAAGAAGTCATCCCCTTCAATCCAAAAGCTTCGGCTGATTTCACCATTCCATCATCCATCACGAAGGGTGTTCCTGTTCCTTTGGTTTCCAATTGTGCTCCAGGTACTTCTCAATGGTCATGGACCATTAGCGGAGCTGACATTTCCCAAACCTCTACGCCAAGCCCCATTATCATCTTCACCAAAGAAGGTGAGCAGACCATTAGCCTCACAGCAATCAACTACAAAGGTGTCGCCGAAACAGCCACGAAGACCCTGATAGTGGAAGCGGCGGCTATGCCTCAACCCGACTTCACCATACCAACAGGTATCTTGAAGGCTGGCGACCATATCACCTTCCTCAACACCACCCCCAATCTCGAATCATCCACTTATCAATGGACACTTCAAGGTGCCGAGAATGAAGATGTACGCACCATCAATGCAGGTGCTACTTACACTGCTTACGGAACCTACAAGGTTCGACTCACCGCTACCAACCCAGCCGGCAGCCAGTCGGTAGAGAAAGACATAACCATCAGTAAGGTGGCACCATCCGCAGCCTTCAATATCCACAACAATGTTGCTATCGTCGGTGAAGAGATTATCCTTGAAGACGCATCGAAATACGACCCCAGCGAATGGATGTGGTCCATCTCGAACGACCTTCACACTTACATTATCAATGGACAAAGCTCCACACTCACCATCGACAAGCCAGGTCTTTACAACGTAAGTCTGAAAGCCTCCAACGAGATTGGACATAGCACCGCAAACCGATCCCGTGCCATCACCGTCTGCAACGCTGATGGCCAGACTGGTTTGAAATTCGATGCCGAGGACGATGAGGTCGTCTCAACTTCACCTTTCTCCAGTTCCACCTCAAAGTTCACAATCGAATGGTGGATGTACCCCGGTGCATTGACCGAAGCCTGCTGCGGAATGGGTGACAGCAAGAGTACGTTCTGGATGCAGGTGGATGCCGATGGCGCTATGACCTTCTTCAAGAATGACAAATCTGTCAAGACGGAAGCCGGTTTTGTCATCGACAACGAATGGCATCATTACGCCATTACCTGCAACTCATCTACATTCACCTACTATCGCGACGGCATTAAGATAAACACCGCAACACTGAATGGCAGCATTGCCGCTTGGAGTCAATTCCGTTTAGGTAGCAATGTCGCACCAATGAACGCCATCGTTGATGAACTACGCATCTGGAAAAGTGCTCTTACGCAGAGCAACCTTCGCAAGAATATCCAGTATCCACTTGAAGATCCTGTTAGCATGACAGACCTTGCCCTTTACTACGACTTCAACCAAAGTTCAGGTGATGTTATAGACAAGAGCAGCAACAATCTCGCAGGCATTCGCTACAACTTTGGACCCGATGGAGATGCATGGACAAGCTCAAAAGGCATTTTCTTCCTGAACTTCGCCACCAGTTCGACCCAAGATGTGACATCGAAGTATCTTAAGAACTACAAAGCCAACTTCATTGCAGCTTCTGGTAAGTATGTCAACGGAACCAGCCGCTTCAAGAAACTGGCTATGGGTACAACCACCTCACCCTGGGTGCAGGAAAACAGTGTCGTCACTGGCGGAGTAACCACAGAATGGCACGTCGATACGAACAAGGGCAATTACCTTACGCTCACAACCCTTTGGGACGACTTCGCTGAAAATGTAAAGAACTTGAAACTGTATCAGACTGTTACCCTGCCCGAAGGAGTCTATGAACTCACCGTCACCCGTGGAGCTTGGGAATGGAACAATCCTTCAGGTGTGAACCTCGTTGCAGCAGAGGGAACAGGACTCCCAGACTATGCTAACCTGGGGGCAGAAGCTTTAGGTTATTCCAATTGCGCTGGTGCTTGTACCTTTGTCATCAAAGAAGAAAGCACCGTCAGTCTTGGTCTCGTTACAAACCAGAGTGGCAAAACTTGTCACACCATCCAAGCCTTCTCTTTGAAGAAGAAAGAATTCACTCTGATGGATGCTGACAATCCCGTAGGAATCCGTGAGTTGGAAAATGAAGTAGCAGCCACAACCACACTTCAAGCTACAGGTGGTTTGGGCTGTATCAAAGTAACCACCTATGAGCCACAGCGAATCGACGTATTCGATCTATCTGGACGACTCTTGCGCTCAGAGTTCATCGAAGGAACAGCAACGTTGCGGGCTCGACGCGGCATCTATGTCGTCGGAGGTCAGAAAGTAATGGTAAGGTAATTAACTGCCCAAAACCTATAAATCGTGTTAAAAGTTGTGCAAAGCGGAAGTTTTGCACAACTTTTCTGCATCTTCGAATAAACATTCATTCCCTACAATTACAAAAAAAGTCGTACCTTTGCACCCGATTTCAGCAGGATTCCTATTTTTAGTACTATTTTCCATCTGAATCACCCCCAGAAAAGCAAGAATGATAACAAGAATAATTGCAAGCCAAAAGAAAGATATTTCAGGATCGTAATCAAACTTCGATAATACAACAAGAATAATTAAGCAAGAATAACAATCCAATTAAGGTAAAAACAACAACATGAAAAGAAGCATCAAATCCATCGCGCTCGTCACAGCAGTCGTTGGAACTGCTCTGTTCGTTTCCTGTAGCAAGAAGCAGGACGGCCAGAACGCCCAGAACGCCCCCAAGGCCTACAAGACGGTGAAGGTGAAAGCTGAAGACCGCACCATCGACACCAAGTACAGCGCAACCATTCGTGGACGACAAGACATTCAGGTTCTTCCACAAGTGAGCGGACAACTCACACAATTGCTCGTCACGGAAGGACAGCGCGTGAACAAAGGACAGGCCATGTTCATCATCGACCAAGTCCCTTATCAGGCAGCCTTGAATACAGCCGAAGCAAACCTCGAAGCCGCCAAAGCTGCTGAGGCAACCGCTAAGCTGAATTTTGAAAGCACCAAGAATCTCTACGACAAACAGGTTGTTAGCGAATTCGACCTACAGACTGCACAGAACAGCTACCTACAGGCGAAAGCTGCCGTCGGACAAGCCAACGCAGCGCTCGTCAATGCAAAGAACTCTCTCTCCTATACGGTCGTAAAGAGTCCTGCCAACGGCGTCGTCGGAACTCTGCCCTATCGCGTCGGTGCCCTCGTCGGCCCCTCTATGCCCACACCACTTACCACCGTCTCTGACAACAATCAGATGTACGTCTATTTCTCCATGACCGAAGCCATGATGTTGCAGAAGACACGCGAAGCGGGCAGCGCCGAAGCTGCAGTCAAAGCCATGCCGCCCGTTAGGCTACTCCTCGTCGATGGATCTGAATACGACCAGACTGGAAAAGTGGAAACGGCCAGCGGAGTCGTTGATCAAGCCACCGGAAGCGTCAGCCTCCGAGCTGTGTTCAACAACCCCAAAGGATTGCTCCACTCTGGATCTACTGGCAATATCATCATCCCTGTACATTACAAACAACAGCTCATCGTACCTGCCGCTGCCGTCAAACAACTACAGACCGTCCACCAGGTCTTCAAGGTTGTCAACAAGGATGGACAACGCGTTGCCGAAGGTACCAACATCACGGTCGCACCTTATAGCACAGGCAAGGATTTCATCGTCCTATCTGGTTTGAAAGCAGGTGATGAAATTATTGCCGACGGAGCTGGTATGGTCAAGGAAGGAGCATTGGTTCAATAGACAGACCATTTAGGCATTTGAGGATTTGAGGATTTAAGGATTTGAGGATAGCCATGTTCATCCTACGTTCTTAAATATAAAATCATTAAATCATATAATCGAACAATGAAAGGAAACATATTTATCAAGCGCCCGGTGATGGCCATGTCAATTGCCATCGTCATCGTACTGCTCGGTGCCATCAGCTATTTCAACCTGCCCGTGGAGCAGTTCCCTGACATCGCACCGCCAACGGTCGTTGTCAGCGCCACCTACCCTGGTGCTTCGGCAGAGACGGTCACCAAGGCCGTCATCCAGCCGTTGGAAGAGAGTATCAACGGTGTGGAGAACATGACCTACATGACCTCCAGTTCCAGCAACTCCGGCGGTGCCACCATCACCGTGTTCTTCAAGCAAGGCACAAATGCCGATATGGCCGCCGTGAACGTTCAAAACCGCGTCTCCATGGCCCAGGGTCTATTGCCTCAGGAAGTCACCATGATTGGTGTTACGACCTTCAAGCGCCAGACCTCCATGCTGCAGATCGATGCCATGGTCAGCGACGTTCCAGAGTACGACCCCGCCTTCATGGGTAACTACATGGCCATCAACATCATCCCTCAGCTGAAGCGCATTCAGGGTGTGGGCGAGGTGTTCGCGCTCTCTGCCAACTACTCCCTGCGCGTATGGCTCAAGCCCGAAGTGATGGCCCAGTACGGCCTCGTACCATCCGACATCACTGGCTGTCTGGCCGAGCAGAACCTCGAGGCAGCCGTAGGTAAACTGGGCGAAAAGCCCACACAAGGCGGCCACGGAGCTGCTGTGGAAAACGTCTATCAATACACCCTGCGCTACACGGGTCGTTTGAAGGAAGTCACGGAGTTCGAGAACATCGTCATCATGGCCAAGGCCGACGGATCGCTGCTCCGCCTGAAGGACGTAGCTGACCTTGAACTCGGTCAGGTAGATTACGGCTTCAGCGGTAAACTCAACGGCAAACCCTCCATCACCTTCATGGCTTTCCAAATCTCTGGTGCCAACGCCAAGGAAACCAACGACCGCTTCACGGCAGCCCTCGAAGAAATGCAGCAGACCCTGCCTAAGGGCCTCCATTTCGAGCAGATGATGTCCTCCAACGACTTCCTTCTGGAGTCCATCGCCAATGTGGAGGAGACACTCATCATCGCCATTCTCCTCGTCATCCTCGTGGTCTATTTCTTCCTTCAGGATTTCCGTGCCACGCTGATACCTTCTATCTCCATCATCATCTCACTCGTGGGCACCTTTGCCGCCCTACAAATAGCAGGCTTCACCCTGAACCTACTGACGCTCTTTGCCCTCGTGCTTGCCATCGGTACAGTGGTTGACGATGCCATCGTGGTCGTCGAGGCCGTGCAGGCGAAGTTCGATGCGGGCTACACCTCTGCCTATCAAGCCACCAAGGATGCCATGTCCGACGTGACCATGGCCGTGCTCTCCTGTACCTTCGTCTTCATGGCCGTGTTCATCCCCGTCACGATGATGTCTGGCACTAGCGGAATGTTCTACACCCAGTTCGGTGTCACGCTTGCCGTGGCCGTGGGTATCTCCTGTGTCTCCGCCCTCGTGGTCTGCCCCGCCCTCTGCGCGATGCTCATGCGTCCTGCCAAGAGCGACCGCGTGGCCAAGAATCCCGTCAGCCGCTTTCTCCTCGGACTTAATAAGGGTACACGCAAGGCTTACAACAAGGTCTATGGCGGCACCATGCGCGCCTATAACCGCGACCTCCGACGCTCCATCAATCACCGCTGGGCGGCTCCTTTGGCACTGCTCATCGCCATCGTGCTGCTCGTCTTTTTCATGACCTCACTGCCCAAGGGTCTCGTGCCTCAAGAAGACCAAGGTGTGCTCATGGTCGATGTCACTTGTCCTCCAGGCAGCAACCTTGCCTACACCGAGAGCGTACTCGACCGCGTACAGGCTATCATCGATGAAGACGAGGATATCCGCACCTATTCACGTAACGCAGGATACGGAATGATGGGCGGTCAGGGCGCTGCCAACGGTATGGTCATTCTCCGTCTGAAACACTGGGACGAGCGCAAAGGCCTCCAGCACAGTTCCAGCATCAAAAAGCTGATGCTCATGCTGAAGTTCATGCAGGAAATCCCCGAGGCTCAAATCTTCTGCTTCGAGCCCGGTATGATTCCTGGCTATGGCCTCGGCTCCAACGTTGACTTGCACCTCCAAGACCGTTCAGACGGCGACAAGGGTGTCTTCCTTGACCAGACACAACAGTTCCTCACGGCTCTGAACCAGCGCGAAGAAATCCAAATGGCCATGACCTCCTACGCCCGCAACTTCCCGCAGTATCAGGTCGAAGTAGATGCCGCACAATGTAAACTTGCTGGCATTTCTCCACAGGCTGTTCTCTCTGCCATGAGCGGCTATCTTGGTGGAGCCTACGCATCAAACTTCAATCAGTTCGGCAAGGTTTACCGTGTCATGCTTCAGACTGATCCTAAGTACCGCACCAGCACCACGGACCTCTCAAACATGTACGTTCGCAGTTCTAATGGCATGGCACCCATCTCACAATTCGCAAAGCTCACCCCAATCCTCGGCCCCGAAATCGACAAGCACTTCAACCTCTTCTCCGAGATTACCTGCATGGTACAACCTGCTCAGGGCTTCACCACCAGCGATGCCATGCGCGTCATTGACGAGGTAAAGGCTGAAACACTGCCCGACCACATCACTTACGAGTATGGTAGCATCTCACGCGAAGAATATGAGCAGATGGGCTCCAACCAGACCATCCTCATCTACGCCATCTGTGTCATCCTCATCTTCCTTATCCTCTCTTGCCTCTACGAGTCGTTCCTCGTTCCCTTCGCCGTCATCCTCTCCGTGCCTGCCGGCCTAATGGGTAGCTTCGGACTCGCATGGCTTTGGGATCAGGTCAGCGTCGGACTCGGACGCCTCTTTACGGGGGCTGACATGTATGTCATCGGCCAGGTGGAAAACAACATCTACCTCCAGACTGGTGTCATCATGCTTATCGGACTGCTCGCCAAGACCGCCATCCTCATCACCGAGTTCGCCCTCGAGCGTCGGCGCAAAGGAATGGGTATCGTCGAGGCCGCCTACGCAGCTGCGGAGGCACGTCTGCGACCAATCCTGATGACCGTTCTCACTTGTGTGCTCGGTATGTTGCCACTCATCTTCGCCTCCGGAGCAGGAGCCAACGGCGACCGCACCATCGGCATCGGTGTCGTAGGCGGTATGATTGTAGGCACTTTCGCCATACTCTTCACCGTCCCCGTTTTCTTCATCTTCTTTGAGTGGATGCAAGAGAAAATCCGACCTGCCATGAAGGTCGAGGCCGACCAGCAGTTCCTCAAGGAAAAACAACGTTCTGAGGAGGAGAAAGCAGAAGCCGGAAACGAGTAATAACACTTTAATCATATACATGAACATGAATTCATCCTGTAAAATACATCCCACGCCCTCCCGAGCAGGAAGGGCGATGGGTGCGTCTCTCCTTTTATTGATTTGTGCTTGTTTCATACTCACTTCCTGCGGCGTCATGAAGTCATACGAGCGTCCCACTGACATCAAGACCGACGGACTCTATGGCAGCATACAGACAGGTTCCTCCGAACAAGGCATTGGAGCGAAGGCGTGGCGTGAATTCTTCACCGACCCCACCCTTCAGGCGCTCATCGAACGCGGACTCTCGCAAAACGTGTCCATACGTCAGCTCGACCTTCAGATTCAGGAGGCACAGGAATATCTCAAGTGTTCCAAGCTGGCCTACATCCCCAGTCTTGCCATTGCTCCGCAAGGACAACTCTCCAGCATGGATTGGAACAAACCGCTGAAATTCTACACCGTACCGCTCTCTGCCTCATGGCAAATCGGCAGCTTTGGACAGCTACGCAATGCCAAGAAAAAAGCTGAAGTGGGAGTCGAACAAGTCAAGACGGCACGCATGGCCGTTCAACAAAGTCTCGTAGCCAATATTGCTAATCTCTACTACACCCTCTGTATGCTCGACGCTCAACTCGAACTCAGCCAGCAGACCGTCAAGAATTGGCAAGAGACCGTCCGCTACACCCGCACCCTGATGGAAGCAGGACGCAGCAACAAGGCCGCCGTCGCACAGACACAGGCCAACTGCTACAGCGTCGAGTCCAGCCTCTACGACTTGCGGCAAGCGATAGCCGAAGCAGAAAACGCCCTCTGCACAATCCTCGGAGAAACGCCCCACACCATCCAGCGCTCGAACCTCTCTTCCTTCCAGGCACCCAACATCGAAACGGGTGTGCCCATGTCGCTCCTTCAGAACCGCCCAGATGTGAAGCAAGCCGAACTGAAACTGGCCAGTGCATTCTATGATGTCAACTCCGCACAAGCCAGCTTCTATCCTGCCCTCACCATCAGCGGCACCATTGGCTTCACCAACAACGGAGGAAGCGTCGAACTGAACCCTGGCAAATGGATCTGGAATGCACTCGGCCAGCTCGCTCAGCCCATCTTCCAGAACGGACGACTGCGCGCACAAAAGAAGGTGGCCGTCATGCAGCAGGAAGAAGCTAAGATGGCGTTCCAGCAGAGCCTCATCTCTGCGGGTAACGAGGTCAACACGGCACTCATCAAGCTGCAGACGGCTCAAGGCAAGAAAACACTCATTGCCTCACAAGTACAGTCGCTCACCGATGCTGTGGAGGCCACCGAAGCTCTCTACAAGGACAATGTCACACGACAAGTCAACTACCTCAACGTATTGACTGCGCAGACAGGCCTCCTCAACGCACAACTCGGACAGATCAGCAATCAGTTTGCCACCGTACAGGCGACCATTGATCTTTACCAGACCCTCGGCGGAGGCTCTCTCCAATAAACAAGGGGTTGACAACCGGCTTCTCATCATAAGTTAGCCGAAAGCGAAAAAGCTGGAAGGTGTGCACATTCCGCATGGAAGGTGCACACCTTCCAGGTATAAGGTATATACCTCCAGCTTTCTTTCGTTGACAGCAGGCGCTCCTCTCCCACTCCCCTCCCATGTGTTTTCTCAAAAAAGGCTCAATCCCTCACCTTTCACCCTATTCGGCTGTAAACGAATGGTTTGCGGGTGAGGGATTGGTGAGGGATAGGTGAGGGATGGTGAGGAATTGATGTTTCGGGAACACTAATGCACTGAGAATGAGCCACAAAGGTACTCACTGGTTGCTTGCCAACATAGCAGTGGTCGAACCCCTGCCCAAGTGTCTGTTCAGCCCGTGGGCTGACCCAACCTTCGGAACTTCAGCTCCGAAACCTCAATTCCTCACCATCCCTCACCTATCCCTCACCAATCCCTCACCCACAACCCATTCGTTTACAGCTGAATAGAGCGAAAGGTGAGGGATTGAGGGATTTTTCTTGAAAAAGCATGTGTTGAAGCGCGAAATAACCTTTCGGGCAAGATAGGCAACTCCTTTTGGCGGGGATAGACGGCAATGAAGTCACCATTTCTCCTATTTCGTCATGTAAATATCCAACGTGCCACCGCGAACCAAATCTTCATGGCACAGGATAAAGGGTGCCGTGTAACCTTTCGGCAGTTTCTGGAACTGGGAGCCGACGGAAAGAGGCCGACCATTGAGAAGAACTTTCTTGATGTAAAAGGCTTTCTCGGAAAGGTCATGTGTGCGGATTGTGAAAGTCTTGCCGCCACCAACATGAATGGACGCTTCTTTCACCAGCGGTGAGCCGAGGACATAGCGACCACCACAAGGCTCAACCTGATAGAAGCCAAGGGCAGAAAGAATATACCAAGCCGACATCTGACCCACATCTTCATTGCCACAGAGTCCTGCGGGTTGATCGGTGTAGAGCTCACGCTGAATCTGGTGAACAAGCTTGGCTGTCTTGCGGGGTTGCCCCATGAGGGCATAGAGATAAGCGATGTGATGGCTGGGTTCGTTGCCGTGGGCATATTGTCCGATAAGTCCACTAATATCAGGCTGTGCTTCCGCATTGAGCTGGCTGTCGGCAGTGAAAAGACTGTCAAGACGTTTCACGGCAATGTCGCGACCGCCAAGCATCTGCATGAGACCCTCGACATCATGTGGCACGAGCCAGAGGTACTGCCAAGGATTGCCTTCCGTGAAAGGACGGGTCTGGTGTTGAGGATTAAAGCCATCGAGACTCTCGAACGAGCCATCGGAATTCTTGCCTCTCATGAAACCCACCCGCTTGTCGTAGAGTGCGGGATAGCTGTGGCAGCGATTGTCGAGAAAGTCGATGGTTTGGCTGAGTTCTCTATTGTCGGCGTGATTCTTGAGGTATGCCTTGCCAGCCTGAACCGCCGACCAGTCGGCCAGCATGTATTCCAGCGTGCGTGAGAGGCTTTCACCATGATGGTCGTTGGCCACGTAGCCATATTTCTTCATGTCGTCCAATCCACGTTCATCCATGAGAAGGCTACTTGTCATGGCCTGCATGGCAGCTAACGAGTCAGCCACAAATCCCTTCAACAGCAAGTCGGCAAGAATGGGCACGGCGGGACAGCCCACCATGCAGTTGGTATCCTGCGACATCAGATGCCAGACGGGCAGCTTGCCCTGCTCGCGGAAGATGCGGAGATAAGTTGTGGCAATGGCAGGCATCATTTCTGGCAGGATGATGGTGGAGAGGGGCGCTGCAGCGCGGTAGGTGTCCCAAAGAGAAAGCGTGGTAAGGTACTGGGACGTGCCAACAGGAGAACCCGAACTGGACACATCGTTGGCCGCATCTGCCCCCTTGATGATTACTGACGACTGGGGAAGCAAGGAGGCGGTGCTGCGATAGACGCGGTTGTCTGCACCGCGCCAGTCGCCGTTCACGTCGTCCCAGGTTTGCGGTGCCACCATGAAGTGGTACATGGCGGTGTAGAAGATGCGGCGGTCACGGTCGTTGATGAAAGTGGCCTGCACGCGTCCGAGCTCGCGGTTCCAAGCGGCGTCAGCGGCAGCACGCAAATCCTCAAAGTCCCTTGTTTTATTACCTTTTCCCCAAGCTTCGGCTTTGAGATTGGCGATGGCGTTTGCCTCCGAAACAGGGCTGAGGGCGATGTTCACGAGCAGTGGCTCGTCTGAACTCAAGACTTGCAGGTGGTAGATTGGTGCAGAACCTTCTCCACGCTTGCTCTTCAACATGGATTGCTTGTAAAGGCGGCTCTTCTGGCTAAGGCGCATAACGAAGTAGCAATGCTGCACGTTAGCCCATCCGTGGCTGATGCGATAACCCACATAGGTGAAGGAGTCAACCTGTTGCAGACGGCCCCAGATGACTTCGTCGTCAACACCATTCTCGAGATCGACATACAGGTGGCGTTGTGTACCCTCGGGATAGGTGATGCGATACATCGCTGTGCGCTGCGTGGCGGTGATTTCCGTACGGATGCCGCTCTCAGGCAGCACGATGCTGTAGTAGCCCGGTCGCACTTCTTCTTGTTCATGGCTAAACGGCGTGGCCAATCCTTCTCGCGAGAGCAGCAAGTCCTTGACAGCAGGCATGATGGCCACGTCACCGAGGTCTGAACAGCCCGTGCCGCTGAGGTGGGTCTGCGCAAAGCCGACAATCTTGGTGCCGCTCTCGTGGTAGCCAGAGCACCAGTCCCAACCCGACTCTATCTGTGTGGGGCCAGCATTGACCATGCCGAAAGGAACATTGGCACCGACGAAGACATGACCGTGGTCGCCGGTGCCGATGCGGGGATCGACGTAGGAGGTAAAGGATGACTCTCCCCAAACGGACCCACCCCCCGCCCTCCCTGTGAGGGAGGGAGTGGTTACTTGTGCCAACAGTGATGATGATGCCAAGACAGATGCGAGGCAAAAAATGATTTGTTTTTTCATGGGATGAATTAATTATTTGATGTTTTTAGCCTTCAAAGGTAATCACTCCCTCCCTCACAGGGAGGGTGAGGGGTGGGTCTCCTTGATCTCGGCGCCTCGATAGTAGTGCTTTAGAATTTGCTCGTAGTCGTAACCCCTTTCGCCCATGACGGCAGCTCCAATCTGGCACATACCTACCCCATGCCCCCAGCCTTTTCCATGCAACACAAAGCTGGCTGGTACGCCATCGCGGTCCAAGTCCTTGCGTTCAACAGTAAAAGCGGCACTCTTCAGATGGGTTGACGAGAGCGCTCTTCGGATTTCTAGTTCCTTGCCAATGATGAATGTACGTTTGCTACCCACAATACGCAATCGGATGATGCGTTCGCCCGGCCCGCGATCGATGGGTTGGAGATCAAGAATTTGCCCGAAGTCCATCTTCAAGTGGTTTGTGATATGCTGCTGCGCCTCGGCTTGGGTGAGCGTGACCGTCCATCGGTAGAAATCATGAGTCTCACAGTCATAATCGTTGAGCACTTGGTGGAGCACGCTTTCGTCGCTGGTGTTGCAGAAAGGATCTTCGACGCTTTCTAGGTAAGGACGATGTTCATTTTCCCAACACGTCTCAAAAGTTTCTGTGTGTCCTCCACAGCATTTCGAAAAGCGGGCATCACAAATTTGGCCATCATAGGTCAGCACCTGCCCGCGTGTGGCTTCGACAGCAGCTTGTACCTCCGGACGCGAAGCCCGTGTGATGCCTTGATAACGCTGGCAATGATCATCCGCACAAACGTCGAAGATGGTGTGATCTTCGCGGTCATGCCAGCGAATGAGCTCGCTGTCAGTCTTTGTGAAAGCAAAAAAGCCTTGACCACCGCCATTGAGTTTCTGACGTTTTTCCATCTGAGCGTAAAGCCAACTGCGGCTGATGACAGCCGATGCTTTCAGAAATTCCACTGAGCAGGTTGCCTTCATCTCGCTGCTAATGACGCTCGATAGATATGACTCTACATCAATGACATTGATGCACAAGATCTTCCCCTCATCTACCACCAAACGTAATGTGCCAAGGAACGTTTGACGCTCTTGACGTTCCCAATGGAAATTCTTGCCAATGACCATCGCTTCCATCGTGAAACTTGAGGTCTCGGTCAATGGGGTGAACGTGAGAGAACGATAGACCTGACCATTCCAGAGAAGTCCACCATCACTATAAGCCACCTCCTGTTCGCCCGTAAGCGTATCACCCTTTGCCGAATACTGCCCATTAAGCGTGAAGCGGACACTATCAGCAGAGAGCAAACCCACGGAAACAGTGGGCGAACCATATACATCATCGGACTCATTGACAGATGGCTCTATGACCGTTGTCTGTTTCTTATCAGTTACTTGACTGATGACAGGCAGCAATTCCTCTTCAGTCATTGTCACTTCCTTCAATATTTCCACGTCCCATTCAGGAGTGATCTTCTGGAAATCTTCTTCACGGGGAAGAATAAAAAGCCCACCCATATCGAGAGCACCTGGCGATACCATAAGCGATTGCTGGTAACAATCCGGACGATGTTTCTTCCGAGGAAATACCAATGTGACGATTTCATCGCTACGGCTTTCATCGCCCTTCTGCCGCCAACAGATAACATTCATACGTGGCTCCAACTCGCCGTCAACAATTGGCAAAGCACGATAAAGACGTTGACAAAGAAGGCTATCGGTTTCTTCGGGCAGAGAACGAATCACGAACACGGGGCATACATAGTTGTGGAGCAAGAACAATCCACACCGCAAGCTGTCATTGCCAGCATCGGCCATCACCTGAGTCTCACCACCCGTCAGAGGATACAGCTTCTCCAGTTGGTTCTCAAACACACTCCAGTCACGTTCGATAGGCAGAATGCCTCGAGAACCGGCCTGCAAGTGCATGTGGTCAGGACACGAAGCTCCACAATGTGCCCCATTATAGAAAATGATGTGATGTGGCAGTGTCCACGCCAGATGCCTCATCGTGCCAAAGTGATCCCAAATGGCTTGGGGCTTATGGCGACGAGTGGGGATTGTATAATGACGTGGCAGGATTGGGAACGGATTCACTAAGACCTGATAACGGTGACAAATCATCAACGAATGTTGCTCAACAGGACGATTCTCGTCGCAGAGGAAACATGGACGTGCCGCAATGCTGTCCTTGTCTATCTTGGCTCCCGTTGAAACCATCCGCGCGGGATTCCATTGAGCGGTCAACTGAATGTCACCAATAGGCAAAGACTTCTGCTGCACTTGTGCCCTCAAATCTTCATAACGCCCACGAGCCACATCCCACGTATTCATCTCCTCGTCGAAGAACGCATCCACTTCTTCCTCCGTGGCCTCCCGACGCCATTTACGGTTCAACGCCTGACGAGCCAAGACCTCGGTCGAACGCAACTGATCTTTATAAAGGTTGTTCTTATTGATTTTGTCTGTTGACAGTGCAGCATCGCTGTTTCCTTCCCATCGGCGACAGAGATACAGCTCATCAAAGATGCGTCCAATGCGGTAGCGGCGTCCAATCATCAAGCCAAGAGCATAGTCTTCACCATAACTGGTATTTGGAATCTGAATCTTGCGCAACACAGGTGTGTAGAATGCACGTGGAGCCCCCAACCCATTGATTCGAAGCGCATTGTTTCGCCCATTCTGAGGAGTCCATTCACGATGGTCTATAAGGCCTGGCGGCAATGTTTGAAGCTGGAAGTCGGTCATCCGATAAGAACCTATGACCATTGCCGCACGCTGTTCACGGAAGGCATCGACGATGCGCTGTAACGTATCTTCCCCACTATAAAGGTCATCAGAATCCAACTGCACGATGAAACGGCCACACGCTGGATGATGCACTGCCAGATTCCAGCAACCGCCGATGCCGAGGTCGTCACGGTCGGGGATGAGATGGATGAGAGCAGAGTCCTGATTGTCTGCGATTTGATCTATCACTTCAGTCGTTCCGTCATCGCTATGATTATCAACCACCATCAAATTAAACGGGAACGTAGTCTGCTGTTTCAATACACTGCGAATAGCATCTTCTATAGTTTTGACGCGATTTCGCACAGGAATCACCACGGTAGCTTCTACAGGAAACGCCTCATCGTCGAAGCGAATCTCGTCAAACTCGTCTGGAGCCAACAGCGCACCAATGGCTTTCAGGTGCCGAGTACAGGCACGTTCCATTTCAACTTGACGTGCACGGTTGCGAGGGTCAACATAGTCAAACTGTTTCTGACCTGAAAGGCGGGTGTCGGTTTCCACTTCCGTGTAAAGCATCTCACTCACATGTGTGGGAAGCATACGACGGGAAAGAAACAGACGCAAATCATACAGACCTGCATACTGATAGTCCCGCAAACGCTCTTGGGTGAAATAAGCCTTCAAGTCTGACGTGCACAAAAGCAACACCGAACCGAAATCAAAATCATCGCGAACTGAACCCAGCTGATAATCTATCAACGGACGCGGAAGGACCTGACCCGATGGTAATTGAATCCGATGGTCTGCGTAAACCATCGAAGAGCCACAATCCTCTGCTACACACAGGAAGCGCGACAAGGCATGATAACCCAACTGCAAATCAAAACGTTTAGTATATAATAATATATAAGGTGTCGTTGCCAATTCAGACACACGTCGCAACGTCTTCGTCTCAAAAGGGTTGCCAATCAAATGAACATCAGACACGCAGCTGTCCGATTTCAACACATCGATTGTTTGAGCACCTTCCAATTCATTCTCAAAAGGCAGAAAGCAATCTATTTGATTCATACAATATCGGGTTCTATCATAAACTTGCCACAAAGGTAAGCATATTCTTCCGCTTTTCATCAAAAAAAAGACGAAAAACACCCTGAACAATAAAAATATTACTCAATCATTCGTTCCAAATCACAAAATATGCTTACCTTTGCGCCGAAAGCCAACCTTTCCATGACGAAACTTATCTAATCAATAATCTAACCCTATTCAATTCACATTCAACATGAGAAAACTACTTTTTGGTGTAATTGCCGCAACTGCGGCATTTGCCATCAGCGCGGCTGCCATCAGTTGCGCCAAAGTTCAACAGAGTATTCCTGCTGAGACCGCTACGGCTCTCTCCGTAACAGCCAATGACTGGCACTGGGAAAAGGGAACCATTGTCATCAACGCGCCACAACGTCCTGCTGGTCAGGAAGATGTGCTTCAGCTAACGGCTCCGAAGCTCGAAACAGTTCGCGTGGCTTTCGTCGGACTCGGTATGCGCGGACCTGGTGCTGTTGCACGCTTCACCTATATTCCCGGCGTGCAAATCGTCGCCCTTTGTGACTATGAAGCCGAGAGAGCCAAGAAATGTCAAGGTTATCTCCGAGCCGCAGGTCTGCCCCCTGCCGACATCTATAGTGGCGAGGATGGCTATAAAGAACTTTGCCAGCGCGAGGACATCGACCTCGTATATGTCGCCACCGACTGGGAACACCACTTCCCCGTCGCCAAGTGCGCCCTGGAGAATGGCAAGCACACAGCTATCGAAGTGCCGTCAGCCATGAACCTCGCACAGTGCTGGGAACTGATCAATCTCAGCGAGAAAACACGCAAACACTGCATGATCCTCGAGAACTGCTGCTACGACTGGTTTGAACTTAACGCCCTCAACATGGCACAGAATGGCGTCTTCGGCGAAGTGCTCCGTGCCGAAGGTGCCTACATCCACAACCTCGATGACTTCTGGGATTACTACTGGAAAAACCCCGAAGACTCCACTGGTCTCGGTTGGCGTATGAAGTACAATATGGAGAACCGTGGTGACGTCTATGCCACACACGGCCTCGGCCCCGTGGCATTGGCACTCAACATCCACCGCGGCGACCGCTTCACGACCCTCGTCGCCATGGACACCAAGAGCGTACATGGCAAGGAGTATGTGGAAAAGAAGACAGGCAAGCCTTGCGAGGAATTCCGCAACGGCGACCATACAACAACACTTATGCGCACGGCAGAAGGCAAGGTCGTCGAGATTCAACACAACGTCATGAACCCGCAACCTTACAACCGTCTCTACAAGCTCATCGGCACCAAAGGCTATGCTACCAAGTATCCTGAACAGCACTTCGCTCTTGACCAGAGCCAGCTCACCGCCAGTGGCGTTGCTCCTCAGGTGGACAATCTCAGCAGCCACGGTTTCCTGCCCTATCCCGAACAGCAGGCTCTCATGGAGAAATACCAGCATCCCATCATCACCAAGTATGGCGAAATGGCTCAGAAGGTGGGTGGACACGGAGGCATGGACTTCTTCATGGATGCCCGTCTCGTTTACTGCCTGCAAAACGGTCTTCCCCTTGACATGGATGTTTATGACCTCGCTGAGTGGTGTTGCCTCGCAGAACTGGGATCACTCTCAATGGACAACAACTGCGCCAGCGTAGCATTCCCCGACTTCACGCGTGGAGCTTGGGACAAAGTCAAAGGTTTCCAGTTTGCTTGGGCTGAACCCGAGGCAGAGGCCGCAGCACAAGCCGCAGCAGAAGCCAGCACAGCCGCACAGAAAGAGCGCTGCATCAACGAACAACTTTGGGAAAAGTACGACGCTGCCAAGAAGTAAGTTGAGTATTGTCATCAGCAGATGAACCATCCGAAAGGAACCATTCCACTGCTTATCATGTTATGTTCCTGGGCGTGCATTGTCCACGCCCAGGAACCTCTTTTAACCGCAGATGGAATTGCAATAGTCGATTACTACAAAGTTCCTGCCGTTGAGGAACAGGTGGCCCTGCCGAAGACACGCTATGATTATACCGACTTTGCCAAACAGTTGACCACGGGATGTACCGACAACTACCAGAAGATCAAAGCCATCTATAAATGGATTTGTGACAGCATTACCTACGACACCTCTTTTCGCATTCAGGATGCCGATGCCTCCATGGAAGCTCGCAAAGGCACGTGTCGAGGCTATTGTGGTCTCTTCTACCTCTTGGCTAAAGCAGTTGGCGTTAGAGTCGAAATCATCAACGGCATGTCACGTGACAGCAATGGAAATGTTGACCCAAGCGGACATGCCTGGCTCTTTGCCTACACGCGTGAGAATCATGGCATTCTGCTTGATCCAACTTGGGGAGCAGGCATTGTCAGAAATGGCAATTATTCTCGTTGCCAGAACTGCTGGCTCTGGTTCAATGTACATCCGGAATGGATGATTCTCAGCCACTTCCCTAAGAATCGCGACTACCAACTCCTTCCTCAGCCCATGTCCACAGAAGAGTTCTACAGCATCATACCTGTTAGCGACCTGTGGATGGAATATGGCTTAGATGTCCTTGAACTTGCAAAAGAAATAAGAGCAAAAACGCTTACCCTCCCCACTTTCTTCAGTCAAGGAGAAGGAGCCATTGACCTTTTGAAGATGCCGTTACGACGGTCGCTCAAGATTGGTGAATTCTATGATTTCCGTATTCGCATGAAGAGCCAGCGAGCATTCTCCATCATCAACGAAAAGACCTACTGCCACCAAGAAGAGTGGACGGACGAAGGTGACAGCATTTTCAGCGTCCGTTTCATGCCACGCGAAACACCCGCACTGAACATCTGCCTCAGAGATGTTTCCAACCCACAATGGAACATCATCGTGCGCTATGACATTGAACAGCCGACGGCAGAAGATTGGGAAAAGGTAGCAGAAGCCTATCCAGAGGCATCGCCATTACTTAAGAACATCACAAACTTGAACTATGCGAAATGGAAACAAGCAGGCATCGACGGCCATCAGCTCCTAAAAATAGTAAAGGAACAGCACATAACAGAAATGCCCCTTTTCTTCGACAGCCAAGGACAGCGACTGCGAATCGTGTCTGTTCCCATGACCAAACAACTCACTGCTTCCACACCCTACACCTTCAGCTTTTATCCTGAATCTGGAGTCAAGTGGGCCATCGTTAATGCTGGCACTTGGTATTACGACTGGGATATTTCGCCAGAAGGTCTATACAACATGACTGTCACGCCTGTTGAAGGTCCGTTGTTCCTCTATGTCAAAATGGATGAGGAGAGCAGTAGTTACTGGACTTGTCTGCAATACGAAGTAAAATGAAGGACTCATCATGAATAAAAAAATTGGCAACTTCATGCAAAATGGCAAACACTTCTCTAAGAATGGCATTCTTTTTGCTTGAGCTGGCATAAGGACAGACGAACCATTCCAAATCACTCATATCATTAACAACAATGAAAGACTACATCGAAATCCAAGACAACTTTGATCGTGGCAGCTATGCCCGTTCCACTTCCACAACAGGCACTTTCTCCTTCTCGAACGTCATGACGCGCGTCTATGTGTGGATGACCGCCGCTTTGTGCATCACCGCTGGTGCTGCATTCCTCGTCGTCAGCAGTCCGACGATGCTCCAGCTCATCTATGGCAACAGCGCCGCCATTTGGGTATTGTTCATCATTGAACTCGGTCTTGTGTTCGGCGTCTCTGCTGGCATCAACCGCCTCTCGCCGACAACCGCTACCACGCTCTTCCTTCTCTATGCAGCGGTGAACGGCCTGACGCTTTCCAGCATCTTCTTCGCCTACAGCATCGGTTCCATCACACAAGCCTTTGCGGCTTCTGCACTTACCTTTGGAGCCATGAGCATTTTCGGAGCTACCACCAAACGCGACCTCTCTGGCCTCGGCGGCATCCTCATGATGGGGCTTATCGGCCTTATCATCGCCAGTGTCGTCAACATCTTCTGGGCAAACTCCACATTGGATGCCATCATTACTTACATCGGTGTCTTCATCTTCGTAGGGCTCACGGCATACGACACTCAGAAAATCAAAGCCATGAGTGCTTCTGCCGAACAGAGCGTATCTATGGGCTATTCCACTGACACGGCCTTGCCTCGACGCATCGCCATTTTGGGAGCCCTGACCCTCTATCTCGACTTCATCAATCTCTTCCTCTACATTCTCCGCCTTCTCGGTCGCAACCGAGACTAATGGCACAAGAGACATGAACGAATTCGTGTTTCTGTTGTTAATAAGCATCGTTTTCTTATCTGTATTCTTCTAAAAACGAGCTTTGTAAACAACAAATGACTTCATGTTATTACCATCACAACAAAGATTATGAAAAAAATGCTTTTATCATTGACTGTCATGGCTTCCGTCTTGACGGGCTGCACCAAGAAAACCTTAGTGCTTTACTATTCACAGACAGGCACAACGCAAGCCGTAGCAGAAGAGTTGCAGAAACAACTTGGAGCAGACATCGAACGCATCGAAGTCGTAACCCCGTACGACGGTGACTTCCAAGCAACCATTGATCGTGGAGGTAGAGAGCTACGCAACGGAGAGACACCTGAAATCCAGCCCATCCACTCAAACCTGAACGACTATGATGTGATTTTCATCGGCTACCCTATCTGGTTCGGAACATACGCGATGCCCATTGCCACACTTGTCAAGACAAATGACTTTGCAGGCAAGACCATCGTACCCTTCTGCACTTTCGGCAGTGGCGGGCTGAACACGTCTTCGGAAGCGCTGAAACAGGCACTTCCCAAGGCAGACATACGCCAGGGCTATGGTGTGCGCACAGCACGAGTGGCAAAGGCCGCCAAGGAGCTCGACCGTTTCCTAAAAGAAAACGGCTACAAGGCCGGCAACGTCGAACCTCTGCCGGAATACTCCGAGCAAGGACCTGTCAGAGAGGAAGAAACGGCAATCTTCAATGCCGCTTGCTCTAACTATCAGTTCCCTCTTGGCACACCGCAAACCGTAGGAAAACGAGAGACAAAAGAGAGCACAGATTACAAATTCACGGTCATCAGCAGCAACATGAACGGTCAGGAAACTACGTCCATCATCTACGTGACAATCGCAAAGGAAGAAGGGGCTACACCTGAATTTACCGAAGTTGTGCGATAAAGCGAAGTTCATAAAACAAGAAAGGAGGCCAAACGGTCTCCTTTCTTTGTGTTTTCGCGGTGCGTACGGGGCTCGAACCCGTGACCCCATGCGTGACAGGCATGTATTCTAACCAGACTGAACTAACGCACCGTGGTAAACTCACCCGCCTTGACTGTTCATCTTTTTTGCGGTTGCAAAGGTATGGCTTTTTCTTGATTCGTGCAAACTATCTCCTCAGAAAATGCAGTTTGCAGCGGTAAAAAGACCAAAAAGCCTTGTTTTTTCTTTTTATGAACGTCTAAGACTCCTCTTTTTTTCCTCATAAGGTAGTCACAAGAGGAAGAAGAAAGAGGTGTAGCTTCACTATTTAGGGAATGGCATTCGCCCCAAAAGAGGCTCAATTCTATGAATTCATACACGAAAAACATGCAAAAATGTAACCCCTCTCGTTGTTTATCCACTTCTCAACTGTCTCATTCACCCATTCTTGGGATAGAAAGACCAACATTCGCCAGAACATAATGCAACAAGCGGTTACGATTACGGTTACGCCCCACACAAATCTATAGGAAACGGATAACTCGTAAATACAGCACCGCCGAGTCGTATATACAAAACGGCTAACTCATACATACGAAACGGTCGACTCGTATATACGTGTCAAAGACAGAGGACAGAAGGTGCATCACCGGGCTTTATTTGATTCTGAATTCCCAAAGATGGTAGAACTTGGCCAAAAGAAGGGTTAGGAGCAGACTGATTAGGGCGTAGAGGAACGGCGACCAGGAAGCAAAGGAGTGGACATTTCCTCCTATGTTCAGCAGTGAAAGGTAGAAAAGGGCTTGATATGTATAGATGGGAAAGAGATGAGCCCCACACCAATTGATGGCCTTATTGCCTACACGGAATTTCATGCCCATGATGACGAACAGGAGGACAAACCAAATGGACATGAGATTAAAGGAAACAAGCCTTGGAATAAAGGTTTTCCATACCAAGATGTAATGTATCACAAACAGAACTGCAGAAAGAGTCAAGGAAAGCAACCATCTTCTTGAGAACATGTCTTCAAGCTCTGCCTTGTATTGAGAATAGACAAAGCCGAAGGCATAGCTCATGATGGTCGTGTACCAATAGTAATCTGTCTCAGCTTTAAACAGATAGAGGGTAACACCTACTGCGGCAGTCAACAACGTGTGGAACGCGACAAGACAAGAGCGGGAATCGCGAACTATTGACGCGGCAACCCAAGTAACAAGATAACACGAAAGGATGACAAAGATATACCAACAGCTATTGCCCGCTGATTCCAAAGCTATAAAATAGAGCGGCAACTTCGACCATTCTATTTCGCAACCCGTGAGTGGAGAACAGAGCAAATAGAGGAGCACGACCACGCCTAAGTTCACAAGGGTATTCAACACGCGACGACGAGGTATCGAACGCACATAAGCCTCATTAACCATACGATTGCCTTCTCTCGTCTTGAGGTTCTCAGAAATACCGAAACCGCTGAAGAACAAGAACATCACGACCACCAAGGAGTTCATGGCAGAGTGTAAAAGGTCATCCAGATGGTTCCAAAACCCATCTGGATACAAGCCACAAGCTAACAGTATTCCGGCAATGTGTCCAATGGTCAGGTAGAGGATAAAGAAGCCTTTGATAGCATTGGCTTGTTGCTTTCCCACATACTCATTGTTGCCTTCGGGCATATAGCGAATGCCATAGATGAACAACAGGAAGAATGAAATCGTGAATAAGATGAACATAATGCAAGCTTCCTCTCTCTTCGTTCCACCACATCAAAACTCCAAGATCGTTAGGGAATAGGCAGGAAGCACGATATTCAGTTCTTCTTCCAATGACTCCTTCAAAGTCTCCACAGGAACGGCACCACTGTCATTCCATGCACCAGACAGCGTCTTCACGACACATCGCTTGCCACTGGCATTCAGGGCACGCAAGTCAAGGCGAGTTTCCATAGACGAAGGCAGCAGGTTCACCACTTTCACGTACGTCTTGCCCGTGTCACTGGAGCGAACCGTGCTAACGGCCAGTCGTCGTTCCATTCCTCCACGCGAAGAGTCTAAACGAATCTTAGAGGGTAGGTACTCGTCTCCCTGCGACTGTCCACAGAGGAGCTGAGCATAGTAATCGACGGTCGGGAAGACCTTTTCATTATCGAAATAAATCAGGTCGGGGTTCCATTGCGTATGGCCGTGCTTCGCCAAGAGAGGCGCATAGCTGCTCATGGCCACGATGTCGCCGTTCCGTTCCAGATTGCAGATGTGCATTGCACACGTCAGCGCCGTCTCTATGGTTGACCGGCGACCTGCACCGTGACTGGCATATTCACCTAAATAGACTTTTGATGCCGCGCGGTCATACTGGTCATAGAAGTCCTGATGATGCATGTACCAACCAGGGGAGACGTAATAATGCTCATCTACCATGTCAATATGGTTCTCCTTCGCTAAACGCCAACCTTCATCGTAGTCCGATCCTTCATAGAACGGTCCTGTCGTCCCACAAACAATTATCTCAGGATATTTCTCCTTTACAGCTTTTATCAGTTGCAGATAACGTTCGGTGAAAACGTCGGATATAAGGTCTTCATTGCCTATGCCGATATACTTGAGGTTGAATGGCTTCGGATGACCAGCTTCAGCACGCATCTTGGCCCACGTGCTGCTCTTCGGGTCGCCATTGGCCCACTCTATCAGGTCAAGAACGTCCTGCTTGTATTGTTCGAACTCAGGGCCAAAGGGAATGCCGCCTTGCTGCCCGTCGCCTCCAGTGCTGCTGTTTTGACAGGGCACGGCGGAAGCCAACACAGGAAGAGGCTCACAGCCAAGGTCTTCACATAGTTGGAAATACTCAAAATAACCGAGGCCGCGCGTCTGGTGATACCCCCAGATATTGCGTGCACCCTTGCGCTGCCAAAGAGGGCCAATGGTCTCTTTCCAATGATAAATATTGCCAAGGCCATCACCGTGAGCCACACAGCCTCCTGGGAAACGCATGAACTTAGGATGCAGGGCGGCAAGAGTTTCTGCGAGGTCACGCCGCATACCATTCTTGCGGTTCTTGAAAGTCTTTTGTGGGAACAAGCTGACAAAGTCCAGCGCATAGGTGCCTTCGTCGCGGAAAGCGATGTGGAGCTCAGCATTGGCGACGTCTGCCTTAGAGGTCAATACGCCTTTCATCTGTGTCCAACCAGCCTTTGGAGCCTTCAGATAGGTGGTTGCGACCACTTCTTTGTCTGCCACTAACATCGCGCAAATCTCGCCTTCTCCTTTGCGACCCCGCAACTGACGAGCGAAAAGGCTGATGTCATATTTCTCGCCCTTGCGCAACACAATACCGTCGAAGCCATCGTTGACCAGCACCGCTCCAACGGCTTGAACGTCCAAGACGGCGTAGTGCAACTGATTGGGATGCAGGGGGTCGTCTGTCGCTATGCTGAAGGTGGTGCCTTCACCGACAAGACGCCAGGAATTCGTGGGTGTCCAGTTCGGTTCACGCCCACGGTCAGCCTCGGTATATTCAAAATCGCGGTTCTGAAGGAGCTCTGCATAGAGTCCACCGTCGGCGCTGTAATTGATGTCTTCGAAGAAAATGCCTATGAGCTTGTCTGAAATGGACTTGGCTCCAGACGGGTCGATGCTAACCGTGGCGTGAGGGGGATTGTCTTTGAGGAAGGCAAAACGTCCTTCATCATCTGCCAAAGTTTCTCCATTCAGACGACCACGGAAGGACGCAGATTCTTGAAAACGAATCATATTTTCCACTTCTGCAAAACTAACACGATGGATGCATCCCTTGTATGCTTGTCCATTCACCTCTGCCGATTGATAAAGCTCGTTTTCGGCTTTGCTAAACAGGTTGCGCACATCTTCAACACGCTGCAAGTAAGGATAATCCTGCGGCTTCCAATGAATGAGGTCGGAGGATGACGAAATCGCGAACTGACGGACACGGTCGTTCACACGAAAAATCAACGCCCACTTCCCGTCGCTTTCACGGCGAAGGATGGGGGTATGCATTTTCTTCTCAGCTCCCCACGTGCCGAAATCACTACGAATGAACGAGGCACCGTCGGCCACGCTTTTCCAGTTCTTGCCATCTGCTGAGTAGGCAAAAGCAAGTCCTTGAGAAGGATGGGGATTATAGGAGAAGAGGAAGACAGAGTCTGGCTCATTGGCACTAACTGGACACACAAAGAAAAGACCTATCAGCGCTGTGGAAAGTTGTCTGAGTGATTTCATGAGGAGTAAGAATTAGCTGAGGAGAGATGTGGATGGGTTAATGTGTTTTCGGCTTCAGCTGCAGGAAAGGAATGAAATCCTTGACGGCCATCGTTGAAGTGGTTCCATCCTGCTTGGTGACTTCGACGGTGGAAGTGAGCCACAAGGTGTCGCGGCGCTGGTCGCCGGTGGTGTTGGGCAGCAGGTTGACTTTCACCACATGCTGCCCAGCCATGCCTTGAAGCTTTTCCGGATGAATCCACGAATCTTCCTTGGCGGTCAGAGTCCAATTGCCAGCCACGCGGAAGGAAACGCTGTCGAGAGTGACATAAGCGCTGTCCGTGAGTGAGGTAAGTGTGTCTGAGAGGTATTCGTCCAGATAGAATCTTGCAGGACGTATGATATTGAGGGTTGCGAGCTGACGAACGGCGGTAGTTACGGTGAACTCACTGGTCTTGAAGGTGAGGATGGCTGTTCTGACCTTTCCCGTCGTATTGGCTTCAATATCAACAGGCAATGCCAGCGTGTAAATGCTGTTTTCGTGGAACGTCGTGTTCGCGATGTCACGGACGTAGGTCGGAGAGGGCTGGCACCACCACGAATCGGAACTGAAGCTGGGTTTGTCGGTGGTTTCGAACCAGATGCTGTCCCATGTGGCATCAGCAAATAAGATACGGTTGGGAGTAAGCACGGCCAGGGAGTGCGCGCCATTGTCTTTTCCACTGCAAGCCGCCAGCATGAGGACGGCCATTGCCATGAGGTAAAACGTTTTCTTCATTTTGTTTTTATTTTTGGATTTATATCTTCGTTGGTTCAGTCGTCATACCACTTGAGTTGGTTGCTGTAGCTGCTCTGTTTCTTCCACTTGAGTGCGTCGGCCAGCGTAGAAGCCTTGCAGGCGAAGGTGAAGTTGTAGGACGTATAGGGTGAAAGCACCATGCTGCACGACATGCTGAAGCAATGGAGGTCGCGGGTCAGCGATGCCGTTGTCATGGATATTTTCTTATAGTTGAAGTCGTAGCCTGAAGACCATTGGATGTTCCACCCTTCCGCTATCTGCAAGTTCCCCGAGAAGTTGAGCGTATGGGTCAATTTATAAGGATAGCGCATTCGTCGGGGATTGAACGTCCCAGCTGTGTTCTCGCGCATCGAGACTCCGTATGACACGGAAATCGACCACGGGAGAGAGAACTTCAGATAGCCGTCCTCGTCGAGTTCGCCTGATTGCTCTCGTCGGCGTGCACCTCTCTGTCCACGCGTCAGTTCGGGGTCAAGGTTCGTTTCGTTAATATCTTTATTCTCGTCCTCAAGGTCGTCTTCTTCATCCTCCTGATCCTTCTTTTTATTCTTGTCTTTCTTTCCCTTGCCGAAGAGCTGCATGATCTTTTGATTGTTCAAAGTGTAGGAGATGTTTTGACTCATTCCTTGGAATCGTCCGAACCGCCCATAGCTATATTCCGTACGTTCGCCGACATAGACACGTCCGTCGGCATCCTGCTCATAGGCGTAGGTGGCGAATTGTGCATTCAGCGAGAAGGTGTAGCTTTTGGTAAGCTTCAGGCGGATGCGCATGTTCAGGTCGCTCCAGGGGCGTGACTTCGCAGCCATGTTGTAGGACATGGAAGCTCCGAGTTCGTCGATGAGGCTGATTTTCTTGGTAGAATCGTTACTGGTTCTGACCTTCATCTCGATGTTGTTTCCGATGTCCATTGAAATGCTGCCCGTCATGCCTTTGCCAGGAACGCCATAAAGCATTCCCTGGTAGGGCGAATAGCTGACAGTCGAGACGTTGCCATTGCGGTCGGTCTTGACGTATGTGTCGTAGTAGCCGAAGCGGGCAGCGCCAAAGTCGGGCGTATAGGAAAAGCTGACGGTGGGTGTGAGGACGTGACGGATGGCCATGATCTTGTGGCCGATGAGCGGACGATACGTGCCGTAGAGCTTCGTGCTGGCCGAGACGCTCATGCTGTAGTCATAGACGTTGTGAAAGCCGTAGGTGGTGTCGCGCTTTTCAACCTGTGCCGCCTCGTCCCACGAACGCTTTACTTTATAGGTGTACATGCGGTCTTGGAAGTTAAAGGACGGGGTGACATTGATGTAATTGAAAATCGAGAACGAGGCGCTGATGGGCACCGAGTGGCGCATACCGTTACGCCAATCCTTTATGAGATTGGATTTCAAAATCTTGTCTTCCTTCGTGGAGATGCTGTTGGAGAAGGTTCCGGTGTAGCTCATGGCAATCTTCTCATACCAACGTTCCTTGCCGACCATCTTCTTTCGCTTGAAGGGATTAAAGCGTGCCAACGAGATATTGAGCGATGGCAATGTCATGGAGATGCTGCTGTCGCGCACATTCTGGGAAAGGTTCATGGTGGCCGAGAGCGTCAGCCCGATGTCCGAGAAACTGCGGCTATACGAGATACTGGAGGTTCTGGTGCTCTGCGTGTAGCTTTGTGGGTTGTACATCGACGTGAGGTTATTGCGTTCGAAGCTTGACGAGGCAAAGTTGACGCTGGCCGAGAACGACTGCACGGGGTTTGCCTTTGCATCCTGGCGATGGCTCCATTGGATCTTGAAGCTCTTTGATACCGAGTAATCGGGCATGTTCTTCTCGCCCTCTTTGGTGTACTGGTACTCGAAGTTGAACGCCCCGCTGAATCGGTAACGCTTGCGGTATGTGCTCTGCCCGGCAAGCCTCCACGAGCCTTTGGTATAGATGTCGCCGAGAATCTTCATATCCATCTTGTCATTGATGGCAAAATAGTAGCCGCCGTCGCGAAGGTAGAAACCGCGGTTGGTCTCGTCGCCGTAGGTCGGCATAATCAATCCACTGTTGTAACTGCTCGTAAAGGGGAAGAAACCATAGGGGATGGCCAACGGCAAAGGCACGTCTTCCAGCACAAGGTATGCCGGCCCGAAGACCACATCCTTTCCGGGTCTCACCTTAGCGCGTGTCAGCGCGAGATAGAAGTGCGGGTGACGGGCATCGCAAGTGGTATATTTGGCATTGGCTACGTACATCGTTCCGCTGCTGTCTCGCTTGCTCTCGTTGCTGGTCATGTAGCCCTCTCCCTGTTGGGTGAATACGTTGTTGATGAATGCCTTTCGCGTCTTGAAGTTGTAGGCGATGGCGTCTGGCTCATACTCGTCTTCACCCTGACGGAACACGGGCGGCACTGTCACCTGCCCCGTGGAATCCTTTGTACCCAGCGCGTGGACCACGCTGCTATCGACGCTCATCGTAATGAAATCGGCCTCCAACTCAAGATTCATGTACTTCACATTCGCCTCTCCGTAGAAATTGACGCGGTTGGCACCGTAGTCGAAGACGATGGAGTCCTTGGCCTTGAAGTCCACGGGCGCATCCAGCGCACTCTTGCTCTGCTTCGAAGAGTCTATCTTCAAGGTGTCAGGCCCTGTGTGGCCACCACGTCCGAGGAAGATTGTATCGCCGTTATGGATAATGTAGCGGGCCGTATCGACCAAAATGGAATCGGCCAAAGTCTGGAGGGTATCGGGAACAGACGGGATACTATCGGACAGGAAAGGGACGGAATCGGGAACAACGTCTTTGCCTTCTTCCTCAATCAAAGATTGGATCGTCTTTAAGTCAACATCGGTGGAATCTAAGCCGCTAACTTTCAATGGCGCTAACTGAAATGACGAGTCTGTCTTGACAGAAAGGGCAACTTGCCTCACCTGTTCCTTTATCTCCTTTTCCTTGAAGGCAGGCAGGGCCAGATGATCTTGCAGGACCGAAGAATCTTTAACATTCTTCACTTTTTCGCTCACCTGGATAGTGAAAGGATGGTCGCGCAGAGAATCAAACAAGGCGACGGCGGCGGGATGAATGGCCTTCACGCTATCCTTCTCCTTCGCACCACGGGATGATGCGCAAGAGACAATGATGAGTGCCAACACGATGGCAAAGAGGCATATAAAGGTAGTTCTTCTATTCACTACAAGCTATCAAACGGGCATGGCCCGCAAATACGCGTGCAAAAGTACACTAATTCAACCAATGCCGCAAATCTTTTCAACTTTTTTGGCCTTTTTCCTTTCCGTGAGCCGCATTTATCACAATTATAAACTCACGTTTCGGTTGTTTCACTGATGAATCTGAGCCACCAACCATAGGAAAATGCCGATTCCTGCTTGGACATCACTGGCTGTAGCAACTGAAAAAGGCGAACAGGCACACATGATTTGTCGGGAACGTGTACACCTTCTTTACATAAGGTGTACACGTTCCAGGCGGATTGCTAAAACGAGACTCACCACACCTCTTGTACATGTCTTTTTTATAAAAAATCCCTCAATCCCTCACCTTTTTAGATACAACACTGACATACAGCGATTTGCAGGTGAGGGATTGGTGAGGAATAGGTGAGGGATGGTGAGGGTTTTTATTTTCCTGCGTTTTTTGCACCATTTGCAAGGAATCCCTCACCTTCCGCCAAAGGAGCCTCACTCTCCGCAAAACTGAAAGGAAACCGTTAAAGCGGCTTCCTTTTTTTGTTGCTGAAAATCAGCCATTTATTTTTTTAGCTCTTGTAAGTGCCTCTGTTTCAACCCTTATAAGGGGATAGAAACCTCTCGAAAAATCCATGTGATAACGTGAGATAACATGAGAAGACGTGAACGAAATGTTTTACCACATGTTTTACCACCCTACTTCGGATGTTTTACCACTTGGATAAAAATGAACTAAAAAAATGCAAGAGCAACAAATTTAACTATTTTTAATATGATTGTACCAATTTTGGTCTTTGTATATGACCGCAAAAAGAAAGCAACTCCAAAGAAGTCTGTTTCTGTGGAGTTAAGAATCACACTTGAAAGGAAATCCAAGTATGTCTCAACGGGAATTCGTCTGTTTCCCAAAGAATGGCATAGAGGAACAGTTGTCAACCGCCCTGATTCAGCAGAACTAAATGAATTACTCGGCTCTATTATGGTGCGCGCACGAAAAGTAGTCAATGCGATGGTTGAAACAGGGAACCTAAACCTTGACGAGATTCCGCGCCGTATGGAAGAACTGACAACAGACAAGCGTCTGTTCTATGACTTCTGTGTTGAACGTACAAAAGTACGTATATATGGAAAAAGCAAAGACACTGCAGAGAGGTATGACAGATTCCTTAAATGGCTCAAAGACTGGGGGAAGATTATCTATTTCTCCGATGTCACAGACAAGAAAATCATCAGCATGGACGAAGAACTGGCTAAAACAGGTATGAAGCCCTATTCGAAGTGGAACAATTACCATCGTTTCCTTAACTCTTTCATTCTTGATGCCATTGAAGAAGGGTGCCTGAAAAGAAATCCATATAAATGGATTCAAATAAATAAAGAGAAGAACAATGGACTGAAGAAGCATCTTACACCAGAGGAATTCAATAGATTGAGGAAGGCAGAAATGCCAACCCAATCATTGGAACGTGTCCGAGACCTGTTCGTATTCCAGACATATACATGCCTAAGTTACGTAGATCTTGAATCATTCGATACCAGCCAGATAAACAAGACGGGAGTATACACCGCGAAGCGAGGCAAAACAGGTGTGGAGTTCACCTTTTATGTCATGAAGCCAGCAAGAGACATTTTAATCAAATATGACGGCAAACTGCCGCTTATCTCCAATGAGAAATACAATGATTATCTAAAGTTGGTCGCACAGGCTGCCAAAATTGACAAGCCTGTGACAAGCCATTGGGCCAGACATACAGGTGCTACGCTATTATTAAATGATGGCGGAGTCGATATGGAAATCATAGCGCGTATCTTAGGACATACAAGTACTCGTCAAACCCGTGATACATACGCTAAGTTGCTCGATACGACTGTCGCAACTGCTATGAAGGGCTTGGAGAAAAGAATTTGTAAAACAAGCAAAACAAAGACATAAGAAGCCTGATTCTTCCCTGCTAAGCCTCCTTATGCCGATGGTGGTGCTCTCTGTTTCGGGTAGAGCATCACCTTTTTCCTTCCATTAAATATTGGCTTTTCTTTGACAGACACGTGAGGCCTTACCTATAATATAATGTATATGCTTGACACCTATGTCAGCCATTTCGCTTTACATAACTACTATGAATCAACGGCCCTCAACAATTCGTATTCTATATGACCGTTCATTTCAACGCCTAATTTATTCTTGTATAATAAACTCTTCCTGTCGCCCTCCTATTAGCTCATCTCCTGGCAGGGCCAATAATCGTACATTCATCCCGTGTGGTTTACTGAAAATAGCACCTGACAGATGACCATCATCTTCCTTACATTTTGGTGGTTTTGCCGGACACATTTTCAGCCGGTGTTATTACTAATTTTCCTTTGCAAATTTAGCGCAAGCGGCATTCGGCAAGTACCAGTCACAGGTTCCTTATTCCCGCACAAAATTTCGACACGCTTTCCGCATTTTCTTCTTGACGCCAAGTAGTGGCTAAAGAAAATGTGGTTATTCAAAATTTTCCTTGTAATTCCTTGACCTTTTCATGCCTTCCTCTTGCCTGCTCCATATTGCACGTAAAATTTATTTAATAACCCCTAAAAATTAAAGTCTTATGCAAAACAACAACAATTTCCAGATTTCAGGTTTCATCGCCCAGGACGCTCAGATTCGTCAGTTCACAACTGCTTCAGTGGCACGCTTCCCACTGGCAGTAGCCCGCACAGAGAAGCAGGAGGGCGAGGAGAAGAGAGTGTCAGCCATTATGAGAATCGAGTGCTGGCGTAAGAACGAGTCCACTGCAGACTTCGAGCTGCTGGCCAAGGGTAACAGAGTCGCTATCGACGGCTTCTTCAAGCCCGAGGAGTGGACTGACAAGGACGGTGTCAAGCACAACCACGTCATTCTGGTAGCCAAGTCTGTCGCTCCGGTCGAAGAAAAGCCGGAAGAGAAAAATGCAGGGAAGGAGGGCAAGTAGCCTCCTTCACTCTTCTCCATCGTTACTTAGTTTGGAGTCTGGCAGAAGTCAGGCTCCAAATGTTTTGTCTATAAAAAAGTTTGCCCAAACTTATAGTAAAAAATACCATATTTTTGCCCAAACTTTTGGTTTGGGGTGGTATTTTGGATTATTTTTTCGGTTTTTTGCCCTGACTTTTGGATATTTTTCGTACCTTTGCCCCGTTTTTGAACTAAAACGGAGAAGAATATGGCATATTATAAGAGACATATAGACGAACAGTTGATTGCGTGGAAAGAATCGCCACGCCGTAAACCGCTTCTGATTCGCGGTGCCCGACAGGTGGGCAAGTCAACAGCTGTCAGGGAACTTGGCAAACAGTTCCGATACTTCGTGGAGATCAATCTGGAGAAGCAGCCCGACTTGCTCCAGATGTTTCCAGAGAACATTGACGTGAAAAAGACGTGTGAGAAGCTGAGCGGTACGCTGGGCATTCCCATCGTGCCAGGCGAGACACTCCTGTTCATCGATGAGATACAGGTTTCGAAGGAGGCCATTATGTCACTGCGATACTTCAAGGAGGACTACCCCGAGCTGCACGTCATAGCAGCCGGTTCCCTGCTGGAGTTTGCGCTCGAACAGCTGCCATCCTTCGGCGTAGGCAGAATACGGTCACTCTATATGTACCCGTTCTCATTCGACGAATTTCTGATGGCACAAGGGCTTGACCTGACCGTCAGCTACAAGAAGAATGCCACCAGCGAGGAGCCGTTGCCTACGAAGGCTCATAAAGACCTGACCGACCAGCTGCGCACATTCTATCTGGTTGGCGGTCTGCCCGCTGCCGTGACAGAATGGGTAGAGTCGCACAGCTATATCGAGGTGTCGCATGTCCACACGGACATCATACAGACCTACGAGGACGACTTCAACAAATACAAGAAGCGTGTGTCTCCCGTCCTGCTCCGTCAGGTACTCCGTTCGGTGGCTCTTCAGGTCGGCAATAAGTTTGTCTATGCTGAAGCCGCAAGGGATGTACACTCTTCTGTCGTGAGAGAGGCACTGCACCTGCTGACACTGGCGGGGCTGATAACACCTGTGAAACATACGGACGGCACAGGCGTACCCCTCGGAGCTGAGGAGAACAACAGCTATGTGAAGTACCTGTTCTTCGACCTGGGCGTGATGCTGACCATGCTCGACATTCCTGCAGCAGACATCCTGACGGCATCCGATGTGGATTTGGTGAACAAGGGCGGCACGTCGGAGATGTTTGCTGGACTGGAGATGAAGAAATACCGCGACTGTTTCCAGAAGCCAGAGATGCACTACTGGCAGAACACGGCCAAGGGGAGCAATGCAGAAGTGGACTATCTAAGGGTTCGTGACGGGAAGGTCCTGCCTGTTGAAGTGAAAGCCAACACGCAGGGCAGCATGCAGAGCCTCTGGATCTTCATGAGAAAGCGCAGACTGCACGAAGCCATCAGAACCTCATTAGAGAACTTCGGCCATTTCGACCGCTATGACCCAGACGATAATTTCGAGCAGCGGCATGTGGACATCGTTCCTCTCTATGCGCTGAGCAATTTAGAGATTTAACAGGCTGAGAAATAGCCACAGCACCCGCCACCTCCCTCATGTCATCAAAATGTTGTTCTCCCAACATTTTAGGAACATATTCTCGGTCGTATGTTTCTACCTTTCTTGTTCCGAAGAGTCGTCGTCAGGCTTGTGCCGGGAATGTCGTTGTCTCAAAAGGGCAAGTGCCAGGGCACACACCCTTTTGTGGGCTTCTTGATTCAGTCAGCGCACCGCCAACAATATTCTCGGCCCGACACTTCTTCCACAAGTTTTCCCGAAACATATCTGACCTCAAAAGTAATTCCGGGGTGTTGCACACCCGATGACATGGGTATCACCGGCCACGCTTCTCCAACTAACTAAATTGCACCCGCCAAGAGACATTGCCAGCCTATGTCACAGCCTTGTTTTCCACGAGTCACCATAAAGGATGACTGGCTTTGGAACACAAGGCATTGACACAGGAGATATGGATGAGGACCCTTGGGCCATTTCACTGTAAAGTACCGAGGGCGCAAGCGATCCCTCTTCATACTTGTACGGTGAAATGGCTCAACCGTCATCCTGCTATCCATATTCATGGTAATAGTCTCTTACCCTCCCGTTCATCATCCACATTTTACTTTCCATTTCCATTATCCCCGCCTTTCCTCGCTCTTGCTGTCATCCATTGCTGATGTCGCCACAGAAACGCCTTTTTACCTTGCAAAGGTAGGGCAACCCGGAGGAACACCAAGAACCATTGCACGATTCCATGACTCTTTTCGCGGCAGCCATCCACAGATTGCATACAATCTGGGTATTCCACGAAAACAGCGATGGAATTTCTTGGCTTATCCTCCTGTCGGTCGCTCCATGATACATGCAAGTAAAAAGGCTCTATGACGACGGATTAGTCGATGACAATAAAAAAAGCTCGGACTGACACAATGGAAAATTTTCCTTCAAGTAAAAAGGATATGAGTCAGGAAAAGCCGATAACCCTCAGACAGCAACACAACAAGAAGCGGAGGCGGCGCGATACAAATAGCCAGACAGACAATGAAACAGCTGAATCAAGGTTTCAAGAATGTTTTCACCTATGCAGCAGGCATGGAGAAGTGGGTCAACAACAGTTTGCCATACGGCCCATTACAGTACACATTTGCCAGCGACTTCGCCATCGCCGACTGGGTAAGCGGCAAGGATGGAGTGATGGACACCTACAAGCGGGTAAAAGAAAGCTGGCTGGGCAACTACAAGGCCTTCACCGAGGCCGTCATCGCAATCAACATGCTTTCATGGGCACACTACAACCTTAAACAGCAGGGCTATTCCGGGCGTGATGTGTTCATCGAACTATACTCTAACCTCTACCATCAGGCAATACAGGATTTCTATGAGAGATACAAGAATGACAGGGAGAAGTGCGACTATTTCTACCAAATGACAGACTAAAAAGAGACAACAGTAACCAAGAAGCGGAGGCGGCGCGATACAAACAGCCACTACGATACATGTTCCAGCTACCTACAATTTACGGAAAGCCCTATAACCACGGCACCAGATACTACCGTGACAAAGACTGCAACAGGTTCATAGCCGATGACCCGTGGCACCGACATCGCACAAACAAACGCATCATACTCAATGGCGCTTACTTTAACCTCATAGTTCTCAAATTATAATGTAAAGGACAAATGAAATCCCCAAAAAGCAATAATATGAAATCGAAGAATTATAACTGGCTGGCACGTCTTATCGACAGAATAACCAAGACCGACTGCCCTAACAATAATTGTTTCAGTTACTACGGACGCGAAGTAGTCCTCAGTTCTGGAACCCGTGACTTTGTTGACGTGACCATCTACGACGGACACTCGCAAATCTGCTTTAACTTTGACTTCTGGACCAAGGAGCTGTGCCTGGAGAGTTACGAGAACTACAGACAGCGTGACGTCATCATTGAGGCTTTTCGCCGTATCTATGACGACCGGTTCGAGCGAGTGAGCATCGCCGCTGACGAGCCATGGGACGACGACATCAAGCCATACCGCGAAATGATTGGCAATGACGAGTACGACCAGGAGGAAGTAACCCGTGAATACGAGGAACTGCTTGCGCTTGAAGCCCGGTAATCCACCATTAAACAACATCATAAAACACTTGTCTATGAAAATCCTGAGAAGTAACAACAACAATGAGAATCAGTTCCATATCATGGGACTGACCTCGAAAGAGTTCTATGCCATCAAGCATGCTCTCGGACGGGATGCAGCACTTGCAGCAGACCCGGATGTGAAGAATGACAGGTGGCAGGAGTATGAGATAGAGAATGCCATAAATGCCTGGAACGACTTCAGAACGGCAGAGAATCATACCATCGACATGCCCATTGCAGGTAAAGTGTAGAGACATCATACACGCATTGTTAAAAGGCTCTTTCACCATAAGGCGGAAGGGCCTTTTAACATCTCGCGGTCATAAAAGTGTTAAATCAAGAGTTTGTCCCTGCCATGTTCTTTTGTGCAGTCAAACAACTATACCTTTGCCTGCACAATTCACCAAATCGTTATCAACATGAAGTATCAATCGAACAAGACAAAAGGGATGGCCTGGGCCGCTATGGCCCTGTTTGCCATCATGCTGCACACCTCGTGCAGCAAACAAGAGAGCAACCGTTTCGTGTTTCACTCGTCAGAAGAAGCAGTCGCCGCGTGCCAAAAGCAACTGGCAGCCTTCCGCGAGGTGAAGAATGCCGACACCGGGAAGCTGACATCCGTCGTCTCCACCTGGCTCGAACTGCAAGACTCGGTGTACACCTGTCTGTCCAATGACACGACCATACACTCGCATAGCCATCTGACCACTGATTATTACTCCGTCGCCGACTCTATACGGGGCGAGATATTGCGGATAGCCAAGACGCGGCCGCGCTCACTGCACGATGTGACCTTCCTGAAGATTCACACAGCCATCGGCCGTGACAAGACACGTGACTCCCAGGACTACAAGCAGGCCTGCAAGATGTTCAATGACATGGACAAGTGCCATGCCTACGATGACATAAGGAGAACGATAGAGACATACAATGCCCTGCTTGACACTACCGCCGCCTTTTCCAAGGAACACGACGTGGTCATGTTCCTGAAAGAGGAAGACCGGTGCTTCCGCTCGCTGATGAATCACCTGAGCGAGGTGGACCAAGAGCACCTTGCCGCCATCACCGACAAGACGTCCCAGCTCTTCGACGACCTGTATGCGAGAGTCGTATCTGACAGCAAGAATGAGGTCAGCGAGCGGATGACGCTCTTTCTCACCATGCGTTTCAACCGCAGAATCCTCCAGAACGCCGAAGCCTGCATGAGGGACATAAAGGCCATGAAGCAACTGGACGGGCAGCAGAGAAACAACTACAGATGGATGCTCATCCAGCCCTTCATGTCCATTGACAACTATTCCATGGCCTCACTGACCACCGACCAGGAAGAGTCTTTCCTGCGGCTGGCCGAAGAGCTGCCGTCACTCTTTGCGTATCTTGACGGCACCCCCGAAGGCTCCGACGACCTGAACAAGATGAAGGAAATACTGTCTGACTTCTTCCTCAGTTCCTACCTCAAATCTGTCCTGTGATATGAATGAAGAATATTTGACAAAAAGCATGGAGTCATTTCAAGGAAAGCTCCACGGCTACCTGTCCGCCTATTTTGTTGACGACAGCGGCGCAGTTACAAAAAGGGAGGACTGTTTTGAGACGATTATCCCCCTCGCCTTCCAACAGCTGGCAGAGGACATGACGGATGAGATTGTCACATATCTGCACTTCCACGTCCTATATGCCAGGACAAGCGATGACGGCAGCGTCTACCATGTCGCGCTCTATTCCCGGCCCTTCGAGCATGAGATGGCCGTAGTGATGATGGACTCCCTCCAGCATGGCCTCATAGACAGCATCAGGGTGCAGTTCTTCGACTCCCTTGACACCATGTTCCGCCATGTCAGACAGCTTTGGCTCGACTCCCTTTTCTTTGAAGGCATCCTTCTGGAAGGGGTCGGACAGGAGGCGGAGATAGTGCAGGACTTCTTTTAATAATTGTAAAGCAATCCAAAGATATGTTGTACTTCAAGATATTGCTTGCCCTCTTCCTGTCGGCCATTCCATTCGTATTCAAGCATCTCGTCTTGCCGAAGAAAGACACCTCACCTTCCTGCCGGAACCTCTTCTCTGCTGTCATCTCAGCGAGACCCGCTTTGAAGAAGTGGCGGCGTAAATCATTCAATATTTCAATAAGTATTTACAATGCCATGAAGCACAGCATGGAGGCCAGGAAGCTCTTCTCCTTCACCCTCCTCCTCGTGCTGCTGACGGTCGTCATGGTTGACTTCAACGCATCGGCAAGCGTCGCAAGAAAGGTGATGAAGATTGCACACGATAATGACAGCCAGGTTGAAAGGCTGACAGGACTCTATACTGTATATTCGCCTTATCTCACCTTTCGATACGCGACACTGCTTGCCGGATTGATGGTCATCCCGTTTTTCTTCTACAGGATGACGGACAAGATCCTGCTGAAGCTGAGCCTGAACAGAAGATGGTTCATTGCCATCTGCAGCCTGACACTGCTCCTTCTCGGATCATGCGCCTTTCACTCTTCAGGACGGAACATTGTCATCGTCCAGATGCTCTACATCATCCTGGGTGCCGCGGCCATCTATCCCAGATATGTTCAACGGACAGCTCATGCCGTTTCCAGAGAAGTGTTGGAAAGACTCTACAGGAAACGGACGGACACCTTGCCTGTCCAATCGATGATACACCAGCAATGCTAAATCAAATAATGCAATCATTTTTGTACACTTAAAACATTTTCTATGATGATACAGAACAACAGACTATCCAATAAGCCTGACACATCGTCAGCACAGAAATCCACCCTGGAGGTGGTCACGAATTTCGAACTGTGGGAATATCTCCTGGACGGCCGCACGATAGCCAACCTGTCAAAAGGCGGCAAGCACCGCTACACGAAGGCCGAAGCCTTCTTCGACCTGCTGGACCGTCAGCGCATCTCCGACTCCACCTTCGACGACGGCTACATGAACAGCAGCGTCCTCCTCCTGGCCAATGCCTGGGGCTGGATGCGTCCTACTGCCAAGAAGTTCCTTGACAGACTCGAAGAGATAGGTGCCATTACCTTGACACCAATGGGGAACAGAACCGTCGTCAGACTTAACAACATCGTGGGTGAAGGCCCCCGGATGTTCCTGAACGGGGAACGGCATGTCACAGACACCTCAGACCTCTCTTCGGTCACCCCAGGGGGTGTTGCCGTCAGCCATGAGCCTGACGAGGAACCAGCCGCCACTCCGTGACGGCAGAGAGCGGTACCCTGACTGCCAGTCCGTTGAAAACCACAGACAGGCGCTTGCGCGAGTTTCAACGCCCTGTACAGTTAGGGTGTAGCCTAATACGCAGTTTCGTGGCCGGAGGCACACCAAAACATGCAATGCCGCACTTATAACGAGCAAGCTCAGCGGCATGGTATCAGGCTTAGGATGCCACCCTAAGTACCCCATCTCCAAACAATATTTCACCAGACATGGAAAAGGAACAGAAACAAGTCTGTGACGTCCGGGCATCCAAAGGGATGACGATAGCACAGAGCAATGAACACCTTCGCGTGGGCGAAGGAAAAGCATGGAAGTCGAAAATTGCCGGCACGTATGACCCCACCCGCGAGCACTTGAATTTTGAGGTGTGCAGAGGCGGCGTGATAAGGCAAGTTGACAAAGACACGTCCGTCACGAAACGGATCAGGGAGATATATAAAGAGCGGGGAATAAAGGACCCGAACATCGGACTGTCAGCAAACGACCCGAGAAGGCGGCGGTCTGTGGCCGACATCATCCTCCAGGGGTCACGCGAGAGGATGAGGGAGCTGGCCTACGGCGGCCAGGAAGTGGACTACGGACGAGGTGCAGACAACTCCCGCGTCACCCGGAACGCCGCCATTGAACAGTGGGCCGTCGACATGTACAACTTCATGGCCAGGAAATATGGTGAACAGAACATTGCAGCTTTCGTCGTACACCTCGACGAGTCCAACCCACACATCCACTGTACACTGCTCCCGATAACTGAAAAGGACAAAGTGTCATACAATCATTTCTTCGGCGGGAGCAAGGAGGATGCCAGGAGGAAGTACAAGGAACTCCACGACGAGCTGGCCGAAGTCAACAAGAAGTACGGGCTGGCCCGAGGAGAGAGCGTGGCACGCACGGGCGCACAGCACAAGTCCTATCTCCAGTGGCTACAGGAGCGGATAGCGGAAAACGACGAGAACATCCAGGAGCAGAGTCGGCTGCTCCATGACATCAACAGGGAAGTCAAGAAGGCCGAGACACGGCTGAAAGGCCTGAACACCATGCTGGACAATCTGGAGAAACACAGACTGGATATTCTTGCGGAAATAGAACTGTTGGAAAACGAGGTCACCGGCAACGAGGCGGAGAAAGAAGAGCTGGATGCGAAGATCAGGCAGCTGAAGACCGAACTGCAACTTACGGAAGACAAGATTTCGGGGAGGAAGGAACAGCTCAGGACTGCCACCGAGCAGCTGAAGGAGCTTGGCCACCGACGTGCGGAAATACAACAGGACTACGACGAGATGCAGCGGCAAATCAACAGGGAAATGCCGGCCCTCCACAACAAGACGCTGCACGACATGGAGGCCGTCGGATGGAGGATTGCCGCCGAGGATGCCATCGGGCGAAGCGAACAGATTGCCTCTTTCCGCGACTCTCTGACAGCAACGCAGGAAACACATTTTAACAGCATCTTCGACGGCTCGATGTTTGAGGTCATGGCGACACGGGCAGCAGAGATAACAGCCGTGGCCAGTGCGCTCTTCCTCGGCTACATCGACCAGGCTACCCAGTATGCGGAGAGTGCCGGAGGCAGTGGCGGCCCTGGCTCCGGGTGGGGCAGGAAGAATGACGAGGACGACATGGCCTTCGGACGCAGGTGCTTCCTTCTGGCCAGGAACATGCTCACTCCCGACGGCGGGACGCTGGGCATGAACATCAAGAGAAAGACGGGCATACACCGATAGCTGTCATATACTCCATCAAATACACATTGAACTATTTAATCATTTTGTTATGGAAGAAAATAAGAAAATAAATAATCAGAACACTGACACCTCCAATGATTCTTGCTCCATCGACGGCAAGGATATTGCAAAAATCCTTGACAACAGGGACTGGTTCCAGCCTATAGAGAACGGGAGGAGAATGGATGTGGGAACAATATCGGTTGCAAAAGGAGACGGTGGACGTTTTGTGATGCAAGCCCACATCGACGGGAGTCAGGCTACGCATGAAATATCGTCAGACGACTACAACCTCTTTCTCCAGTTGGACGACGCCAACAGGCTGAAGCTGTTTGACGCTCTGTTTCCCGAGGTGAAAATAAAGAGCGCAGACGGTAAAGACTCCTATAACAGGATGGATGGCCCGACGCTGGCCGCCATGAAGAAAGACATCGGATTCTACTATAACGTCAACCAAGGCAGGGAGGTGGACATCTCGGAAATCAGGGTTGACAGGAAAGACGGGAACACCTACAGCATGTCCGCTGTCATCAACGGTAAGGAGGAGAGTGTTGACATTTCCAGGAAGACATACGAGCTGTTCCTCGCCGTGGACGACAGCAAGAGAATCAGGCTGTTTTCCAAATCGTTCAGAAGGCTGAAGACGGTTCATCGCCCAAAGCCCGGGAAAGAGAACGCAAAAGCAGAGGATGAAGGTGCAGGAAAGCCGTCTTTCGTTTCCTGGATATTGGCACTCCTCGGGCTTTGCACCATAAAGGAAAAAATGAGGCTGCAGAAGACCATCAGGAAGCTGGAGGAAAGCAATAAGGAGACGAAGGCCCAGCACACGTCGGAAATGAAGCGCCTGAAGATGAACATGTCAGCCCTCCGGCAGCAGCAGGAGGACATGAAGGAGGTGGCGGCCAACTGGAAGCAAATAAAGGACAAATACGACAAGTATGAGGAGCATTTCAAGGCGGAACTGGAGAAAATCCTGTCGAAAAAGAAGTGATGCGGTCGTAAACGTGTTAAATCAAGAGATTTGCGTTTCCAAATTCGCAGGTCGGACAGAATCTTAGTTACTTTGTGCGGAATAAATCCATTTGCAAAATGACAAACAAGGAAATGACATACTACCGTCTCTATCTGAAGGACTATCTGCTGCAGCAGGGCGACAGCCGTGCCAATGATGACGACTTCATCAATGACCGTTCTGACAAGGCAGAGGAAGTCTATGAGCAGGGCCGTCGTGAAGGCCTTGCCGTCTGGCAGGCCCATGAACGGGCCATACATACGCTGACATCAGGTTTGGACACTAACTGACAGACAAAGATGGCATACAGGAAATCGGAGAAACTGAAGGACAACATCTCTGCCATCAGGACGGCTTTCGAGATTGAGCGTTCCGGGCGTGAGGCGACAGAAAAGGAGAAGGCCACCTTGCGGAAGTACAGTGGCTTTGGCGGGCTGAAGTTCATCCTGAATCCCTGCGGTGAAGAGGATGACGTGGCGAAATGGAGCCGTTCCGACCGCCCGCTGTTCAATGCCACCAGGGAGCTGTATGCCCTGCTGAAGGAGAATGCCAGGGACGTTGCAGAGTACAAGAGATTCGTCACAAGCATCAGGAACTCCATACTCTCAGCATTCTATACCCCTGTCAAAGTGGTTCAGGCCATCGCGCAGGTGTTCAGGAGGCAGGGCGTGGAAGTGAAGAGCTATCTCGACCCGTCGGCGGGAAAGGGCACTTTCGTGGAAGCCTTCAAGCAGTCCTATCCCAATATGAAGGCAACAGCCTACGAGAAGGACATCATCACAGGAAAGGTGCTGAAAGCCCTATATCCCGGCGAGCAGGTGCACGTCGATGGCTTTGAGACCGTCGGCGTCTCCCAGCAGGGCAAGTATGACCTGGTGTCGTCGAACATCCCGTTTGGCGACATCTCAGTATTCGACGATGGCTTCGCCCGTTCCGGCAATGCCGTGAAGGCAGCATCAACGAAGACCATCCACAACTATTTCTTCCTGAAAGCCCTTGAACAGGTGCGCGAGGGAGGCTTTGTCGCCTTCATCACGTCCCGCGGCTTCATGGATTCCCCCTCCAACAATTCCATCCGTGAGGAGCTGATAAAGAACGCCCGCCTTGTCGGGGCCTACCGCTTGCCCGACGGCCTTTTTGCCGACGAGGCAGGCACGGAGGTCGGCAGCGACCTCGTGATTCTTCAGAAGTACACTGGCTACGACTCCACCTTGGACCCCGACAGCCTCGCCTTCTGTGAAGTGGAGAAAGGCTTCAAGACCATCGACGGCGAGGACTATTCGGACATCAGCCTGAACAGTCACTGGTGGAAGTCGATGATGGCGCCCGACTCCGAGGCCTTCATCTCCAACAGGGAAGAGCGCGGCACCGACCCTTACGGGAAGCCAACGCTCGTGTTCACCCATGACGGCGGCATGGATGCCGTCTCTTCCCTGCTCACGGAATACATGTCCCGCGACTTGCATGGCGACTATGTGGACTATTATAAAAGCAATGTCACGAAGTCCGAACAGATGAAACTGGAGCCGCCCAAGCCACGGCAGCAGCATCCTGCGCGTCAGGAACAGCCGGTGCAGCTGAGCCTCTTTGATCTCTGGGCAGACGATACCGCCTCACAGGAAGAGCAAGGGCCGCCGATGGAGCCGCGCCCGTACAAAGGCGAGGTACTGCCCCATTACCGGAACGGCATTGTCGTCGAGGACGACGGCCAGCTGGGCCATCTTACCAATATCGGCCACGACATCACCTTTACGCCCATAGAACTGTCAGAAGACCAGTCCGGGCGCATGAAGCTCTACGTGAAGATAAGGGATGCCTACGAGCAGCTGTACAAGAAGGAGGCAGAACAGCGGGAGGAACAGCCCGACCTTCGCAAGGACTTGAACACCCACTATGACAGCTTCATCCGCAAGTACGGCAACCTGAATGAGCGAAAGAATGCCAGGCTTTTCCTGATGGATGTTCAGGGCCGTGATACGCTCACACTGGAGAACAGCGAGAACGGCCACTTCGTGAAGGCTGACATCTTCCTCCGTCCCGTCTCTTTCAATATCAACCAGGACGGACATGTGGAGACGGCTGTTGATGCGCTCTCCGCCTCGCTGAACCGTACAGGCAGCGTGGACTTGGAATACATGGCCTCCATCAGCGACTTTACCGGGGACGAGCTGCGCGACCAGCTGAAGGAGCGCATATATTACAATCCGATGGACGGAGAGTATGAAATCTCCGACAAGTTCCTTGCCGGCAATGTCGTTGAAAAGATTGAGTTTTTTGAGAGAAACTATGGCAAAGAGCATCTTGACAGTGATGATGATGAGGTGGCCCGCTCGTATCATGCCCTGTTGTCCGTGCGCCCACGTCCTATTGCCTATGATGAGCTGGACTTCAACTTCGGCGAGCGCTGGATGCCCAAGAGCTATTTCTCCGAGTTCGCCTCCGAGTTCTTCGAAGCCGACATCAAGATAGGCTATGCCCCGCAGCTCGACGAGTTCGTGGTGGACGTGTCGGACCAAAGTGCCAAGCTCACACAGGAGTTTGCCGTGACGGGCGAGACGAAGACCTACGACGGCGAGGACCTGCTGCGCCATGCCCTGTATAACACTGTTCCAGTCATCAACAAGTGCATCGGCTACAAGCCCAACGGCGACCCCATCATGGGGCCTGACCATGAGAAGATACAGCTGGCGGCCAGCAAGATTGACCAGATTCGCGACGGCTTCACCGAGTGGATTGACCGTCATCCGGACGAGTGGAAGAAGGACCTGGCCGATATGTACAACAGAAAGTACAACTGTTTTGTCCGTGCCAGCTATGACGGCGGTCATCAGACGTTTCCCGGCCTTGACCTGAAGGGGCTGGCCGTCAGCAAGTACAAGATTAGCGACATCTACAAGTCGCAGAAGGACTGCGTGTGGATGCTGCTGCAGAACGGCGGCGGCGTCTGCGACCATGAGGTCGGCACTGGCAAGACGATGACGATGTGCATCGCTGCCCATGAGATGAAACGACTCGGCCTGGCCCACAAGCCCATCATCATCGGCATGAAGGCCAACGTCGCGGAGATTGCCGCCACCTATCAGGCGGCCTATCCCGCCGACCGCATCCTCTATGCCACGCAGAAGGACTTCTCCGACCGCCAGAACTTCTTCAACAGGATGAAGAACAACGACTATGACTGCATCATCATGTCGCACGACCAGTTCACGATGATTCCACAGTCAGCCGACATTCAGCGGAAAGTCCTGTATGAAGAGATATGGGCCATTGACGAAGCCCTGGAGGTCTATGAGCACCAGGGGCATTCCGTCAGCAGCAGGATGCGCTCCGGCTTAGAGAAGCGGAAGCAGAACCTTGAGACCCAGCTGCAGACCCTCAATGCCGTCCTTGCCCATCGCGCCGATGATGTCGTCGACTTCAAGACGATGGGCATCGACCATATCTTCATCGACGAGAGCCAGGCCTTCAAGAACCTCGCCTTCACCACCCGTGACAGCCGTGTCGCCGGTCTCGGAGACCCGAAGGGCAGCCAGCGTGCCCGTAACCTCCAGTATGCCATCCGTACCATTCAGGAGCGCACGGGCCGCGACCTTGGCGCCACGTTCCTCAGCGGCACGACCATCAGCAACAGCCTTACCGAGCTGTACCTGTTGTTCAAGTACCTCCGTCCGAAGGCCATGTCCATGCAGGACATCAACAGCTTCGATGCCTGGGCCGCCGTCTTCGCGCGTAAGAGCCGTGACTACGAAATCAACGTCGCGGGCAGCATCGTGATGAAAGAGCGCTTCCGCCAGTTTATCAAGGTGCCGGAGCTAGGAGCCTTCTACAATGAGATTACCGACTATAAGACGGCTGCCGACGTGGGACTGGAGCGTCCGGGCATGGATGTGCAGCTGGTGAACATCCAGCCCACGGAAGACCAGCAGGACTTCCAGCAGCGCCTCCTGCAGTTTGCAGAAAGCGGCGACGCAGAGTTGATCTTCCGTGACTCCCTTAGTGATAACGAGGATAAGGCGAAGATGCTCATTGTCACGAACCTTGGCAAGAAATGCTCACTCAGCCCGAGGCTTGTCAATCCCGAATACCGTGAGGGAGATGACACCAAGATAGGCGTTGCCGCAAAGAATATCAGCGACATCTATTATCAGTATAATGAGCAGCGGGGCACCCAGTTCGTCTTCTGCGACCTCTCCACGCCCAAGAAAGGCGAATGGAGCGTCTATCAGGAATTGAAGGACAGGCTTGTCGGCCAGTACAACATACCTGCCGACCAGATACAGTTCATCCAGGATGCCGGTACGGAAAAGAAGAAGAAGGAATTCATCGACAGGATGAACCGTGGTGACATCAGGGTGATGATTGGCTCCACCACCATGCTCGGTACGGGTGTCAATGCGCAGCAGCGTGCCGTCGCCGTCCACCATCTCGACCTGCCCTGGCGTCCCAGCGACATGGAGCAGCGCAACGGACGTGCCAGGAGAAAGGGCAACGAGGTGGCCAGGGACTACGCCAACAATGAAGTGAAAGTCTTCGTCTATGCCGTCGAGCGCAGCCTTGACAGCTACAATTTCTATCTGCTTCAGGCCAAGAGCGAGTTCATACGCCAGATGAAGACGGGCGCATTAGGCAAGCGCAGCTTCGACCAGGGCGGCGAAGATGAGAACAACGGTATGCCCTTTGCCGAGTACGTGGCCATCACCAGCGGAAACACCGACCTGCTGGAGCGTGCCAAACTGGAGAAGCGCATCCTCGGCATGGATGCAGAGCGCAAGGCCTTCTACAAGCAGCAGCAGGTCGTCCTCCAGAAGCTGAACTTCTCCAATGAGCAGATCCAGCATTTCGATGCTGCCCTTGAAAGGCTGAATACCGACAAGGCGGCCATTGAGCATGCTTTGGCAGGAGTCATCGATGGCAGTGCCGATGCCTTTGCAGAGCTGCGAAGGAATCATGCCGTCATCAGCTTCCATAACACCAACGACCCGCAACTGTCCAGAATCCGTTTCGACCTGACACAGGAAAACCCATACGGCGACTACTTGCAGAAGGTCGCCCGTCAGGAAGTCAACGGCGAGGTCACGGTGGCCCGACTGGTGTCACGCGGTTTGGACTGGCCGTTGGTGGTGTCCTCAAAGACGGAGTACAACCCTGCCACGGGTGTCAGCCGTTGGGTAGGAAACAAGTTTGCCGTCATCGGTGAGAGCGGCCTTCACTATACAATCAACAACGGCAAGATACCCTACTCAGACAAGCGGCTTGCCGCCAGCTATCCTTACGAGGCCCTTGCCCGGATTCCCGATGTCATCAAGAACCAGGAGCAGCAGCGCCAGTCATACGTCAGCCAGATACCGGAACTGGAGCGCATCGCCAACAAGCAATGGGAGAAGAGCGAACAGCTGAAGGATCTGAAAGAGCAGCTGCAGGCTCTCGACCGCAAAATCCAGCAGGACATGGACGGCAAGCTGATACAGGCGGCGGAAGGCATGAAGCCGGAGGACATGCCCTTCAAGATTACACAGAGGTCGGGAGGCCGTGAACCTTGGGAACTAGAGTTCAAGGTTAGTGACTATCCCTATCTGAATCATGTCGACCGCGATGCGATGGAAGAGAAATACCATGGCTCTTTCCGCGTCTCCGAAGGTGTGGTGACAGGTCGTTTCCGTCATCAGTACGGTGCGGAGGAAGCCATGAAAGTGTTGTCGAAGCTCAATGCGACCCACAGGGATGATGTGAAATGGCTGAAGGCCGCCGCAAAGGATGCCAGGGACGACTCCTGTATTCCTTCCGTCCACCGTCTGCGGGTATTGGGCTATGACCGTTTCGGCCGCCCGATAGGAGGCAAGAACAGGCAGCATCTGAATGTCGTCAGCCTTGGCGATTATAAGGAAGAGACGGTGAGAGCCCTGGCCCACGGTGTCAAGGACGGCAACAGCGTGGCCATGGACGTGGCGGCAGCCGCCATGGCCAAGGCACTTCAGGAAATGCCAGAGTTCAAGAAGGCCGTCCTTGTCGGAATACCAGGACACAAGGGCTATGGAGGCTATGCCCAGCGGCTTGCCCGCCGTGTCTCGGAACTGACAGGCGTGAAATATGTCGAAGCCCTTAACAGCGGCGAGCATGAGAGCCTGTATGAGTGGAAGAAGGAACATCCCGGTGAGCCGATGCCGGAGCTGTTCTTCACGGAGGACGAACAGTATAGAATCCCCAAGGGTAAGACGCCTGTCATCATTGACAATGTGATCGACACCGGGCATACGGCCTGGGCCGCCATGGAAGCCCTGGAGGCGCAGCCGGTATTATTAACGATTGGAAGCACAGGCCGTGAGGGCACGGAAGGACATGACATAAAAGTCGGCGTGTCCCCGAAAGGCCTTGAATATATCAAGTCCAGTACGCCGGAAGGTGTCGGGCTTACCGGCCTTTCGCGTGATGAGTTGGACGATATGCTACAGAGGGCACGGTCAGGCGAGGAGTACGATGCCAGACGCGAGCTGAGGAGGAAGGGCATTGACTGGTACACAGGCCAGCCGGGCTATCTCGTTGAGCATATCACCGGGAAATGGGACATGGCTTTTTCAGATGAACTCGAAGCACCCCTTACGGAACTGACGGCAAAAGGGTCGTCGGACAACATTTTCACCAAAGAAGAACTGCATCACCTGTCAAAGGAAGACAGGGATTCCTTCGATGAGCTTGTCAAGGATGTCGATGAGAAGTCAAAGCATAGCTACAGCTATCAGCACCTCGGCGACAAGCGCCGCCTCATGGTCGTCTACGAATACCTGAAGGAGAAGGCAGCGGCGGGAATGAAGCAAGAAGCCCTCCGCCAGGAACAGGACGGCAAGCTGCATTATGACGTGGCCGCAAACAAGTGGAGCGGCATCCCATCTGACATGAAGGTCTATTGTAACGGGGAGCCGGACAGAATCCGTGAGATTTACGGCTCCACTCTGAATGATGACATCGACCTTGTGTTCTACAAGGCCGAAAGAGAGGAAGACAGCCATGCCTTCGCACGTGTCTGGGTTGACGACCATCAGGCAGAAACCCCGGCAAAGATTGTTGTCGAATTGGAGAAGGAAGGCGTGAATGTCGGCTTGCATGGAGAGCGTGGCCACTATGTTGATTTCAGCACATGGGACGAAGCGGTACAGTTCGAGCAACATGTGAGGGATATTGAACGTCAGGCACATGAGCCGAAGGAGAGTCCCATGATGCGCCAGTATCACGACTTGAAGGCCAAGCATCCCGACGCCATGCTCCTCTTCCGCGTGGGATATTTCTATGAGAGCTATGAGGGGGATGCCGTGGAATCCGCCCGTATTCTCGGCGTCACCCTTATGCATCGCCATCCGACGGACAAGGCCGACTCACCGAAAGAGGCTATGGCGGGATTCCCTCACCATGCCCTTGACGTCTATCTCCCCAAGCTGATACGGGCAGGAAAGCGTGTCGCCATCTGTGACCAGCTGGAAGCCCCAAAGAAGACTGCCAGGCGCGGCAGTACGGAAGTGATGCAGCCGAGTGCCTCTGTACGTTTGCAGATGGTGGAGACGATGGATGACGTTAGGACTGCGCTGCCCCTCGATGCCATGCTGCGCGATGCCCTGATAGAACGTATGCGTGAGGCAGGGATAAAGGTGAACACGGATGTTGCAGAAGGCGAGAGCGTGCTTGCCCGGAACCCCACCGGCTTGCGCCTTATGAGTGGAGGGAAGGACGGGATTTCGGATGCTCCCATATTCTTCAGCAACGCCCAACGTGCCGTCGAAAGCATACGTCAGGACAGGGCCACCCCTGACCAGTGGCTTCACATGATAGAGCGGAACGGCGGCATCAAGGCTGGCGAGGACAGGTGGACAGGTCTCTCGGAATGGCTGTCTAACTCTGAGGAGAGGACGCTGACAAGGCAGCAGGTGCTGGAATACATTGCAGAAAACCGCATACAGATTGAGAAAGTCCACTATGCGGCAGACATAGAAGCCGACTGGATGGACAACCCCGTTTATGCCGCATATCTGCGGGAGTTCAAGGGGATTATCAGCGAGTTTCCACGACTCTATGATGAAGCAGATGCACGCTATTCCGAGTTTGTGGCCCGGATGCGGGACAAGTATGGCGAGGAGTGGGAATATGACTACTCTGAAGAAGATGCCAATGAGGAGACGCGTCTTCATGAGGAACGGGCCAAATATGACGGCGGCCCCGGTGGCGGCCAGTCAGAGGGTGATCTTGCATTTGAACAGATGGCAGCCAAGTATGGCAGCTCTTTTGAAGAAGCCTTTGAAGTCAAACGCGACCACTATGGCGATTATTACATCCAGCCTACGGAAGAGTATCGGGACGCCGACTATGTGATGTCTGCCGCTGCCCGCCGTATTCTCGGCTATGACGAGCGCATGATTGACGAGACGCGCCTGGCCTATACGACTGAGGGGCTGGAGAACAGACGCGAGATTGCCCTGACGGTGCCGGGCATTGAACCCTATGGGCAAAGTGACGAGATACACTTTGGGGATGCCGGCAATGGCCGCGCCGTGGCCTGGATTCGCTTTGGCGAGACTGTCGGCCAGCATGAGCGTACAGAACGGGAGATACAGGATGTTATCAGGTCGATGCCGTCGGCAGACAACTGGCGGGAAGTGACATACTACACCGAGGTGCCGGGGTACAGGAACTTCTATAACCTGAACCGGCGCAGTCTGTCATATTCCGACTGCATCCTGGAGAAAGACGGCAAGTATTCCATTCATTTCAACGGGGAGAGTCCCCGGGTAATGATGAATGGAGAAAAGAACATTGCCGCCCTGAAGCGCGTCGGCGGAGCTTTCGGAAGCCTCAGTGATGCCGTCGGCGCCTATAATGAATATGTCGCCCGCCGTGACCGTTTCATTGAAGAAAAGACGCTGGTCATTGATGAGATACAAAGCCTGCGCCATCAGGACGGCAGGGCGAAAGGCTATGATAAGGAGTCATTCAACACTGTAGCCGATGAGGTCGTCAAGAGGTTTTCCGTCACACGCCAGCGTGTGGAGAACGACCCGTATGATGTCGCCAATGCCATCCAGCGTTATGATGCTTCCCTGGCAGAACGGCTCAGGCAGTCCGTTGGCGGCAGTGGCATACCGGCCGCTCCCTTTGAAAAGAACTGGCACGAGCTGGCCATGAAGCGGATGCTGCGCTATGCCGCTGAGAACGGCTATGACCGCGTGGCATGGACGACGGGCAACCAGCAGGCGGAGCGTTACAGCCTTGGTGAGTATATAGACCATGTGACAGCCGAGCCTTACGAAGCCATGTCGCCGTCAGAAGTCAGCGGGATAGGCGTGAGACTCCATACTCAGGAGAAGGCATCCGTCGACCTGTTCGTGACGAGGGACGGCATCATAAGGAGCGGCGGCTACGGGAAGAATGAGAATTACTTTGTCGGACAGCCTCTCGCCAAAGTTGTCGGCAAGTCACTTTCCGACAAGATTCTTGCGGCACAGGAGCGGCAGCGTTTCGATGGCGGGGACCTGCGTGTAGGCGCTGACGGCATGAAGGGCTTCTACGACGTGATGCTCGTGAACTTCATGGAGAAGTACGGCAGGCAATGGGGCGTGCATACCGAAGATGTGGAGTTGGGAAAGCTGAACGTCGAGGGCAAGATGCACTCTGTCGCCGTCACTCCCCGGATGAGGGAGGATGTCCGTAAGGGACAGCCCATGTTCTTCAAGTCCGGCAATGGTCAGGTCTATGGGTTTGTCTGTAACAATGAGATATATGTTGACAGGTCGATAGCCACATCCGAAGCCCCCATCCATGAATACACCCACCTGTGGGCCGAGGTGATGCGCCAGCAGAATCCGAAGGAGTGGGCAAACATCGTATCCCTGATGAAAGACTGCCCCGGACTATGGCAGGAGGTCAGGGAGCGCTACAGCCATCTGCATGACGAGAACGACATCGCCGAGGAAGTCCTTGCCCACTACAGCGGCAAGCGCGGCCATGAACGGCTGACGGAGGAAGTCGGGAGACGGAAGGAAAAGAGCGGAAAGACCATCTTTGACACCATATCCGAAGCCCTTGACAGGCTTTGGGGATATGTCGCCGATTTCCTGCATATCCATTACACCAGTAAGGAGCAGGTGGCAGACCAGGTACTCAGGGACCTTTTGAAAGGCGTCAACCCGCTCGGACACCGCTTGATCGAGACGCAGGAAGCCACCGTCGCCCCCTCCCGTCGTCTCACGGCTGCCGACCGTGAGGCCGGCGGCGCTTTGGTTGACCATCTGGCGAAGATGGGCATTGCCGTCCATACCGACTACAGAGAGAACCGCCGCATATTGAAGGCGGCAGAGCAAGACCATAGCGAGGAAGGCAGGGTACGGCATTTCAAGACCCGGAACGGAACGACCTACGGCTTTGCCTATAAGGGTGAGCTTCATCTCGACCTCCGAAAGATGGATGCCGAACTGCCTCTCCACGAATATGCCCACCTCTGGTGTGAGGCCATGCGCCGCATCAATCCCGACAACTGGAACAGCGTCGTGTCTGTGATAAAGGACGATGCCGCCTCCTGGCAGTTCGTCAGGGCAGCATACCCCGAGCTGCACGATGCCGACGACATCGCCGAGGAGGTCATTGCCCGGTACAGCGGGAAACGCGGGGCCGAGCGACTGCAAGACGAGCTGGAGCGTATGTCAAGGCGTGATGCCAACTACGGCAGCCGCTGGGGGAACATCTTCCAGAACATCAGCAAGGCCATCCAGGATTTCTGGAAACACACAGGGGACTCCCTGAATATCCGCTACAGCAGTGCGGAGGATGTCTATGACCAGATCCTGAACGATTTCGCCCGGCACGTCAATCCTGTAGCAAAGACGGAGAAGTGGCTGAAAGACCGTGACAGGCAGTATGCCAACGCAGTGGAGACAGGAAACATTGAAGAAGCGAAGGCCCTGTTCAACGATGCCCTGCGGGAGCATGTGGGCAATGGCGTCACGCCCTTTATCGCCGTTGACGGCTATCGCGGCAAGCTTGACCGCCTCGCCCGTGAGGTGAAGCATGGCGCTGAGAGTGCCGTCAGCGAGGCTGCCTCACTGATGGCTCCCCTGATACCCGACAATGCCGTGCTCGTCCCGGCGCCCAGCCATTCCGGCCATGCTACCGACATGCTCCTGTTGGCCAACGCCATTTCCGGGCGTACCGGCGTGCCTGTCGTCGATGTGCTCACAGGGGATGCCCGCGAGCGTCAGTATGACGTGAAGCGGCGCACGGGCAGGCCGCTCGGCTCCGGTATCCTGGGTGTCCGCCTCTCCGGCGACCTGCCCAATGACCGGCTCCCCGTTGTCATCGACAATGTGGTGAACAGCGGGAACACCGCCGAGGCCTGTGTCAAGGCGCTTGGCAAGGGCGTCGTCGTGACGCTTGCCAGTGCCGTGAGCCAGGAGTGCCACGTCTCTTCACTGAAGAGCCTGGAGCCTGTCGTCTATGACAAGAAAGGGGAGCTTGTGCCGCTCAGCGAGCGTTTCAGCCTGAAGAACAAATATCTTGGAAGGGTGATGAACTACCGCCCCCTGGGCGAGGCCGCCTTTCAGGAGAGTCCAGTCGCTGCCGAGCCTTTGGTCGTCGACATCCGTCGCGGCAGTAGTCCTGGCTATGAGAGCTATCTTGGCTCGAAGGCTGTCTTTGATGCCGTCCAGTCCTTGGCTGGCAGCCGTCAGAAGACGATTGCCGGGTATGAGGACCCCAACGCCAAAGAGCTTGTCTTTGTCGGTACACATGCACTTGTCATACACCATTACGACAAGGAGAACAGCGGGCACTTCGCCCGGACGGACGGCATCGGCAATGATGCCGTGTTCCGCCTGGACGAGAGAGGTGACGGCTATCATTCGCTGGACGCCCTCTCTCCAAGGCTCATCCGTGACGGCTACCAGATAGCCTTCATCGGCAAGGAGAAAGTGAAAGAGCTGCTATCCGTGGGAGAGCATGAGACGCTGCAAAGCCTCTCTCACCCCACCGTTCGCAGTGCCGTACAGCTCGACCTTTTCAGTGATCCCCCGATGACGAAAGGAAATGCCCGGGAGCCTGTCACCATCCAGACGGTTGGGCATCCTGCCAAGGACGCTTCACGCGACCTGACAGCATTACACCTGCGCACTCTCTCTGACGGAGAGCAGTGCTATGTGGAGCGCCGTTATCGTGAGAACGGCTTCTTCAGCTTTGTCGGGGGCGATGTGATTGACTCAGCCGAAGACATAGCCTTTATCTTCAAGAGCCTTGAAGACCAGAGCGTGGAGAACAGCTTCCTGGCGATGGTGAAGGACGGGAAGCCGCTTGTCATTCACCTGGGCATAGGCACTTATAACGAGGTGCCAGCCCCCATTGAGAAGGCCCTCGTCGCTTTCAACGAGCTGAAGCCTGAGAAAGTATGGTTCGTCCACAACCATCCGAGCGGTTCGCTGAAGGCGAGCTTCCTCGACATGAAGATGCACCAGCGTATGCAGGAGGTGTTCGGCTCGGCCGTCCAGCCCAGCATCATCATCGACACCACATCGGGGAAATACGGCGAATATACCGATGCTTATTGTATCGACCAGTCACTCTCTGTTGGTGACGAGAGCCGGATGGTTCCCGTGCCTACCTATCAGTTTGACCGTCAGGTGTTCTCCAAAGGCTGGAATCCGGAGCAATCCACTGCATCTTCTGCAGCATCTGTCGCGTCTTTCATCAGTAGCCACCGTCTGGGTGAGCGCGACAAGCTGAGCCTGATCGTGATAGACCAAGCCCAGCATATTACGGGTAATGTGTTCCTTCCCTGGAATACGACCAGGGATATTGTCAAGGACGATTCCGTCGGCGTGCTTGCAGCCTATGTCCATCAGATGGGCGGTAACCGCTGTATCATCTACGGCAGTGAAGATGGGGTGCGTATGACTGACACCAGGACGATGACCAAGCTGTCTTCACAGTTGAAGACTTTCGGCGTGCGCCTTGAGGATGTGATGTCCGTCAGCCGCAGCGCTTTCCAGGAAGGAATCTATTATGCCAAGGAGCAAGATACAGGATATATGACACAGCATGAGAAACAGTTGGCAGATTTGTTAGGCAATGGCGGCATTGACTTTGTTCAAAGGACTGGTGCGCCGTTGAAGGTGATAAACGACATGGACACCTGTCAGATGGCATACATCAAGGAGATTACATGCAGAGGCGGCCACGTCAGCATTGACGGCGCCATTGACAATGACGGCGTGCCTTCATACATCAAGGGACTCGACGACCTTTGTCCCGATGGCATCGGCAATCTCTTTGCCGAGGTTAGGAATGCCGTCCAATGGCAGCCTGAACTGAATCTTACTATTGACCAGGCATTGATGGTAGCCAAAGAGCACCGTCTTTATGATGCCGTGGAGAAAGACCTTATGGAAGGGATGGAGCCGGAACTGGCCCTGCAGAAGCATCATATCATGCCGACGGCAGAGAAACTCGCGGAAATAGAAATGATGAACGACCCAGACCAGCTGCCACCTGTCGATGCCGTAAGGCTGCTGCTTGACAAGGCCATCCCTCACGATGGTGATGTGCTGGAGCTTGACATGGGCGGTGCCCACCTTGATTTGCAGTACAGGGGATTCGGCTGGCAGGAGCTTGACGACGTGAAATATATCAAGCATGTCGGTGATGGTTATGTGGCCGGCAATGGTGAGCAGGCCATTGATGTCAACCGCCTCGCTTCCGGTCCCGACGGAGAGTATTTCGTAGAAATATTAAAAGATAACATTAAACAAATGGAGGACAAAACCATGGAAGAAATGAAACAAGAAGAGGTTCAGGAACAGCAGCAAGAGCAGCAGACTGAACGGAAGAAGAGAGGCTGGAACATCGACTACGCGAAGTATTCGATGCCAGAAGGCGTGAATGTGGAGAAGGCCCAGGTCTTCAAGCTCAACAAGGGCGAGAATGCCGGAAAGTATGCGGTCTCTGCTGTCATTGACGGCCAGCGTAAGACACAGGTCTTGTACAAGAACGACGTGGATGCCTATTTCAGCAAGGATGAGCAGGGCTGCCGCAAGGCCACTGCCGAGCAGCTGGTGGCCAAGTATTTCTCCCCTAACACCCTGAAGCAGCCCATTCCTGTCAAGGAAGAGAAAGTTGAAGAGCAACAACCCCGGCAAGCCATTCAGGAACAGACCCAGCAGAAACAGGAGACAAGGCATCTTGGCACATACGATGTGCCTGTCTGGGCATTGGCAGCCTTACAGAACGGGACAGATGCCTACGATGGCCTGGAGGAGAGCGACATTGCCGAGATAGAGCATTTCCAGGAACAGTTCGACGGCTCCCTGTCTTTCGACATCCACATGGAAGAAAAGAACGAGTTCAACCAGACTCCGGCCTTTGGCGGCGCCGGTGAGACGGTCAAGGTCGATGTGTACAGCTTTGTGGAGAAGGTGGAGCGTGCCCAGGCCGAGGTGCGCGAGAACCTTGAGGAGGAACAGGTAGCCTCTGAACAACAGAAGGAAAAGGAGGAGAAACAGCAGGAAGATGAGAAGAAAGAGGAGAAGCAGGACGTGTCCGACGGCCTCGCGCTCCAAACCGCCCTCCTTGCCGGTGCGCTCCATGCAGCATCAGAGCGTGACGGTGTCTGGATGAACAAAGACGGCAAGCAGGCTCCGGCCTTCTTGTCCAAGGGCACCAAGGTCAGCCCCTTCAATAGCATGATGATGGCCCTGCACTCCGATGCCAACGGCTACAGGTCTAATATCTACACCTCTTTTGCTGCCGCCAAGCGGGAGGGCATCAGCGTCCGGGGCAAGGAGAAAGGACTACCATACAACTGGTATGACTGGGATAAGTTTGTCAACAAGTACAACAAGAACGATGTCATCGACAGGACAGCCTATCTTGCCCTGCCCCCACAGGAGCGTGAACTGTATCACGCACAGGGTAAGAAGAACATGAAGCCCATCTTCAATATAGACCAGACAACCCTTCTGGTGGTGAAGAAGGAAGAGTATAAGCAGCTTGTCCGGCCTGACATGATAGAATCCGCAACAGACGTTCAGGCTGAGCGCATGAAGCTGCTTGAAAAGATGACAGCAGAGAATCCCGACACCATGAAACTCTTCCGTGTCGGCGACAATTACGAGATATACGGTGCCGAGGCAGAGAAGGCGGCGGGAATACTCGGCCTGTCACTCGTCAGGCCCGACGGTGACACCGTGAAATCGCAGACGATGTCCGTCTCTTTCCCTGCAGAGGAGCTGGACAGCCATCTGCCCAAGCTCGTACAGGTCGGTAACCAAGTCGCCATCTGCGACAAGGTGGAAGACGCCCGTCTGGGCCTGCATACAACGGAGGGCGAAGTCTATGCCGCCTCGGACAGGCTGGCGGAAGCCATCCGGCAGTCTGGCGGAACGGTGAATACAGGCATGGCTTTCACGCAGTACGACCGTGAGAAGAATGTCCTCAATGTTGCCAGCCATACGTCATCTGTGCCAGGTCAGGGGATGACCCTTGCCATGGAGCGTGCCGGTGATGTATACCGTGCTGCCGTGGCATATACCGGCACGCCCGACCGTCTGAATCGGGGGGCGCGCCTGAACATGCTCCCTGAAGACCGTGACAAGTATGACCGCCTTGTCCAGGAGCTGACGGCAGGAGTGATGATGACCCGTCAGGGGCTTCCTGCCACCATCAGCAGGGACAACCGCCCGCTGATACCCTATTGGGAGCGTGAGCTGAAGGAAGATCCGAAGCTGCTGGATGCCGTAGAGCGTGATGTCAACAAAGCCGTCGAGGTTCTTGACAAGATTTCCGCAGGCAAGGAGGTGGACTATGCGGTCGTCCGTGGCGAAAGGCCAGCCACATCGGTATGTCCGAGGATGTACACCATCGCCAGCGAACTGGCCACCATCCCGAATGTCGAGAACAAACAGGTCGTGATAGTGCGCGACCAGAAGAACAGGAGTGCCGCCGTCATCCTTCCTGCCGGAGCCTCACTGGAGAAGAACAACGAGGTGCCTGGCATGAACAAGAACCGCTTCGTCATTGCCCTGAAGCGCCAGGGAATCGACGATGTGCAGTTCTACAATGCCGGTGGCGCCCTCGGCCTAAACCAGTCCAATGAATTCTTTGCCGACAAGCAGGTGGAGGTGGCTCACCTGAAGCAGTACGACCTTGTCCCGGACGAGACGGTTGACCTGTCAGAAGAGATTGCACGTACCGGCAAGATTGAGATAGAGAAGGTCAGCGCCATCAAGAACGACCAGAACGACTGGGTGTTCTATGTGAAGCCCGCAGGGGGTGAGGCTGTCACCATACAGCCGGAGGCTGCCGACCTTGGCAAGTTCTTCTCTGCCATTCAGACAGAGAAGTCCGATGCCGTGCGCGAGGAGATGGGACAGAAGTATTATATGCTTGCCCAGCAGCATCCGGAGCTGAAACAGGACTTCTTGATACCGAAGGTGGAAAATGTCGATCTCGACCGCATCAAGAGCGTTCATATCTCCAAGGACAAATACGACGACAAGAAAGTCTATGTCAGTGCCGTCGTCGATGACAACAGCCGTCTGAACACCCGCATAGACCGCGACAGCCCGGAGTGGCAGCGCTTCTGGCTTGTTGACGACAAGGCGGGCTACAAGGTGGCCCTTGCCGCCAAGCTGTTTGAGGCAGAACTGACCAAAGGACAGGAAAAGGCCGTGGAGCAGAACCAGGAAGAGACCGTCAAAGATGACAAGGAGGTTACCGCAGAGACAGACGAGGAACAGGAAGAAGACGTGGAGGATGAGCAGACTCAGACCCGCTCCTTTCGCAGATAGGAACTATGGACAAGCAGGCATTCTTTGAGAAATATGCAGCGTGGGCGATGGAGCAGCAGCAGCGGTATGGCATCCCTGCCTCCGTCACGCTGGCCCAGGCTGCCATTGAATCTTCCTGGGGGGAGAGCGCCCTGTCAAGGGAGGACAAGAACATGTTCGGCATCCATGCCACCAAAGGCTGGATCAGTTCCGACAATCCTTACGTCGTGCGTAACGACATGGGCATGGTGGAGTTCTGCAAGTATGGCAGTGAGGCCGAGAGCTTTGAGCACCATTCCCGCTTCCTGATGGAGAACCAGCGCTATTCCCGCTGTTTCACCTACGCGAGTGACGACCATGCCCATTGGGCACAGGCCATCTGCGACGCTGGCTATGCCTACAGGCCACCGGGTAATCCCAACCGCTATGCGGACACCATAGAGTCCATCATTAACGGCAACTATCTGGAGCGTTATGACCAGATGGCCATTGCTGATGCCCGGCAGAAAGGCATAGAGATAGGATATATGAAGGGAGGGCGGGCGGACTTCCGCGTCAGCGGAGTGAACGAGGGCGGTGGCTATGCCGTCGTGCCAGGCAACTATTCCTTTCCTCTTGCCGGTGAGCTTGTGATGTCCGACGGTTTCGGGAAAGACCCTACCAGCTACAGGAACCATACCCATAACGGCATAGACCTTCGGGCCAGCTATGTGGATGTCCTCGCAACGGAGGATGAAGGAAAGGTCGTCGGCGTAGGCAGCGACAGCACCAGCGGGAAGTATGTCACCGTGGTCTATGACCGTCCTGACGGCTCCAAGTGGCGGGTGTCCTACTGTCACCTCTCAGAGCAGAGCGTGTCTGAAGGAGATACCGTTTCCGCAGGGATGAAAGTGGGTGTTTCGGGAAATACCGGCAACAGCACCGGCCCGCATCTCCACCTGACGGTGAAACGGCAGGAAGCCGGAGAGACCTCTTTCAAGGCCGTTGACCCTCTTGGCTACCTGGCAGAGATTGCCGTCGCCGGACAGCTGGAAGGTACGGTGACCAGGAAAGGGACTGGCGAGGACTTGCTCGCAGCACGAAAGGAGAGCATACAGATAGATGATTCGGGGCGACGCCTGGCTGAACCAATCAAGGACGACGGACAGCTGCTTGCCCATCTCTCCAACTCCACCGACCCGAAAGACTGGCTGAGCCTGTTGATGATGAACAACGGTGAGGAGGGCGTAAGCCGGGGCGGTGGCCTGGACAACCTTATCTCGACCTTGTTCATGGGCGTCATCGCATTGGCCATGCAGCTCGACCAAGGAGGAACTGCACAGCAGGACAGCGGGCAGAAGGTCATTCCGGCACTTACGGACAGCCCTTCTGACCGGCAGACCGTCATAGAAAGACAGCGCAACGGTGTCGATGTGAACGCCTTGCGGCAGACGGCATCCCTCAATTTCGACATTGATTATCCGGAAGAACAACAGGCCAACAATGTGCGCCTGGCATAATCATCAAAAACAAACAATTCAGCTATGATCAAATGTGAAGTAAGCAAGCTCTGTGCCGTCATCGACCGTCAGGCGGAGCCGAAGAAAGGAAAGGACGGTCAGACATTTTTGTCGTTCAGTGTAAAACTGCCTGTCGAGGGACGTGACGGTTCCCTCTCCGGCATCCTCATCAGCGTCTCCGTGGACGGTGACAAGGGGAAGGCCGCCGACCTCACGGTCGGGCGCAGGGTGGAGATTCAGGGAACGCTCTCTCCACGGAAGAAGGGCGACACCGTCTTTTTCAACCTGCGTGCCGAGGATGTGAAGGTCATCGGCAAGGATGAGGCGGATGCCATCGAGGGGGAGATGCACTTTCAGGGAAAGATCGGCAAAGACCGTGACGACAGGCCCGCCGTTGAGAACCGCACCGACAAGAAAGGCAATCCCTTCCAGACGTTCTCGGCCTATTCGTCAGAGAAGGACGGGGACAACCGCGAGTATATCTGGGTGAGGTTCCTGAACTTCTCGCCAGAAAATGAAGGATGTGTCAAGGCAGAGGCCTTCATCGACGTGAAAGGCGACTTGCAGCTTGGCTTTTTCAACAACAAGCCCGATATCTGCTGCCGCGTCAGGGAGATTCAGCCTTGGACATTGCAGAATAACTAACGATGGTCTATGAGACAGAGCTACAACAGGGATGCCTCCCAGGCATCCGGACAGAGGGGCCGCTGGCACAAGGCCGACGGCTCCCCTAACAGTGAGGACCGCGCCCTGCAGCGTTTCGCAGACATGATGATAGAGAAGCTGGAGGACATGGAGAAGAGCAACTGGCAGAAGCCGTGGTTCACCGACGGCATCGTCGGCCTTCCGCAGAACCTTGACGGGCGTCATTACAATGCCAGCAACTCCTTCCTCCTTCTCTTGGAGATGCAGCGGGCCGGCTACCGGCTGCCTGTCTTTGCCACCTTCGACCGCATCAGCCGCCTGAATGCCGTCAAGACCAGGGAGGGATGGAAGCCCGCCCTTGGAGACGATGGCCAGTCCCTGCCTCATGTGGGGGTGAACAAGGGAGAGAGCTGCTTTCCCGTCTTCCTCACCACCTTCACCGTCGTCGACAAGGACACCAAGGAGCGGATCAGCTACGATGACTATAAGCGGCTGACGCCTGAAGAGCAGAAGCAGTATGAGGTCTATCCCCACCGCCGCGTCTATAACGTGTTCAACATCGAGCAGACGAACATCAGGGAGGCAAGGCCGGAACTGTATAACAAGATACTGGAGGCCCATCAGGCCAGGCCGTGTGAACAGGGTGAGGCGAGGACGTTTGCGTTTGAGCCGCTCGACACCATGATTGAGGGCCAGAAATGGTTTTGCCCCATCAGCCTGAAATATCAGGACAGGGCTTTCTATTCCAAGCTGAACGACTCCATCACGCTGCCGGAGAAACGCCAGTTCGCCGAGGCGGGTGACGAGAGCAAGTTCTACGGGACGGCATTCCATGAGATGGCCCACAGCACAGGCATAGAAGGCCGCCTCGGTCGTGACATGGAATCCTCCTACGGTCGTGAGGAGCTGGTGGCCGAGATGAGTGCCGCCGTCCTCTGCCAGAAGTACGGCATGGTAAAATACCTGAAGGAGGAGAAGGGCGAGAACGAGGACAAGGACGACTCGCTGAACTACCTGAAGGCGTGGCTCGGCAATCTTCGCCAGAAGCCGAAGTATCTGAACACCGTACTGAGTGACGTGAAGAAGGCCTCCGACATGATAGACACGAAGATTGAGGAGGTCGTCCGCAGCCGCGAGTCCAAGCTTGACATCCGCGAAGATGAGACACAGACGGTAGCCGTCGATGAGACGGGCGATGCCCGGCTTGTCGACGGCGAGAGCCTTGGCGCAGACAGGAAGCAAGGCGACAACGAAGAACGACCTGACGTGGAGGAGGTGGAGACTGAGGAACACAGACAGGCTGGCCGCCGCTGGCACCATTAACGAGAAACCATCGTACTACTTTCACAAGCAATACGATGGCAAAGGTATTTTCTAATATGATTGTCTTACATTTCTGCTGACTGGCTACCGCCCCATTCCCATGCTGCTCATCTGCGCCGAAGCGGCATGCTGTTGCCCGGCCCGGACTTGTTCTGCCTCCATCTCCCGGGTGTAGCTGTCCTCCGGCACATACGACAGGTTGCCGAGGTCATCGGCCATCCAGCACCCGTAGATGCCGAAATTGTATTTGGGAAGGCGCTCCACCTGCGTTTCCTCCTTCCATGCCATCCGGCTGCCGTTGCTGATGCGTATTCCCATGTCGTCGTTGAGGTCGATGCCTATTGAGAACGGATTCTGCGGGCCGTTCAGCTGGACGACCTCGCCGTTGACAAGCCTTGCATAGTCTGCCCTGCCGATGGGCACCTCCGTGCAGAGAATGTTCAGGTTCTGCCTGATGATGTCCGTGGGGACGGAGATGACCTGTTGGATTGTATCGTCAAACTGGATGTAATAGCCGTCCTTTGCCATCACCATCCCCTCCTTCAGCATCTTTTGCTGCTCGGCGGTATATTCGCTAAGTTCGTTAGACTCCCATCGGGGGATGAAGGCCACGTTCACCATGCCGTCTTTTGTACGGAGAAGCGACAGACGGGCATACGAAACGACGCTTTCGCCGTCCTCTGTCTTGGTCGTCAAGGGAAGAAGCGGGGTCTCGCGCGACGACAACAGGCGCGTCATCACGCTTTGCGGCAGGTCGTCAATCATCTCCTGGGTGAGACCGAACCTGGCAAGGTCCTCGTAAGGAATCTCCTGCTCTTTGAATCTTTCTAATCTGGGCATAATACTTGTTTTTTGTCATTAAACTGCTGCAAAGGTAGATGAAAACAGCAAGACACAGCATTTATAACGGCACAAAGTCTTGATTTAACACATTTAAGACCGCTCATGTCTTCAAACTGTTAAATCAAGAGGTTTATAGCGGTGTTTTTGATGGTACAGCGGCGTTGATGTACTTTTGCACCGGTTATTAAAGTATTCAGATTGGAATGGAACATTTACGCAAGACACTCGCCGTCGGTCTCACTATCCTCTTCGCCATCACGGCTGTGGCCCAGAAGAAACAGAGCGGGGCGGACAGGCAGTATTGGACCAGTCGCTATTTGAGCGTCAGCTACCCGTTGGGCAGCATCGAGGTAACGTCGTCTTTCGGCGTTCGCAAGGACCCGTTCACAGGGGAACAGGCAAACCACTCCGGCCTTGACCTGAGAGCCAGCTACGAGGACGTGATGGCCATGTTCGACGGCATGGTGGAGCGAACCGGCAGCGATGACCGCTCGGGACTTTTCATCGTCCTCGGTCATGGGGAATACACCATCAGCTACTGCCACCTGTCAAGGATTCTCTTCAGCAAAGGCGATACCGTCTATGCTGGTGAGACGGTGGCCGTCAGCGGAAACACAGGACGTTCCACTGCCCCGCACCTGCATATCACCGCCAGGCGTAACGGTGAATTGGTGAACCCTTACGACCTGTTATTATATATAAGGAATACGCGCGAGGAATGTGTCAGGGCTTTGGCCGTTGAGGAAGTGGTGCCAAAGGATAAGGAAGCGTTCTTCCGACTCTATGCCGACGTGGCCATGGAGCAACAGCGGAAGTACGGCATACCGGCCTCCGTCACGCTGTCACAGATGGCCTTGGAGAGCGCCTATGGCGAGTCGGAGCTTGCCCGCAAGGGTAAGAACTTCTTTGGCATCAAGGTGGGCCGTACCTGGAAAGGGGCCAAGAGCTGGCATGACGACGACGTGCCGGGCTATTTCAGGAACTACGCCACGGTATGGGAGAGTATCGACGACCATTCACGCCTGCTGATGACAGACAGGTACAAGCGCTGTCGCCAGTACGACAGCCAGGACTATCATCACTGGCTGGTGGAGATAAAGCGTGCAGGCTATGCCAGCGCAAAGGACTATGTGAAGAGTTGCGAGGGCATCATCCGTAAATACCGGCTCTATCTGTATGACCAGATGGCAATGGGATTTTGAAAGCGGTCTGTCTTTGAAAAAGTACCAGAAGGCAAATCAGCACAGGCTGAAGGGACGACCACTCCTGTAATAGACTGTAAGAAGGAAAAGTCGGAAAGGAATACCTTTGGACGGCCTGGGCTGTAATGGAAAGAACAACCTGTAATCTTTTTCTTTCGGATTGCGGGAAAGAACAAGGAAGCGAAAAAGAAACCGCAGAAATGAGAGCCAACAAGTTAGTTGCCCAGCACTTTCACTGCAACGGCACCTAACAAAATCGCAATGGTGAAACTTGATAACGTGCCTATCATTACGTACTCCGTTATTTTCACTTCCTTTGCCTTTGTCAGTTCTCCGAAACGGAATACGGATTTAGCAGCAAGCAGGAACCCGATACCTTCCATACAGCCGACCAGCATAAATGTAAGTATCAAAACTCTTTCAAGATAGCCAATCCATGATCCAGCATTTGGAAGGCTGTTTTTCTCATTTTCCTTGGGAGTCCACTTCGCAATAAAAGTCCCCAACAGGATGGAAGAAGGCTTCAAAGCCAACAGGTAACAGACTGCCACCACCCAAATCCGATAGTCCGACAGCCAATCACCACTCAAGCATAATTGCGTGTCTGTTATCCATGCCCATAACAAAACGATAACCGTAATATGTGCCAACTGGTCTATAATGAATATCCAGGTATCTTTGCTATTTACACATGACTTCACATAATCTATTATATAATGAGTGACAAATACCACAACCGGAATCAGCCAGCACTCCCACATCCCGACAAGAAGATATGCCAGTGCAGCGTTTATTCCGCTATGAATGGCCAGATATATAAGACGCCTAAAGCCCTTCGAGTTCTTTCCTTCACAAATAGTGTCGGTCTGGAGGAAAAAATCACCAATAATATGTGCTACAAGTAACTTGATAAGAATGAGAATGTTCATAGTTCCTTATACTTTATAATGATTGTTTCAAAACGGTTTAAGAATCGCACTAACAGCGATTCCTTTGCAGATGTCAGCATCTTACTGACATTCTGCTGTGATTTCTCAATGCTATTTGCTATAACGGCTTGTGATAGTTCTTGGGCAACAGAAAGATAGATTACCTTCGCCTGATTGACACTCCAGCCAGTAATGAGGTCATCAGCAAATGCAAGACCTGCATCCAATTCCTCATTCACATCATGCCAACAGGTACTGACTGCAAGCCTGTTCTTCTCCATCGCATCAAGTCCTCTGCCCGACAGTTTGAAAGCCACGCCGTCAGATGTTACTATGCTATCACCCTGATAGTCTGTCGTTCCTATTCCTATGGATATTCGTGCATCCCACACTTCTTTTGCATCTGTCGGAGAATACGATTTCAAACCTGCCCTTATCATTGATGCGATTTTCAATGATGTTTCAGGACATTCAACAACAATCTGAAAGCTGTCCCCACGAAACATCTCCATCTTCATAGGGCTTATCTTCTGTAGGTCTTCAACAATATCGCGCAAGACTTTAATCAACAAGTCTCGCTTGTCTAAAGCAATCTGCTCCGAACGGACTATATCGCCTGTAATTATTGCCTTAATCTCCATATTTCGTAACATATTTAGTGGCTTCGGGTGCAAAATTACGAAAAAAAATGGAATACAACAACCTTTTTCGGTTGTTTTTGTCTTTTACAACCAAAAAAGGTTGTATTTTAGGTTTACAACCAAAAAAGGTTGTTACGAGCAACGAAAAATGGAGGCAAATAGAAGAATCCATCTTCCATTTGCCTCCATCTATCTACTTCATAAAGAACAGGTCAAACTCTACTTGCCTTCGGAACTTGATGGACTTCACTGTTCGGCTATGGCAGAAGGCAATGTAGTCATTGTAGATGTTCCTGTCGCCACGCTCTATCTTCCGCAGCAGTCGGCTCTTAGGACGCTTGGAGGTGCCGAGGATGGCGTATGGCCCGACGTTGTAAGCTAGTACCGAGAGCAGCAGTGCATCCTTTCCGTAGCCACGGAATAGGTAGAGGTTGCGCATCAGGTCGAGATGGAGCAGTAAGTAACCCTGTTTTCTATTCATCGTCCGAGCCGAGTTCCGTTCACCCTTCTGAAGCTGAGATGTTTAATTATTACTGTCCTATAATTATTTAATTGGAACTATGACAATTTGTCATATCTTTGCAATTAAATATTATCCATCATCTTAGCAGATTCATATTTGGCACATTATTTATTCTGTAATATGTAGTACCATTGTCTTGTATCATAAGAGAGAATGGTCAGTGTTAGTTAAGCCCCCAAAGGGGAGAGTATTAATTGCCTTCGTGGCCTAAAAAAGTTGAGTATGAAGAAATATCAAACTCCAACATTGCTGGCCCAAAGCACTGTGAAGATGGCAGATTGTCGTCCTAACAGAAGGCCTTGTGGCAGACCATGCAATCCTCCAGGACCTGGCGGACGCTAAAAAGTTGTCAGACGATATGCATAATATCGTCTGACTATTATTTTATATATGAAATACTATCAAATCAAACCCGATGTTATCTTCCGTAATTACGGAGACTTCGGTTATATAACAGACAACCGTAATTTCGGATACCATTTTTCCAATACATCATTTGTGTTGGGAGATAAAATCGTATCTGAAAGTGGTGCCGTTATATTGTCTTGCCTTGAAAAAAAGCCTCTCTCTCTACAAGAAATCGTGGATAGGGCAATGAATGAATTTGTTGATGTCGATATAAATCAGTTGAGAAGTGATGTTGAAGCATTACTACAGTCTTTGTCAGAAGCTGGTTTTATTATAACTGGCGAATCGGTAGACGAATGTAGAGCAAATTCTTGTTGCTCTATTCCGCACGAAGTCGGAAATAAATCAATAGGAGCAAATGCGACCAATAATTCAACAATTACGACTCAAACTTTTTTTGAGAAGAGATTTGGTGACAATCCTTTTCCCGTTAGCGTTCATATAGAGATAGTGAGTAAGTGTAATGAGCGATGTGTCCATTGTTATATTCCTCACGAATATAAAAATCAAGTCATGGCTCCAGCCATGTTCTTTGATTTGATTAAACAATGCCAAGATTTGA